>JAMPFJ010000022.1 GCA_023664535.1 Bacteroidales bacterium
TGCCCAATTCATATCATACCAAAATTTTTTATAAAATACTATATTTTCAAAAAATATTGAGTTTTCTGTTTGTCATTTCAAGGTTCTTTCAAAAATGGTGTAGTAAGCGCCTTATTTTACCATGAAACTATTGATTTTACAGACTTTTCAGGAACATTTCAAGATACTGCCGTGGCAGACGAAAAGTATTTTTATCATATTCAATCTCTCTTCATACCATTTTCTTCAAGCAATTAATTTTATCATCTCTGTTGGCGTAACAATAAAATCTCTAACTAGATAATGTTTCTGATTCCCCGTCGCTAAATACGCATCATCATTCCGCTTTTCCATCGCCACCTCATAAAATATCAAATCGTCCATATCAACAAAAATTTCTCCCGTAGGCTGTGGAAAAACTTCCACATCAAACTCTCTAACCGTCGTTAACACCATCTGCACAGATTTGTGTCTATTACTTCATAATATGTCATGCTGTTACCTCTTTTTTCTTTCAGCTCTTGTAACCGTATTTTCCGGAAGTCTTACATCAAATGGAACGCCTTTGACCATTTTACTTTTATTCATAAACATACGTAATGCCGTAGGTAAGTCCATTCCAAGAGATTCGTAAATTTCTTTCACTTCTTGTTTTAATGCTTTATCTGCACAGAACATTTTCTGCGATACCACTTTTTCTCCCTTTGCTTTATCCAACTCTTTCCTCTCATCCTCCAGCCTTTCACCCACTTCAGCTCGTCCGCCTTATCCTTCAGTCCAAGGTGGATGTGAACACCTCCTTTGGGGCATAAAAACCGCCACTTGCAATAAGTGACGATTCCTTTTCTGGTTATTTCATTGTTACCGTATAAGCCATCCGTAATCCTGCCTGCAATCCACTACATAGTCTGCATAGACAATATCATCCACGATTTGGAAGATTATCATATAGCGTTTTTCAAACAGGATAAACCGATAGGCATTTCGGGGTATATATTCCCCTGTGAGCCACGGGCATCTCTGCGGCATGATTTCCAGTGAATCCACCGTTTTTTCAAACTCTGCAGTCAGACGTTCCGCAGCTTCGGGACTGACCTGTGCCAAAAATGCGGCGTGGGAAACAAGCATCTGCGTTGCCCGCTCTGACACGATGACACGGTATCTATTCTGCTGTTCCATGACCTGCCGCCTCCTTGATTGCATTACGCATCATTGCGGCTACTTCATTAACGGAATAGCCCTTGCTGCCACGCATCCTGTCCTCCTCAACCGCCAAAAGTTCCTCACGGAGCTTTAACATCTTTTCCCTGCGGTTATAAGTCCCAATATCCATCACCACCAAATCCCCCTCGCCGTTCTTGGTAAGGAAAACTGGCTCTGCGGTCTTTCTGCACTGCTCGGCAATCTCATTGTAATTCTGTCTGATTGCTGCCGATGGGCGAATATTCATATCGACACCTCCTCGAATCAACAGTAGTAATATTCTGCCCATATTATACCCGTTTCATGCAATGAAGTCAACATGAGCATGCTTGACGATAGCGTATATCATTCTTTTTCAGACGATACCCTATACTTTTATCACAAAACCCCTCTCCACAGTAAGCAGAAGCTCACCATGAAGAGGGGTTTTTCTTTTCATTGTTTAGTTTACTGCGATATTACATCATTCCGCCCATGCCGCCCTGCATTGCTGCCGGATTAATCGGGTTTTCTTCCTTAATATCTGCGACAACAGATTCCGTTGTCAGTAAGGTCGATGCTACCGATGTAGCATTTTGTAATGCGGAACGGGTAACCTTTACCGGGTCAATAATACCGGCTTCAATCATATTGACATATTCTTCATTTAATGCGTCAAATCCAACTCCGGCTTCCGCCTCTCTTACATTATTAATGATTACCGCACCTTCCAGACCTGCATTGCCCACAATATGGAATAACGGAGACTCCAATGCCTTTAAGATAATTTCTGCACCCGTCTTTTCGTCTCCGGACAAGGCAGCTGCCAGCTTTGCCACTTCCTTGCTTGCATGAATATATGCAGAACCGCCGCCTGCGATAATTCCTTCCTCCACAGCTGCTCTTGTAGCTGCCAAAGCGTCCTCCATACGAAGCTTTGCTTCCTTCATCTCTGTCTCAGTGGCTGCACCTACACGGATTACCGCAACACCGCCTGCCAGCTTTGCCAGCCTCTCCTGCAATTTTTCTTTGTCAAATTCTGAAGTCGTCTCTTCAATCTGTGTTTTTATCAGATTTACTCTTCCTTCAATCGCCGCTGAATCACCGTCGCCATCTACGATAATTGTATTCTCTTTCTCTACTCTGACACTCTTGGCACGACCTAAGTCCTCCAATGTCGTCTCTTTCAAATCAAGACCTAATTCATCGGTAATCACCTTACCACCGGTAAGAATGGCAATATCCTCAAGCATTGCCTTTCTTCTGTCACCATAGCCAGGGGCCTTTACGCCGACTACCTGGAATGTTCCGCGAAGCTTATTTAAAATCAGAGTGGTTAACGCCTCACCTTCAATATCCTCTGCAATAATCAGCAATTTCTGGCCACCCTGTACAATCTGCTCAAGCAGCGGCAAAATATCCTGAATATTGGAAATTTTCTTATCGGTAATCAGAATGTAAGGATTATCCAATTCAGCTACCATCTTTTCCATATCGGTTGACATATAGGCAGAAATATAACCACGGTCAAACTGCATACCTTCTACCAAATCAAGCTCTGTCTTCATGGTCTTTGACTCTTCAATGGTAATCACACCGTTGTTGGAAACCTTCTCCATCGCATCGGCAACCATGGTTCCCACAGTCTCGTCACCGGCAGAAATAGAAGCTACTCTTGCAATCTGCTCCTTGCCACTGATTGTCTCACTCATTTCCGTAATCGCATCTACAGCAGTATCACAGGCTTTCTTCATGCCCTTTCTTAAAATAATCGGATTTGCACCCGCTGCAAGATTCTTCATTCCGGCATTTATCATTGCCTGTGCAAGAACCGTCGCCGTAGTTGTACCGTCACCCGCCACATCATTTGTCTTTGTGGCCACCTCTTTTACAATCTGTGCGCCCATATTCTCAAAAGCATCCTCTAACTCAATATCCTTTGCAATGGTAACACCATCATTCGTAATCAACGGTGCGCCAAATGACTTTGCCAATACCACATTTCTTCCTTTAGGTCCTAACGTTACTCTCACCGTGTCTGCCAGCTGATTTACTCCGGACTCCAACGCCTTACGGGCCTCTACGCCATACTTAATTTCCTTTGCCATATCTAAAAACCTCCATATTCTGTTTATTTATCAACCGAAGCGCCCATACAATACCGGCACTCCTTCATATTTTACCTGAAAATTACTCTAATCCCTGCCAAAATTAAGCTTCTACCACTGCATGGATATCATTCTGCTTTACAATAATAAATTTGTCTCCGTCCAACTCTACATCGTTGCCTGCATATCTGGAATAAATAACCTTATCTCCAACCTTTACCTGCATCTCAATCTTTTCGCCATCAACAACCGTTCCCGGACCAACAGCCACAACCTCTGCATACTGCGGCTTCTCCTGAGATGAAGTCGGCAAAACAATACCTGACTTTGTAGTCTCTTCTGCTACACATTCTTTCAATACAACTCTGTCACCTAACGGTACTAACTTCATATGAATATCCTCCTTTTTATTCAGCCCTATCCGGCTGTCTCTTTCTCATCATTAGCACTCACTCAATTTGAGTGCTAACATATTTCTTATTTTACCCATTTTTTCCAAAAAATCAACCCCTAATTTAAAAATAATTGTGTCAATTTTGTTAATTCTTCTGCTTCCCCGCTATTTCGCCTCGTAAATCAATGCATTCATAAATATTATATTATCCCAAAGCGCCGTTCAGAACCGGGTTGCCCTGCCAAATTCCCCCCGTTTTTTTCCTTTGCCACTATGATTTGGAAAAATCCGCATTATATGTTATGATAATCAAAAAAAGGAGTCCGAATATGAAAGAACAATTATATACCATACCGGTTACCGATGCGTTTCAAAGCGACTGCGAATGTCCTTTATGCAAAATGAAACAGGAGCTGGAACAAAATGCCATTGAATATACGCTTGGTCCCAGCTACATGGAGGACGATAACCGTGCCCTTACCGATGAAATGGGGTTTTGTGAAAAACATATCGAGGTTTTGTATCAACAGAAAAACCGTCTTGGACTGGCGCTTATTCTCAGCACCCATATGGCAAAGGTAACAAAGGATTTAAAGGAATTATCCTCCTCCGCCCCCTCCGGCAAATCTCTGTTCAAAAAGCAGGCTGACGGTTCCGCCCTTGGCGGTTATGTGGACAAGCTGCAGCACAACTGCTTTATCTGCAGCCGGGTTAACCAGACCTTTGACCGCTATGTAGATACGATATTCCATCTATATAAAAAAGACAGCACCTTTTCCCAAAAAATAAAAGCTTCTAAGGGCTTTTGTACTTATCACTATGCCCTTTTATTTGACCGGGCGGCGGAAGCCCTGTCAAAGGAACAGCTTGAACAGTTTTATTCCGACCTTAATACCGTCTATTTTTCCCATATGGAGCGAATGCAGGAGGATATCGACTGGTTCATCAATAAATTTGACTACCGCTATCAGAACGAGCCCTGGAAGAATGCTAAGGATGCCCTGCCAAGGGCAATCTTAAAAACCCACAGCAGAATGACCTCCGATGCGAATAATTCCTGAATATTTTTTCGATATCCATACAAAAGCCACGGACAGGCAAATTTATCCCGGCTCCTGACGACGCTGCTGATAAACCCTTAATCCGTGGCTCTTTATCCTGCTTTCTCCTATATTGCCTTTGCAAACTCTTCCTGTCCACTTTCTGCATATTCTACTTCATGACTGCGTAAAAATTGTCTGTATTCGGAAAGCTTTCCTTTATAAATCCGCTTGTCCTTCAAACGGACATGGAAATCATACGGCCTAATCAAACCATCCTCCTTCGCAAACAGCTTAATTCCGCTTTTGTAAAAAATGTGGGAAACAAACTGGGAACAGAAAAAATGCTTACCGTCCTCTACATTTCTCCCAAACATTATGCTAAACAAACCGGAATAATTATACTTGTACTCTCCCCGGTTCTTGATAAACACATCTATTTCCTGCTTAATTATCTGGTACTGCTCTTCGGTAACCGGAACTGCATAAACGCTGCAATAAATATTTTTATCCTTCCCGAAAATCCCTGTTTCAATATTCTCATCAATAAATCCACAGTCAAAGGGATTATAAACGTGTTTCCGCGCAAAGCTGTACATGTCGTTCAATTCCACATCCAATGCGATGGAGGTATGCGAATAAGGCTCCCCTGTATACAGTCTAATCAGTCTTGCCGGTACTGTATGTGTTCTGCTTAGTAATACATAAATGTATTTTTGATTCTGCTGTAATATCATTGACAATGCTAACACTCCCCATTAGTTATTTTCCGTCTTTGCCTTCTCCCGTATCTGCTCCTTTAACGTCAATGCCTTTTCCTTAATTCTTGACGATACATGGATATTTCCGAGTATTTTGGAAAGCAGTTGTATGGATTCTTTGTATTTCCCAAGCTTATACGCCAGCTCCGCAGTAAGATAAGTGACGGTTACCTCATCCATACCTCCCATAGGGAAATTCTCTGTGGAAAATGCCAGCATGTAACCTTCATAAGCGTTCTGAATACATTCCATCTCATCTGCCTGCAGAAGCTCTTTTTCCTCCTGTGTCAGACTGGCGCTTTCCCTCTCCAGCTTTCCCCTGATTGCCCACGCCATTTTTAAACAGGTATATGCTTTTCGGCTGTTTTTCACATTGCCGACCACATCACACAAGAGAACCATTTTATATCTTGTAATTGCTTCATCATAATCGTAAACATCCGTACTGGGCGTCATCCCCTTAAAGCTGTCCATCACTTCCGCACGAAGCTTCTTCGCCTGATGGGGCATCACATTATTAAAATATCTAATTAAAGCTCCATATCCACAGTTCGGACAAATAATGGTATCATACTTAATCGGGTCCATTTCCTTATAAAGGGGACGCAAATCATCATCCTGTCCCATACTGCGAATCTTTCCGGCTCTTACTGCCAGGGTTTTAAATTCTTTATCACATACCGGACAGGTGTAGGTTTTTAAGAACAAAAAATCCTCCTCCCGCACGACCTCTTCCTTCTTTTCCAAAGCCTCTCCGGACTGCTTGGTCTCCTTATTCTCCTCTTTGTTGTAAATCTTCAAGTTTGCACTTTTAAAGCCAAATATCTCTAATCCTGAAAATAATCCCATGAAAATAAACCCTCCTATTTTGGTCGGTAAGAACTCTTTAACGAAACAATCCGGTTAAACACCAGCCGCTCCTTTGTAGAATCCTTTAAATCAGTACAAAAATAACCGTTTCTCAAAAACTGGAACCGTTCTCCCGGCTCGGTTCCTTTAAATGCCGCCTCCAGCTTACAATTCTTCATCTCCACCAGGGAATCGGGATTCAAATTGGAATAGTCCTCCTCCAGCACCTCTTCCCCTTCCCGAATCAGATTTTCGTAAAGCCTGACTGTCGCTTCCACCGCCGTCCCGGCATCTACCCAGTGAATTGTTCCCTTTACCTTTCGCCCTTCAAAACCGGAGCCGGATTTCGTCGCCGGGTCATAGGTACAATGCACCTCTACTACTCGTCCGTCCTCATCCTTCACAAAATCTGTACAGGTGACAAAATATGCATTTTTCAGACGAACCTCATTTCCCGGAAACAAGCGGAAATATTTCTTTGGGGGAATCTCCATAAAATCTTCTCTTTCAATATAAAGCTCCCTGCTAAAGCTTACCTTTCTTACTCCCAGTTCTTCGTTTTCCTGATTATTTTCAACTTCCAGAAGCTCCGATTCCCCTTCCGGATAATTGTCAATCACAAGCTTAACCGGATCCAATACCGCCATCATCCGTTTTGCTTTCATTTTCAAGTCTTCACGGATACAATATTCCAGCATCGCCATATCCGAGGTTGAATTCGCCTTGGATACTCCGGACAGCTCCATAAACATCCGTATCGCCTCCGGAGTCACGCCTTTCCTGCGGAGCGCACTGATTGACACCAGTCTCGGGTCATCCCATCCGTCCACCACACCATCTTCTACCAGTTTTTTAATATATCGTTTTCCGGTGATTACATTCTGTAAATACAGCTTTGCAAATTCAATCTGCTTGGGAGGAAATTCAAATTCCAATTCCCTGACTACCCAGTCGTATAACGGTCTGTGGTCCTCAAACTCCAATGTACAAATCGAGTGGGTTACCCCCTCCACCGCATCCTCAATCGGATGTGCAAAATCATACATCGGATAAATGCACCATTTATCTCCGGTATTATGGTGTGTCATTCTGGCAATCCGATAAATTACCGGGTCCCTCATGTTAATATTCGGCGACGCCATATCGATTTTCGCCCGAAGCACCTTGGCTCCGTCCGGAAATTTCCCGTCTTTCATCTGCTCGAACAGCTCCAGGTTCTCTTCCACGCTGCGGTTTCGGTAAGGGCTTTCTTTTCCCGGTTCCTTTAACGTTCCCCGGTACTCCCTTATCTCTTCAGCAGAAAGGTCACAGACATAAGCCTTTCCTTTCTTAATCAGCTTTACTGCCCCTTCATACATTGCATCAAAATAATCCGATGCGTAATATACCTTACCGCCGAAATCCGCTCCCAGCCATTTTACATCCTCTAAAATGGACTGAACATATTCCGACTTTTCCTTCATCGGATTTGTATCATCAAATCGAAGATTAAATGTTCCATGATATTCCTCAGCCAAACCTGAATTCAGGATAATGGATTTGGCATGGCCAATGTGCAGATAGCCGTTCGGCTCCGGAGGAAACCGGGTTACAATCTGATTATACTTCCCCTCTTCCAAGTCCTTATCAATAATCTGTTCTATAAAATTCTTAGCTACTGCTTCGCCTTCCATTCTGCAACTCCTTCTTGTTCTTTCCTTAAAACTATTCAGATTTATCTGACCGTTATTACTTTACCATAATTACACCGTGCCGTCAATTCAGTGTAACAATTTCCAGTTCATAAATTATTGCTCTTTTATTTTGTGAATTTTGTATGATGATTTTCACCGACATTTGATTATTCCGCTGTTTTGTTGTATGATGATAGCAAAAAAGAAAGGATAAGGGGCTCCCCGCAAAAACCTATGAATAAGCAAAAGCAGACATCAGATAATCCTGAGGATTTCGATATTATTGATTTTGATTTAAATGAATATGACGACGAGTTTGAAAAAGAAGAGGAAAAGCTGCAGCTAAAGGAGGAAAAAAGGATTGCGGCCGCCAAATCCAGGGCACAGCGTTCGCAGGAAAAACAGATGGAGGAAAAAGATACCATCCGCACAACAGCCAGCAGAGACATGTTAAAAACCATTGTTCTGATTTTAATTGTCATCGTTATTGCCTGTCTGTTTCTGGGGCTTATTACCTTTATTGTAAACAGCGCCGGCAGCGGCTCCAAATCCAAACGCAGACAGAGCAAAACCACTACGGAAAGCGTTGACCGCCGGACAGACAACAATACATCCGCTTCCGGCTCGGAACAACCGGATGCAGATAAGGAAAACCTTGAAAATAATATCGACGTAATTACCAATAGAGTCAACAGTGATGCTACTACACAGCTAACTACTGAAGCTGCTGCCACGGAAGCGGCTACCACAGAGGCAGCTACGGAAGCCGTCACAACAGAAGCCACCACCGAGGCTGTCACCACAGAAGCCGTTACGGAAGCAGCTACCGAACCGCCTTCACCAGAGCCGGTTATTGATTCCGTCCCGACGGAATAGTCCGAAAACCCTATTTATACGATTAAACTACATGGAGATTATATGAATTACGAAAAATATACCGATGAGGAACTGGTTGCCCTAACCAATCAGGGCGACCACGAGGCAACTGAATATCTGCTGAAAAAATATTCTCCTCTGGTAAAGAAATCTATTCGTACTCTTTACCTGATTGGCGCAGACACGGAAGATTTATCCCAGGAAGGGATGATTGGACTGTTTAAAGCAATCCAGCATTATGAAACCGAAAACTCCGCCACATTTTACACCTTTGCCAAACTCTGTATTGACCGTCAGATTTACAGCGCAATTAAAGCGTCCAACCGAAAGAAACACTCTCCGCTTAACACATATATTTCTTTTTACAGCCGCATAAATGAGGATGAGGTTGAACTGATTGACAATTTAGAAGCGGGAAATGACTCTAATCCAGAACACATCATCTTAGACCGTGAAAATACTTCCCACATTGAAAAGCTTTTAGAAGAACATTTAAGCAAGATGGAGAAGGAGATACTCCCTCTCTATCTTGACGGATTATCCTATGCGGATATTGCCCTTTCCCTGAATAAACCGGTAAAATCCGTAGACAATGCGGTACAGCGGATTCGGGAAAAGGTAAAACGGCTTTATCTTCGGAATAACTGATTGGAACCTACACCGGTTTACAGTTGTCCGGCAGCTTCCCCACTTCTGCTTCTTTCTTCCTTGTTGCGTCCCGAAGAAGCTTATAGCAGGCTGCGGCAACAGGTACCCCTAACAACATTCCCACGACCCCGCCAAGCCCGCTTCCTATCATAATCGCAGCAAGAACCCATATCCCGGGAAGTCCGATGGAGGAACCCACCACCTTGGGATAAATTAAATTTCCCTCCAACTGCTGCAAAATCACCAAAAAAATCAGAAATACCAATGCCTGTCTGGGCTCCACAGTGACAATCATAAATGCGCCAAGCGCTGCGCCGATATAGGCACCAAAAATAGGAATCAGTGCGGTCAGTCCCACCAGTGCGCCAATTGGTCCTGCATAGGGAAGCCGTAACGCCCACATTCCCAGCGCACACAGACTTCCTAAAATTATCGCTTCCGTCGCCTGCCCAACGATAAAATTGGAAAAGCATTCGTTAATCACTCCCAGTACATATACCGTCTTTTCATAGACGGATGTTTTCATGAAGGCTTTCATCATTCGGTTTAATTTAGCTCCAATCTCTTCTTTACACGCCAGAACATACATACTGAAAATCAGTCCAACTACCACGTTTACCACTGCGCCAAAAAATGAGCCCACAATCGTTGTGGCTGAAGTAAGCAGCCCCTTTGTTCCATGCATCAGGCCTGTGGATACCCTATTCAGAATATTTCCCCAGTCAAAATCCAAATCGGCAAGCTGTTCCTGCAAGGCAGGCAGTTCGTCAGATTTTTCAATCAAAAACTGCAATACATTCTGAAAGACCTCCGGCACGTCCTTTGAGATAATCACAAAACAATCTACTACCTGCGGAATAACCAGATAGAGAACAAAAATCACAATCAAAACCAGCAAAGCAAAAGAAGCCGTAATACACACCCCTCTTCTGGATTTGTTAATCCATTTATTTTTACTGCCGGGAAAATAGATTTTTTCTATGCGCACCATTAAAATATTCAAAATGTATGCCATGATGCATCCCAAAATTAACGGATACGCAACAGAAAATAAATTTCCCGCCCAGCCCAGGATTGCCTTAATATGCTGTACAATAAGATATAGCAGTGCAACAATCAGTCCACATTGGATAAAACGTTTCATCTTAAACTCTTTCACCAGAATACCTCCCGTTACCTTATTTCTCAAATAAAAACAGTATACCCTATCCTTATGCAAATTACAATGCGGCTTTTCCGTCTTTAATGTAATTTTAGCACAAATTTAACACAAATTTTGTCATCCCCTTATTGCCTCCCGTTCTCTTTTTTGCTATGATAAACTTATTGTTAAGACATTTCCGTAAAACAGTTACAGGATTTAAATGCCGATTAAATCAACATATCCTTGAGGAGGGAATTATGGATTCAGAAACACGGAACATTTATAATACAATTATGTCCATTGCGGAAAAAATGGATAAAACCTTCATGAAAAATAATATTGCCCACGAAAGCATTAAAGAATTGCTCCGTATGGATATGCTTAATTTTTTGATTTTTCTGACCATTTCTGACCATGTAATCGCAAAAGATGAAATTCGCTACATCAATAAATCTTTAGGCTACAATTTTGATGAGGCGACACTGAAGAAATTCGCCACAAACAGTAAAACCATTCGGGATGATTTCCTCAATGAACCTCCCGCTTCATTATACCTCTTTTTAGATTACGGCAAAGATGATTTCCTTATTTACGAGTCAAAATACTATGATATTAAGAAACTCTATCTCCTTGCCTTTCAGACGCTGGGCGAAGACTTTCTGTCCAGCTGCAAACATATGGATGTAACGGAGGTTAATCAGCTTACCCGCTACCGTTTTATGCTGGAAAGCAAAATCCGGGCATTTACGAAAAGCGGAGGCGAGATGCCCTCCAGACCGGACAGCATTCCGTTTAAATCAAAACAAACGGCAGAAACACAGATTGAATCAGAAACCCCCTTTATCGGCAGCATCTCTGGCGGGGATAAAACGATTGAAGATTTGGACTCCCTGTTAAAACAACTGGATGAGCTAATCGGTCTTTCTTCGGTAAAAGAGGAGGTAAAAAATCTAATTAACCTGTTAAAAATCATTGATATCCGCCGAAAGAACGGATTAAAGGCACCCTCCGTAACCAAACATTTTGTCTTTACCGGAAACCCGGGAACCGGCAAAACCACCGTTGCCCGGCTTCTTTCACAAATTTACTGCTCTCTTGGAATCCTTTCCCGCGGGCATATGGTGGAGGTTGACCGTTCCGGCATGGTCGCCGCCTACATGGGGCAGACAGCTATTAAAGTAAAAGAGGTCATTGATAAAGCACGCGGCGGCGTTTTATTTATCGACGAGGCCTATGCTCTGACAAATGAAACACCGGGCGGTGATTTCGGACAGGAAGCGATTGATACGCTGGTTAAGGCAATGGAGGATAACCGGGAGGATTTGATTGTCATTGTCGCCGGCTATCCGGATTTAATGGATAAATTTATTAAATCCAATCCCGGACTGAAATCAAGATTCCAGAAAACCATCCATTTTCCGGATTACAGTGCAAATGATTTATATAAAGTATTCCTAAAATTCTGTAAAGAGAACGATTATCAACTCAGTGCGGAAGGAGAAGATTATCTGTTAAAGCATCTGGAAACCTATGTCGAAAATTCCGACAAATATTTCGGGAACGCCAGAGATATCCGTAACTTTTTAGACATTGCCATTTCCGCCCAGGCAAACCGTCTGCTTTCGGAAGAGGAAACCTCCCCGGAAGCGCTTATCACCTTGCAGCCTGCGGATTTGGCGCATATATTTGAAAAAGAAGGGGGACAGCCCGCATGACACTGCTTGCTTATCAGATTTTTCAAACTGTAGTAGAACAGGGAAGCTTTCAGCATGCCGCTGAGGTATTGAATCTTACTCCGTCTGCCATCAGCCATGCCATTTCCACCGCCGAAAAGGAACTGGGATTTCCATTGTTTAACCGGAACAAAAATGGCGTCACGCTGACCAGCTACGGGGAAAATCTACAGCCTTATATTTTAACCGTACTAAACAGTGATGCCAAGCTTCAACAGGCAATTTTAGAGTTCAACGGATTAACGCACGGTTCCGTAAAAATCGGAACCTTCTCTTCCGTCTGTAACAGCTTTATTCCTAATCTGGTTACCGGATTTTCCAAATTACACCCGAATATTGAAATCAAAATTTATCAGGGCACCTATGATGATGTCTATAACTGGTTAAAAACCGGCGTCGTTGATTTAGGTTTTCTCTCCGAATCAAGCTGCAGGGACATCTCCATTGTTCCGCTCTATAAGGATGAGCTGTTATGCGTGGTTCCCAAACACTTTCAGACCAGACACCGGAGCTATATTGAATTAAAGGAACTGGCAGACCAAAATTTTGTTTCACAGCGGGAAAGCACCGATGCCGACATCCAGAATCTTTTTCGCAAATATCAGCTCCAGATTCGCTCCTCCTGTCACGTTGTCGATGATTTAAGCACGATTGCCATGGTAGCTGCCGGTTTGGGAATCTGTATCATGCCGAAGCTTGTTATGCAGAATATCCCCTACCATGTAGATATGTATCCGTTAAAGCCCGCCGAGCACCGTACCATTGGACTATGCTCCTTAAATCCTGAGCTAATGGCACCTGCGGTCAAATCCATGTACAAATACATCTTGAAGTTCTTTAAAACCCTTCCTCTTCCATAGGAATGGGGTCCCGCCTTTTCCGACAAAAAAACGGTTATCTGCACTGAATACAAATAACCGTTTATCCATAATTTGATTTTTAATCCGAAATCAGTTTACTCCCTGCCTTAGGATAAATCTGATAATCTGCTGTTGTCCCGCCGTAATACACTTCTACCTTGTTCTTTTCCGCATCCAAAGTATAATAAAACTCCGGATTCACATAAGGGTCTCCATTGATATCTTTCTTGGATTTACCATTAAGCTCTGTGATACGCAAAAACTTAAACACTTCATCCTTGAAATCGGCACCGTCCATGTTGCTCACTTCGTGGGGAGTTGCATGCTCTACCGCATTATCCCTCACCCCGTCATCCGCAACAACGGAGCTGATTGCCGTGGCAAGCTCCCTTCCCGCCTGCATATCCGTACTGATTCTGGATTTGTTGATATATTTAATCAGGCTAGGCGCCAAAAAACCTGCCAGTATTGCCATAATCGCAATGACAATAATCAATTCCACCATAGAAAAACCCTTATTCTTTATCATAGCCTTTTCCTTTTCTCTTTTCATTTTTCTTCACCCTTACCTATTCACTATGACATTGATATAATATGGCAGACTTATTCTCTCCCCCTCTTATAAGGCTACCATATCATAATTCAGTTTCTTAATTGTCTGTAATGTTTTTGTCCGAATATCCTCTGCGTCAAAAACGGATAGCAAAGAGTCTTTATCAAATTTGTTCTGCATCAAAAATCCAATCCAGTCTTCAATGTAGCTCTTCACATATTCTATGTTTTCCTCTCTGCGGTCCCGCAAATAATCCTCGATGCAGTTGATATGCTCAATTACCGTCATATCATTGCTGCCGCTGTTTACCGGCTTGTTATCGGATTCATCCGAAAGCTCAATGACTTTACCCGTCTTTGTGATAATTACCCGCTTATTTGGTGTTGACTCCGGTATATCGTTTTTACTCTTACGGACAATCAACAATTCTACTACTTTAACCAGACAGGCAATACTATAAGTGCATTCCTCCTCTGTCTGACTGACTTTTCCTCTATCGATATACTGATTCCACAGCCACTCAGACTTACAGAGCATTTCCTCCACCTGAAGGTTATTAAACATTCGGTTCAATTCCGGATTAGCTGCCGGTGCAGCGGCCTTTCCAAAGCCAAACTTAGGAGTCGGTGCCGGCTCATGCTTTTTCTTCTCATACTTTGACGGAAGAACAATTTTGTTATAGGTATCCTGGAACATTTTCTTTGCCCTTTCCATGCTGTAACCGGAACTGATAAGCGATATTCCCTTATTATTCAGACCATGGCGAATCATATCGTCAGCCGCAAGAAATACCAGATGCTTCTGTCTGTCCTCTAAAAGCTTCTTAATCTCATAATTGGTCTTACTCTTCTCGACAATCGTATCCTTACGGACCTTAAATGCTTTAATCTTCTCTTTCACACTGAAGAACAGCTTAAGCAGGGACGGATTTGCATTGACATAGTTTCCAATCCAGGTAAGCTCCACGTATTGATGCTCAATCCGGTTGGAAATCTCATATACATTATATCCGTCGAACACAACGTTCAACGTTGTGTAGAGCATATCCAGTATCTCATATTTCTCCTCCCATGAACGGGTGGATAAATCCTGGTTGACCAGCTGCTTAATCCCACACTCATGAAAGACAAGATTATATTCGTATAACCCTTCAAAAACGTTACTCTTATCCGTTAAAGACGACCCGGTTCCCAAAATCTGAAGATTTTTCTTCATCACCGGTTCATCCTCAATATACTTATATACCTTCTTAACAAAGGCAGATACCTCAACTAACAGGCTGTCAATCCTCTTATTATAGATATCCTGCTTGGAAATTGCCGATATAACGCTTCTGCTCAGCACATTGGTGTACTGGGTACTGTTACAATTCCGGATTAACTCTTTAAAGTTCTCATATACCCGCATATTGTCAACCGGTATATATTCTGCATTCAAGCCGTAAAATTCAAATGCCTTGTTGTATTCCTTTTTCCGGATATAGGAATTAAACATTCCCATACTGAACTGAATCTTGTAATCGTTACCCACATGGGTATCTTCCACGAAATAATCATATAATACCTCAAGATTGTTCAGATATGCCTCGGAATTTGACGCTGCCGGCGACAAATCCATCTCCATCACTACATTGATTAAATCCATATAACCCATAACTGCTTTGTCATAGGTTGCCGGTCTGTCATCTGCATCGGTAATCTGATAACAGGTATTAATCAGCAGCGGCGCAACCCGCTCACCAATCAGGCGCATCGCCTCGCCAAACATATCCAGCTGATATAAATAAATCAGCCATATGCTGTATCGATAAATTCCTGTTGTATTAATGATTGCATCCGTATCAGAGGGGTCAATATCCCCATAAACAAACTTAAATAACGGTTCAATCCACTCTTCAATCTCGTATTTTCCCGGTCTTTTAATATTCTCATCGACAAACTCAGCCAATTCATAAAGCTTTGTGCACTGCGCTTTTACGTCATCATCCACCAACATTGTGGACAAATCAAAATTATGGTCCTTCAGATAATCAATGACGAGTGCATAAAAACCTTCTTCTACCTGTTCGTTCAAAAAACGAATCAGCATACCTTTATTGGAAGATGCTGCAATCGAGATAATATTCGTATCATTACCACGAGTAACATTTGCTGGCAAATTCTGCATTGTAACGCCTCCTTCATACACATGTACATTTGTGTGAATTAAATAAATTTCACCTGTTTAATTTCAATATTATCACAAATATCAATAAAAGACAACAGGATTTTATATTCAATTCAGTTATTTTTACAGATATTGATTGTATATTTTGTACAAATCCTGTGCAACCGGCAAAAAGCGTCCGCCTATTCCCCCACAATCTGTCCTGTTTTCTTTACTCCTCCGGCTCTTCCTTTAAATCTTTAATCAAAAGACCTATACCCGCTCCGGCAAATACCAGCCCAAAGATAACCGAAACCACCCCCAGGCCTTTTTGGGAAATCGCAATGAGTACAATTCCACAGATAATCATTAACACGCTGCAAACAAAAAAATTTTTTGTTGCTTCTTTTATTTTATGCATCTCAATCTCCCTGCTTTCTGTTTTGATTTAATAAAAATAACATATTACCCATAAAATAGCAAATAAGGAATTGCTTTTTCTTACCTTACGTATTAAAATAAGAACAGCTTTGATGTTTTATTTATAAAAATACGGCTATACTATGAAAAACATCTGTGAAAGTTTACACAGTAACTATTCATCTGAATTCACAAAATAAGGAGACAAATTATGGCAAAGAAAAAAAGTAATCTTGGCAAATTGCTTGCCTTCACTACCACTGTAGCTGCAATAGGCGGAACCTGTTACGTATTCCGTGATAAAATCAAAGAAAGTCCCCTTTACAAGGCGTCCGTCCAAAAATGTCTGGATGCATTTGCAAAGCTTTCCGGTAAAGATAACGATGAAGATGACGACTTTTTCTTTGATGATGAAGACGATTCCGAATTTCAGGATGTCTTTGCAGAGGATACCGAGCATAATCGGGAGTACACTTCCATCTCAATCAACGCAAAGGACGAATCCGACAAATATGAAGAGGCGGATGATGAGATTAGCGACGACGATACACCGGAGGCTCCAACGGAGCAGGAGGTTGCCAAAGCCGCCGAGGATACCGGTACTGCCGAAGCCCCATCCGATACCATGACCGAAATTTTTGCAGAGGATAATACAGAAAATAACGCAGAAGATAACATTCCCACCATATCCTTTAGTACCACAGCCGATTCCGAATCAGATAGTGAGGACACCGTGTCTGCCTATGAAAACGAAGGTCTTTCTGATGTCTCTGAAGACCCCGATGTATTAGAGGAGCAGGATAAATTGGATTTTTAATGCTTATATCTGCACTGACAGTATGCAGCAGAGATGTTCAAATTAAGGTTAATTCAGGCTGTCGCCTTGTGGATAACAGGTGCGGCAGCCCATTTTTATTGTCCAGCTTTTATTTGTGCGGCATGCTGTATCTGATTTTGCAAAGGAGTACTGTTTTATGTCAACCAGTTATCAGGGATTTGCCTATGTCTACGACAAATTTATGGATAATATTCCCTACAAAGAATGGAGCCGTTATCTGACAGAACTGTTCCTTAACTATTCCGTCTCCTCAGGTACCCTGGTGGATTTGGGATGTGGAACCGGCACAATGAGCCTTCTCATGGAAAATGCCGGATATCAAATCCTCGGCATTGACCAGTCCATTGATATGCTGACCCTTGCCAGTGACAAAACAGCGGACAATCCCAACATCACCCTCCTGCATCAGGATATGTGCGCCCTGGATTTAATTTCCCGCTATGACGGTTTTTACTGTATCTGCGACAGCCTCAATTACCTTCTCCAGCCGGAACAGGTGCTTTCCACCTTTCAGGGTGTCCAAAAATATTTAAAACCTTCCGGTATTTTCATTTTCGATATGAAAACGCCTTATTTTTACGAAACGATATTAGGCGACCAGATATTTTGCGACCACCAGGCGGATTGCAGTTACACATGGGAAAACAGCTATTTTGAACAGGAAAGGATTAACCAATACGATTTGACCATTTTTGCCCGCAAAGCGGACAGTTCCCTTTTTGAACGGTTTACTGAAACCCACCACCAGAAAGCGTATACTTTAGCGGAAATTATTGACTTACTGGCTCAGGCGGGTCTTGACTACATAACGGCGTATGACGCTTTTTCCCAAAATCCGCCTGTTCCGGAAAGTGAACGAATTTATATTATTGCAGGAAATGGAGAGAAATAAGATGAACGATACCATAATCAAAGGAACGGCAGCCAATAACCAAATCCGTTTTTTCTGTGCTTATACCAGAGAACTGGTGGAAACTTCACGCACCATTCACAATACAAGCCCGGTAGCAACGGCAGCCCTTGGCAGATTATTAACCGCCGGTGCCATCATGGGCAGCATGGGTAAAAATACCTCCGACCGGTTAACCCTGCAGATACAGTGCTCCGGCCCCATCGGCGGGCTTACCGTCACCGCTAATGCACAGGCACAGGTAAAGGGCTTCGTCAATCAGCCCTCCGTCATGCTTCCGCCCAGCAGTAAGGGCAAGCTGGATGTCGGAAAAGCGCTGGGTTCGGGGATATTAAGCGTTATCCGGGATATCGGCTTAAAGGAGCCCTATATCGGTCAGTCCAATCTGGTATCCGGTGAAATTGCAGAAGATTTGACTTATTATTTTGCCACCAGCGAGCAAATCCCTACATCGGTAGCCTTAGGGGTACTGATGGAAAAAAATAATACGGTAAAGCATGCCGGAGGATTTATTTTACAGCTTATGCCCTTTGCCGAAGAAAGCCTTATTTCTGATTTGGAAACCCGTTTAACCGCTTTTTCTTCCGTTACTGCGCTGTTAGACCAAGGATTAACACCGCGGGACATGATGAATAAGCTTTTTGAGGGGTATGATGTAACCTTTAACAATGAAATCGCCCCCTGCTACCGCTGCGACTGCTCAAAAGAGCGCATATACAATGCGGTAATGAGCATCGGGAGACGGGATATCGAAGAAATGATTGCAGACAATAAACCTATTGAAGTGAACTGCCACTTCTGCAATCAGCATTATCTGTTTGGCGTAGATGACCTGAAAAAAATGCTGCAGGACAAATAGCACTGCAGCATTTTTTCTCATCTCCTTTTGGTAAACCAATCTACGGTTCATCGCTTTCCTCATCGGATTTCTCCCCGTCCGGCTCCGTATTCTCGATAGGTTCTTCCGTCACTTCTTCCGTTGTTACCGCTTCCGTTGACGGCATCTGTGCAGACGCTTCCGGAAGGATATCCTCCGAAACCGTCTCTTCCGTTTCCTCACCGGCTTCCCCGTCAGGCTCTTCGGAAGTATCCTGTATTTCTTCACGGTATACCTTGATGACGTAAGTCTTTACATTTCCTGAAACTGCGGTAACGGTAATCACAATACGGTTTTCACCGATTTGCAGCATCTCCGGCATGTCCATTTCCACATCACTGTCCTCTTCCATTGGAATGGCGCTGATGCCGACGGTTTCTGTCTCCAGACCCACATGCACCTCATATTCAAACCAATCGGGTGAAAACGGAACATTCAAATCTCCCGGCGCAACCAGCAAATCAGTTAATCTCGCATCACTGTCCTCCGCCCGGTTAATCTCAATATTTACCGTTCCCGCCGAAGGGGGAACATCAATATAATCCATATCCGCATAATCAATCAGATATACTTCGGTAAACGCAATCTCCGCCTGCCCTGTCTCTAACGCCTTAAAGGTAAGCCGGTATGTTTTTACCTTTGTCTCCGTTTCATAGGTATCCTTTATTTCCAAAACTCCGGCTGTTCCGGTCACCTTATCGTTATCCGGAATAAATTCCAGCATTTCTTCGTTATAAGCCAGATATGCATCCACCGAATACAGATTAACATCGCTGTCCAGAGTAACCTCCACGGTAAATTCATTTTCTTTCTGCACGGCATCCGGTATCACCAGATGCATCTGCGCCTGCTTCGCATAGGTTTTGCTGCTCATGGATGCCCCTGCAACCGACAGACCGATAATCAAAACAAACGTAAATAAAATTGCAAGTTTTTTTCTCATAAATTTTCTCCTTTTTGATTTGCAGCCGTTTCAGTAAATTTTTGCCACATGCCTTACACTACCTGAATGCTTTATTTTGTGTCTCTGGTTATCTTAAAGGTATAGGTCTGGGTCGCTCCGTTTTCCGCCCGTCCCACAACCTTAATTGTCGTTACCTTTCCTGCCGCTTTTAACGTATATGTGCCTGTACCGGATGCCGTCGCTCTCGTGCTTACCGGAGAAGCCTGTACCGTAACCTGCGAAACCGATTTCGGAACTACAAGCGTATAATCATGCCGGTCATACCGGAATGTCGGCGTCAGCCCCTTTAAGGCGGTACTTCCGTTGTACAGCTTCACACTGAGCAGGTAAGGGTTCGGGTTTCCTGCCGCCGCCGGCAGCCCGCAGGCGGCAGAGGGCATATTCTTATATACCGGAATATAAAATACCATTGCATCGCCCAATATTCCCATTGCACTGTATGCCGAACGCGTTGTCCTTCCCTCCGAATAGGGTGCCTGGACATTCGTCATATACTGATGCATGTAAAGATTTGCCGAATCCTTCGGCTTGACGTTAAATTTTTGGAAATATAACGTATTCTGTCCCTTGTTAATATAATTCGTCGCTATATATTTTGCTCCGCCTACGATGGATTTATATGGCGTGGTCCACGGACGGTCATAAGTCGTTACGCCGGAAGCCCCTCCTTTAGCCCATTGCAGTCCCTTTGCCACTGCGTCGCCTCCATCGAAAGCGCCGATATTATAGAAATTGTAAATGCCCTCATAGCCCGGATAGGTTCCGCTGGTGGAATTTGAGCCGTTTACTCCCACCTCCTGCTTAACCCTTGTTGCAAGGAAATAGGGATTTGCCTGGGCACCCTTTCCGGCATCCATAAATGCCTTTTTATAGGTTCCGCTGACCTTCTGCCCCGTTGCCGAATCCGTCACATTATATTTTCCTTTCATAAAGGTATTGCTTAAAATGCTTTGCACAACACTTTCACTTTGCGAAGCATCGTATGCCAGCGCTTCAAACTGGAAAATATCATTCTCATTTAAAAAGTTACGCGGGTCCATATAATGGGATATTACCTCTTTACTTGCACTGTACCAGTTTGCACCATCCTTTACAATATAAGTATCATTTGCCCAGTTATAAGCACCGGACTCCGTAGAAAGATAAGAAAACGGCGCCAGTGAATTTGTTCCTTTCGGATAATTACTCTGAATCACATTTCGACCGACTACTCCCTCATTCTCAATGACCGCTCCCCAGTCAAGATTGGTATCCACTGCCACAAATTTCCAGTTGGGATATTTGCTGTGCAGTGCTCTTAAGCTTGCCTTATAGCTTTCCGGAAAATTCTTTAGCAGCGTCTCAAAGGCTTTATCCGTAACATTTCCCGGATTATTGTCTTCCGGTTCGCTTCCTCCGCCGGTTCCCGGTGTCACATCAAGGGTTATATATTCTTTTGCTGCATATCCGGTTACCGTTTTTCCGTCATAGGTCACCTGAACACGGTACCAGTCTCCCTCTGTCCCCAGAATCACTACCTTTGTATTCCTTGGAACTCGTAACAGCACTGCGCTGGTGGTACTGGCATATTCCCGGATATTCAAAAAGGTGGTCACATTACTGTTCACATATCCTGTCTGTGTGGTATTTTCCCCAGAGCCCTCAGACACTGATTTTCTTTTTACCGTAACATATGAACCTTGCACGAAACCGGTTTTGGTCTGATTATTGTAAGTAACCTTTACCTTATACCAATATTTTCCCCCTGCCTTCTTAATCGCTTTTACAGTCATCCTGGTATCCTTGGGAATCTGCATAATAACCGCTGCCGATGTCTTTGCCTGCTTTCTGACATTTAAATAAGCGCCCACTTTTTTGTTTACTATACCCAAAGGATTCTTCTTCTTTATTACATAGGCGGCACTGATATAGCCTACGCGCTTTTTTCCGCCAATCAATGCCCTGCACTTATACCATTTTATTCCGTTATTTCTTACACAGCCTAAAATGGTAACCGCCTGATTTTTATCCAGCAGCCCATAGGTGGTATAAATGGTCCCCGCCTTTTTCCTGAAATTTACCTGCGTACTGGTATTTGCCGGATAAGCCATTCCGGTTTTACAGGTAGCAGCCGCTTCTGCCCGTATCCCTGCCGCCGGCAGCATAAAAATAACCGCAAACCACAGGATAATGCATACTACTTTCCATTTTCTTTTTCTCATTTCGGTATTTTTAATCATCTGTATTCCCCTAACTTATCATTCCACATAATAAATTTACATAACATAGTTACATAATACTATACAATTCTACAGATTTCAACAGAAATCCTTAAATCTTCAATGTTTTTTAATATTTTTGTAGCATACCTTATCCATTCTGCGCTCCAAGCCGCTCCGCAAAATCATTCAGGCAAAGCCATCTTCCTGTATTAATCCCGGCAAAGCCTTTCCGCATCCTGTTTCCTCACATAAGCTTTAATGTATATCCCGTCCTCCTTATATTCCTCAGACAAAAGCTCCCCATAGCTTCGTACCTCCGCTAACAGCGCCGTATCCTGATAAGCTACCAGCCTTTCCACATACACCTTGTTTTCCCGGATTTTTTGCTCAATCAGATGCAGTAATTCCGCAATTCCCTGTCCCGACTTTGCCGAAGCAAAAACGGCGGCATCCGCCCTTAAATCCTTAAGCACCGGCAGCTCCTGCAGCCGGTCAATCTTATTAAATACAGTGAGCACCGGCTTATCCGCTATTCCCAGCTGCTGCAAAGTTTCATATACCGCAAACATCTGTCTGTCCATATCCGGATTTGAAGCATCCACTACATGCAAAATGATATCACTGTATTTCGCTTCCTCTAATGTGGAACGGAATGCCTGTATCAAATGATGAGGCAGCTTTGAGATAAATCCCACCGTATCAGTTAACATAATCTGACTTCCTCCGGGAAGCTTCATCGACCGGGTTACCGGGTCCAGTGTAGCAAATAATTTATCCTCTGCCAGCACCTCCGATTGGGTCAGAAAATTCAGTAATGTTGATTTTCCTGCATTGGTATAACCAACAATACAGACTACCGTATTGCTGCTGCCGCTCCGCCGTTTCCGCTGGGTTTCCCTGTGTTTTTTCACCTCGTTCAGTTCTCTCTTCAGCCGGGAAATCTGTTCTCTAATCAGTCTCCTGTCCATTTCCAGTTTTTTCTCCCCCGGACCTCTTGTCCCTATTCCACCGCCCAGCCTTGACAGTGACTGGCGCAGTCCCACCAGCATCGTCGCATTATATTTCAACTGTGCCAGCTCCACCTGAATCTTTCCTTCCCTTGTATTCGCTCTTGCCGCAAAAATGTCCAGAATAATCATGGTTCTGTCCATAATTTTCACTTCCAGAAGCTGTGACAGATTCTTCATCTGAACCGGCGTCAGCTCCGTATCGCAAACAATGCCTGTAGCATCTGACGCTACAAGCATTGTCTTTAACTCTTCCAATTTTCCCTTTCCCAGATAGGTTACCGGATTCGCATATTCCAAATTCTGGCAAAGCGTTCCCACACAGACTGCCCCTGCGGTTTTCACCAGCTCCTTAAGCTCAAGAAAAGATTCCTCTTCCTCCCTGCTTCCTCTTTCCGTCACCGCCGTCAAAATAACCCGTTCCTCCTGCCTGCCCTGTTCAAAAAACTGTGCCATTTATTCCTCCCGTCCCAAGAAAATAACCAACGTTTACTGCTCTTTTATTGTCTGCCTGGTATATAGCAAATCATACTCGTTCTTTCCGTCAGCATCATTGGGGTATGCTTCCAAAAACGCCTTCGCTTTCTCATACGCAGTATTAAAATCTTTTACCTTCTCGTAATAAACAATTTCATCAAATAAAAGTTCACGGATATTTGACTGGTCATCCAACTGCTTACCCGCTTCAATATAGCTCATCGCTTCATCAAATTTCCCCTCATCCAGGGCAATCGCTGCATACTGTGCATACATAAAGCTGTTCATTTCATTATGATTTAAAAACACGTCATAGTATAACTGCATATTCTCAAGGTCGCCGGTTTGTCCGTAGCAGCTTCCCACATATAACACCAAATCACTGTAGCCGTCCTCATATGCCTTAAGCAGAATCGGCAGCGCACTCCGATATTCCTGCCAGTCATATAGCTGTAATCCGTAAGCGATATCCATAAGCTTGTTCAGTCCCTCAACATTTTCCTCCGACCACAGCACAATCTGGTTATATTCATTACAGGCATACCCATATTCGCCCATATTCACATAACAGTCTGCCAGATAAAACCGGATATCCCTGTCAAATTCCTCTGACAGGAAAAGCCTCGGCTTCAACGCTTCCTCAAACAAAGATACCGCTCCCATATAGTCACCTGTCTCATACAGCGAAATCCCCTTACTCCGCATACTGTACTTTACCCCAAAAGAAACCCCATATACCAAAACAATCAGAAATAAAAAAATTCCCAAAAGCCGGAATACATTCTGTATAGTAAACTTCTTTTTTTTCTTCTTCCTCTTTGGTGTCTGGTATTCCGATAATTCGTAAATACCGTATCTGTCCCGCTTATTTTTATAACCGTTATTCCGTCTGCCCATTATCCATCTTGCCTTTCTCAAATCTGCCACTTAATCACATAGATATTTTTATTATAGCATATCACAAGGATTATTCCAAGAAACCCAGAGAATTGATTTCCAAAATGTTTCATTACCTTCATTATCGCCGCCTCTTTTTCCATCAGACATTTAGAACTCTTTTCATCCAACAACTTTTGTTTGTTGCAAGTTTGAGAAAACTTGTCGACCAACACTATCTTCTTTCTTCAATAATATCCATCATTTCATGCGGAGTTACGATATATGTCCTCATTGGAAAATGCTTCATATTTCCGGTTACAAGATATGCATCCTCTTCCTTGCGTTTTTCCATAAGCACAGCATAAAATACCACATCCTTAGTATCCGGTATCTCATCATTAATCATTCCATAATCAGAATAGACTGCACGCTTTTTAAGTTCCTCCAAAAAAACTTTTACCGCTTTTTTATCAAACCTAAACTTTGGTCTGTTAAGGACATCTTCATATTCTGCAATTATTTCATCATTAAGCACCGGAATTATATCTCCATACAGTGCTTCCGCAGCAACTTGACCGGGTACCGAGCCGGTTTTTAGCATAGCAGATACAATAACATTTGTGTCTAATACTGCGTAATATTTCATCAACCGATTATCTTTCGTTCATTTCTGGAGGCTTCAATCTCGGCATTGATTTCATCCAGTGACATATCAGAAAGCCCGTTTTTTAATGAGGCATCGCCAATCTCAACCATAGCCCTGTATCCCCGTTCGGCATTATAAGGAGATTTGGGCAATGTCATTCTGAAGGGAATACCATTTTCCATTACCGCACGCTTCAAAAACATTCTGACAGCAGTTGACGTATCAATCCCCAAACGCTCAAAAACTTGAGCTGCCTCATCTTTTAACGAGTCTTCTACCCGTACTTGTAATAATGATGTAGCCATAAAATCTCTCCTTTCATCCCGTAAGACAATTATATTACATTGTCGTTCAGAAATCAATAGATAATACATTTAATTAAAAAACGGCTGATTCCTTCCTTTCAGAAAAAACCAACCGCTTTGTGCATTACAAAATCTTATCTAATCAAGATGCAGAAGCCATATCCTTAAGCGTCAGTCGATGCGCAATATATTCCTCCACCTCGTCTTTTTCGATTTTCAAACTGATTGCAAACTCACCATACAAACCATCTTGTGCAGTCTTTAAATATCTTTCATCGCAAGCAGACATTTTTTTGCCCTGTGCCAGCCGTTCCTCTTTTCTCTTCTGAATCGTATTGATGATTCGAACCAGTTCCCGGCAGTTACACAATTTCAAGGATTCTTTGTAAGCAAGCTCTCTATGCTTATCATCCTTTACTTCGATTAATTCCACATCACGCATTTCGTCAATCAGACTGCAGGCATCCGTCTTGCTTATTACAGGTCTTATTACGACCTTCTGATTATCCACAGGAGTGTATACCCTGCTTCCTTTTGTGTAAAGTGGTAAAAGCGTATAATAATCTTTGTCATTATCAATTCCGCTCAAATTCATCGGACCAATTTCTTCAACTTTGCATACACCATTCATACCATAAACGACATATTCTCCAACCTTAAACATCTTACTCCTCTCTTTCTAAAATTAGGTTAACGCTTTTCGACTGCTTTTATCATAACAAATTTCTTTCGATTTTGTAAGCTAATTTGTCCGAATTCTTTATTTTCTGCATTTTTCACACTATGCCACTTTGAAATTGTGCATATTTACAACATCTGACAATTTTCTCTTTGGTATATCTTTCTAATTCTATTCTTCCACATATTTACACATTTTATACAAACCCGGACATCAAAGTTTTTCCGGCACTACGGATAAAACAGCAAAAAGAAAGATTCCCTTTACGCTTTACTTATGGTAAAATACGGTAAACCAAGATAAATTCGTACATAAGCAAAAATAAATTATTACGAGGAGGTTCCCAGCAATGAAAACAACACGCACGCATCTGTTATTGCTTTTTTGTCTTTTCGGACTCGCTGCTGCCGCCGGCATTTTCCCCTGCACCCGGGTGAACGCCGCCAAGAAAATCCGGCTGAGCGCCGGACAAATCACCATGGTAAAAGGACAGAAAAAAACACTGAAGCTTACCGGCGCCAAAAAACCGGTTAAATGGATTTGTAAAAACAAGCGTATTGCAGCCATGAAAAAAACAGGAAAAGCATCCGTTGGCATAACGGCAAAGAAAAAAGGAAGCACTTATCTGTATGCCAAATGCGGAGGACGGAAATACCGCTGTAAAATCATTGTGGAAACACCGTCCCTGAACCGGAAAACCGTCGCTTTACAGACTGGCAAAACCTTTTCGCTAAACATTTCCGGCACCCGGCAAAAAATCACTTACAAAAGCAGTAATCCTTCTGTTGCCGAAATAAATAAACAGGGAATGATTACTGCCAAAACCCCTGGAACCGCCAGCATTACCGCCCGTCTTGCCTGCGGGAAAAAATATACCTGCCGCATATCCGTATCTGCCGCAGATTCCGTTACCACCCCGCCCAGCAGCGATACGGTAAATGCCGACGCCGGAGAATACTCCATCGGCGTAATACATACCGGAGACGGTACCTACTATGACGGCGGCTATGTTGGCGGCTGCTGTAATTTAGACGATATTGCCGGAAATTATTATGTTGCAGCCGTCCACAAAGAGGATTACCGTGCCGGCAGCCTTGCGGGCGCCTATCTGAAGGTAACCGGTCCTCACGGAAGCATCAACGTTCTGGTCACCGATACACTGGCAGACGGAGAAGGGAAAAAGGGAGATATTGATTTAAATAAAGAAGCCTTTTCCAAAATTGAACCGCTTGTCACCGGAAGAATGACCGTCACCTGGGAAATCATTCCGCTTCCTACGGAGGAGCCCATTCAATATGTGTACAAGCCCACCAGCAACCAATACTGGATGCAGGTACAAATCCGAAACCATCGGTATCCGGTTAAAAAACTGGAAATACAGACCTCCTCCAATCAATATAAAGAGCTTCCCCGGGAAGAATACAATTATTTTACTTTGGATAATCCCGGAGCGGGACCTTACAATTTCCGGGTAACGGATATTTACGGACATGTGCTGATTGACAGGAACGTACCCTTAAGTCCCTCTTCTCCGGTAAAAGGAACAGCAAATTTCCCCTACTGAAATTTCAACATTTTTCCGTGTTATTACTTGATGCTGTTTCTTTCTCCAGTAAATGCTGATAGGTCATATCCATGCAAAATGCACCTATCGGAGCAGTAATTATAATGGATAATACCGCTACCGATAAAACCATATTACCGCATGGCAGACCTAAAGATAACGGAACGGAACCGATAGCGGCTTGAACTGTAGCCTTTGGCAGATAAGCGATAATACAAAACACCTTTTCTTTCAAATTCAGTTTTGCTCCGATTAAGCACAGGCAAACACCGACAGAGCGGAAGATGAGTGAAATAAAAATCATGAACACCGCACCTAACCCGGCTTCCAAGGTATAACGAATATCAACAGCCGCCCCCACAAGCACAAACAAAATAACCTCGGCGGCAATCCACAGCTTGCCAAACTTCTCAGAAAGAGATGCCGAAACCGAAGCGTCGCTTTTTAACTGTAACATGCATGCCATGCTCATCACTGCGAGAAGTCCGGAAACAGGAATAACCTGTTTTAACTGTTCTTCCAATGCCGTCAACAAAAAAGCTGTTCCAAGGATAATCATAACTTTTTCGCTGTTTCGTACATCATTTTTATGTACATGCCGCATTTCAAAAAAGGCAGACAGAAAAATACCCATAACCGCCCCAACAAAAATGCCTGAGACAATGGAAACGGGAATATTGATAAGCTCTGTAAGGCTCACTGAATTTCCCTGTGCCGCCCCGATAAATGTTGAAAACAGTACAACGACAAAAACATCATCTAATGACGCACCTGCCAAAATGAGCTGCGGAATACCTTTTTGGGTCCCATATTTCGTTTCCATAAGCTGTACCATTCTGGGCACAACAACCGCCGGTGATACCGCACCAAGAACAGCTCCCATGACAGCGGCATCAATCCATGTTATTCTGAGAATAACCGGGGCAAACAGAACAAATGCCAGTATCTCAAAAATTGCCGGTAAAAAGGACATTAAGATTGCCGGACGTCCTACTTTCTTTAAGTCATCAATATTGAGCGACAATCCGGCCTTAATTAAAATAATGACTAATGCCATCTGACGCAAATCTGCGGATATCCCCAAAATGGAATCATCCAAAATGTTAAAAGCATATGGTCCCAATGCAACTCCTGCAAGCAGCATACCAATAATCCGGGGAAGTTTCATTTTTTGGCAGACCGATGCCATAGCAAGCCCAGCCAGAAAAACAAATGCAAGTGATATCAACATAAATATTCCTCCTTTAAACATAAAAAAAGCCAATGTCCTGCTGCGATTACTAAATCACAGAAGTCATCAGCTTAATAAAAGCGGTTTAGGTTTCCCAGGGGAGAACTTCATTCCCTTTTTGTACTTTAACAAAGAAACCAAAAATTGTCAACCATTTTAACCGATGCACAGCTCAGTCAAAGCTTACCGGTCATACCGGCGAAGCAGCCCGACCCCTAACGGATACGGTCCGGTGTGTACACCAATCATTGCTCCAATCTGAAAGATTCCGATGTCCGTTATGCCAGAATAGGCCTGCAGGGAAGAAAGAAGCTCTTTGCGAAAATCCACCGCCTCTTCGTAGTCATATCCATAACCGATAACAATCTGGTAATCATCCGGTGATTCTCCGATTTCGTCAAAATGGGATTTTATCTTATCCAGAATTTTCTGTATAGACTTCTTTCTGCTTCTGGCAATTCCAAAGGGAAAAATTTCTCCCTCCTTCAAGATAATCATCGGCCGGATTTTCAAAGCATTTACAGCCACCTTCATTACCTTTCCCACACGTCCGCCGTGAATCAGGTAATCCATGTTTCCCACCGTAAAAATGATTCTTCCGGTCTTCTTAATCCGGTCAATCCCTTCAATAACTTCAGAATAGGAAAGTCCGTCCTCCTGCATCCGTGCAGCCTCTAACACTAAAATCCCCTGCAAGACCGTATTTACCGTTGCATCAATCACGGTAATCCGTGCGTCGGGATAATCCTCCAGCAAAATATCCTTTGCCGTAGAAGCCGAATTATAAGAGCCGCTGAACTTCGTTGTAATGCAGATACAAATGATATCTTTCCCGTCCTTTATATACGGGGTAAAGGCTTCCAAGTAATCTTCTACCGAGGGCAGCGACGTTTTCGGAAATATTTCCGGATTATCTACCATTTTCTGATAAAATTCGTGTACCTTTATTTCTTCATTCTCTTTAAAATAATGCTCTTCATCAAAAGAAATATAAAAAGGTACTACATGCAAATGTTTTTCTTCCACCAACTCCCGGCTTAAGTCACAGGAACTGTCCGTAATAATCTGATATGCCATAATACATCTCCTATCTTACCTGCACAAGATTCTATACTCTCTTTATTCTATGTCACAGTCTGTATAATCCATAACATAGTTTTAAAAACTACTACATATAAATGTACTATAGCATAACTCTATTCCAATTTCAATAACCGAATTACAAACTGTTTTCTCCTGATTAAAAAAGCTGCCGCACGAAGAAATTTATTCCCTCTGCGACAGCACCGCCCTGATTCTAAAACATAATTTCTTTCTTATCCGACAACAGTCTTCCGCCGTGAATAATCTGCATAATGCCAACGGTTACTCCTACCGCAATTAAAATGATTCCAAAGGCAATATTCCATGCCCCAACCTTTTTCATTGTCTTGTAAACCTTCTCGTTCATAAGATACCTCCGTTTTCATTATTACTTTGCCTTATTTTGCTCCATACTGCTCATAATATGCATCAATCGCCGATTTTAGCGCATCATCAATAATGACTTTCCCTTTATACGGCTTATTATACAAATGCTCTACCACCTCTTCCATCGTTACAATGGATGTGGTCTTAAAGCCGTACTTTTCCTCTATCTCCCTGAGCGCTGATTTTTCACCCTGACCGCGTTCCATACGGTCCACGGAAACCACCATTCCTACCAGTTCCACATCCCCCTGTGCTTTGATAATCGGTAACGTCTCCTCAATCGAGGTTCCCGCCGTCGTGACGTCCTCAATTATCACCACCTTATCCCCATCAGCAATGGGGCTGCCCAGCAGAATGCCTTTATCTCCATGGTCCTTTACTTCTTTACGGTTGGAACAATATTTAATATCCTCGTCATATCGTTCCGCAATCGCCATCGTTGTGGCAACGGTAAGCGGAATCCCTTTATAGGCAGGTCCGAACAGTACGTCAAAATCCGTCCCAAACTCGCTGTTAATTGCCTCCGCATAATATTCGCCAAGCCGCCGCAGCTGGGAGCCCGTCCGATAAAATCCGGTATTGACAAAAAACGGGGTCTTTCTTCCGCTTTTCGTTACAAAATCACCAAATTTCAATACACTGCAATCAATCATAAATTCGATAAATTCTTTCTTATACTGTTCCATCTGTCTTAACTCCTCCGCTTTCCCTGGATAGTAAATATAAACCATATTTTAGCATAAAACCCTATGGTTATCAACGCATTTCTCCGATAAAACGCTATTCCTATTTCTCTGCAAACCTCGACAAAAACTGTCTCGTCCGCTCCTCCTTCGGATGCTCGATTACCTGTCTTGCCTCCCCCTGCTCTAAAATAATCCCCTCATCCATAAAGATAACCTGTTCCGCCACATCCCGGGCAAACGCCATCTCATGGGTAACAATCACCATCGTGGTTTCCTGCTCCGCCAGACTGCGGATTACCTTCAACACTTCACCGGTCAGCTCCGGGTCCAAAGCCGATGTCGGCTCGTCAAAGCACAAAATGTCCGGTTTCAATGCCAAAGCTCTGGCAATGGCTACCCTTTGCTGCTGTCCGCCGGAAAGCTGATGGGGATAATGGGATATCCTGTCCGAAAGCCCCATTTTGTCCAAAAGCTGCTTCGCATTTTCCTCAAGTCCATCTAAAATTGCTTTTTTATTCTCTTTAAAGTCCGGCTTCTCCTTAGCCAGAAGCTGTCCAGCCAGCATGACGTTTTGCAGGGCGGTATACTGCGGAAATAAATGAAAGGACTGGAATACCATGCCAAAATGAAGACGTTTCTTCCGAATATCTCGCTCCCTCTCGTTCTTCGCTTCCTCTGCATCAAAAAGCTTCTCTCCCCGGACAATGATTTTCCCGCTGTCCGGTCTCTCCAAAAAATTCAGACAGCGGAGCAGGGTGGTTTTACCCGAACCGGAAGACCCGATAATCGCCAGTGCCTGTCCCTGTTCAAGGGAAAAGCTGATGTCTTTTAAAACCTTTGTTGCGCCAAAGCTTTTTTCAATATTTTGAACCTCCAATATTGCCATCGTATCTTCCTCCTACTTAAAATAATCCAGTTTTTTCTCCAGCCAGCCTAAGAGTACGGTAAGGATTCCGCTGAATACCAGATAGTAAAACGCCGTAAAGAACAATGGCCAGATAGCGCCGGAAATTCCCTGCGAACCCTTTAAGAATGCCTGCCCTGCCCATATAATTTCCTGTAATGCGATTATACGCGCCAACGACGTGTCCTTAACCAGGGTAATTACCTCATTGGAAATCGGAGGTACAATACGTTTAACCATCTGCAAAAGGGTCACCTTAAAGAAAATCTGGCTCTTCGTCATTCCCAGAACCAGCCCCGCTTCCTGCTGCCCCTTTGGCACACTTTGAATCCCACCCCGGTATATCTCCGAAAAATAGCAGGAATAATTGATAATAAAAGAAACCGCAGCCGCCAGAAATCTTCCGTCCTCGCCGCCTCCCCATATGGTGTTTCCAAGTACCAGACCCGGAAAATAATATACAATCAACAGCTGAATCATGAGCGGGGTTCCCCGGACAATCCAGACAATAAACCGGGTAAAATAGCGCAGCGGCTTAAATCCCGACATTGAGCCGAAAGCAATAATCAGCCCTAAAGGGAATGCCCCTATCAGGGTAACAAAAAACAATTTTAACGTTTGTAAAAAGCCCACGTTTAATGCATGAAAAACAATGGGCATCTGTTCCATAATTGTTGACATTTCCATACCTGCCTTTTCCTTTGTGCTGTCTGCAAGCCATAATGAAATTGATGCAAAAAGGGCAGCCCCGATATTCATGACGGCTGCCGCAATAATCAACTCTCCTGCAAAGTGTATAACCATTAACCGGCAAAGGGCTTTCACCCGAGGGAAAATAAACCCTCCTGTGAAGCCCCTCCCTTTTTATTCCCTGTTTAACGCTTACTCATCACTGCCGGTCAACGCTGCCTGAACACCGTACTTCTTCGCCGTCTCCATCATGCTTCCGTCGGCGCTGGTGTCTGTGAAAAACTGATTTAATTTCGCCGCCAAATCAGAGCCCTTTCTGAAGCCTACACCGTATTCCTCCGCATTAAAGCTTGCCGTATAAGTCAAATCTCCATAACTGGTTCCCTCTCCGACCATGGCAGCCGCCATCAGCGAATCAATTACAGCGGCGTCCGAGGTTCCGGCTGCCACCTCCATAAGTGCGTCCGCCTGGGTTTTTACCGAAGTAAAATTATAATTCAGCTCCGATAAAACCTTTTCTCCCGCAGAACCCACCTCTACGGCAAAATTCAGCTCGTTCAAGCTTTCTACCGTCTGATACCGTTCTGCCTCATCCGCTTTTATGATTGCCACCTGGGCATTATTACAATAAGCGCGGGAACACTCCATGGCGCTGGTCACCTCATCGGTCAATGTCATCCCGTTCCAGACGCAGTCGATGGACTTGGCATCCAACTCCAATACCTTATTGTCCCACTCAATCTCTACAAACTCTACCTCAACGCCAAGGCTTTCGGCAAACGCCTTCGCCATATCCGCATCAAATCCGACCCATTCACCGGAATCGTCCTTATAATCCATCGGCTCAAAATCCGTAATTCCCACAATCAACGTTCCCTTGTCCTGTACATAAGCCAAATCTGATTCCCCGTTTTCACTAGAATCACTCCCGCCGGACTGCTCTTCCGTTGCCTCCGCAGATGTCGTCTCTTCTCCGGTTTTCTCTCCGCCTTCACTTCCGCACGCTGCCATACTAAAGCATAATGCTATGGAAAGCGCCAATGCCAATATCTTTTTCTTCATTTTACATTCTCCTTCCCGTCGATTTTCTCCCTTCTTCCATACAGACTCCGTTTTTCCGGCAGTCTCTGTCAAATCAACACAATGGGATTCTACCATAACCATAAATCGATGTAAAGATAATGTTTAAAATTCATGAAAAACGTCAAAACCGTATTCTTGCCGTAAACATACCGTCCTCCTCCGTAAGCTCTAACAAAAAACCGTGCAGCTCTGCAATATTTTTTACAATGGTCAGCCCAATCCCGCTGCCCTGTTCATTTCCCCGGCTGTTATCCCCCTTTACAAAAGGCTTCCAGAGGTCTTTCACCTCTCCGCCAACCGGCGCCGCCAGCAAATTACGCACTTCATAAAATTCCCTGTTTACGGTAATGAAAATCTCCCCCTGCTCCGGCGTATATTTCACTGCATTGTTGATTAAATTTTCAACTGCCTGTGCCATAAATTCCGAATCGGCAAAAAGCATTTCTTCCTTTCCGGAAACCGCAGCTTTATCTGCTTCCTCACCGCCTGAGTTAATCCGGATTTCCAGTCCCTTGTCCGCAATCACGCCCTGATACTTATCAATAAACTGTCCAGTCATCCGGTAAAGACTGATACTTTCCTTTTTCAGCTTTTGGGTATCACCCTCCACCTTGGCGAGATTCAACATATTATGAATCATTGCATCCATATAGCTTACATTTTCCAATATTTTCTCTACATAGTAATCTCTCTTTTCCCCATGCACGTTATCCCTTAAATTTTGGGCATACCCGGAAACCACCATCAGCGGGCTCTTCAAATCATGCGCCATCATATTGGTCATGTCCCTGCGGTACCTTTCCATCCGCAGCTGCGCCTGATACCGGAAATGCGAGCGGAAAGCAAGCATCAGGGACAGCAGTACAGTCAGCGCAAATGCCCCCAGATAGACCAAAAGCGCCTCTTTGCCATACCGTCTCGCCAGATTATATTGATGAACGGTAATCAGCAAAAGCTCCGGAGTCCCGCTTTCTGCAACAGTCAAGCTGCTGGTATTATATATGCGGCGGTTAAACCCCCCCTCCTGTCTGGTGAAGCATACCCCGGCGGATGCCGTCACGCTATCCCACGCTTCGCTATCCGCCATAAGCTCTGCCAGCAGCTCATCATATTCCTCCCTCGTCTTACCCTCTGTCCATACACACCACAGGCGGTATTTCTCCGAAGTGATATGCGTATATCCGTCCGTCACCTCCGGCGTAGTGTCATACTCCCCGTAAACGATATCCATATTATCCAGAATGGCAAACCTGCCCGGAATAATTTCATTGTCCCTATAATAACAATCCTCCACCTCCATGCGGAATATCCCATGGGGATACTCCCTGGTTAAACGGTCATATTCCTCCGCCATCTTCTTCAGCTCATCATTTACGCAAAAGCACGTTACCAAATCCGCCTGTTCTTCCTCACCCTTAGCCGAGAAGGATATCCAGAACGCCCCCGATGCATCTGCCACAACAGACAAATCCCTGGTATCCAGCAGCATGGCCCCATCGGAATTAAACGCATTTTCCTCCATATCGTAGTGCATTGTCTCAAGGGTCATCATCCATTTTACTCTGGAAACCCAATTCTGCCCAAAATCCTCCCCCGCAGTCTGCATTTCCTCACACACCGTATACAGCTCGTTATATAAATTGTTATCATTTGCCGAATATACCGCTTCAACCGCATTTTTCTTGATATTATATGCAAATATCGTGCCTGTCACGCAAAGGGCTGCTGAAAATACCAGCACCGGTATAAAAATACCGATAAATGTCCGAAGAAAGCTCTCCTTTTTCTTCGCTATTTTCCGCATTTTGTCCGCTGTCTTTTCTGTCCGGCGTTTTTTGCGCTCCACTCTCCGCCCTTTTCTGTCATTTACTGATTCCCTATATTCCTCCCACATCCGATTCCACAAGGAGGAAGCTTCTCCATGATTATTTTTCCGCATTATCCCTCAACCTCCATTCCCACCCGCAGTTATTGCCCTGCAGGAAAATTTACCGCTTTTCATTTTCTTAGCTCTCATCCATCCGGTATCCCCTTTTGATAATTGTCTTTATCTGGCTGCCTGCCTCCCCCAATGCCCTGCGCAGCTTTTTAATATGGTTATCCACTACCCGGTCATTCCCCTCATAGTCATAGCCCCAGATACGGATAAGCAGGGTATCCCTCTCCACCACCATATTCCTGTGCTCCATCAGATATTTAAGCAGGGCATACTGCTTGGGTGGAAGGTTCACCGGCGCCCCCTTTACAGACACCGTGAGCCTCACCGGATTTAACACAATGTCTCCGCAGATAATCTCATTTTTTCCCGTCATGCCCTTCGCCCGCTTTAACAGGGCATTCATCTTTGCATACAGCTCCGCTAACGAAAACGGTTTGACCATATAGTCGTCGCAGCCCAGATGATATCCGTAAAGAATATCCTCCTCCTTTCCCCTCGCCGTCAGGAAAATAATCGGAACAATGCTTTGCTGGCGCAGCTGCCTGCAAAGTGCAAAGCCGTCCATGCCGGGCATCATGATATCCAGCAGAACAAGGTCAAATTCTGTTTCGTAAAACCGTTCCAGACCCTCCTCGCCATCCTTTGCCAGGGTAAGCTTCATCATTCCGCCGCTTTTCTCCGAAATATAATCCGCCAGAATTTCCTGTATCTGCCGGTCATCTTCCACTAGTAAAATCTGATATGCCATAAAACTCCTCCTCCAATTTTACCGTCCCTGCCAGAATCCCTTTTGTGTCCTGCGCCCAAAAGCTTTATACGCAGGTCTGAACCATCTTTTCAGTATCAGTTTAGCAGAGACATATATCCTCCGTGTATCCATTTTTATTATTTTCACTTTTTTCATAAAAAAGAACACCTTCCCCGCTCTTAACGAAGAAAGTGTTCTTTTTTCTATCCTATTTCACACAGCCAATAATCTCCTGAATATCCTCTATTCCCTGCTCCTCCATAAACTCTTTTATTCCCTCTATAATTTCTATCGTTGTATAAGGATTACGGAAATTAGCTGTACCTACAGATACGACAGTGGCGCCTGCCATCAAAAACTCAATAGCATCCTCGGCATTCCGGATTCCTCCCATACCGATAATCGGCAGGTTAACCGCATTTGCCACCTGATACACCATGCGGATTGCCACCGGCTTAATCGCCGGACCGGACAACCCGCCCGTTTTATTGGCTATGGCAAAATCCCTTTTGTGAATATCAATCTTCATTCCGGTTAACGTATTGATTAGGGACAACGCATCCGCTCCTCCTGCCTCTGCCGCCTTCGCCATTTCGGTAATATCTGTGACATTCGGACTAAGCTTCATGATAACCGGCTGTTTTGCCTTCGCCTTGACTGCCCTTGTTATCTGCTCCAGCGCATTCGGATTCTGCCCAAAGGCAATTCCGCCTTCCCGGACATTGGGACAGGAAACATTGATTTCCAGCAAATCCACGTTTTCCTCCGCCAGCCGCTCTACTACCTCCACATAATCTTTTTCCGATTTGCCGCATACATTTACAATAATTTTTGTATCATACTGCTGTAAAAACGGAATATCCCTGCTGCAAAATACATCAATCCCCGGGTTCTGCAGTCCCACTGCATTCATCATCCCGCCATAGGTTTCCGCAATCCTCGGCGTCGGATTCCCCTGCCACGGCACATTGGCAACGCCCTTTGTCGTAACGGCTCCCAACTGGTTTAAATCAACAAATTCTCCGTATTCCGCACCGGAGCCAAAGGTTCCGGATGCCACGGTTACCGGATTTTTAAATTCTACGCCTGCAAGCTTAACCGAAAGCTTCATCAAAACGTCACCTCCCGTGCATCAAATACCGGACCGTCCTTACAAATCCGTTTGTTATGGACATGGCTGTGTCCGTCCACCTCTGTTGACTGGCACACACAGGCAAGACAGGCGCCAATCCCGCACGCCATTTTTTCCTCCAGGGAAAGCTGCGCCTCCATATGATTGGCAAACGCATACTCCTTAACTGCACGCAGCATAGGTGTCGGTCCACAGGCATACAGGATATCTCCCTCGATTTCATATTCCCTGATGGCGTCCAGCACATTTCCCTTTACTCCTGTCCCGCCATCCTCACTGGCGGTATACACCTCGCCTTTTGTAGCAAAATCCTCCAAAAGAAATGTCTCATCCCGAAATCCCAGCACGATACTCTTCTCTCCCGGTAACCGCTTTGCCAATTCCAGCATCGGCGGGATTCCGATTCCTCCGCCGATTAAAACAGCCCGCTTATCTTTCACGGTAAATCCGTTTCCCAGCGGTCCCATCACCTCTATCCGGTTTCCCGCTGCCAATGTCGCAAATTCCTTTGTCCCTTTTCCCACTACACGGTATACCAAACGGATGGTTCCCTCTCCGCTGTCAATCTCACACAGACTGATTGGCCTTGGCAGCAGATTTGCCCCATCCTTACTGTATAACGATACAAACTGCCCTGCCTTTGCCTGTCCGGCAATCTCCGGTGCATGTAAAACCAGACTGTATATATCACTGGCAAGCTGCTCCTGCCGTTTAACCCTTGCACTCATCTTCACTGCACTCATGTTCTTCTCCTGTCTATCGCTTTGCGATTGCTCCGGTAATATCCTCTACCATATCCATTACTGCCTGCCTTGAGGCGTCCGCAAAATTCTGCTCTCCGAAAGAAGCGTATTTGTCCTGCTTATACGCTGCAATAATTCCTCTCGACGAATTGACGATAGCACCCAGTCCGTCCGCATTAAAATAATGCACCAAATCCTCCGCCTTACCGCCCTGCGCACCATAGCCGGGTACTAAAATATAGGTCCTTGGCATCAACTTTCGGAGCGTCTTCCCCATTTCCGGATATGTTGCCCCAACGACACAGCCTACGTTACTGTAGGTATCGCCCATGCATTCCTCTCCCCATTCAACCACCTTCTCTGCCACCAGCTCATAAAGCGGCTTTCCGTCTATTTTCTTATCCTGGAACTCACCGGAAGAAGGATTAGAGGTCTTAACCAGTACAAAAATCCCCTTATTTTCTTTCTTGCAGACATCCACAAAGGGTTTTACCCCGTCTGTTCCCAGATACGGATTCACCGTGACAAAATCCTCCGAAAATCCGGAATAGCTTTTGCTGCCCACCTGTACCTTTCCCAGATGCCCCGCCGCATATGCGCCTGACGTAGAGCCGATATCCCCTCTTTTGATGTCTCCAATGACAACCAGCCCTTTTTCCTTACAATAATCACAGGTCTTTGCAAATGCCGCAAGTCCCGGTATTCCGAACTGCTCATACATGGCAATCTGTGGTTTCACTGCCGGAATCAAATCATAAACGGCATCTACAATGGCTTTATTGAACTGCCATATTGCTTCCGCCGCCCCCTCCAGGGTTTCCCCATGCTCTTCAAATGCCTTTTTCTGAATATGGGCAGGCACATAGGAAAGCATCGGGTCTAAGCCCACTACTATCGGGGCGTTTAAGGCACTAATCTTTTCCACCAACGTATTAATCATGTCATCCTCCTAAAATTATTCTTCTATCGCTTCACAAGCTCTATACTGTATACGCACTTAAACGGATATACTTTTTCCATTATATTCTAATTCCGGCGCTTCTTCAATTCCTATTTCAAAAAAATTCCCGCTATGTAAAAAACCATGCTCTGCCGGAAAAGCTTTCGGCAGTCATGGTTTCCTTTTATCCTGATGATTTTACGCAGACGAAATCAAGCGGAATAGGGCGCAAACTTTACACGTATAAAATATCCCTTATCCTTCTTGCAGACCGGGCAGACCTCCGGCGCCGATTTTGCCTCAATAATCTGTCCACAGTTTAAGCACATCCATGTCGTGGATACCTCCGAAATGAACAACTGATTGTCCTGCATCCATTTTTTAAATTGTCCGAAGCGGTCGGCATGTACCTTTTCCACCCGTCCAATCATAAAAAATGCGCCTGCAATGTTGTCAAATCCTTCCTCTCTTGCCACCCGCTCAAATTCTTTATAAACCTGGTCGTGCTCTTCATTCTCGTTATGCTCTGCCATACCAAGAAGCTCCTCTAAGGATTCACTGATATCTACCGGATAACTCCCATCAATCTCAATATTTTCTCCGGACAGTTCAGTCAGAAATTCATAAAACACCTTTCCGTGTGCCCGTTCCTGCTCTGCGGTAAATTTGAATACCTCCTCCAGCACATGGAGATTTTTCTCATGTGCCTTTTCTGCCGCAATCGTATAACGGTTTCTCGCCTGTGATTCACCGGCAAATGCCCGCATCAGATTTTCCTTTGTCCTGCTTTCCTTAAAATCAACTGCCATTTTGTCCTCCTTATTAATCAAATACTCTCGGGCTGTTACACAAAGAACATCCCCTTTTATAAGGATTTCCAAAATCTGTCATGCTATACAAAACGGGGCTGCTGCGCAAAGAAAAAACTCTCTTTTGCACAACAGCCCCGGCAGCCAGCTAATCCAATCATCTGCTACTCTACCGAATAGTTTGGCGCTTCTTTTGTAATCTGAATATCATGAGGATGGCTTTCCTTCAGGGAAGCTGCCGAAATTTCGACAAACTGTGCACTGGCATGCAAATCCTCAATCGTTTTCGCTCCACAGTACCCCATACCGGAACGCAGTCCGCCGAGCAGCTGGAACACCGTATCCTCTACGGTTCCCTTATAAGCTACACGTCCCTCTACGCCTTCCGGAACCAGCTTCTTCGCATTCGCCTGGAAATAGCGGTCTTTACTGCCGTTCTCCATTGCGGCGATAGAACCCATACCTCGGTACACCTTATATTTACGCCCCTGGTATAACTCAAACTCTCCGGGCGACTCATCCGTACCGGCAAACAGGCTGCCCATCATACATACATTTGCTCCTGCCGCCAGCGCCTTGGTAATATCTCCCGAATACTTAATTCCACCGTCTGCAATAACCGGAATACCGTATTCCTTTGCCACATCATAGGCCTCCATAATTGCGGTAATCTGCGGCACGCCAATCCCCGCCACTACACGGGTAGTACAAATGGAGCCGGGACCGATACCAATCTTTACCGCATCCACGCCCATTTTAATCATTGCCTCCGTACCGCTTCTGGTTGCCACATTACCGGCGATAACCTGCAGCTCCGGATATTTATCCCGAATCAGCTTAAAGGTATTCAGTACATTTGCGGAGTGCCCGTGGGCAGTATCAATCACCACAGCGTCCACCTTTGATTTTACCAGCTCGTCCACACGGTCCGTAATATCCGGCGTCACTCCTACTGCCGCCGCACAAAGCAGTCTTCCCTGCGAATCCTTAGCCGCATGGGGATATTTTATTGTCTTTTCAATATCCTTAATGGTAATCAGCCCTTTAAGGTTAAAATCCGCATCCACAATCGGAAGCTTCTCCTTACGCGCCTCCGCCAGTATTTTCTTCGCCTCTTCCAGAGTGATTCCCTCCCTTGCGGTAATCAGTCCCTCGGAGGTCATTGACTCCTTAATTTTCTTCGTATAATCCGTTTCAAATTTTAAATCCCGGTTGGTAATAATCCCAACCAGCTTTGTTCCCTCACAAATTGGCACACCGGAAATACGGAACTTCGCCATTAACCGGTCTGCATCATCCAAGGTATGCTCCGGAGAAAGAGAAAAAGGATCGGTAATGACACCGTTTTCAGAACGCTTTACTTTGTCAACCTCTTCTGCCTGCTCTTCAATGGACATATTCTTATGAATAACCCCTATTCCGCCCTGCCTTGCCATGGCAATCGCCATTCTGTGCTCAGTAACGGTATCCATCCCCGAACTCATCAGCGGAATTTGCAGTTGAATCTTCTTTGTAAGCTGTGTTCTTAAATCAACGTCATTCGGAATCACTTCTGAATATGCCGGAACCAGCAGCACATCATCGAAGGTAATCCCTTTTCCAATAATTTTACTCATGTTCTTTCTGCCTTTCTTGATATACCTTATTCTTCATATACGCATATGTATAACTTCAAATACTCTGCGCCATCCAACAACAATGGGACACAAATCGGATCGATATCTGTCTGAATCTGCAAATCGGTGCCTAACATCGCAATAGGCGGTGTGATATCAATAATCTTCCCCTGTGTCGAAAATATTGTAGCCGTATTGCCCATTATCATATTGCTCAGCTCGTTAAGCGCCGAACGTGCCATCTCGTCCAACTCTGCTAACTGCATTCCAAACATCATTTTGCTGGCAATCTCCTTTGCATGGTCCACATTCATCGCCAGTACTGCCTGCCCTTTCATCTGTCCGACTACACCTACCGTAATCGTATAGGTTGGCATAGTAAAGGAAAATTTCGCTAATGCCGGTTTTCCAATGGCAAGCTTCAACTGGGTCACACTCTCAAAAACACTCATCGTAGATTTTAAAAACGGATTGATATTATTTACATCCAATGCCTTTTTCATGATTATCCCCTTTTCCAATTATTTCCGTATCATAATAACTTGTTATTATTATACATGAATCCCTTTCACTTCGCAAATAAAAATGAAAAGTTTTTCAAGATTTTTAAAGTTTTTCATCATTGTATCACCTATTACATATTTTGCAAGTATTTTTCTGCCGATTATCTATTTTTTCTTTTGGTAACCTGTGCTATACTGACTGTATAAGTTAATCATATAGGGAATACCCCTTTGGAGGATAAAATGAACAAACAATTTAACGAAATCTTACCTGATATTGTCGATGCAATTACCCATAACTATACACAATCCGATTTGCTGCTGGGAAAATCCGCAAAACAGCTTCCTGTGCGGAGCGTCATTATCGAAATTTTAAATGATTTGCAAAGGCTGATATTTCCCGGTTATTTCAGTACCGAATCCGTGGATACCAGCAATGCCGCCTACTATACCGGACATATGCTTTCTAATCTCCATGGTAAACTGAAAAAACAGATTGCCCTGGCGCTTGCCTATGATAAGGAAGATATTCATTCCGTCTCCATACCGGAAATACAGGAACAGGCAGAGCATATCTGCAACTCTTTTCTTTCTGCCATTCCCGATATACAGACACTCTTGCTTTTAGACGTACAGGCCGGCTATGACGGCGACCCCGCCGCCGATAACCGGGAACAGATTATTTTTTCCTACCCCGGATTTTATGCCGTTTTTGTCTATCGCATTGCCCATGAGCTCTATCGGATGCATGTTCCGTTTATCCCGCGGATTATGACGGAGCATGCCCACGGAAAAACCGGTATAGACATTAATTCCGGCGCATCCATCGGCAGATATTTCTTTATGGACCACGGTACCGGTATCGTAATCGGGGAAACCACGGTTATCGGTGACTATGTAAAGCTGTATCAGGGGGTTACCCTTGGTGCGCTGAGTACCCGGGGCGGACAGCATCTCGCCGGCGTCAAGCGTCATCCAACCATTGAGGACCGGGTAACCATCTATGCCAATGCAACCATCCTGGGAGGGGAAACCGTGATTGGCAGAGATTCCGTTGTGGGCGGCGGCGCTTTTATTACCGACTCCATTCCCGCAAACACACGGGTTACCATTACTCCGCCGGATTTGTCCATTAAAAATGAAACAACAGGCGATATTTCCGCCACCAGCTATATTTACGAAATCTAACCGCAAAACACAATACAGATAAGGAACAAAAAACCATGGTATTAGCATGTCAGAATATCTCGAAGGCTTACGGCGCTGCCGGGATTTTAAACCAGATTAATTTTCATATCGAAGCAAAAGAAAAGCTCGCCATTGTCGGAATCAATGGTGCCGGCAAATCCACTCTGCTGAAAATCATCATGAAGGAGGAGGAGGCTGACGAGGGGCGGGTAGTTATCGGTAAGGATATTACCGTCGGTTATCTTGCCCAGCATCAGGACTCTTACTATGACAAGACAATTTTTGAAGAATTATTAAGCGTCAAACAAAATGTTATTGATTTACAAAAGGATATCCGGCAGTTAGAACAGGATATGAGGCACCTTAACGGACAGGAGCTAAACGATGCCTTGGAGCGCTATACGCGGATGAACCATACTTTTGAGCAGCAGGACGGCTATGCCTTTGAAAGCCAGATTACCGGCATATTGAAGGGGCTGGGGTTTACGGAAGCCGATTTTCACCGTCCGGTTTCAGAGCTTTCCGGCGGTCAGAAAACCAGAGTATCCTTAGGCAGGCTTCTCCTTTCCCGCCCGGACGTTATTCTGCTTGACGAGCCCACCAACCATCTGGACTTGAACAGTATTGCCTGGCTGGAAAACTATTTGAAGAACTATGACGGTGCAGTGATTATTGTCTCCCATGACCGTTATTTTCTGGACAAGATTGTCACTAAGGTCGTGGAGCTTGAGCATACCAGAGGTACCGTTTATCACGGTAACTACAGTTATTATGCCGGCAAACGTGAAGAGGTACGGCTTTCCCAATACCGTGCTTATATGAACCAGCAGGCAGAAATCCGGCATCAGGAAGAGGTTATTGCCAAGCTGAAGCAGTTTAACCGGGAAAAATCCATCAAACGGGCAGAGAGCCGAGAAAAAATGCTGGATAAAATTGAGCGTTTGGAAAAACCGCAGGAAGTCCATGATGAAATGTGCCTGAAGCTTACCCCTGAGGTAGAAAGCGGCAATGACGTCCTTCTCGTGGAGGGGCTCGCCAAATCCTACGATTCCCATCCTTTGTTTACGAACATCCATATGGATATCAAACGGGGAGAGCGGGTTGCCCTGATTGGCAACAACGGAACCGGTAAAACCACCATATTAAAAATAATTAACCGGCTTCTTCCCAAGGACAGCGGTAAAATCATTCTCGGCGCCCAGGTACACATCGGATACTATGACCAGGAGCATCAGGTACTTCATCCGGATAAAACGATTTTTGATGAACTGCATGATGCTTATCCGCATATGACTAATACGAGAGTCCGAAACGTACTGGCCGCTTTCCTCTTCACCGGCGAAGACGTTTTTAAAGAAATCAGGGATTTAAGCGGCGGGGAACGGGGACGGGTCAGTCTGGCAAAGCTCATGCTGTCCAATGCGAATTTTCTGATTCTTGACGAGCCTACCAACCATCTGGATATTACGTCAAAGGAAATTCTGGAAAATGCGCTGACCAATTATACCGGTACGATTCTGTATGTATCCCATGACCGTTATTTTATTAACCGGACTGCCACCAGAATTTTAGATTTACACCAGGGCGGAATTACCTCTTATTGCGGAAACTACGACTACTATATTGAACAGCAGCTGGTATCCACTGCCCGGGCAGAGGAAAAATCCGTTACCGTCAGGGAAGAAACGGAGAACAAAAAAGACTGGAAACGTTCTAAGGAGGAGCTGGCAAAGGAGCGGAAACGTCAGAACGACATCAAAAAAACGGAAAACCGGATTGACGAACTGGAACAGCTTCTCGCTTCCCTCAATGAGGAAATGGCTCTGCCGGAAAATGCCACGGACGCAGCAAAGCTTACGGAAATTTCCACCAGGCAGGAAGAGGCAGACCGTGAACTGGAACAGCTCTATTCCCTGTGGGAAAGCCTGTCCGGGGAATAATTTATTTACTCTTTTAACTTAAAAAGGAATATCAGGATTTTTCCAGATATTCCTCCAACGCCATTCCTCCGTCGGTTATCGCCTTAGCCGCCGTTTTTCCCACATACCGGAAATGCCATGATTCATACGAAAAGCCTGTCACCTCCTCCTTTTCTTCGGGATATCTTAAAATAAAACCATAACGAACGCAGTTTTCCTGAAGCCACCGGTTTTCCGGAGTCTGCTCCTGTGTTTCATCCAGCCGCTGGTTTGCTACCGCTACAATGTCTACCGCCAGACCGGTTTCATGTTCGCTGTAATGTGCCGGAGCTACCGTTAACAGGGCATCTTTTCTCGCTTCCTCTTCGTCCATTCCCGCCGCCTGGTTTTTATCTATCTCTTCCTTTAGCAGATTTTCCTGCTTTTCTGAAGAACGATAGCCGCTTGCAATCAAAAATGACAGCCCGCATTCCTTTCCGTCCTCCAGCATATTTCGCAAATCCGTATACATTACAGACGCAACCTGCTGTCCGTTTTTTAATGTGGTAAGGTTCACCTGATAATCGGTGGGCAGATAAACCGACTTATTTACCAACAGTGTTTCCGGGTCGGGTTCTTCTTTATTCATACCGGCAGCCAATGGCTCCGCACTTTTTTCCCGCTCCCCATCCGGAAAAGTCTTTTCTTCCGGTACCGCTTTATCTGCACTGCCGTTTTCCTCCGTCCTGCCTTTTTCCGAAAGCGAATCTGAAGAAAATACAATTTCCCCATCTGTCTGTTCTGCCAAAGCAGATTCATACACATTTCTGATTCCGGAGACCGTCAGCGCCACTATCCAGACTGCCAGGATTCCTGTGCTTAAGACGACTGCCCATGCCCCCAGCCACCGGATTCTTCTTTTTATCCGGCGTCCGCCATATTTTCTCCGCTTACCTCTTCTTCGCTGCATATTTGATACCTCCTTCTTTTGTACAAAATCAGCATAATCTTATTTTGTATCCTTTTACCCGAGAAGAAGCATCTTTTTTGCATCATTTCTTACTCCAATTTACTTTTTGTTTCCGCACCGCCTATCGCCCCGTTTTCAATTACCGGGCCGAAATGAAAATAAGCTGAATCCCTTCCCTCCATCATGTCTGTTATATCGAATATTCCAAAATAACATTCCCATCTGTATTGGATATCCTTAATGGTTATGCTGCCGATAAAATCTGCATCGTCCATCAGGACGTCCATGTCGGTCTGGTATTCTTCCGTACCGGTTTCTGCGAGATATGCCCCATACCGGTCTATCCAGCGCATCATCCAGCCGGTTATCTCCTCTGATGCCTCATTTACCTGATAAAAATAATCTTCTACACCCTCCCCCTGTACGGTAAGCTCGTAAATCCGGTAAGTCTCGGCATCAATCAGCAGCGTATAGCATATCTCCCCATTCCCGCCATAGCGGTCTATATTAAATGCCAGTCTCCATGCCGACAATACGGCTCCCGGGTTTTCCGGTAAATACATATTATATAATTCCGCATAATTGAACATGCTCTCCCATTTTCCATCCATGTATCCGCTGCTTTTGGGCAAAAGCCCTTTATTCTCTAATTCCTGTATGGCTTTCTTTATCTTTCCGATTGCCTGCTTATCGTTTTTCATCCAGTCTTTCGCATCATATACTGTTAACACATTATATTGCATCTGCTCCGCTGAAAAAAGTATCTTCAGCCTTTCGGACAACGGTAATTCAGACAGTACATCCGACGCATTATCTTCCGTATAAAGCTCATATTGGTTGACGTACCGGGCATCCTTCCATTTCACCACATACTCCGGCAGGAAAACCGTCCCCCCCAAAAGCAGCAGGATAAAGATAAGCATACTCCCCACTTTTATCAGACGTTTCATTCCGGCACCTCCTCACCCAAGGTTACCGTTACCGTTGTTCCCACCGATACTTGGCTCTCAATATCCCATTTTGCATGATGGAGCCTCACAATCTGGCTGCAAAGCGTCATTCCCAGTCCGGCGCCTCCCTCTTTCCTGGAGCGGGATTTATCTACCATATAAAACGCATCCGTGATTTTAGAAAGCTCTTCTTCCGGTATTCCTGTTCCCTCGTCCCTTACCGAAATCGCATATCCATCCTCCACCGCCTTTCCCTCAATCCAGATTGTCCCCCCCTTCACTGATGCCTTTTTACTGTTATCAATAAGATTGGCAAAAAGAGAAATCAGTAAATCCTTTTCTCCGCATATTTTCCCCGGCTCCGCCTTTCTTTTTAACACCAGATTTCTTTCCAGCACACCGACCTCCGCCAAATCAAAAACCATCTGGATAAAAAATTCCGCATCCATTTTTACAAACTCAAAATCCTGCTTCTTCAATACAATCAGCTCCAGCAGCTTTAACGATAACGCCTCCAAGCGTTTCCCCTGTGAATACACATATCCCGCCGCCTTAATCCGCTCTTCCTCCGATAATTCCATAGAACGTATCATATCCGCATACCCGATAATCGAAGTCAGCGGCGTTTTCAGTTCATGGGCAAAGGCTGAAGTAAATTCTTCCTGCCGTCTTGCCTGCTCCTCCAACGACAGCATCCGGTCAGCCAGCTTATCCGCCATATCATTAAAGTCCTCCGCTAAAATACTCACCTCGTCTTTTCCCTTTACCTGTGCCCTGACCCCCATATCACCCTTTGCAAATTTTCTGGTAATTCCGGATAACTCCCGGATAGAGCCGGTTAAAACCCGGGAAATCAGCAGCGCTACCACGCCTGCACCGCAAAGGACAATCAACATCAATACCCGGTAAGTCCGCAATAAATTTTCCCGTTCCCGATAAAGATGGGAAATATCCGTAGTGGTTTCCAGCCAGACCGGCTCCCCGTCTATCCGGAGGTTTACCATGCTCATCACATTTAAAAAATAGCCGGCATCCGTGGCAAAAATCCGATATCCGCTCTCATTTTCACTAATCTGTCTAAACAAAACCTCATCCAGCTTTTCCCTGCTGTTTGAAAAAAGAATGTTCCCGCCGCTGTCAAAAAACTGCAGCGCCGTTTCCTGCTTCCCTACCCTGTCCTGTAAAGACTCCACCGCATATTTTAACATATTTTCCCGGTTATCATAGTAGTAATGGGACAGGGAATTGACCGCCGTTTCATAGGTTATCTTCAACATCCGGTTTTCGGTTTTCCCCATCTCAATCTCACGCTCCAGGGCAGACTGAAAGGAAGCCTGTATCATCAACGTACCAAACACGCCGAACGATACGGAAATCAAAACCAGCATACTTAGAAAAACTTTTACATAAATTTTCATTCTGAACCTCCGGCGGACTGCTCCGCCACACACTGCCTATGCCTCCAGCCGGTATCCCACCTTATACACCGCCTTAATCACATCCTCCCATTCCAGCTTCTTTCTCAGCCGCTGCACATGTAAATCCACCGTCCGGCTGTCTCCGAGATAGCTGCTCTCCCATACGTTTTCATAAATCGTCTCCCGGTACAGGGCAATATTCTTATTCCGGACGAATAACAGCAGCAATTCAAACTCCTTTAAGGTTAACATAATCTGCTTCCCATTTTTCATCACCACTCTGGAAGGAATATCAATCTCCACGTCTAAAATGCTCATTTTATCGTCTGCCTTGTGATAACGGCGGAGCACCGTTTCCACCCTTGCCAGCAGCTCTACAATTTCAAAGGGTTTCGTGATATAATCATCCGCTCCTGCCTTAAGCCCTTTTACCCGGTCGTCCAGTTCTCCCATAGCAGTAATAAAAATAACCGGCATATCCAGCGCCTTCGTATAATCCAGCAGCTCATATCCGTTAACTCCCGGCAGCATAATATCCAAAAGGACAAGGTCAAAGCGCTCCTGGCTTAAAATATCGGCAGCCGTATTTCCGTCAAATGCACATTCACAATGATAACCTGCCTTCACCAGATTCATTCTAATCAAATCAGATATCGGTTCTTCATCTTCCACAATTAAAATCTTTATCATCGTTTTTTCCTCTCTAATTTCAGAATTTATCTCAGGTAATTGCGAAACTCTTTATTTTCAAAATCTAGTTGTGCAATATAGACAAAT
>JAMPFJ010000023.1 GCA_023664535.1 Bacteroidales bacterium
AGAAGCAGGAGAGAGAAAGGCGGAGAAGCTCTTTGTATGGAGTTCTGAAGGTACAAGAATAATCCCTGATAGCTCAATGGTAGAGCACACGGCTGTTAACCGTGGTGTTGTAGGTTCGAGCCCTACTCGGGGAGCTACTACTAAAATGTGGAGTATTTGCATAGAATAGTAGAAAAGATAGTAATTTCATACGGCGACATAGCCAAGTGGTAAGGCAGAGGTCTGCAACACCTTCACCACCAGTTCGAATCTGGTTGTCGCCTCTGAAAAGATTCTCTGATTTCGTATCGGGGAATTTTTTTATTCTGAGATGGGATAGCAAATGTCTGCGAAAGAGAGTTTTTTCTTAATTATATCAAGCTGTTTATAATCGTGAAAAACCGTCCAAACTAATGAAAAAGATTAGTTTGGAGGTGTCCATGAAAAAACATTTATTTCGTGATGTAAAAGGGATGGGGAAAAAAATGCTGGCAATTCTGCTCGGTACCTTTTTGTATTCCGCCGGGGTTGGGTTGTTTTTAGACCCCAATGAGCTGGCTCCCGGCGGGGTAGTCGGTCTTTCCGTAATTATCAGCCATTCTATCGGAGGAGAGACCGGAACATGGTATTTTCTTTTAAATGTACCCATCATTTTACTGGGCTGGTGGAAATTCGGCGGCAGGTTTATTGCCGTGAGCTTTTTCGCCATCGCATTAAATTCCATTTTTACTAATATATTCAGTCTGTTCTCGCCGGTAACGGATAATTATCTGCTGGCGGCAGTGGCAGGAAGTATATTAATCGGTACCGGTATCGGACTGGTGCTTCGCAGCGGCGGAACTACCGGTGGCATGGATATTATTATTAAGCTGTTAAAACGGAAATATCCGGCGATTAAAACCAGTACATTTTTTATCACAATAGATATCGTGATTGTTGCCATATCCGGCATGGTATTCGGAGATTTTAACATTGCAATGTATGCATTTATTACTGTTGTACTAAACGGAAGAGTGATGGACTATATTTTATACGGCAGGGATGAAGCGAGGTTGATTTACATTGTATCGGAGAAGCAGGAAATTCTGTTAAGACGGATTTTGGAGGAAATGGAGATTGGAGCGACTGTGTTAACCGGAAAAGGAGCATACAGCCAAAATCCTAAAAATATTATTATGTGTGTAGTAAAGAAGAGGGGGGCGCCAAGGCTTCATGAGATTGTCAGGCAGGAGGATAACCGGGCGTTTATGATTATTACCAGTGCAAGTGAGATTTACGGAGAAGGGTATAAGAATATTTTGGCAGAAAAGGTGTAGGTTTTGCATTTTTCCGGTATCTCTGCTATAATAGATAAGATTATATTCATTTATAGAATAATCGGGAAAAACGAAGCGTTTGATGTAGAAGCTGTGCCTTAAGCAGAAGAGAGTTAGGGCATAAGGAGATAGAGGATGGAACAGCCAATACTTAACGGATTAATGGCATACAATACCCGGGGATATTATCCGTGGCATATGCCGGGACATAAGAGGAAATTATACACCATCTTTCCGGAATGGGTAGAAAATCCATTTTCTATTGATGTAACGGAGGTTGAGGATTTAGACGAATTTCATCATCCCCAGGGGATTATCCGGGAAGCCTTTGACCGGGCGGCGCAAATTTACGGCTCGCAAAAAAGCTATTATCTGGTAAACGGCGCTTCCTGTGGAATACTGGCTGCGATTGCGGCGGTATGCCGTCAGGGGGACAGTCTGATTATGGCGAGGAACTGCCATAAATCCGTGTATCATGCTGTCCGTCTGTTGAGGCTCAAACCGATTTACATTATGCCGGAATGGAATGCAGAGTATGAAATGTTTGGCGGGGTGTCTGTCGATACGGTAAAACGTGTATTGAAGGGGCATCCGGAGGCGAAAGCGGTTCTTCTGGTATCGCCGACCTATGAGGGTGTGGTCAGCGACATTGAAAAAATTGCCAGGCTTGTCCATAAGGCGAAGCTGCCCCTTATCGTAGACGAGGCTCATGGCGCCCATTTTGAATTTATGGCAAATACGGATGAAACCATTTCCGCTACGGATTATAATCGGATTCCGGCAGCGGCGCTGCGGCTTGGTGCGGATATTGTCATTGAGAGTCTGCACAAAACGCTTCCTGCGATGACACAGTGTGCGGTTTTACATTTGAATACCAATCTGGTCAGCCCAGAGCGGATAGAGGAGTTTTTGTCCGTTTTTCAGAGCACTTCGCCGTCCTATGTATTTATGGCGGCAATGGAGGCATGTATTGAGAAAATGGATTACGAGCGGGACGGATTATTTATTGTTTATAAGACCGTGCTGGCGGAGTATCGAAAGCGGTTTGGACAGTTAAAGCATATTCATCTGATGGAAGAGGCGGATTTTAAGAGGTACAAAGCTGCCGGATATGATGACGGAAAGCTGGTATTTTCGGTAAAGAATTGTGGAATCCGTCAGGGAGAAGAGGTTATTCCCTTTGATGGCGTTATGCTGGGCGATATGCTGGCAGAGGAATACGGTCAAATGGTAGAAATGAGAGGGGGAAGCTATATTATCGCCATGACCTCCGTAGCGGATACGAAGGAGGCATTCGAGGCGTTATACCAGGCGATAGAGACCATTGACCGGCAGTTAATGGATTGGACGGATAATGCCGATACCATAATATATAAGAGACTGCCGGAGAGGAAAATGGGGATTGCAGAAGCGCAAGACAACAGGCAGGTACAAATACCCCTTTCGGAGGCTGCGGGAAAAATCAGCGGAGAGTACATTTACGTTTATCCACCGGGAATACCGATGGCGGTGCCGGGAGAGGTTTTGTCGAAGGAGGTATTGAAGGAGATTCGGCTTGCACAGGATAAGCGGTTAAACCTGAAGGGTCTGCAAAAAAAAGAAGCTTCGGGAAAAGAGGAGTTCTATCTGTCTGTTGTCAGGGAAAACAGATGGCGGCCACGTTATAAGAAGAAATGGTGAACAGGTAATTGCGAAACTTAAGTTTTTCAAGACATTCGTTGTACAATATAGACAAATCAACGCAGGCACGCTTGCGCTGCTTGTCGCACGTAATGGTACATAAGGTGCCAAAACACGGCACCAGCCAAGGCACACTTTCACACTAAGCTCGGAAATACCTCGCTAAGTGTTCAATGCGAAGTACCAACGGCTCCAAAGCGCCTCGCTTATGATATTGTCTGTATTGCACAACTGGATTTTGGAAATTAAGTGTTTCGCAAATACCTAAAATTATAGAGAGATAAGAGGATACACAGGTGGAAGGAATATTTATTACGATGGAGGGGCCGGACGGCTCGGGAAAGACAACACAGATTGATTTGCTGGAGAAATATTTACAGAGCAGAGGCTATGACATTGTTATTGCCAGAGAACCGGGAGGAACTGCCATCAGTGAGGCAATCCGTGAGATTATTTTAAATAAAGAATATCAGGAAATGAGCCATATGACGGAGCTTTTGTTATATGCTTCCGCCAGGGCGCAGCTTGTGGCACAGGTGATTAAACCGGCGCTGGCGGAGGGAAAAGCCGTAATCTGCGACCGTTTTGTGGAATCCTCGGCGGTGTATCAGGGGATAGGAAGAGGGCTTGGCGTTGACACGGTGTACGAGGTGAATAATTATGCGTTGGGAGACGTCAAACCGAAGCTTACCATTTTTATGAATCTGGATGCAGAGGACGGTATCAAAAGAAAGCGGCACCAGATGGCGTTAGACAGGATGGAGCTGGAGGATTTAAGCTTTCATAAACGGGTGGTTGAGGGATACCGCCAGCTGGCGGAGCTTTATCCGGAGCGGATATTTTCGGTAGACGCCAGGTTGTCAATAGAGGAGTTACATAGTATTATAGTAAAAGAAGTAGAGAAAAGATTTTTTTCCGTCGTTTGAAGATAGAAAGGAGAGAGAAATATGGATATGCGGGTTAACCAGGTGACCGGGACGATGCCGGTTGAGCAGCAGACACAGACTGTTAAAGGAGATGACAGTTTCAAGTTTACATTGGTGAGTCATATTGAGAATAGTGAATTACAGGAAAAGCTCTCCGGTTTAATGAAGGATATAGAGGAACAGGGCAGTAAGATAGCCAAGCATATGGATATAAAGGATATGAAAAGATACCGGAATCTGGTCAAGGAATTTATGAATGAGGTAACGGCAAATTCCCACGCTTTTTCCAGGGAGAATTTTCTGGACAGAAAAGGGCGGCACCGGGTATACGGCATTGTTAAAGAAGTGGATAAATCGCTGGATGATTTAGCGCAGGAGCTGTTGAAGGATGAAAAGGACAATCTGGCAATTTTAAATACCATAGATGATATTCGGGGGATGCTGCTGGATATTTCGACCTGACAAAAGAGAAAAGCGATTGTAGAGGATAAAACGGGGTGAGCGTATGGCAAATTATAGTGATATTATCGGACATGAGGATATCGTTAAGCACTTTAAAAGCAGTATTGAATTGGGAAAGGTATCCCATGCGTATATTTTAAACGGAGAAAAAGGTTCGGGGAAACGGACATTGGCAGGTATCGTGGCGAAGTCGCTGCAGTGTGAAGGCGGAAGCCCGGACCCGTGCGGAGCCTGCAAATCCTGTATGCAGGCGGAAACAGGAAATCAGCCGGATATTATCTGGGTAAAGCATGAGAAGCCCAGTGTAATTTCCGTGGACGAGATACGGTCGCAGATTGTGAATGATATTGATTTGAAGCCCTATAGCAGCAAATATAAAATTTATATCGTGCCGGATTCCCAGTTGATGAATCCCCAGGCGCAGAATGCATTGCTAAAGACGTTGGAGGAACCGCCGGAGTATGCGGTAATCATGCTGCTTACCAATAATGTGGATAAATTTCTGCCGACGATTTTAAGCCGCTGCATCGTACTGAATTTTAAGCCGGTGGAGCCGCTGCACATGATGGAATATCTGGTGAGCCAGTTGGATGTGGACCAGGCAAAAGCAAGATTTTGCACGGATTTTGCCCAGGGTAATCTGGGAAAAGCGGTAAGGCTTGCCATTTCGCCGGATTATAATGAGATTAAAGAGGACAGCATCAGGATTTTGCGCCGCATTCAGGATATGGGAATGGAAGAAATTACGCTGGCAGTAAAAAATATGGGTAAGTATAAGCTGGACATTGCGGACTATATAGATATTATGACGATGTGGTTCAGGGATATTCTGATGGTAAAGATATCCAATTCACCGAATAAAATTCTCTTTAAAGAGGAGTTTTCCACGATGAAGAAGCAGGCAAGCAAGGTTTCCTATGAAGGGATAGAGGAGATTTTGCAGGCAATGGATAAATTAAAGATTCGTCTGGAAGCAAATGTGAATTTTGACATCGCCATGGAATTGATGCTGCTTACAATGAAGGAGAATATGAAATGATAGAAGTTATCGGAGTACGTTTTAGACCGAATGGGAAAATTTATTTCTTTGCACCGAACAATATAGAGCTGGAGGTAGGCGACGCCGTTATTGTGGAGACTGCAAGGGGTATAGAGTATGGAAAAGTAGTTCTCGGAAAACGGGAGATAGAAGAGGGCAGCATTACCTCCGCTTTAAAGCCGGTTATCCGCAAAGCGACGGAGGAGGACGACAAAAAAAATGAAGCGAATAAGGCAAAATGCAAGGATGCATTTAATATCTGTCTGGAAAAGATTGCCAAGCATGGTCTGGAAATGAAACTGATTGATGTGGAATATACCTTTGACAATAATAAAGTATTGTTCTATTTTACTGCGGACGGAAGAATAGATTTCCGCGAGCTGGTAAAGGATTTGGCGTCGGTATTTAAGACGAGGATTGAGCTTCGGCAGATTGGCGTGCGGGATGAGACAAAAATTCTCGGTGGAATCGGTATCTGCGGCAGGGAATTATGCTGTCACAAGCATTTATCCGATTTTGTCCCGGTATCTATTAAGATGGCAAAGGAGCAGAATTTGTCCCTTAACCCGACTAAAATATCCGGTGTATGCGGTAGATTGATGTGCTGTCTGAAAAATGAGCAGGAAACCTATGAATACCTGAACGACAAGCTGCCCACAGTGGGAGATTTTGTCAGAACGATAGACGGACTTAAAGGGGAGGTAAACAGCGTAAGCGTTTTGCGGCAGAAGGTCAAGGTTATTGTGGAGCTGGATAACGGGGATAAGGAAATCCGGGAATACATGACGGACGAATTGAAGTTCAAGCCCAAAAAGCGGCGCAATAATGAAAAGGTAAATGATGAAGAATTAAAAGCATTAGAGGCATTGGAGCGCAAGGAAAGCGGTTCAAAAATTGATGATTAGTAAAAATGCCGTGAATGGGAAAAGGTAGTCTATGATTGATGAGGATGAAAGAATAGATGATTTACAATGTAAAGGATATCGACTGATTCAGAAGCCGCAGGGCTTCTGTTTTGGCGTTGACGCAGTTTTACTGTCGGATTTTGTACGGGTAAAAAGGGGGCAGCGGGTTCTGGATTTTTGTACCGGAAGCGGTGTGATTCCCATTCTTCTGGCGGCAAAAACGGAGGGGGCGGAATTTCACGGTCTGGAGCTGCAGGCGGAATATGCGGATATGGCGGCCCGCAGCGTGAAGCTGAATCATTTAGAGGAGAGAGTGTATATCCATCAGGGGGATGTAAAAGAGATTCGGGGGATGATGGAGCATGCTTCTTTTCCGGTGGTAACGGTTAATCCGCCCTATATGACGGAGCATCACGGACTGACCAATCTTTATGAGTCAAAGACGATTGCCAGACATGAGGTGGCGCTTTGCCTAGAGGATGTTATTGCGGCGGCGGATTATATTCTGCCGGAGAGCGGCAGTTTTTTTATGATTCATAAGCCTTTCCGGCTGGCGGAAATTTTCAGGGTGATGAAGAAATACCGCATTGAGCCGAAAAGGATGCGGCTGGTTCATCCCTATGTGGATAAGGAGCCGACAATGGTATTGATTGAAGGGACAAAGGGCGGAAAGGAAAGAATAACCGTGGAGCCGCCGTTGATTATTTATCAGGCACCGAAAATATACAGCGATGAAATTTACAGGGTATACGGAAAATCCCGGTTATCCTGAAAAGGGGTTAAAGAAGGAGCAGCCATGTTATATATTTGTGCAACACCGATTGGAAATCTGGAGGATATTACGCTTAGGACATTGCGGGTGTTAAAGGAAGTGGATTTAATTGCGGCGGAGGATACGCGGCACAGCATTAAGCTGTTAAATCATTTTGGGATTAAAACGCCGATGACCAGCTATCATGAATATAACAAGTATGATAAGGCGAAAACGCTGGTGGAGAAAATGGCGGCGGGAAGCGATGTTGCCCTGATTACCGATGCGGGAACCCCGGCGATTTCCGACCCCGGCGAGGAGCTGGTGAAGCAGTGTCTGGAGGCAGGGATAGAGGTTACCTCTCTTCCGGGTCCCTCTGCATTTGTAACGGCGTTGACGATATCCGGTAAATCTACAAGGCGGTTTTGTTTTGAGGCATTTCTTCCCTACGATAAAAAAGAGCGGGAGGAAATATTAAAAGAGCTTGAGACGGAAACCCGTACCATTATTCTTTATGAAGCACCCCATAAGCTGAAGAAAACCCTCGGGGAATTGCTGGAGGCATTGGGAGACAGAAGGATTTCCCTCTGCCGGGAGCTGACAAAGCGGCATGAGACGAATTTCCGGACAAGCCTGTCCGAAGCGGTTTCTTATTATGAAAAGGAGGAGCCGAAAGGGGAATTTGTATTGGTAATTGAGGGCGCCGACCGGGAAACGCTTAAGGAAGAAGAGCGGAAAGAATTTCTCGCCATGAGTATTCCGGAGCATGTGCGGTATTATACGGAGCAGGGAATAGAAAAAAAGGAAGCGATGAAAAGAGCGGCAAAGGACAGGGGCGTCGGAAAACGGGAGATTTATCAGGCGCTTTTAGAGGAGTGACGCAATGCCGGAAAAGCGTTAATGATAGCGAAAATATTCCAGATGCTTTTGGAGCTTGGACAATTCACATTTCTGTAATTCCACATACCGCTCAATGGTTGCGGTAATTTCTACGGAAGGGTCGGGATGTTGGGAGGTAAGGCTGTCCTGCAGCAGATAATCCATAGATACATCCAGAGTATTCGCAATACCCACCAATAAATCAATACTGGGGCGGGCGTCGCCGCGTTCAATATTACCGATGTGTTTCTGGGAGAAAAGCAGACGTTCCGCTATTTGCAGCTGGGTAAAGTTATGCTCTATACGGCTTTCCCGGATACGGCTGCCTAATGCTGTATAATTCATCGCACTCCTCCTTGGTTTTCCTTTGTATTTCAGGTAATGGTGAAGCTTAAGTCTCTGCAAACGTCCGTTGTATAGTATAGACAAATCAACACAGGCACGCTTTTGCTGCTTATGATATTGTCTATATTAACAATTGGATTTTGAAGGTAGGGAGCTTCGCAATTACCTGTCTTTTATTATTATAGCAGGGTATGATGAAGGGAAAGGCAACCTGTCACAAGTCCCATGTCCCGTGGCAGGGGTGAAAGACAGGCAGGGATAATCCCGGAATCCGACAACAGTAGAAGAAAAAAAATATCTCTATGAATTAAGGAAAAATGCGAACAGCCACGGGAGACTACAGGAATTAAGACAAGCATAGATTGGTTATCCAGACGCTGATAAACAGAGAAAAGACGGCGATTACAATGCCGATGGGTATTGTCCATCTGCTCTTTTTAATTTCGGCGCTCATATAGTAGACAGATACAGTATAGAAAAGTGTTTCGGTACAGCTTAACAGGACGGATGCAGTAAATCCTACAGGAGAATCCGTTCCATGGTTTTTAAACAAATCAAATAAAAGACCGTTCGCACCGGAGGCGGAAAACATTTTCAGCAGGGCGAGAGGAATAACGGCAGCGGGAATCCGAAGCAGCTCGCCCAGAGGGCGCAGAAAATCACAGAGCAAATCAAGGGCGCCGGAGCTGCGGAATACGCCTACGGCAATCAGGAGTCCGACAATGGTGGGAGCGATTTCAAAAACGGTGATAAAGCCCTGTTTTCCCCCTTTAATAAATAATTCAAATACCGGCTTTTTTTGAAGCAGTCCGTAAAGCAGGATGTAAAAGATAACAAAGGGGATTAAAAAAACAGATAAAAAATCGAATACCTTCATAAAATTATACCTATCCTTTAATGATGATTTTGTTTATCAGGCATCCCTTTCCGGCAGATAAGCCTGCAGATAATCAGGGCAATAAGTGTGGTGAACAGGGTAGCAATAAGAGCGGGTCCGACAACCGCCATAGGCGCAGGGCTTCCGTACTGGCTCCGGTAGGCAATCATATTGATGGGAATCAGCTGCAGGGAAGAGATATTCAAAATCAGAAAGGTGCACATTTCATTGCTGGCAATGGCGCCGCTGTTTCCCCGTTCCAATTCCAGCTGTTTTAATGCTTTCATCGCTTCAATTCCGGTAGGTGTGCATGCCCATCCAAGCCCCAGTATATTGGCGATAAAATTGGCGCAGATATAGTTGCTTGCAGGATGCTTTTCGGGGATATGCGGAAAAATCCAGCGCATCAGAGGCTGCATTTTTTCGGTCAGGAACCGGGTAAGACCGGAACCCTCGGCAACGGATAAAAAACCGTTCCACATGCTGATAATGCCCAGCATGAGAATCAGTAAATCCACGGCGTCCTTTGCAGAGTCCAGAATACCGTTACAGACAGCTTCCAGATTTCCGGTAAAAGCGGCGGTAAAAATGCCGATAATTATCATGATTGCCCAGAGATAATTTAACATGGTGAATAGTCTCCTGTACCTACTGTAAAATATATGCAGAGGGAGAAAATACTAGAATACAAAAATTGTAAAAATGAACTTTTTGTAAATTATTTATCGTTTAGTTGACTTTAAAATCCATTCGTGCTACGTTTAGGACATAAATGTGGAAAATGTTCACGCAGGAAGAGAAAGGGAAAGGTGTAATAAATGAAGGCGACAGGAATTGTTAGGAAGCTGGATAACCTTGGTCGTGTGACGTTGCCGATTGAGTTAAGGCGGAATATGAATATGGACATTAAAGATCCTGTGGAGATTTTTGTAGATGAGGACAGAATTATCCTGAAAAAATATGAACCGGCAGATATTTTTACCGGGAGCAGGGATGATTTGATTGAATATCAGGGCAAGATGATTAGCCGGAAAACAATAAGGGAACTGGCGGAGCTGGCAGGAATAATGGGATAAAAAAGTAGTGGAAACCAAAGCAAAGGAAATCGTTTTGGTTTCCACTATTTCTTTTTACGCGGATAGGGCATGATTTCCGCATTAGACGAGAGCTATTTGCTGCGGTCGTTGAGAATATGCCGGATTTCCTGGCAGAGCTTATCCATATCCACGGGCTTGGCGACATGGCCGTCCATTCCTGCTGCAAGACAGGCGGCAATATCCTCGGCGAAGGCGTCTGCCGTCATTGCGATTATGGGGATATTTTTAACGTAGTCCCGCGATGATTTGCGTATTTCCATTGTTGCTTCCCTGCCGTTCATGACAGGCATCTGAACATCCATCAGGATGAGTGCGTATTTGCCGTCTGCCGCATCCTGCATCATGTCCACGGCGTCCTTTCCGTTTTCGGCATGGTCGGCAGTGATTTCATACATATTAAGCAACTCGCTTATCACCTCCCAATTAAGGTCGTTATCCTCGGCCACGAGTATATTTAATCCCTTGATATCGTCGTTTCCGGTTTCTGTAATATCACTGCTTCCATCTTCAATTTTAAGCGCACCCTTTATCTTTTCGGACAAATACGACTTAAACAGGGGCTTGCAAATAAATCCGTCTGCACCGCTGCTTTTCGCATCCTCCTCTATATCCGACCAATCGTAGGCGGTTACAAATATGATAGACGTATTTTTGCCTACAATATCACGTATGGCACGGACGGTCTGGGCGCCGCTCATTTCCGGCATTTTCCAATCGACTAGGGCAATAGCATAATCGTTGTCTGCTTCGTGCCGTGCTTTAACGAGCTCAAGAGCCTTTTTACCGCCGCAGGCGGTTTCCGCCTTTGCCCCCATTTCTTCGATAACGTCCTCCGTGATGGTAAGGAAGGCTTCATCGTTGTCTACAAGCAGAATGTCTATCGGTGGAAGCGTATAAACATGGTTGTCATCTTCGCCCATGGGCAGTTCGAGCTTTACCGTAAACGTAGTCCCTTTGTCCGGTTCGCTTTCGCAGTCTATTGTACCATTCATCAGCATAACCATTTGCTTCACGATGGCAAGTCCAAGCCCTGTGCCCTGTATTTTATTGGTACGGCTGTCATCGGCACGGGTAAAGGCGTCATACATATGCTCCATATATTCCTGGCTCATGCCAATTCCGTTGTCCTTGACAATATAGGTAAGCTGTACTGTCTGCCTGTCTGTGTGTTCCTCATACAGGTCAAGCATAATCTTACCGCGGTTTGGCGTATATTTGACCGCATTGCTCAAAATATTGATAAATACCTGGCTGACACGCAGTTCGTCGCCGTACAGCATCTCGCAGTCTATGCCGTGAATACGCACATCAAATTCCTGCTCCTTAGACTTTATCATCGGGCGGACAATATTGACAAGGTTTTCCACCGTTTTGCGAAGTGAAAAATTAATCGGAGTAAACGTGAGCCTGCCGCTCTCTATTTTGGAAATGTCGAGAACATCATTTATCAGCGTCAAAAGGTGTTTGCTCGACAAGGTTATCTTATCAAGGCAGTCATTTAATTTTTCTTTGTCGTCCGTATGTTTTTTGGCGATATCCGTCATTCCGACAATGGCGTTCATCGGGGTACGGATATCGTGGCTCATGCTTGACAAAAAGCTGGTCTTTGCTTTATTTGCCGAATCCGCCATGTCGAGTGCATTTTGAAGTGACATCTGCATTTCTTCCTGCCGCCTGTTGTATGCATGGGATTTCTTTATATAGGAAATAAAAATCAGCGCAAGCACAGTAAAAAATACAATAAACACGATTGCGATGAGATAGGCATACTGTTTAAAAAAATCTATCAGCGTAGGCTTAGATTTGTCAATACTCGCATATTGCATCAGCGTACCCGTTATCTCTTCTCTGTTAATCTGATTTATCATTTTGTCGAGGATTACGGCTAAAATGCTGTTATCCTGATTGACTAACAGGCAAAGCTCTTCGGATTTATCGAGATAGCTTATATTAAGCTTATCGGCATCCTCATAGCCGCTGAGTATCCGCTGCAATATACTGGAATAACCAATAATACATTTTGTCCTGCCGGATTTTACGGCATCTATTGCCGAATTGAAATCCTCATATTCCGTTATAGTGGAATCGGGGTAATTGTTCGGCACATACTCCCTTAATCCAAGGGAGGTTTTGGAAACGGCTATGCTCGAGGTGATATCGCTTGTATATTCACCGTGGTAGACAATCATCATCCGGTCCGTAGTCACAGGCTCCGTCTGGCGCAGCCCCTTATTTTCCGCAAGCCAAAGGTCGGAATACATCGGAAAGCCTATGTCTATGGTATTATTTTTCAAAGCGTCTTCCAAGTCCGCAACATACTCAAAGCATACCGGAACAACCTCTATACCGGTAAACTCCTCAAGCGAGCGTATCATTTCACCGGCAAGTCCGATGGGATTACCGTCCTCGTCCTGGTCTGAAAACGGCAGATGGTGACGCGTATACCCAAACGCCAGCGTATTTTTCCCCATCAGCCACTGCTTTTCGCGCTCGGTCAACTCCAAAAGTGATGCCTGGCTGTAATATTTCTGGCGCAGTTCCAGCGTAAACGTTGGGAAAAACGTATCTATCTGCGTCATTGCGTAATCCAGTTCATCAAGCAGTTTGGTATCGGATTTTTTGACGGCAAAATACCTATCGTCTTCCAGTCCCATGTCCATCGCTGAAAAATTCACTGTATTGGCAAGGGTATCCGTTGTTTTATATGCGCCCGCCATGATATCAATGTCGCCGGCAATCAGCATTTGGCGTATTTCTTCCTTGCTGCCGTACACATACTCATATTTCCAGCCTGCAAACGACGCCAGCATCTGGTAATAATCGTATGCGTATCCCGATTTCCGTACATCGTCGGAAAAGCCGCTTTGGAATGCCGGTTCATCACCGTCATAATAGCCGATGCGTACCGTTCCCCGCCTTTCGTCTGCCGATTCCGTGGCGGCAGCAGATGCGGGCATTGCGAAATACACAGTGACTGTCACCGAACAAAGAATAAAAGCAATAATCGGTATGATAAATTTCCTCATAAACATAACCTCCTGATACCTTGGTGAAACAGTAACCTCCCCCTACTATATTATATTGAAAACCGCCAGTTTTCCATGTGCTGCACCCTTTAATCAAAATTTATGTCTGTATTATGCCATAAACAGGGATTTTTATCAAGAACGGACAGAGAATTGCTTTCAATTCCGCTATTGACATCACCCGCCGGGGATTATATACTTAATGTGGCTGCTTTTCCCATTTGCAGGCAAATACAGGGCTGCAATGGATTAAAGGCAGAAAAACAAGCTATTTCAACATTATCATAATGTGAAAAATAAGAATACAGGAGGATATGAAAACATGTCAACAAAAGCAAATTACAAACTTGACGAAATCGGCGCAGGCAAAGTAGGTTTTTCCAAAACCCGTTCGATTATCGAAGCAGCCTTCTACGGAAATAATGTAGTGAAGGTTAACACCTTAAGAGAAGCTTATGAATTAGCCAAAAATTCTCCGGGAACAATCGTAACGGATATGCCCGTATACCGCGCAGAAGAAATTGGATTAGATGCAGATTCTAAGGTATTACTGTTTAATGACGGTGCGGTAACCGGACGTTATGCCGCTGCCCGGCGGATTAAGGGTGAACCGGGTGTAGATGACGTTAAGCTGGATAAAGTCGTTATGGATGCGGTTTATGAGACCCGTTGGAAAACCCTGTACCATGCAGAGGTATTTATCGGTCTTGACCCGGAATTTATGGTAAAGGCACATTTATTGATTCCGGAAGGAGAAGAAAATATCCTTTATAACTGGATGTTAAACTTCCAGTATATGTCTGATGAATATATTAAGATGTACAAGGAGTCCAAGCCGGTAGGCGACGGTAAGGAAGCGGACATTTATATCTTTTCCGACCCGCAGTGGTTCCCGCAGGAGAGACCGGACGTGGACTACAGCTGCTTAAGCGACCCATTAACACTCTGCTATTTTGATACGGATGAAAACTGTGCGGCAATCCTTGGTATGAGATACTTCGGCGAGCACAAGAAGGGTACGCTGACCATGGCATGGGCTTTGGCAAACCGTAACGGCTATGCTTCCTGCCACGGCGGACAGAAAGAATATCTTCTGGCTGACGGCTCTAAATATGTTGCTTCCGTTTATGGTTTATCCGGTTCCGGTAAATCCACGCTTACCCATGCTAAGCATGGCGGTAAATATGAAATTAAGGTTCTGCATGATGATGCATTTATTATTAATACGGATACCTGCGCATCTATCGCATTGGAGCCTTCATACTTTGATAAGACGGCAGATTATCCGACAGGCTGTCCGGATAACAAGTATTTGCTGACAACCCAGAACTGTTCCGCAACAAGGGACGAGGACGGTAAGATTCAGCTGGTAACCGAGGATATCCGTAACGGTAACGGACGTGCAATCAAGTCTAAATTATGGTCTCCGAACCGTGTAGATAAGATTGATGCGCCGGTTAACGCAATTTTCTGGATTATGAAGGACCCGACCATTCCGCCGGTAGTAAAATTAAAAGGCTCTGCACTGGCATCCGTTATGGGCGCTACTCTGGCAACAAAGACATCCTCCGCAGAGCGTGTTGCCGCAGGTACGGATATGAATGCCATCCGGATTGTTCCGTATGCTAATCCGTTTAGAACTTATCCGCTGGTAAATGATTATGAGAAGTTCAAGAAGTTAGTGGAAGAGAAGAATGTAGACTGCTATATCATCAATACCGGTGACTTCATGGGTAAGAAGGTACAGCCTAAGGATACTCTGGGAATCCTCGAGACCATCGTAGAAGGAAAGGCAAGCTTTGCACAGTGGGGACCTTTCGAGGATATCGAGATTATGGATTGGGAAGGATTTACTCCGGACCTTAACGATGCAGACTATAAGGCTCAGTTAAAGAGCGCTATGCAGACCCGTGTAGATGCGGTAAAAGACTTCTCAGAGAAGAAGGGCGGCTACGATAAGCTTCCGGATGAGGCATTGGCAGCATTGGAGAAGCTGGTAAATGTGCTTTAATGATATCAGCCGGTTTTTGCAATATTAATCGGTAAAGTTTGTAAGGATAAAACAGAAGCTGCCGCACGCAGGAAATGGAACCTTCGTGCGGCGGCTTTTTCTGTTTCGGTGTTCATTCGCTGCCCTTCACCATAAATTTTCGCAGGGTGGTAAAATCAGACGGTCCAATATCCAATAATTTCTGATGAAATCCTTTTTCGGAGTAGTTCTCCATTTCCTGATTCCGGTAAGCTTCTTTCAGGCTCATAATTTCCAGATAACCGATAAAATAACTTAAATAATTAGCGGGAGCCTCCACCACATAGGTATAGACGCTTTCGGCATGGTAGCTGTTAAAACCGTTGTCTTCAAAAAATTTCCGGGTATCCTCCAGCGTCCAGCCCTCGTAGTTTACGCCTAAATCAATGCGGGAGCAAAGGGCAAGATTGATAAGGGTGTCTGCCTGATAAAGGCGGCACAGGGAGTCTCCCTCCAGAGGATAATCCAGAAAAGTAAAGGCATTCATTTCCACATAGGTTGCCCAGCCCTCCACATAGCCCGGATAGTCCAGTATATGGCGGACGCTGGCGGGATGGGTATCACTAAAATAGACCGTCTGGTAAAGGTGGCCAGGAAATCCCTCATGGGCTAATGTGGTAAACAGGCTGCCGTTTTCTTCATTAGTATAAAGGGGATTGATATAAATGGTGTTATTGCGGTAGTCGTCTATGGCGGGAATCATGTAAAAGGCAGGGCTTAGGGAGGAGGCGAGGCTGTCCGGCACAGTTTTTACCCGGTAGTCGGGCGGGTTTTTTAAGAGCGGGTAGTCTTCCCGTATCATTAGGGACAGCGCCTCCAAAATGCCCTCTGGCGACTGATAACCGGTTTCCATCGGATGTTCACAGTAGTAAAGATATGCGTTCTGGTCGGTAAGGGCGATATTTAAAACATTACCGAGCGTCTGCTTTAAGGTTTGGTCGGTCATGGCAATCAATTCCGAAACCGGACGCCCGGAGCCGGTAGCATTTTGTACCAGCAGGGCGTAGTAGTCGGCGCCCTCCGGAAGTGAGGCAAGCCCATATGATACGGTAGAATCCGGACGGCAGACGGCGGCAGAAGAGCCGGCGGAAGTCCGGGTATCCGTGCTATTGGTGCCGGCGGAAAGAGTATCTTCTATATAGGCGTACAGCTTTTCATAAGCCGGAAGAACATAATCCTTAATGCACTGCCGGTTGCGGTGTTCAAAACGGATTTTTGCCTTATCAGACAGTCCGTCAATGGATGCGATACGCTCATTAAAGGTGGCGGTAAAGCAGTTTTCGTCAAGGGAAAGGCTTTCTGTTAAAGGCTTCATCTTATCTAAGGCTGCCTGCAGCATGAAGTCGGGAAGCCTGCCAAAAATGTCTGCACGGTGCTGCTCGTAAGCAATCACATTTTCAAAATAGCCAGGAAGCTGTTTAAGCAGTTTCAGATAGGTTTTTACCTCCTCTTCGGTATGCAGAGGATACTCGCCAAGGGTAACCGGCAGGTTTGCCTGAACCCCGGTGGTACTGCCGATGAGGCTTTCATAGTAGGCATAACGGGAAAATGCTTTGTTTAGTTCCAGATGGTTTTCGAGAAGCGTATAGGTGAGCTTTTCCGAGGAGGTGAAATCGGAAACGGAGAAATTTTTCAGGGAGCCGGATAAAAGAGAGAGGAGTTTTTCTTCTGATTTATCTTTTTTGCTGTTGTGATAATCCCGGCAGGAAAACGAGGACAGGGTAGGGGTAAGCGTGGGAATATCCCAATCGGCAGGATTGTTCAGCTTGTATGCGGTGGTTATGGAGTCGGCGGTGACTTCATAACAGAACAGAGCATCGGTAAATTCCGAAAAGGAAGAGGCATGTTCCATTTGCGCCAGTAATTTTGTGCGGTAGCTTTCGTTATTGGTTGGGGAAATAAAGCGTATTCCCAAAAAGAGGGAAAGAATGAGGGACAAAATCAAAAGCGGCAGAAGAAAACAGGTAATTCGTTTATGCGAAGAGAGAAAATGCATAGAAACTCCGGAGCAGTTTTCTTCTATATATATGCAGGGGCGGGGGAAAATATGAGGGGTGTGGGGGGGGATACCGATTTAGGATAAATGAAGAATATCTTAAGAATGATGAAAAATATAACTATGTATTGAACTTTAAGGATTAAAGTGATATTATTTCCCTGTAAAACTATAAAATGTAATAGCTTGATTGAAATAAAAATAGAAAGCAGTCTAAGTATGAGCAAATTTATTCATATTATTTATCATTATCAGGAGGTGAAAATAGTGTTTGTTTTATAAAAGCAACAAATTTGAATATTTTTATGTAAAGGAGAGAAAAGAAATGAGTAATAAAGGCAAATTATTTTTAATTTTTGCAATGTTAATTCTTATTCCGATTTTTAACAATAAGATTCTAGTGCTGGCAAAAGACCTGTCTGGAGATAAAGTATATATAGAACAGAATAATTATTATAGTATATATTACAAAGTGCATGATGAATGGTCTGAGGGATATAACATAGAAATATATGTGGAAAATGCAAGTGATGAAACTATTTATAACTGGAAAATGCAATTAATAGCGGAGAATAAAATAGATAATATTTGGAATGCGCAAATTTTAAAAGAAAATAATGATACTTATATATTGATGAATGATACATCAAATAAAAATATAAATGCAGGTGAATACATATCGTTTGGACTTGTTCTAAGAAAAAATGGGAAAAGTAACGAATGTTTCAATGGAGCAAAATTATTATATATGCAAGAAGATATACAACAGGAAAATATAAAAATTGATACAGAGATAAAAAGTAGCTGGAATAATAATGAAATTTATGAAATAACAATAGAAAACTTATCTAATCATAATATTTCTAACTGGAATATAGAATTTCTCTCAAATGGAATAATAAAAAATATATGGAATGCAAAAATAAAAAGCAATTTAGACAATCGTACTATAGTGGTATGTGAAGATTATAATTCTATTATAAAAGTTAATGAAAAAGTAACTTTTGGATTGGAACTGGAATATGCAGATATATATAATAAACAAATGCCAACACAGTTAATGCTTACTGTATCGGAGAACGATTTTCTTAAAGGTATTCAGTTTATTGGAAAAGAAGCACCTAAGGAAATGGATACATATGCCCATAATATTATAAATGTTCATCTTCAAATGTTTGAACAGGATAAGGAGATTGAAATAGATAATCAGTTTAGAATTAGTGATGGTATTCAAGTTATTTCATTACAGGATACAGATGTATTAGGAACGGAAACATATTGTTATTGGATATATGATGATAAGAATATTATAGGGTATTTAAGAGTTTATGATGACGAAGGGGAATATCAATCAATTATGTCATTGTGCGATTTAAAGGAGATGGATTTCAAGAGTGAAAAAGACCAGTTTGCTTTTGCTTATGTGAATAATAATTTGTGTTTAATTGAAAATAATAAAGTGGTTAAGGTTTTAGAGTCAGCTATTGAAGAGAATCTGGATGATGAAGTAGAGGAGAAAGAGGTTAATCTTGGAGAAAACAGTTTAATTAATACCTTAGATAGGTCTGAAATAATAATATATGAAAAAAAGGCGGGTGCAAGGGCGATTACGACAAGTGGTAAGACTTTGGCAGTACCGATTGTTGTACAAGGAGGAGACCCGATTTGCTGGGCAGCATGTATGGCATCGATTTGCAATTATAAAATGGGTATGCGATATACGGCTAATGATGTAATTAAAAAAACAAAGCATGGAAATAAAGGGGCAACAACAGAAAAAATTGTAAGTTATTTTAAAAACGTATATAAATTGCAATGTACACAAGAAAAAGCGTTAACTTATGCTAAGGTAAAATCTTATATTCAAGGAAATCAACCAATTTATGCAATATTTAGAGGAAAAAAGATTCCTGAAAATGTGTATACAAAACATGCAGTTATTATAAAAGGATATTATCAACAGAATAAAGCTGTAGTATATTATATAATGAATCCACAATCCAGTCAAAGTCAGTCTATAACGGTTTCGAGAAAGGCGCAGAATGATGGAACAAAATTGAGAGCGCCGTTAGGTTCTTGTAATATGGGATGGAAAACGACAATATCTTATTTTAGGAAATAATGTATTGATATATTCATCATTGATGAAAGTTCACAGACCGGAGGTTAATATGAAAAAAATAAATATATATTGTGGAATAATGCTGATGGTGATAGCGGGACTGCTGCTGCCGGGCTGCAGCGGGAAGCAGTCATCTGTGACGGAGACAACCGAGGGCAGCGAGGAAGAATCCAGATGGCAGGAAAACTGTAAAAAGGTGGCAGAAGCGATTACGAAATACAAAATGGTTAACCGGGTTCGGATTGAGCCAAAAACTTATGAAGAATTTCAGGAGAAAGAAGAATTAATCGTATATCTTATTTTAGAGGGAACGGAGGTTTATGAGGAAAAACAGCAGGAGGAGTTTCGGGAGATTATCGACAAAAATTTAATTTGTAAAAATATAAAGTTTCAGATTAGCTACAGTGATGAAGAATCCGATACGGAATATGTTGAGGACGACAGATATATACGGGAGGTTATTTATGTGAACGGAAACTGGTATACGAATGGGGGAGAGGGTTCCGACAGTCTGCCAGAGGGATACCGGAAAAAGGGAGATATCACATATTCGGATGAGGAGAAGCTGCCTGATAAGGAGCTTTTGATGATACCGGATATAGGAAGTGCCGGAAGCGTATATACCTCGGCGGACGACGGGGACATTTATATCGGCTGGAATTTTAACAGCGGGGCGGGAAATGACGATTGGGACTACTATTGCCGGTATGTAAAGGAAGAAAATCCAGAGATTTATGCGGAAGAGGTAGTGGGAGCGCTGGAGTATATCTGTATGGATGGCAGGGAGCTTCATTCCGTAAGCATCAGCAGTATTTCCTTTTCAGAGGAGGAAAAGGAAAAATTAAGGGAGCTTGGCAGGGTAACGCATTATAACGAAAATGAAGTGGTCAGAAAAGATGGCTATGCAAGTTCAGCCGCCTGTCTGGGCGCAGAGGTTTACTCTGATGAGGAAACCGGTATTTATTATGTTCATCTGGTGTCACGGGATTTCTGGGGTAAGCTTGAGGAGTACGAATAAAAAAGAACAGATGCCGTGCTCAAAATTTTGAAAACCCGGATAAGAAATGGCAGAAATGTTATACTTTAAAACAGAAAAGTGATTTACTTTTTTTATCCTTTCTTTTATATTGAGGTTACAAGATAAGTCAAAAAGAAACAGAAAAGGAGGTAAACGCTATGGGATTTCCAAAAAATTTTATTTGGGGGGCCGCATCTGCGGCTCATCAGATAGAGGGAGCGTACAATGAGGACGGCAAGGGTCTTAGCATCTGGGATGTCTATGCAGGAAAGAACGGGAACACCCGTTATAATGAAAACGGAAAGGTTGCCTGTGACCATTATCACAGAGTGGATGAGGATATCGCTCTGATAAAGGAGCTGGGGATTCCGTATTACCGGTTTTCGATTAGCTGGCCCCGGGTGATTCCGGAAGGAACCGGCGAGATAAATAAAAAAGGGTTACAGTTTTATTCCGATTTGGTGGATAAGCTTCTGGCAAACGGAATTGAACCGATGGTTACGCTTTATCATTGGGATTATCCATATGCGCTGCATAGAAAGGGAAGCTGGTTAAATGACGACAGTCCGGACTGGTTTTTGGAATATACGAAGGTGATTGTGGACGCCCTTTCCGACAGGGTGCAGTACTGGATAACGATTAACGAGCCGCAGTGCGTGCTGGGATGTGGATATTTTGGCGGCTTTCATGCTCCGTTTCAGCAGGCGCAGACTATTGATTTATTGAAAATGGGAAAAAATATTCTGATATCCCACGGCAAAGCAGTAAATTATATCCGTAGCCATGCGAAGAAAAAACCGATTATCGGCTTTACCCCTATCGGACCTGCTTATACGCCGGCTGACAACAGCGAGGCGGCAATAGAGGAGGCGAGGAAAAAAACGTTTTCTGTCGGAGGAGAGGGATTTTCGTTCAGTCTCAGTTACTGGTCCGACCCGGTATTTTTAGGACATTATCCGGAGGAACTGTATGATACTTTCGGGGATATGGTACCGGAAATGAGCGATGAGGAGTGGAAGCTGGTTACCGAACCCCTTGATTTTTATGGGACAAACATTTATTATTCCCAGGCGGAGCGGGATACCATTGATTATCCGGAGAACCGGTATCAGGGAAGCCCGGAAACCCATTTGGGCTGGGTAATGTCGCCGGAGGTAATGTACTGGTCTTCAAAATTTCTGTATGAGCGGTATAAAAAGCCGATTATGATTACGGAAAACGGTATGGCGGAGCATGACTGGGTTTGCGTTGACGGCAAAATACACGATTCGTACCGGATTGATTATACTCACCGCTATTTGAAAGAATTTCTGCGGGCAGGAGAGGAAGGCGTAGAGATTATGGGCTATATCCACTGGTCGTTAACCGATAATTTTGAATGGGCAGAGGGATATACTCATCGGTTTGGGCTCATTTATGTGGACTATTCTACCCAGAAGCGCGTCATTAAGGATTCCGGTTACTGGTACAGGGATGTAATTGCCACAAACGGGGAAATATTAGGGAAAAATTAAATGCTGATATTTTTGAAGATTTTCTTAATAAATCATCAAAATGGTAGATTGAAAAAAAAGGTTATGTTATACTTTCCGTGGATAAAATAAGATAAAGGAGAGTATTTTATGCAGAAAAAACGTTTAAAAAAAGCAATGGCTGCGGTTATGGCAGTGGTTATGCTCTTTTCGATGACCGGCTGCGGCGGTGGCGAAGGCGGCAGTAACGGCAGTAAAAAGTCATCTGAAAAGAAAGCCGATACAAAAAATATGACCTATGCAGGCAGTGAATTAGCCGTAGACGGCATAGAGGGTGACCCGAATACTTTCGTGGTAAAGGATGATAAGCTCTATCTTCTGACGTATGAATGGAAAGAGATAAAGGGCGGCGACAAAACCGATACGGAAGAGGAAACTTCGGAGGAAGCCGGTACGGAAGAAGAGACTTCGGAGGAGGAAACCTCGGAGGAAGCCGGTACAGAAGAAGAGACTTCGGAAGAGGAAACCTCGGAGGAAGCCGGTACGGAAGAGGAGACTTCGGAGGAGGAAACCTCGGAGGAAGCCGGTACGGAAGAAGAGACTTCGGAAGAGGAAATGGAATACGAGAGTATCACCAGGCTGTATGTTGCGGAGCTTGACGGAAGCGGCGCAAAAGAACTTCCGATGCCGGAGCTTACCGAAAATGAATATGTTAGCTATATGTCGGTAAATGGGGCAAAGGAAATCAACCTTTTCATTAATTCATGGAATGAGAAAACGGAGAAAAATTCCTATGTCGTATTGAAGCTGGACGAGAACGGAAAGGAAGTTTCCAGAGAAGATATTACCAAGGTACTGGATGCCGGAGAAGAAAGCTATGTCAGTAAGCTTTTGTTTAACGACAAGGGCAATATTATTGCGGTCATGGAGCAGAGTATTTTTATCCTGGACGAGAATTATAAGAAGGTATGCGAGTTAAAGAGCGACCGCTGGATAGGAGGAGCTGCAATTACCAAGGATGGTCAGGTGATTTGCGGAATCGAGGGTGAGGACACCGCATCCGTACAGGTAGTAGATATAGAAAATCAGAAATGGGGCGAGACCGTCAAGCTGGACTTAAGATATTTTATGAGTTCCGATTCTCTGATGAACGGCAGCGGCGCCTATGATTTTTACTATAAGGATGATTCAGGTATCTATGGATATAACCTGGCGGAGAAAAAAGATGTAAAGGTTATGGATTACCTTGCTTCCAATATAAGCTCAAATAATGCCTATAATATCATTCCTGCCGGTGAGGACAGATTTATCGGAACGGAATATGCAGAGGGAGCGGAAAAAGCGCAGATAATCCAATATACCAAGGTGGACCCCTCTACCATTAAGGACAAAAAGGTAATTACGCTCGGATGCCTGTATGGTGTGGACGACGGCATTAGGAAAAAAGCGATAGAATTTAACAAGGAAAATGATGAGTACAGAGTTGAATTTAAGGATTACTCCAATGAGGAAGATTCGCAGACCAAGATGAATGCCGATATTGCGGCAGGTAATGTGCCGGATATTATCATGTTGGATTCCCTGCCGCTGGAGCAGTATACGGCAAAGGGAATTTTGGAGGATTTAACCCCTTATTTTGACAAGGACGAAGAGCTGAATACCAGTGATATCAGGGATTCCGTACTGGCTGCCATGCAAAGCGACGGTAAGCTGTATTATATTGCACCAAGCTTCGGAATCAGTACCCTGATGGCAAGCACCGAGGTTGTAGGGACGGAAAGCGGATGGACCTTCGAGGAAATGAAAGAAGTACTGGATAAACAGAAGGACGACGTCAGACCGTTTTATTCGGAAAACAAGTCAGAGATGCTTTATTCCTTCCTTGGTACGGGATTGACGGATTTTATAGACTGGGAAACCGGGGAATGCAGCTTTGACAGTGATGATTTTAAAAGCATTTTGGAAATCTGCAATACCGGTAAAAATGAAGAGACTGAGTATAATGAGGACAGTCCGTCTATGCCGACGCTGATTCAGAGCGGAAAGGTATTGTTTACCGATGGATGGATTAATCTGGAGGAAATCCAGATGTACGAGGCAATGTACGGAGGCAAGCTGACCTTTATCGGATACCCGAATAAGGATAAACAGGGTTCTTATTTCCAGTTTAGCCAGCCGATGGGAATTTACAGCAAGTCGGAGGTAAAGGATGGTGCGTGGGAATTTATCCGTGTATTTATGACCAAAGAGTACCAGGGCAATAATGATTATATGTATAACACGCCGGTAAGAAAGGATTGTTATGATTTAATGGTTAAGGCGAGAATGGCTACCGAGCCCTATACGGACGAGTTTGGCAATGAGGTATCGCCGGTAAATTCTACCTATGGATGGGATGATTTCGAGGTAAAAATTAAGCCGTCTACGCAGGAGGAAGTAGATAAATATACGGCGCTGATTGACAATACGAAGAAGGCGGGAAGCTATAATGACTCCCTGATGGAAATTGTGCAGGAAGAGGCAAAGGCTTATTTTGCAGGAGAAAAGAGTCTGGATGAGACGGTTGGGATTATCCAGAACCGGATTAAGACTTACGTTAATGAAAATCGATAAACAGCCGGAAATTTAGCGGCGGATGATAAGCGGGACAACCGTACAGGGATGCAGGGACTGATGATTTCAGGGGATGGATGCCTGTGGCGGTTGTCTCGCTTTCATTTTGTGTTAAATCCTATTGCGAAAGGCTAAAAAGTGGTTGTCTATCTAAAAAAGTGGTTGTCTGTCGTAAATATTAAAAAACGGATTTTAAATGTGTTATAAATATAATAGTCATGAGCGAAACTCTGTTTTTGCAACTGTTTGTTGTGCAATATAGCCAAATCACCGCTGGTACGCTTGTGCTATGTGTCGCACGTAATGGTACATAAAATATAATAAAAAGGAGGGTGAAAAATATGACACAATTTACTATTAAAATTCCTGAAATTAATTCATCGTCTGAAAATTTGGGGGAAACGGCAAAAGAATTAAAATTTCTTGAAGAAAGGTTTACTTTGGTTTCGAATGAGATTAAACAGAATGAAGTGTATAATTTGCAAAAATTTTTAAATAAAGTTTCTGATGAATTGAGAGAAGAACAGAGCAAGATTGAAAAATTGTCAGATGTATTAAAGAGAATTTCTCATTTATATGTTAATACAGAACAGGAGATACAAAAGCTTCAACTAAATAAGAATAATAATAAAACAAATGACAATAATTCGGATACAGAAGAAGAGACTTTGGCTCTGGATTACTTTGATATAATGTCTGAGTATTATGGATTTTCAGAGGAGGATGCCAAAGCAATTAAAGAAGCCTATGAAGCTTTTGCGGATAGTGACATTTCAAAAGGACTTAATAATAAGGAAAAGATAAATTTATTCTTTTCTAATATGGCATCTTTATTTTCTCAATATAGTGGGGACTCAAAATTATTTAAAATGATGGGAGATAACCCGACTCAAAGTGATGCAGTCAAATTTTTTAATGATTTAGGGGTAGATGGTAACGCCTTAAAAGAAATTGTAACTAATCAGCACAATAATTGCGAAAGAAATAGGGATTTTGCTCATGAATGTGCAATCTATTCTGTTATGGCGAATAAAAATCTGTTAAAAGCAGCTGCAAATAAATTTGATAATGTCGATGAACTGGTTGGCTTCAAAGGTGATATTTATTCTAAAAGTATGGGAATAGATGATATTAAGTCTGATATAGCAGCCGTTAATATTTACAATCGAATGCTGAATAGCAGTGATGGTGATGTTTTTAGTGCATTCACGGAATATAATAAAGGATGTGCTGATGGAACAATCAATGAATCACGGGAATTTTTAGAGTATTATGGTAATGGTGACGCTGAAAAAGGTATGAAAAATCTGACGAATAGAATCGATGATACATCGATTGGTACATGGTATTTGTCAGGGGAATATGGTGGTTATGGGGGATATGGTACCGCTCCATATAGCTATAGCGGGTATTCGGGATATGGTTATCAGGAATATGGATATCTTTCGGGAAATACCGGCACGACAATAGAGGATTGTAAAAACAGTTTTTTAGATTATTTGCGAGAGGAAAGTGGAGTGAGTGATTAATGAAATTATCAAAGAGAAACAAAGGGTTTGTAATGATTATACTTATCATAACCGTTGTGAGTTGTTTTATAATATGGAGGAATAATATGAAAAATAAGGTTATAGAAATTGCTAATGAAAAAGGATATGATATTCAATTTGAAAATAATCATATTTTTTACATAATACAGGATAATATTGTATATTCCTATAAATGCACATTAAAGAAGGTTTCCCTTGTAAAAATTTATACAGAAATGGAACCGATTACGGATATTAAAATAAAAGGTAATAAGGGGAAAATAACAATTACCATTATCGGAAAAGATGAATTTGATGTAGCTTTACAAGATAGCGTTATTGAGATAAATAATCAAGGTAAAGAGATGATAATTGATGAGAATATTCATTTTGTCTGTTCTGCAGGTTTTACCTTGGAAAGTATAAATCAAAATGATATGGTAACGCAAATGGGTAAAGCAGAGAAAAATTACAATAGGATTACACATAACTATATTTCTGGCAATAAGCTTCTTGAATTGTATGAAGAGGGTGAGGTAATTGCAGATGAATTAGAAGCAGAGCTTAATTAGGTATCACGTGCATGATAAAATATCAGAGTAAACCTGCGAAAAACCGTTATAATTGTCTAAATGTATTAGTTGAAAAGGTAGATATCCTTTGAAAAAAATTTATAAGTTCTCCAATCGTATAAGGCATGACTTCTATATTTAAAATTTCTGATATTTTTCTTAAGAATAATCATAAATTATGGATTGCATAAATTCAATGTGCTATACTTTGGAAAGATAGAAAATTAGGAAGTAATAAAGGTGAGGCAGGAGGCAGAGGATTATGCCGAAAAAGCAGGTCGCAGAAGGGGAACTGATTTACAAAAAACCGAAAAGAAGTAAGAAGGACAGAAAAAATGCAGTACTGTATTTATCTCCGAGTTTGCTGGGTGTACTGGTGTTTTTTGTGCTTCCTTTTTTTGTTGTCATTTACTATGCAGTGGTGGATAATCCGATTAGCCACCAGTTCGTAGGACTGGATAATTTTTTAAATATTTTGCAGAATTCCTCCTTTCAGCAGGCAGCCCGGAATACGGCGACATTTTCGCTGGCTGCGGTGCCCCTTGCTGTCATTTTATCTCTGGCAATGGCAATTCTTTTGGAGCAGAATATTCCGATGAGGAGCCAGTTCAGAACCTTTTTCCTAAGTCCGATGATGGTTCCGGTGGCATCTATTGTGCTTATCTGGCAGGTGCTGTTTGATTACCATGGGGTGCTCAATGAGTTTATTAAATTGCTGGGTGCAGACCCTGTTGACTGGTTCAAATCCTCCTACAGCCAGATTGTTATCGTTATTCTGTTTTTGTGGAAAAATCTTGGTTATAATATGATTTTATTTATGGCGGCGCTCAATGCCATTCCGAAGGATGTATTGGAGGTGGCAACACTGGAAAGCGCAACGGAGTTTCAGAAGTTCTGGTATATTAAGCTGCGGTATCTGTCGTCCACGGTGCTGTTTGTTGCGATTCTTTCTCTGATTAATTCCTTTAAAGTGTTCAGGGAGGTTTACCTGTTAACAGGTGATTATCCTTTCGATACGTTGTATATGCTGCAGCATTTTATGAATAATACCTTCCGGTCGCTGGACTACCAGAAGCTGTCGGCGGCGGCAATTATCATGGCGATTGTGATGTGCATCGTAATCGGGATTTTGTTTTTTGTTGAAGACCGGTATGGAAAGGATGTGGAGGGTTCATGAAGAAAAAGAAACGGCTGTTTAAAAAAATACTGCTCACGTTGATTGCTTTGATTTTTGCGACTTCCTTTTTGCTGCCAACGGTGCTGACCATGGCAAATTCGTTTATGTCGGCGGCGGAGATTAATACGAATTATGGAGTGATTTTTAATCAATTTAAGGAAACGGCATATGGGGAGCGGAATACGGATTATGTAACCGACACGGTAAATTTAAAATTTATTCCGGATATGGTCGATTTTTCCCAATATTCCACCGTGCTGTTGAAAAGTCCGGAATATCTGTTAAAGTTTTGGAATTCGGTTATTCTGGTTGTCCCTATTGTCCTGTTTCAGATAGTCATTGCCTTGGGGGCGGCATACAGCTTTACCAGATTCCGGGGAAGGCTCCGGGAGTTGATTTTCTTCCTGTATGTGGCGCTTATGCTGATGCCGTTTCAGGTCACCCTGGTACCGAATTATCTGGTGGCGGACTGGCTGAATATACTGGATACCAGATGGTCTATACTTTTGCCGGGATTTTTTGCTCCTTTCAGCGTATATCTGCTGACCAAATTTATGAGAAGGATACCGGTGTCCCTGATTGAGGCCGCCAAGCTTGACGGCGCCAATGAGTGGCAGATTTTTACCAGAATCTGCATACCGCTTTGTAAAGGTTCCATTGCCTCCGTGGCAATTCTGGTATTTATTGATTATTGGAATATGGTGGAACAACCGCTGATTATGCTGTCCGATGCAGACAAGCATCCGTTGTCGGTATTTTTATCGCAGATAAATACCGGAGAGGTGGGACTGGCTTTTGCGGTGGCGACCATTTATATGGTTCCTACGATATTGATTTTCCTGTACGGGGAAGAATATCTGGTAGACGGAATATCTTATTCCGGAAGTGTAAAGGGGTAATTCCCATGGTGCAATTACAGTTGATAGGAGGAAGATGATGGAAAAGGAAACAAAGCGTAAGCCGATGATAAAAAAGATTGCGGTTATCTTTTTGGTTACATTGCTGATATTGACATTTTTTTCAAATACGATAATGAATTATTCTCTGCCGGAGGTGGCAACGGAGCCGGTAACCAGCGGAACCGTTTCCAATAAGGTAAGGGGACAGGGAATCGTAGAGACCAATTCCGACTATGAGGTAATGGTAAGCGGTGCCCGTATTATCAAAGAGGTGAAGGTGGAAGCCGGCGATGAAGTAAAGAAGGGACAGGTTCTGTTCACCTTTGAGGAGGGAGAGAATACCGAGCTGGAGGAGGCGGAAGAAACTCTGGAGCAGATGGAGCTGGACTATGCAAAATCACTGTTAAAAAGCGTGCCGGATTATGCCAGTGACGATTTGGACGTGCAGGCGGCAAAGGAGGAGCTGCAGGCGGCAATCGATGCGGAGAAGCAGGCGGGCGTTACGGCGGGAGAGCTGGAATCCGTTAAAAAGCAGGTGAATGCGGCAACGAAGGAAGTGAGCAGCCAGCAGGCGAAGGTGGATGCCTTGCAGGAGCAGATAGACGCCTATGGCGAGATAGGAGATTATGAAACCGCAAAGGCGACGGTAAAGGCATTGACGGACGAGCTTGCCGTATTAAAAAGACAGCTTGAGGAGCTGAAGCAGGATTTAGTAAATGCCGGTGGAACGGATGCAGCGATTAAACGGGATATCCAGAACAAGGAGCTGGAAATTACCAATAAACAGTCGGAGCTTGACAATGCCAAGCGTGTGGCGGAGGCGTTAAAGGATACCAGCAGCGCATATAATAAATTAAAAAATAGCTGGTCAAAGGAAAATAAGAAATTACAGCGGCTGCAGGGAAATTTAACCTCCCTGACGGCAAGGCTGGAGGAGCTTAACGGAGCTCCCTCCCTGGCAGAGGCGCAGGCGGCAGTAAAAGAGAAACAGCGTGCGCTTACCCAGCTTCTGTTATCCCTTAAGGATAAAAAAGAGCAGGATGCGCTTGCCCAGCAGTCGGACAACATGGATATGCAGGCGGCACAGAAAAAGATTGAGAAGCAGAAGGAGACGGTAGACAAGATTAAAAAGAGCAGTGATTTAAAGGAAATTAAATCCCAGGAGGACGGAATAGTTTCCCAGATTGACGTAAAAGAGGGGGACAGTGTAACGGCGGATATGGCGCTGGCAAAAATACAGCTGGCAGAGAGCGGGTTTGTGGTAATGATTACCGTGACCAAGGCACAGGCGAAGCTGATTCGTACCGGTAATGAGGCGACGGTGGAAAACGTGTGGGATGATGATTTGACTGCCACGGTAAAAAGCGTAAAAGCAGACCCGGAAAATCCGAATCAGAATATGATTGTTACTTTTGAAGTAAAGGGTAATGTGGAGCCGGGACAGACCCTGGCGCTTTCCGTAGGGGAAAAGAGCAACCGCTATGACGCAGTGGTTCCAAACAATGCGGTAAAGGAAGACAGCAAGGGAAAGTTTGTGCTGGTGGTCACCGTAAAGGGAACACCGCTTGGTAACCGCTACAAGGTTAAGCGTGCGGATGTTGACGTTCTGGCTTCGGATGATAATTCCTCCGGTGTTTCCGGCGGAGTGTATGAATATGATAATGTCGTGACGAATTCCTCCAAACCGCTGGAGGAGGGAATGCAGGTACGGCTGGTAGAATAACAGACAGGATTTGGTAAAGCATTGAGGAAAGGGACTGCAGGGAGAGAGCAGGAATGATAGCAGGGAAAAGGACGACAAGGTTAAAACTGAATATAAACCGCAGACAGGCGGTTCTTTTGCTGATTAACGGCGTGATGCTGCTGATTTTTGCCTTGCTGACCGGTTTAGCCCATAAGGAAGCGAAAAAATTATATTCTCAGCAGGCGGCTGACCGCTGGGGAGAGGATTTTGCTCAGGTAAGCGCATTTTTTTCTCCGGAATGCGGCATGAATAAAGAAGGGGTTTTTAACCTGCGAAGCGCTTTGGTGGAACAGCTTTCCAAGGATTCGCTGAATGAAGCGGGAAATGGTGGAAGAGTCTGGATTGATGCCTATAGCGGAGAATGCGAAAGCCAGCTAAGGAGAGAAAACACCATGCTGACGGTGACGGCAGTAGGAGTGGGAGGGGATTATTTCCGGTTCCATCCGATGAGGTTGTTATCCGGCAGTTATATTTCCGACGAGGATTTGAATCACGACCGTATTGTGGTAGATGAAAATTTTGCATGGGCGATGTTTGGCTCTAACGACATTGTAGGGATGCAGGTCTGGATGGGGGAAGAAACATTTTTTGTGGCGGGAGTAGTGGCAGTAGAGGAGGATTCGCTGTTTCAGACGGCTTATGGAGAGGGCAACCGGATTTATATGTCTTATGACTATCTGCAAAGACAGCGGGAGAACCTACAGGTTAGCTGCTATGAGGCGGTTATGCCGAACCCGATTTCCAATTATGCATATTATGCATTGCGTACAGCCTGCGGAATACAGGAAGAGGAAGAAGATACGATAAAAAAGACAGAGAATCCGATGAATTTTGATTCGATAGAGGTTTTGGAAAACAGTAACCGTTATACCCTGCCGAAGCTGGCGGAGGGAATAAAGACGTTGAGGCTGCGCAGTATGCGGACCAACAGTGTAAAATACCCCTACTGGGAAAATATTGCCAGAGTGACGGAGGAACAGCAGATTTTGCTTTTCCTTATCCGGGCACTGCTGCTGGTATTCCCGTTTATTTGTCTTATCATCCTGCTGCGCCGGCTGTGGAAAGCGAGAACATGGACGGCAAAGAGCGTATGTTTGGGACTGGTAGAACGAATACGGGAAAAATACGAAATAAGACGGATAGAAAAGGAAGAAGCAGAAAAAATGCCGGAGACAGGCGATGAGGATACGGCGGAAGCGGATGAGATGCCAGGGACAGACGATGGGGATATGGATATTCCGGATGAAGAAGAATGGGAAGAATTTGATGAAGCGGAAGACGAAGCCGGAGAGATAACGGAAGCGGAGGACGAGGTGCCCGGGGAACCGGAAAGAACAGAAGAAATGCCGGAGACAGATGATGAGGATACAGTGGAAACGGACGGGATGCCTGAGGCAGAAAATGAGGAGCTGCGAAGCGTTACGGGAAAGGATATTTTTACCCTGTAGAAATTTCACAGGGTCGAAGGAGATGCCAAGGGACAGGATTGACCTTGACAGAATGTGCCAAATTGCATATAATGGAAGACAGTTAAAAATAAAATGAGCGATGAAAAGAAGAGTAGATTTGGAAAGCTTTTAACAGAGAACCTGGAAGGCTGAGAACAGGGAAGAGCGGAACGGATTGAAGATGGTCTTGGAGCTTCTTATATGAGATTGAATTATCGGAGAGCCAGAGTGCTGGCTTTGGTAAGCGGTTTAGTATAAGACGGGAACACCCGTTATCGTGTGAGCTGGTATACAGAGGGAACAGGTCTGACTGCCAGCCGATAAGGTCAGCATAGTGATATGCAGATGAATTAAAGTGGTACCGTGAGAGATAAGCTCGCCTTTAAGATGTTTTAAAGGCGGGCATTTTTTCTTTATCCGCATCGGTCATTTGGAGAATCAGGAGGGAAAACAATGGCAAAAAAACCGTATTACATTACTACTGCGATTGCCTATACTTCGGGCAAGCCGCATATTGGGAACACCTATGAAATTGTACTTGCGGACAGCATTGCAAGATACAAGAGGTTTGTGGGTTACGATGTCCGTTTCCAGACGGGAACTGACGAGCACGGACAAAAGATTGAGGAAAAAGCAGCAGAGAAAGGGGTTTCCCCGAAGGAATACGTGGATGAGACGGCAGGAGAGATTAAGAGAATCTGGGATTTAATGAATACCTCCTACGACAAATTTATCCGGACAACGGATGAAGAGCACGAAAAGCAGGTTCAGAAGATTTTCAAGAAGCTGTACGATAAGGGCGACATTTACAAGGGACAGTATGAAGGGCTTTACTGTACACCCTGTGAATCATTTTTTACCGAGTCCCAGCTGGTGGACGGTAAATGTCCGGACTGCGGCAGAGAGGTACAGCCGGCGAAGGAGGAAGCCTATTTCTTTAAGATGAGTAAATACCAGCGCAGATTGATTGACTATATCAATACGCATCCGGAATTTATTCAGCCGGAATCCCGTAAAAATGAGATGATGAATAATTTCCTGCTGCCGGGGCTTCAGGACTTGTGTGTATCCCGGACTTCTTTTAAATGGGGAATCCCGGTGGACTTTGACCCGGGACATGTCATTTATGTATGGATTGATGCGCTGACCAACTATATTACCGGACTGGGATTTGATATGGACGGGCGCAGCGACCGGATGTTTGAAAAATACTGGCCCTGCGATTTGCACTTGATTGGTAAGGATATTTTACGGTTCCATACCATTTACTGGCCGATTATGCTGATGGCATTGAACTTACCGCTTCCCAAGCAGATATTCGGGCATCCGTGGTTAATCCAGAGCGACGGCAAGATGAGTAAGTCCAAAGGAAATGTAATCTATGCCGATGATTTGGTGGAATTATTCGGGGTAGATGCGGTCCGTTATTTTGTTCTCCATGAAATGCCTTTTGAAAATGACGGCGTTATTTCCTGGGAGTTATTGGTGGAGAGATTAAATTCCGACCTTGCCAATACCCTGGGCAATCTGGTCAACCGGACAATCTCCATGTCAAACAAATATTTTGGCGGTGAGGTGAACAACAAAAAGGTCAACGAAGACGTGGATAAGGAATTGATAGATTATGCACTGGATACCAGAATCCGGGTTTCCAATGCCATGGATAAGCTGAGAGTGGCAGACGCCATGACGGAAATCTTTAATTTGTTTAAACGCTGTAACAAATATATTGACGAAACGATGCCGTGGGCGCTTGCCAAGGAAGAGGATAAGCAGGACCGCCTGGCAACCGTGCTCTATAATCTGGTGGAGAGCATTATTATCGGTTCAACGTTGTTAGAGCCGTTTATGCCGGAGACATCGGAAAAGATTCTTGCCCAGTTAAATGCGCCAAAGCGCAAGGTAAATGATTTGGTAAGATTCGGCGGCTATAAATCCGGAACAAAGGTGGCTGAGGAGCCGGAGATTCTCTTTGCCAGACTGGACCTTGAAGAGGTTATGGCGAAGGTAGAGGAAATGCAGCCGGAGCCCGAACCGGAGCCGGAACCGGCAGATGATAACCCGGGAATGGATGTGGAAAAGAAACCGGAGATAACCATTGAAGACTTTGACAAAATCCAGCTTCAAATCGGCGAAGTCATTGCCTGCGAGGAGGTAAAGGATTCAAAGAAGCTGCTCTGTTCAAAGGTAAAGATAGGCAGCGAGGTCAGACAAATCGTGTCCGGCATTAAGGCGCACTATTCGCCGGCGGATATGGTGGGGAAAAAGGTAGTGGTAGTGACCAACTTAAAGCCTGCCAAATTAGCCGGAGTGGAATCCCAGGGAATGATTCTTTGCGCAGAGGATGCGGAGGGTAACCTGGCGCTGATGACCACAGATAAGGAAATGCCGCATGGTGCGGAAATCTGTTAAATAGATGAGAAAATGTATTGTTTTTATTCTGCTGCTGCTTAGCCTGTTTCTGGGTGGCTGTGGAGGTATGGAAAACTCTTCCGTGGAAAACCGGAGGGCAGACGGCGCAGTATCAGAGTCCGGGGTGGAGAAAGAAACCCCGGATTTTGACGGAGAGCCGTCAAAGCTGATAAGGCAGGGCGGCGGGATAGAGGATAACGGCAGCATTGCCGACGGCGATACGCTGGAGGTTCATTATCTGGATATCGGACAGGGAGACTGCATTCTGGTTAAACAGGGAGCCGCCGCCATGCTGATAGACGCCGGAAACAATGACAAGGGAACGGCAGTCTGGGCATATCTGCTAAGCCGGAATGTGGAGGCTTTGGATTATGCGGTGGGTACCCATCCGGATGCAGACCATATCGGCGGGCTGGACGTGGTACTCTATAAACTGGACTGCGGCACCGTATTTCTGCCAAATTGTGAAAATGATACCAGAACCTATGAGGAATTAACGGAAACGATTCGGACAAGGAACCAGCAGGTAGTCGTACCGGAGCGCGGCGAGGTTTATTCCCTCGGTAAAGCGAGACTGGAAATGCTTACAGATACAAAAAAGGACTATGGGGACAATATAAATGATTATTCCCTTGCCATAAGGCTGACCTTTGGAAATACTTCTTTTTTGTTTACCGGAGACGCAGAAGAAGCTGCGGAAGAGGATATGCTGGCGAGCGGCCTGGAGCTTGGTGCCGATGTCTATAAAGCGGCGCATCACGGAGCGGATACGGCGAATACGGAAGAATTTTTAACTGCGGTTAATCCCCGCTATTGTGTAATCAGCTGCGGACAGGATAATTCCTATGGACATCCCCGGGCAGGATTTTTAAACCATCTGCGGGCAATGGGGGTAAAGGTATTCCGAACCGACGAGCAGGGTACGATTGTGGCGGTTTCGGATGGAGAGGACATTACCTTTAATGCTGAACCGTCTTCTACATGGCAGGCGGGAGAGCCTACAGGAAGCCGGAATCCGGACGGGATAATGGCAGGCGGGCAGGAGCAGCCGGAAAATGACAGCGAAAACGGCGGGTATTTTATTTTGAATACCAGCACGGGGAAATTCCACCGTCCGGACTGTGACAGCGTAAGCCAGATGGCGGACAGGAATAAAGCGGAGTCTGCAAAGACAAAAGAAGAACTGGTGGCGGAGGGATATGAGCCCTGCAGGAACTGCAAACCGTAAATGCCTGTTTTTATTCTGTAACCTCCGAAGTGCCGGCAGCCTCCGGGTCATCTGCTGCCGCTTCCGTATCTGCGGGAACGTTTTCCTCCGCCGCAGGCGCCGGATTTTCCCGGACATAGAGGATATTCCGGTCAATCCGGATAAAGTCCTCATCCGTGATGTAATAGTAATCATCTGAGGGCTGAATCGGAATCTCTAAGACAACCGGATCCATGTACCCCGGAGCTTCGGCAGTGCTTTTTAAAATTTCAATGATACCCTCGGCAAATTCCGTTTCATAGTCTACCTCGGTGGTGTTGTTGTAATCGCCGTCGTCTACCCGGGCATTAAAGCCTTCAATATACTCTACCACCTGGTCGTAGGTAACCTCCAGAGTGTCTAACGGATAAACCGTAAGCTCCAATGTATAGCGTTCGCTGTCCTCGTCTTTTTTCACATCGGTAATCTCATATTTGGCATTGGAAAAAATAGATTGTGCAAGGTAGTAAAATTCGGATAAAATAGTACCGTCGTCTACTTCCTTCACGCCGTAATAATTCATCAGGTTATGTGCCTGGTAGTCCATATTTGCCACGTAAACGGCTTCTGCATCCGATTGGGAAACGCCGGTCAGCGTCATATAGTCTTTGGAAACATTTTTATAGTTGATATCTAAAAGACTGATTGCATATCGGGAATATACCTTGGAGCGGCTGTCAAATAATGAACATCCTGCCAGCGACAGGACAAGAACGCAGGATAAAATAAATGCCGAAAATTTTTTGGTTGTTGATTTCATATATAAAAACCTCCTGGAGCGTGAATAATGTATATAGTGGCATAAATAACAGATAAGAATATAATTTTCCCCTCCAGTTAAACATTCCGCTAATTAAATGTAGTATAACATACTTTGGAATGAGTGTCTATCGCTTAATGATTGTCACTACAGGAAAATTATAGTATACTATCTGACATGAATCAAATACCCTGCGGCAGGTGCCGGACAGACGTGCCTGCCGGGCTTGCGGCTTTGCAGGGATAAAATTTTATAGAAGGAAGGCATGGAAATGAAGAAAAAAGGTGGAAACATGGTGGCGGCGGCGCTGCTTTCAGTTATCTGGCTGGCTATCAATTATTATCTTTCCTATCCGGCATTAAATATTCAGAGCCAGGAATTTTGGGGATGGCTGTTAACCCATTCGATAGTAGTCAGCCTGATTTTTATTTTTGTGGGTATCGTCGGCAGAAGCCGGAAGGAGAAGTTTTCCCACGGCGTAAAAAAGAATGTCGATTATTTCGTGCATGGAAACGGACGAATCCAGCTTCTTTTGCTGGTGCTGATTCCCGCTGCCTGTGCGCTAATCCTGTTTTTCGGTAATCTTGCAGGGGCGACAATATTTAACGCCAAGCGGTATGCGGGGCTGTTGACGGTAGAGCAGCGGGATTTTGTGACGGATATTCCGGAGTCTGAAAATGTGGATAATATTGCGCTGATGGATACCAACAGCGCAAAGATTTTCGGTAACCGGAAAATCGGCTCCCTGTCGGATGTGGTCAGCCAGTTCGAGGTGGAGGATGACTATACCCAGATAAATGTGGACAATAAGCCGATGAAGGTAGCGAATCTGCAATATGCGGGATTTTTCAAGTATCTGAGTAACCGTAAGTCGGGGATTCCGGGATATGTTATGGTGAATCCGGTTAACTCCGAGGCGCAGTATGTGAAGCTGGATAAGGGAATGAAATATGTGGGCTCCGGATGCTTTAATGATAATATTTACCGTCATGTACAGATGCATAATCCCACAAGGATTATTGACGGCTGCTATTTTGAGGTGGATGACCAGGGTAAGCCGTGGTATATCTGTCCGGTGCTTCATGCAAGAATCGGACTGTTCCGGGGAATGGATGTAAAGGGCGCAGTACTCTGCGACCCGGTAACCGGCGATATGGAATACTATGCTGTGGCGGATATTCCAAGCTGGATAGACCGTGTGTTTGACGGCGATTTGCTGGAGAAGAAATTTAACTGGTACGGTTTACTGTCTAACGGCTATATGAACAGCATTGTAGGGCAAAAAGGGTGTATCCAGACCACCGATGATTATGGGTATAAAACCATTGAGGACGATGTGTGGATTTACACCGGCGTCACCTCGGTAACCGGCGATGCCTCTAACGTGGGCTTTGTCATGATTAACCAGAGAACCTCGGAAGCAAGGTATTACAGTATATCCGGTGCGGAGGAGTACTCCGCCATGTCGTCTGCCGAGGGCGAGGTACAGGAAAAAAATTATAAGGCGTCTTTCCCGAGCCTGATTAACATAGACGGTACGCCGACCTACATCATGGTGCTGACCGATAACGGCGGACTGGTAAAAATGTATGCAATGGTCAATGTGGAGCAATATAACCTGGTGGTGACGGCGGAATCCCAGGAGGAGGTTTTCGCCAAATACCGGAAGATGATTTCCGGCAGCGGGACCGGAAAAGCGGAGCCGGGAGAAGAGCAGATAAAGGACGCTGAGTTTGTTGTGGCGGACATGGAGTATATTATGATGGACGGAGAAACCTATGTTTATATTAAGGACAAAAAAGGAAATGTCTATAAACAGCAGTTTTCGGAGGATGAAAGTATCATTAAGATTTCTACAGGCGATACCGTTTCTGTGCAGTATGAGGAAAGGGAGAACGGTATCCACCGGATAATTACGATAGAGCGGAAAGCAGAGGATAATCGGATATGAGGATTTTTGAGACCCATGCGCACTATGATGACGATGCATTTGAAGAGGACAGGGATGTCCTGCTTGGGCGGATGCATGAAGAAGGAATTGAATATATTGTCAACATTGGATGCTCCATGGAAAATTCCAGAGACATTACCGGCTGGATAAAACGGTATGACTTTCTCTATGGGACGGTGGGAGTCCATCCCGGAGAGGTTGAAAATCTGACAGAGGAGGAAATGGAGGAGCTGGCGGAGCTTTCCCGGCGGGAAAAGATTCTTGCCATCGGGGAAATCGGTCTGGATTACCATTATGAGGAGCCGGCGCAGGAGATACAGAAGCATTGGTTTATCCGCCAGTTAGAGGTGGCAAAAGACAGGAAGCTTCCGGTAGTGATTCACAGCCGGGATGCAGCGAAGGATACACTGGATATCCTGAAGGCAGAGCAGGACGGAATTACCGGCGGCGTGATACACTGTTTTTCCTATGGCGTGGAAATGGTGAGGGAATATCTGAATATGGGCTATTACATCGGTATCGGCGGAGTGGTTACCTTTAAAAACGGCAAAAAGCTTAAGGAGGTTGCCGCCTATACGCCGCTGGATTGTATTGTGCTGGAAACCGATGCGCCGTACCTTTCGCCGGTTCCTTTCCGGGGGAAGAGGAACTGCTCGCTGTATCTTTCCTATGTGGCGGAGGAGATTGCGGCGATAAAGGGGATTTCGGTTGACGAGGTATACGAAAAAACGGTTGAAAATGCGAAACGGTTATATAAGCTTGAGGAAAACCGTTAGTCCGGGCGGTTAAAGAATGACGGACCGCCGTTTATCGGTAAAAGGGGACAGAGTATGGAAAAGTTAAGTAATCCACAGGTTACGATTGAGACAATTAAAAAATATGATTTTGTTTTTCAGAAGAAATTCGGACAGAATTTTCTCATTGACGCTCATGTACTGGACAAAATTATTGCGGCAGCGGGAGTGACGAAGGAGGACATGGTGCTGGAGATTGGTCCGGGCATCGGGACGATGACCCAGTATCTGGCGGAGGCGGCAGGAGAGGTTGTGGCAGTAGAAATTGACAAGGCGCTTATTCCCATTTTACAGGATACGTTACAGGAGTATGACAATGTAACGGTTATTCACGAGGATATTCTGAAGGTGGATATTGCCAGGCTGGCAGAGGAAAGAAACGGCGGCAGACCCATTAAGGTGGTGGCAAATCTTCCCTATTATATTACAACGCCGATTATTATGGGCTTATTTGAGCGTCATGTTCCGCTGGAGAATATTACGGTTATGGTGCAAAAGGAAGTGGCGGCAAGAATGCAGGCGGGACCGGGAACAAAGGATTATGGGGCATTGTCCCTTGCCGTGCAGTTTTATGCAAAACCCTATATTGTGGCAAACGTACCGCCCAACTGTTTTATGCCGAGACCGAAAGTAGGCTCTGCGGTCATCCGCCTGACAAAATGGGAGGAGCCGCCGATAAAGGTGAAGGATGAAGCGTTTTTATTCTCCCTTATCCGGGCGTCCTTTAACCAGAGAAGAAAAACGCTGCAAAACAGTCTGGTGAACGGGGGAACCGGGCTGAAGAAAGAGGAGGTGGCGGCGGCGCTGGAAGAAATGGGACTTTCACCGGCAGTTCGCGGGGAGGCGCTGACGCTGGAGCAGTTTGCCCGGCTGAGCAGCCAGCTGAACCGTTGATACTGGAGCAGCTTGCCCAGCAGAGCAGCCGACGGAATTATTGATGTTTGCATTTCCCTGTCATAAATTATTTTCCTTCTGCATACAATGTAGAGGGAAAGGAGTGAATGGGACAAGTGCAGAGTTATAAGAGAAAGATTACATATTTTTATCAGTTTCACAACGGAAATGTTGGCTCTACAGCAGGATTTTTAAAGCTGGAAATCCGCGGAGACAAGGTGAAAATTATCATAAATATTCAGGAACCTCCCGGTTTACCCTATCAGGAAGCGTCCCTTTATTTTTATCATGAAGCGGGGGACCATTTATCGGCAGTTAAGGTGGATGAAATAGAGAGCGTAGGAGATGTGCTGGCATATCAGAACCGCACGGACTGGCAGCAGCTTTTTGATACCGGAAGAGACCTCTATACCTTCGACGGCGTGGCGGTGGTATATAATGATGACCATTATTATATCGGAGATTTTCGTGACAAGGACAGAAAGGGATATGAGCTGGTCAGAAAGGAGAACCGGAAAGAGCCAAAAAGAGAATACGTGGAGGTGGCGGAGGAGCTTTTTCCGCAGAAAAGAGCCGAAGAACAGCCGGCTGTACGGATGCTATACCGTCCGATGAAGGCGAGGGGAAGGGTGCAAAATATCGGGGAAGGGCAGCCGGTGGAGCCGTTGAAGGAGGTTATGGGGGTATTCTCCGGGGAACAGAAGCAGGAAAATGCGGTAGAGCCTGAGGAGGGGAAAGCGCCGGAAGCGGCAGTGGCGGGGACAAAAGCCGGGGAGGGGAAATCACTGGAAGCGGCAGTGACTGCGGTAAAACCCAGAGAGGATAAAGTGCCGGAAGCGGCAGCGACTGCGGCAAAGCCCGGAGAGAAGAAAAAGCCGGAAGTAACAGCGGCGAAGCTTAAAGAGCCGGAACCCGGTATACCGCAGGACGGACAGATAAAGGGAATGGATTTATCGGGAAGCCGGCAGGATATTTATGAAAAATGTGAAGACTGCCCCTATCATAAGAAGCGCCGGGAGCAAAAGGAGCAGATGGACGCCTTTGAAAAAATGATTGAAGAATATCCGAAGCTGCCGATATATGGCGCCACGGAATTATTCGACTGCGTCCGGATTCATCCCAGAGATATCGGCAAATTGGATATGCGGAACTGGAAGCTGGGCGTAAACAGCTTTTTGTCCCACGGTTTTTATACGTACCAGTATCTTTTACTGGGGAAAATGCGGTTTGACGACGGAACGGAGCATGGGATTATCGGTGTGCCGGGCGTGTTTTCCAGCCGGGAAAAATATCTTGCCAATATGTTTGGATTTGAACAGTTTATTCCGGTTAAAAAAACGGGAGTAAAAACCGGAGAATTCGGGTATTGGATTGTGGAAATCAGTCCGTGCCTGTCATAAAAGGGATTTGGGGTCTGCAATCAGACTGTAGCGGAAATGGTCCCGGAAAACGCCGTTTACCTCTACGCTCTGGTACTCGATTCCCTCAAAAAGAAACCCCAGCCGTTCCAACAGCCGGATGGAAGCAACATTATCCGTTGCCACCCGTGCTTCCAGCCTGTGGATACGGTATTGGGAAAACATGATGGGAATGGCTGCCTGGCAGGCTTCCCACGCATAACCGTGACCGTGGTAGGCGGCATCAAATTTGTAGCCGATGGAAGCCCGGGAAAAAGGGCCATGCTCCAATCGGGAAAAATTGACGGAACCGATAATGATTTCCGGCTGTGTTTTTAAATAGACATAATAACGAAGCGCTTTTCCTTTCACAAACTGGGTATATTCACAATGAAGAGTAGCGGTTTGGTATGCCAGGGTATAAAACTGTTCGGGTCTTGTGGGTTCAAAACGCTCAAACAGGGCTTTGTTTTTTTCATAAAATTCCAGTACATCCGCTGCTTTTGTCTGGTCCTCGATTTTCAGAATCAGACGATTTGTGTTTAACAAAAAGGACATGATGAAAAACTCCTTGTCTGGATAGCATAGTTACGATACTATAATTACTTTAACATATTTTATAGGAGAGATACAATGACAAATGATGAAAAATATATGCGGGAAGCGATAAGGCAGGCAAAAAAAGCGGCGCAGGCGGGGGATGTTCCCATTGGCTGCGTAATCGTCTATGAGGGCAGAATTATTGCAAGAGGCTACAACAAACGCAATGCAAAGAAAACGACGCTGGCGCATGCGGAGCTTCTTGCCATAGAGAAGGCGTCAAAAAAAATAGGAGACTGGCGTTTGGAGGGATGTACGATGTACATTACCTTAGAGCCCTGTCAGATGTGCGCCGGCGCTATCGTACAGGCGCGGATTCCCAAAGTGGTGGTGGGGGCGATGAATAAGAAAGCGGGATGTGCCGGCTCCGTATTGAATCTTTTTCAGGTGGATGCGTTTAATCACCAGGTAGAGTTTGCGCACGGCATATTGGAGGAGGAATGCTCCGCCATGCTGTCCGGTTTTTTCCGGGAGCTGCGCATACGGGAAAGGGGATGAGTTTTGGGCGGTTGGTTGACAGAAACGGTAAAGTCCTGTATACTACCGTTGTTATACCAATCCGCATTTATCGAAAATCGGCATGCTAAGGCGATACAGGTTTATTATGATAAAAATAGTTAATTTTTCCATGCAGCCGGGGTGGTAGCGGTACCCTGCACCTGCAATCCGCTATAGCAGGGGTGTTGGCCTGCCTCGGGTATTATTTTCGGTGCTGGCTGTAGCAAGTGGCGTTGACGTATGGGTCTTACGCAATGAAAACCTATGAACCGTGTCAGGTCGGGAACGAAGCAGCACTAAGTAGGAGCTTTCATGTGCCGTAAGGGTGCCTGAACTGAGTTAACTACTACAGTAACGGCCGGGGATGATGCACAAAGCAGGCTGCATGGATTTTTATTTGGAAAAAGAAGCAAGCCGGATAGTAATGCCTGTATTACCATTTGGAAAGAAATATTTTTACATTTTTTTTATTTATTTGTGGAATATTTCTAAAAATAATGCTACAATATAGTAGATTATTTACATGGATTACAAGAATGGGAGTGCGATTAGCATGAACTATGCAAAGGTGATTGAATTTGTGCGACAGCAAATAAAAGATAACGGAAGACCGCCGAACTATCCGTTTCGAGACCGGTTTGAGCATACGATGCGGGTATATCGCTGGGCAATTAAGCTGCAGGCGAAGGTCGGTGGAGATTTGGAGATTATTGCTCTGGCTGCCCTGCTGCACGACGTGGGCTGGGAAGACGGAAGAGAGCATGGAGAAGTCGGTGCTGAAATTGCGGTCGAATATTTAGACAGTATCGGTGTTGAACCCGAGAAAATCGGGCGTGTTGGTGAGATTATCCGGATTCATGATAATAAGGATACGGAGGAGGAATTGTCAATAGAATGCCAGGTCGTTATGGATGCGGATTTATTAGATGAGGTGGGAGCAGTCAGCATTTTGTGGGATTCCATGGCAACTGCCTGTGAGGATGAAGCAAATTATAAGAAAGCTTACTACCGGATTAAGAATTACTTTAAGGGCAATAAGCCTAAGATTCGGCGCTGTAAGACGGAAGCAGCGCGGCTGGAATACGATAAAAGGATGAAGCTGTTAGAGGATTTCTTATTCCAACTGGAAAAAGAACTGTTCTAACCGTTAAGCGAAGAACAGTCAGGGAGATTTAATAAGTATTGTCATTAGGAGGAATGAAGAATTATGAAACAATTTTTGAAAGTGGTAATTTGGATTGTAATTATTGGCGGTATTTGTACTGGAGTTTATTTTATCCTTCCTGAATATCCGCAAAATTTTGTAAAGTCATTTGTACAGCCGGTCATCGACAGCGGGGCAAAGGCGAGAATTACACAGGTTCAGAATCTTGCCGTTGACGGTATTGACGGAGCAACCTATAAAATGGTATTGGAGAAAAATACAGGAATGTCCTGCTGGGTATATGACAAGGATGAAGCGACCGGTGTGGAGACGGTTACTTATTGCGGCAACGGGGCAAGCGTTAATATGAAAGATTATACGGACTATCAGGGTAAGCTTTATACAAGCTGCTCCGTTAAGTTTGAATTTGTAATAACCGGAAACAATGTGGAGATTTATCCGTATCTTGACGGAACGAAGATGAACATTACGGATGGAGCTCATGTAGAGCAGAATAAGAAGGTTCGGGCAGATATTTTAGCACAGTTATACGGTGGAATACAGGAAGAGTAACAGGGATTCCCGGAAATGCCGGTGTAGAGGCATTTCCGGGGTTTTCTATTATTGTGATACAAATGAACGGATATTCAGAACAGTTGATTCTGGATATCCGTTTATCGTTTCTGCTTATCGTATTCGGTTTTTCAAAATGGGGCAAAATTGCCCACCGAAAAAAACGGGTATTATGATAAAATATAGCAATAATTAAATGTATAATATGGTTATAGCGACCGTTTTTTGGCGTGGGGAGTATTTTATGAAGTCAACAGATGAATTGTTAAGATTGTTACAAAATTTAGATATTGAGGAATTTAAAAAAACGGATTCTTTTCAGGATATCAGTATTTCCGATTATTTAAAAAAACTGTTGACCAAATCAAACATCCAGCCGAAAGAGTTGATTATCAAGCTGAATATGGAGCGTTCCTATCTCTATCAGATATTAAACGGACGCCGCCGCCCGACACGGAATTTTTTAATCCGAATTGCCTTTTTATGCAGGTTATCCGTGGACGAGACACAGAAGCTGCTGACCATCGGACGCCGTCCTATCCTGTATCCCCGCAACCGGTTTGATGCCGCTGTGTTATATTGCTTACAGCACCGGCTTGATGAGGAGCGGCTAAATCAATTATTGAAGGATATTGGTGAAAAAACCCTTAACGGTTGAGAAGTCATCTCAACCGGTCTGCTTTCGCTGTCATTCTTGACAAATCCTTTCTTATCCCTTTTAAAATTTTTCTTTAGAAATGCAAAAAACGCTGTTTTGTAATTATTCGTTTACCCTACAGGCAATATTGAAGGATATTTTGGTATCGGTTATTCGGCTGGACAACGTCCAACGAAATACCTATGATGAAAATGACCGCCTGACCGCAGTAGAGCAGCCAGATGACATAAACTGTCTTATTCTACAGAAATCAGTTGACAAAAACGGAACAGTCATAGCACAATATGAGTATACCCTTGGAAAGAACGGGGAAAAGACGGAGTATGCCTATAACAGCCGGAACGAACAGCATTTACTTTGTATCCGATACCAGAGCCTTTCCCAGACCCTTGCAGAGACAGACGGCAAAGGAAATGTCAAAGCAGAATATACCAGAACGGAATCCTGGCAGTATTCGCAGTCATACAATTATTATTATGAGATATGGCTGACAGGCGAAAAGGGGATAGCGGCATTCAGTACGCGGACTTTGGTGCTGTCGGGATGGGCGAGGGTAATGGTCCATCAGCAAATTATGGCATTGATATAGATGATTTGAATTTTAGTAACACAGTTCAGAATCATTTAGGACTATATCAAGATTCAAAGCTATTAATAAATGAAATAATAGAAAGTAAAGAACCTTTGCCAGACCCACAAGGAACATCAGCATTGTATTGGGAGGTTGAAGGCACTTTTAATGGTAAAAATGGGATATATGAATTATTGATTGACCCAGAAACAAATACAGTTTGGCATTTTTTTTGTATAGAAAAAGCTAGGAGATGTATATGAGTATAAAAATGATTTATGAATTTAGCACACATAGTATCAATTTAGAAA
>JAMPFJ010000024.1 GCA_023664535.1 Bacteroidales bacterium
AAAAACATACCAAAATCTTTTCAAAAATCAGCTTGACATATCACCAGATTGCTCCGTTTCAAATAATCTGTTTGCATACGTCTTTCAGACAACAGTTTTCACAATCCGGTTTAGTCCTTGCCGTACACACCGCTCTTCCGTGATAAACCAGCCGATGGCAGAATTCGCTTCCCTCCTCCGGCGGAATTATCTTCCAGAGTGCCATTTCCACCTTCTTAGGCTCCTTAATCCCATCTACCAGCCCCATACGGTTTACCAGACGAATACAATGGGTATCCGTTACAATCGCAGGCTTATCAAATACGTCTCCCATAATCAGATTTGCGCTTTTTCTTCCCACTCCCGGAAGCGCCAGCAATGCATCAAAATCATCCGGCACCTTTCCATCATATTTTTCCTCAAGCATCTTCATGCAGGCACTGATGTCCCTTGCCTTGCTGTGTCCAAGACCGCAGGGCTTTACTATCTTTTCAATCTCTTCCACCGGTGCATCCGCCAATGCCTTTACCGTGGGATATTTTTCGTATAATCCTTCTACCACAATATTCACTCTGGCATCCGTACATTGAGCCGCCAGACGGACACTGACCAACAGCTTCCATGCGTCGTCATAGTCCAGCGTGCAGCCTGCGTCCGGATATTCCTTTTTTAACAATTCGATAATATCCAATGCTCTTTGCTTCTTTGTATATCCCATCGTCTTCTCCTTTTTGCTCGTTTCCTGCTTTTGAAAATTATTCTTCTCCGTACAAAATTTATCCTTACCTTGTCCATTTATAATTATGCCAAAGCGGTCCTCTTCCCTTTCCGAGATTTAAATCTGCGGCTATCGCTTCCGCCACGTAGGCCTTAGCCTGTTCAACACTTTCCGCCACGGAATATCCTTTTGCCAAAAAAACGGCAATCGCCGAGGACAGCGTACAGCCGGTTCCATGAGTGTTTTCATTGTCTATACGCTCACCGGAAAACCATATTCCCTCTCCGTTCCGATAGAGTAAATCATCCGCCGAATTTTCCAGATGTCCCCCTTTAATCAAAATTGCCCCGCTATAGCCTTCCGCAATCTTTTCGGCAGCCTTTACCATATCTCCCTTTCCCTCAACGGAAATACCGCTTAACACTTCTGCTTCATAAATATTGGGCGTAATCACATCCGCTAATGGCAGCAGCTTCTCCTTTAATGTCTGTACTGTCCCGTCTTCCATCAAACTGCTCCCGCTTGTTGCCACCATTACCGGGTCCACCACCACATTCTTCGCCTGATATTCAACGAGTTTTTCACAAACCGCTTCCATAATATCCGGAGTGGCAATCATCCCCAGCTTCACCGCCTCCGGAAAAATATCCCGGAATACTGCATCCATCTGCGCTTTGACCATGTTTACCGAAGTCTCCTCCACACTCTCCACCCCCGTGGTATTCTGGGCGGTCAGTGCGGTAATCACCGTCATCCCATATTCTCCTAAACAGGTAATTGTTTTTAAATCCGCCTGAATCCCTGCTCCTCCGCTGGAATCCGAACCGGCTATACTAAGAATCGTATGCATTTTATCATCCTTTCCGGCACCCAAAAGCTATCTTTTCCCTAACCAAAAAAAGCGTCAAGCCATTGCGGCAGTTCTTCCAGCCCATGCAGATATACATCGCATACCTGACGTATTTCTTCTGTCCGGTCTGCCGAAGCCTCCTCATAAACCGCCGCCACGGTAAGCCCTGCCTTTTTTGCCGTTATCATTGAGTGCAGTGAATCCTCCACCATGACAAGCTCTTTGCACGGTGTCCCGATACGCCTCGCCACTTCTTCATAATATTCGGTATAATTTTTGCTCCATCCTATCTCCGTACAGGTATATATGTCCTGAAAACATTCCCACACGCCAAGATTAGCCAATGCGCCTTTTACATTCTCCCGCACGGAAGCAGTAGCCAGATAAAGCAGATAGCCCTGTTTTTCCAATAAATGAATTGTCTTTATCATTCCCTTTTTTTCCGGTACGCTCCAATATCTCTCCCGGATAAATTCTGCCACACCGTCGGCAAGCTGTTCTGCCGATAAAACAATCTGCGGATACAATTCCTTTATGTATGTTCCCGCCTCCAGCAGGCTCATCGCCGCACAATTTTTATCTACCTCCGGCGGCGCATCAATTCGATGCACTGCCGATAAATACAAATTAGCGGAATTTTCCCAAATTGGCATGGAATCAATTAAAACACCGTCTACATCAAATATAATTTTCTTTTTCATCCTTTTTCCATTCCCTGCACAGACAAAATCGGCGCAGCTTATTCCCTGAGCTGTTTTGCCTTCGCCAATAATTCTGCCGTATCCCGTTCAATATTTTCCGCTGCAAAAATAGCGGACACTACGGCAACGCCATCCACATGCGTACCGCCAAGCTTTACTATATTATACCCGGTAATGCCGCCAATCGCAACTACCGGGATGGATACCGCATCGCAGATTTCCCGAAGCATCTCCAATGATACATCCTCTGCATCCGCCTTGGTGGAGGTGGTAAACACAGAGCCCACCCCCAAATAATCCGCACTGTTTCTTTCCGCTTCCAAAGCCTGTTCCACGGTCTGTACGGATACACCGATAATTTTATCCGAACCCAAAATCATTCTCGCCTCCGTCAGGGCTTTATCGCTCTGTCCGATATGTACGCCGTCTGCATGGACTGCTTTCGCAATTTCCACCTCATCATTAACCACATAGGGTACGCCGTATTTATCCGTTATTTTTTTTACTTCCGCGGCCCGGATAAGAAAATCATCATAGGACAGTTCCTTTTCCCTGATTTGGATAAATGTCGCCCCTCCCCTTAAGGCTTCTTCTACCACCTCCGGTAAGGCTCTGCCTTTTAACCACATGGAATCCGTTACCGCATACAGGCACATGGCTTCCCGGATTTCCTGTTTAGTATAACACTTCAACTTATCACCCTCTTTTCCTGTTATCTGCCGATTATAACCGCTCTGCCCGCGCCCCGGCTTCCAGCATTGCACCGTCCAGATTACTCATGGCATCAAGCAGATGCATACGGAAGCTTGACATGCCGCTTCCCTCTTCCCTGACCTTCTTTTCCGCCAGTTCACCACAAAGGCCTTCCGCCGCCACTGCCGCCACAACTGCATTCAGCCCGTTATCCGGATTTGCGGCAAGATATCCTGCAATCACTCCGTCTAACATACAGCCGGTTCCGGTAATCCGGGACATTGCCGCTACTCCGTTGCGCACTGCATAGGCCTCTTTCGTATCAGCGATAATATCAATCGCACCGGTAATGGCAATGATTGCACCGGTCATCCGGCTAAGCTCCTTTGCAAATTTCACGGTTTCAGCAAGATTATCCTCGGTTACCGCATCCGCTACATCCGCATCCACACCCTTTGTCGAACCGCTTCCTGAATATACCGTCTTTATCTCCGAAATATTTCCGCGGATTACACTGAACTTTATCTCCTGGAGCAGTTTAAATGTCGTCTCGGTACGAAATCCGGATGCCCCCGCCCCGACAGGGTCCAAAATCACCGGATGCCCCAGCGCATTCGCCTTTTTCCCCGCTGCCAGCATAGAGCGGACGGTATTCTGATTCAGTGTTCCGATATTGATTACCGTGGCATTACAGATAGACGTAATATCCTCTACATCCGCAATTTCGTCACTCATAATCGGTGAACCGCCACAGGCAAGCATCATATTTGCCACATCGTTTACCGTAACATAATTGGTAATAAAGTGTACCAGCGGACTGCTGTTTTTTACCTTTTCTAAAATTGCTTTCATCGTATTATCCTTCCTTCTTCTAAAATTAAATTCCTGCCCGGCATGAACCGAAGCCCCTGCTTATCCCGCTTTCTGCAATCCGGCTAACCGGCAGGCACACCTTATATATCTATCTCCTCACCACGGAGTATTTTATTGATATTCCGCACCGCACACATTTTACCGCACATCGTGCAGGTATCCTCCCTCTCCGGTGTAGATTCCGCCCGGTAAGCTCTTGCCTTATCCCCGTCCATGGCAAGCGCAAACTGCTTTTCCCAGTCCAGCTCCCGCCTTGCCTGGCTCATCCGGTAGTCCCAGTCCTTTGCGCCGGGAACGCCTTTCGCAATGTCTGCGGCATGGGCGGCAATCCTGGAGGCAATGATTCCCTCTCTGACGTCTTCTACAGTCGGCAGACGCAAATGCTCAGCAGGAGTGACATAGCATAAAAACGAAGCGCCATAGGCTGCGGCAACCGCACCGCCGATAGCCGCCGTAATATGGTCATAACCTGGAGCCACATCCGTAACCAGCGGACCCAGTACATAAAACGGCGCACCCTTGCATATTGTCTGTTCAATCTCCATATTTGCCCGAATCTGGTCAAGAGGCATATGCCCCGGTCCCTCAATCATTACCTGTACATTTCTGTCCCATGCTCTTTTTGTCAGCTCCCCCAGCGTCACTAATTCCTCCATCTGGGAAATATCCCCGGCATCCTCAATACTGCCCGGACGGCAGGCATCGCCTAAGCTTAAGGTTACGTCATAGGCATTACAGATGTCTAAAATTTCATCATAGTACGCATAAAAAGGATTTTCGTTTCCGGTCAATTCCATCCATGCAAAAATAATGGAGCCCCCCCTGGATACAATATTGGTATGGCGCTTTGCGTTTTTAAACCGCCCGGCAGTCGCCTTATTGATTCCGCAGTGAATAGTCATAAAATCCACACCGTCCTCAGCATGCATTTTTACTATATCAATCCATTCCCGGGACGTAATACTTTTCAACGCCTTATTGTAATATACCACAGCATCATAGATTGGAACGGTGCCGATAATGGCGCCGCACTCCGCAGTTAATCTGGTCCGGAATTTGCGGGTATCTCCAAAAGAACTCAAATCCATTATGGATTCCGCACCTAACCGGATGGCTTCATTAACTTTTTCCATCTCTGCATCCGGATTAAGACAGTCCCTGGAAGTCCCTAAATTCACATTGATTTTTGTTTTCAGTTTTCTTCCTATACCATGCGGCTTTAAACTCCGGTGGCGCTTATTTGCCGGAATGACTACCTGCCCCTTTGCCACAAGCTCCCGGATTTCCTCCTCCGGAATATTCTCCTCCAGGGCAACCGTTTTCATTTCCTTTGTGATAATGCCTTTTCTTGCAGCATCCATCTGTGTTGTATAATCCATTTCACCCATCCTTTCATGCGAACCTCCCAGGCAAGCAAAAAGCCCCCTGCCGTTACAGAGAGCTTTCTCAAATGGTTCGCCACCACATCATTTACTAGTTTGAATCCCTACGTTAGCATTATCTAAATCAGGTTGCGGGTCGAAGTTGATGACTTCCTCTCAGCCTGCCTCACAAGCTCCCCGTTCATATTCAGTTCTACGCCAGTTTAGCACAAATCCCATGGATTGACAATCCTAAATTTTCCTGCCCTGCTCCTTATCGCTTTTCATTTTGGACAACATCGCCCTTTAATATATGTACGCAGAAATCCCACATCACCAACGCCATACAGATTACCCAGATAATGGGCTCCGAAATACACACTCCAAAATAGCCAAGCTTTGGCGCAAAAAAAGCCACAATCACAAATTTCCCCACCAATTCAATACCGCTCCCGATAATCGGAACCACCTTGCGGTTTAATCCCTGCAGGGTGGAGCGCAGCACCAGCAGCGGAACCAGAAAATAGAAAAACGGAAAATTGATGCGGATATATTTTACCGCCGTATCAATAATTACCGTATTTTCCGAACCGGTAATCGCCGCAGTAAGAAACGGTCCTACGGTAAATGCCGCCAATACCCCTACAGTTGACCACGCAAAGCCCAGTAAAAAAATGTCAAAAATTCCTTCTTTCACCCGGTCAATTCTTCCTGCCCCATAATTCTGGCTGGCATAGGTGGATGCGGTTACGGCGAAGGTACTTAACGGAATCATAAACAGCTCCAGTATTTTTCTTGCCGCCGTATGCGCCGCAATAATCTCCTTGTCAAAGCTGTTAATGGCGCTTTGTAAAATCACTGTGCCTAACGACACTACAGCAAACATCATTGCCACGGAAAGTCCTGTGGACAGGAGGTCCTTCACTATTGAATATTCAACCACTCTGTCCTTTTTCTCTATCTTAAGCTCCGGACACTTCGCCAAGACATACCACAGGCTTGCCATGACCGAAACCAGCTGGGCAATTACGGTTGCAACCGCCGCCCCGCCAACCCCCATATGCAGGACTGCCACAAATAAAAAATCCAAAGCCACATTGACCACTGAAGCAATAATCAAAAACACCAGCGGCATTACACTATTTCCAATTGCCCGCATGACCCCTGCAAGAACATTATATGCCATTGTAATCACCAGCCCGCCAAAAGCAATGTTCAGATAAATCACAGAATCCCCAATAATGGATTCCGGTGTTCCCAATAATCTGAGTAACGGCTTTGTCGCCGCCAGAGCAATTACCGTGAGCGCCACTGCAATTACCATGGACAATACATAGCTTAAGTAAAGCGTCTTTTTAAACTTATCTTCTTCCTTTCCACCGTAAAATCTTGCAAGAACCATGGAAAATCCATTCGTCAGCCCATAAGCAATACTGTTAATAATCAAGCTAAATAAAGGAGAAGTTGCGCCGACTGCCGCCAGCGCATCATCTCCCAAAACATTTCCTACAATAGCCGTGTCCATAACATTATAAAACTGTTGAAATATGTTTCCAAATAAAATCGGTACTGAAAATAACAAAATCAGCTTTAGCGGCTTTCCCTCTGTCATATCCAGATTCATTGATTTTTTCATTATGTTATCTCCCTGTATTATTCCTCTTCCGTCTCTTCGTCAGCTTCATCCTGTTCCTCACCTTCTATCCCGATTATTTCTTCCTCATCCTCCTCGTCAAATTCATCCTCCAGCATCTCCTCTTCCATCTGCTCCAGGTATTCTTCCTCGGAAATTTCTGCCTTTTTTGCATTCTCATACAAAAATTCCGTTACCTTTTCCAATACTACCTGATAACCTACCTCTTCCTCACTGTAATCCGTTAAAAATGCCTCCGCACTTTCATATCCGTAAAGCTCATAGATTGACTCGACATAATCCATAATTTCTGTTTCGGTACAGTCAATCCCCTCTTTTTCGGCTATTGCGCCGATAACCAGCTCATAATTGACATTATAATTTATTTCCTCTTCCTTAATCTCTTCCGTCAGCCCGAATGTTTCCTCATAGCCCTCTAACGTCATCCCATACATTGCGGCATAATATTCGTTATTGCTGTCGTAATTTTCCTTACACTGCTCATAAAGCTCCTGCGGATATCCGTCAAATTCGGAATGCTCGATAAGATAATCCATAATTTCGGAAATCGTACCGCCCTTATATTCCTGTTCCTTTTCCTCGGCAATTCCCGTCTTTATTGCCTCCCGGTAATCGGCCATTGTTTCGTAATCCGTCTTTTCCTTAACAAACGCCTCGTTACATTCCGGAATATTTTCCTCACTGATTTTATTCAGGGTAACCTTAACCGACGCTGTTTTTCCCACGTCCTCTTCATCCGCAAATTCTTCCGTCAGCTCTACTTCCACCGTCTTGCTTTCCCCGGTTTTCATTCCCACTAACGCTTTCTCCATTTCCGGATACAGGTATTCCTCGCCAATCACAATTTCTTCATTTTCACCGGAATAGTCCTCTTCCACCTTACCGTCAATCTTTACCTCATAGTCAATATCCGCATAATCCCCTTCCTTTGCATTTCTGTCGGTAATCGGGGTATAGGTCGCATATTCATACATGGATTCCTCAACTCCCATATCCACCTCGTCGTCACTCACCTCGTAAATGACCGCCTGCGCCTCTACGCCTTTATATTCACAGAGCTTTACATATTTTGCATAATCCACATCCGGCAGATACTTTGACGAAACGCCCGTACATCCCGACATTACTGAAACCATCATTATTCCTGCTATTCCCAAAGCTGTTTTCTTCTTCATTTTTATCTCCTTTATCCTGTTTAATTTATGGCAGAACGCACCCTGCCGCCTGATATAATTCATACCACTCTTTACGGCTTAAATGTACATTTACCGCATTACACAACTCCTGCAGATGTTCTTCATTCATCGTGCCGACAATAACCTGCAGATTTGCCGGGTGACGCAAAACCCATGCCACGGCAACAGCCGCCTTTGACACCCCATACTGTTCCGCTATACGCTCCAATGCCTTATTCAATTCCGGAAACCGCTCATCCCCTACAAAGCTCCCCTCGGAAACGCCATACTGTAACGGCGACCAAGCCTGAACCGTTATTCCATGCAGCCTGCAAAAATCCAACGTGGCGAGGTCCCGCTGGATACCGTCATCAAATTCCGTATTTGCCGCAATTCCCTGTTTCACCATCCCCGCATGCATCAGACCGAACTGCATCTGATTAACCAGCAGTATCTCCCTGCATGCCGACTGCAGCAGCGCCAGCTGTACGGAGTTAAAATTGCTGACCCCGAACTGTCTCACCTTTCCGCTTCGCTCAAGCTGATGGAAGGTATCCGCCACCTCGTCCAAATCCATCAATGCATCCGGACGGTGAAGCAGAAGTAAATCAATATACTCCGTTTGCAGCCTCTTTAAGCTGTCCTCCACGGAGGACATGATATGCGCTCCCGACAAATCATAATATCCCTGCCGGATACCGCATTTAGTCTGGATACGCATCCGGTCCCGCATCCCTTTATTCTCCGATAAAACCTGTCCGAAAATCTCCTCACTTTTTCCGGCACCGTAAATATCCGCATGGTCAAATAAATTAATTCCCAGCTCCAGTGCAATATTGACAAGCTTTGATGCCTCGTTGACGGACAGCCTGTCCATACGCATGCATCCCAATGCAATGCGGCTGGCGTCCATATCCGAATTACCCAGATTCATTGCCATTACCCCGCCCAGCGGCTTCACTCCCGTCTCCACAAAACCGATTTTATCCGCTACGCGGTGCGCCATCCGCCGCAATATATTCTGGTGCGTCTTGGTCACATGGTAATAAATATTCTCCACCTTTGCCGCAAACTGCTCCGTAGAAAACTGTTCTACACTGTCCAGAGCATTTTGTCTATAGTCAATCCGTCTTTCATTGATAAGCACCTGCTCTAACCCACAGCTAAAGGTTTCCTCATCGGTAAAGGCATATCCGTTTTTCCCCGGAAGCAGTACGCCCTCCAGACAGGGGTCCTGCCTGGCAACTACGGGAACCCCGGAAGCCAGCGCCTCAATATACGTTAAGCCCTGCGTTTCACTGGTTGATGCTGAAACAAACACATCTGCCAGCTGATAATAATGGGTAATTTCATCCCACGGCTTAGCTCCCGCAAAAATCATCTGCTTCCTGTGCTTTAGCGCTTTTGCCTCCCGCTCCAATGCCGCCCGGTAAGGTCCGTCCCCCACCACTAAAAAACTGACCTTTGCATGACTGTCCATGTAACGCTCCAGATACCGCATTACCTCGTCGATATTTTTTTCTTCCGACACTCTTCCCAGGTACAATACTACCTTGTTTTCCTTCGGAATGCCCAGTGTGGACTTCAGCTTATTTTTCTGCGCTTCCGTATCCTTTTCTTCAAAACGGCTGAGATTGATACCGGTGGGAATAACATTAATATCCGGCTTTACCCCGTAACGCCGCATCAGCTCCTCCACCTTTTTCGTCGGAACAATCAATTCCTCTGCGCCCCGTACACTGAATTTGCTATAGAGCTTGGTCAGCTTTTTCGCCCGTTCTTCATTGGAAATATATTTTTTGATATAATGCGTATAATCCTCATAAATGGTATGATAGGTATGCACCACCGGAATAAACAATTCATGCGCCATAATTCGTCCGAACATCCCGATGGCAAACTCGGTATTGGTATGAACAATATCCAGTTTCATTTTACGGACGCTCTTTGCAATCCTTGGATGATACACCAGTCCGACTCTTCTCTCCGGCGCAAAAGAACAGGCCTTCGACGGAACGCGATACACGCCTTTTTCATTTACCGGTGCTCCCGGCGTCTTAGTCGTAATCACATAGACATTGTGCCCCTTTTTTTCCAGCTCTTTTTTTAACAGATACACTGAATTTGCAACCCCGTTTAATTCCGGATAATAGGTATCGGTAAATAATCCTATATTCATATTCCTTAACTCCTTTTAACTGTCCGGATGGTATCCCTCCAGCTGTTCCTTTGCCGCTTCCAGACATTCCTTCATTCTTGGCGACAGCTCCCCGCATTCTCCGTTCATCAGCATATAATAGGCCCGTTCCTTCGTAAACGGAACATCCTCTATCGCCGTATTGACCAACACATCATACATATCTGCCAGACCCACCAGCTGTGCTTCGACAGGAATCTTGTCCTTTTTCAGTCCGAAGGGATAACCGCTTCCGTCATACTTCTCGTGGTGATACATACAGACATTATGGCAGATTCTCCTGTATTCTGCCCCGCAAAAATCAAACATTCCCCGTATGATATTGCTTCCCTGTATTGTATGCTCTTTTAACAGTTCCAATTCTTCTTTGGAATATCTTCCCGGACGATGCAGTACAAAATCCGGCATTGTGATTTTTCCGACATCATGCAGCCTCGCTGCCTGAACAATAATACCAATTTTCTCTTTGGTCATTCTTGATTTCGGATAAAGCTTCGCATATTGTCCGGCAAGAATCTCCGTATATCCCTGCAAATATCGGATATGCTCTATCTCCTCTATATTGCGGTTCCGGATAATATATTCAAGGCTTTTTACCAGACTATAATAATGCTCTCTCAGTATATCATCCATATTTCAACCGCCCTCCGCTTTCCGTAATTATCAGTATTGTATCATAAAAGATGAAAAAAAAGAAGTTGTTTTTCCCGACCGCCGCACCGGTAATTTGCACAGAAAAATAACAAAGCAAAACCCTGTACATTCCGGTCATGTACACTAAACATCCGTATTTTGTCCATGTGATTTACCCGCGCGTCGATTTTCTCCCTTTTTCGACATTTTATGGTAAAATTTCGAGCGTTTATTAAACTTTCCCCCGCTTTTTCGTCATTTCCGCTATACTAATCTTCAAGGAGTGAATGATTCAATGAATTGGTTAAAAGTAAATCTCGGTTACTCAACTGAAGAAATCGAACTTATCCAATACGGTCTTTCCGCAATGTTAATGGAATTCAGTAAATTTATTTTTCTGTTCATTCTTTTTACGCTTATCGGAAAACCGCTGGAATATTTATTTGGAATCTTTATTCTACTCTTATTAAGGACAAATACTGGCGGATTGCATTTTTCTACCTATTTGGGCTGTTTAATGTTTTCTACCTTTATTTTGTATTCCGGTTGTGTGTATCTGCCTGCGGCAGTTCCGGTATCAGATATCGATATGCTCCTATTGCTGCTTGGGTGCATCACCATCACCTATCTGATTGGTCCTGTTGTTTCCAAAACAAGACCACTGCCTGATACTCTACAAGCTAAAGTATCTCGGATAAAGACTTTTAAAGTAATTTTTATTTATTTTATTATAGTCTTTCTCTTTCCTGAAAGTATTTTTATCCGAATCGGCTTCTGGATAATTATGCTGCAGTCAGCGCAACTGGTTATTGCTTATGTTTTACGAAAGGAGACCGCTAATGAAGAAAAAACTCATTAAACTTGCCGGCGTGCTGTGTCCTATGTGTATGGCATTCGGATTTTTTATCACCAATCCGGTAAGCTTTTTATTTTTCGGAGAGCCAAAATATCCGGAGACATTAAAAAAATAGACAGCGGATGCTGCCTATTTTTTTATCTGAAAGCATATGGAAATCCAATTTTCATTTTCCTTTGTCCGGTTTTCTACCACGATATCTGCCCGGTATTTATCCCGGAGTTTTCCGACATTACCCAAGCCGTGTCCTCTGTTTTTTCCCTTTGTACTGTACCCGTCTTTAAACCAGCCGGCAACCACTTCATGCTCAATATGCCGATAAGGATTACCTACCCGTATTATTGTCTCTTCTCCGTCATAGTTAAAAACGATATCCAGCCTTCTTCTCTCTTGTGCATATTCCTTTACCGCCTCCAGCGCATTATCAAACAAAATGCCAAATATACAGATGTAGTCGTATTCCCTGTCCTGCTCCGGAATATCCACAACATGTATCTGATAATCAATCCGTATATTCTGTTTTTCCGCCTCTGTCATCCGGTTGCAGATAAATCCTGCCAGTATAGAGGGTTTACAGGATAATAACAAATCATTATAGCGGTTATCCGTCAGTATCCAGTCCGCATATTCTCTCTGGGCCGCTACCAGTTCCTCATAGGTGGCACAGGTATAATGCGTACTGTACAATGCATTTAACTGATTTTTAAATTCGTGCTGTCTCTTCCTCACATCGCTGTACAGTATTTTCTCTTCAAGATGATACCGGTTAAAGGTATCCAATTCCTGTATTTTATAATTTAACCGCTCATGCTCCTTTTCCCAGATATAAATCATTCCCACCAGTAAAAAACAGGCCATGATACACAGGCAGTAATCCAAAAAGGACAAACCGCCTGCCGCGGAATAATAGAGCAGCAGAAAAATAACCATAACCCCACAGAGCAGTACAATATGCATAATCGGCCTGCTGTTAACCCGCAAATATGAATATAATCGGAAAAATGCCTGCTGACTGGTCAGAAAGACGGTTATGCCAAATACAATTACATTGACAAACATCGCCGATATATCTTTATCATGAATCAAACCGGAAAGAAATCCAATCAGTAACTGAATATAACTTAATGTTAACGCCGTTAACAGCATATTAGTTAAAATCTCTTTAATCCCTGAATCAAATTCCACTTTACAATAAACAAACACTACCGCATAGGGAATCAGTAAAAATATCTGTGGCAATTCGCCACGTTTGACCATTGTAAACAAAATTACTTCCGTGGCAATCGTCACCGCTGCCGGAAAATCCAGTTTTAATTTTCTTTCGTATATGTCATTTATAATCAATAAATATGCCACTATCTCTAATAATAAATATACCCGCTCAATCATTTTTCATCTTATCCATAAAACTTTTCTTCATCATTGTTCCGATTTCCAATCTTCCGTACCCATCAATCAGATGGATTATCCGGTTTACCGGGTCAATATTGGCAATAAAACTTTTATTTACGATTGTACTACGGCTGCTCTGGATAAACTTATCCGAATCCAGCGTTTGCAGAATCTGTTTGCAATTCCGATAGTACAATGTCAATTCATCCCTTACCGTCTTGATGGCAACCCTGCCCCCATGGCTCTGTATATAGACAATATCTTTTTTATCCACCGCATAAATCAATCCGTCTTTTCTAAAATATACCGTTCCTTCCTCCGGTCCGGACTGTTGATATTTTAATGCCTGGCTTAGCAGTTTTCTTGCTTCCTCAATCAATAACGGCTTTTCCAGATATCCATAACAGTGCAGCTTGCGATAGGCGTGCAGCTCCGGGTCTACCAAGGAAGTAATAAACACCACCGGTACAAAAGCATATTTTTCAATGGCACGAATCTTTTCCACATACACTAATCCGGATACATCATTTCTGGCAGAACGGTCAATCACAATATCCACCACGAATAACCCGATGGTATGCTCAAGCGCAATCTGATATGCCTCCGGCAATTTATCGGTTTTATAAACGACCAGGGTTTCGTCAATCTCGTTGAGTATCTTTTCAACCGTGTTCTGCATTGCGGCATCATCTTCCAATATCAAAACATTTTTCATTTTCTCAACCTTTAAATGATTCTTTAAAATATTGAATCATCCTTCTCATTTTTTCCTCGTCGATTTCCTTATTGGCAAGAGTTTTATCATTTAAACCAAAATGTGCCAGCAGCCTTTGAAAAAGAATCAACTTGTCCCATTCGTCCAAAACCATTATCTGCGCCCAGATATCGCTTATTTCCCGCTGTTCACCAAACAGCAGATACTCTATGGAAATATGTTCAAAGGCAGCTCTTAATTTTCTCTGTGTGTCCAAAGATATATTATGCTCTCCGGTCTCCATTTTCTTGACAGTAGAGACAGATATATCCAGCTTCTCTGCAAACTGCTCCTGCGTATAGCCTAACTGCTCTCTCAATATTTTTAATCTTTGACCCGATGCAATCTTTTCCTTCGACACAGCCATACATCTTTCCCTTTCTTTTTGAAGTTAAAAGCATATACAACTATTTTAATAATAAAGCTTTGCCTAATCCATATTCATAATATATACCCTTAGTATATATTATATGCACTTTTGTGGTAATAGAATACTATTTCGCCATATTTTCACCACCGGACAAAAAGGAAAACAGTCAAAGTAATACTGCCGTCAAACAAAAAACAGAACATATAGAGTTTCTATATGTCCTGATGCTGCTAAATCCTATTTCCGGCGCTAAACCATCCGCCTTATTTTAATTGTGCTTTACATTTTCGCCCAACAGCTTTTCCCTTTTTCTTCTACGAACGGATAAAATTTGTTGTTATCTTTTCTTCTGCTCCGGGATGCTCTATCCCGCTTTTCCTGCCGGCATCAAGAAGCTTTAACATCCATGCCATATTGTTTCCTAATGTACGCATTATCTGCATACCCTCCAAATCCTGTGTGACTTCTTCCGGTTTTGTCCCATGCACCATATTCCAATAGCCTGCCGGTACCATAAGCATATTATTTATGCCAATATATTTATTCAGCACATCATATGTAGCCGTGGTTCCCGCCCGCCTTGCAGAAGCAATACAAGCCGCCGGCTTATACTGCATATATTTACCGGCACTGTAAAACAACCGGTCCATTACGGCTAACATCGCTCCGTTAGGCGATGCATAATATACCGGAGAGCCAAAAACATATCCGTCGGCATTCTTTACCTTTTCCACCAGCCGGTTTACCGCATCGTCATTGAAAACGCAGCCGTCTTCCTCCCTCTTCCTGCAGGCGCCACAGCCGATGCAGCCTCTTACCGACTTATTACCGATATGAAAAATTTCCGCAGCAATCCCCCGGCTTTCCAGAGTCTTTGCAATTTCGGACAGTGCCGTGTAAGTACATCCTTTTTCATTCGGGCTTCCATTTACTAATAATACTTTCATGCTTTTTCTCCTTTTTCGTTATTTTAGTTTATTAGCGGAAGCAGAAGTTTATTCTGTCTTCCGTTTCCTGCAATAAAGTTTTACAACCAGCAGCAGAATTTTTATATCTAAAAATAAGTATACCATAAAATGGTTACGGCGACTACGCAAAAACCGAAAGCGGTTCAGTCCAGATACCTGTCTTATCAAATAACCACATCAAACCCCCTTGACATTTGTACGAAATCATACTATACTGCATGGTATGATTTCATACTACAGGAGGTACTTTATGAACGCAGGGTTTTCAAAAGAATTAAAGCGTTACAATCATCTGATAACGGAAATAGACGCCGTATATCATACCATATCCTTAAAATTCGGTTTATCCGACAGCGCAATGGTTATTCTCTATACCCTGTGTGAGGCCGGCGGTTCCTGCCTGCTTCAGGATATCTGCCGCACCTCCGGAATGAGTAAGCAGACACTAAATTCCGCCCTTCGCAAGCTGGAAAGCGAGGACATCCTCTATCTTGAACCGGCAGGAGCAAAAAATAAAAAAGTCTGCCTTACCGAAAAGGGAAAACTGCTTGCAGAGCAAACCGCCTTGAAAATAATTACCGCAGAGAATGATATCTTTTTATCCTGGGCGCAGGAAGATGTCGAAAAGTACCTTGAGTTAACCGAACGCTATCTGCACACCCTGCAGGAAAAAAGCAGGGAACTATAGGGATACATTAATATGCATAAGCTGCTAAAGGAAGAAGAACAATGAAAACAACTATTTCGTTATCCAGTCATTTTACTTATAAGAAACTTTTATCTTTTACCTTTCCCTCTGTGATTATGATGGTCTTTACCTCAATCTACGGTGTGGTAGACGGTTTTTTTGTGTCGAATTTTGCCGGAAAGACTGCTTTTGCCGCAATCAATCTGATTATGCCTTTTATTATGATTCTTGGCGGCATGGGATTTATGATTGGCACCGGCGGTACTGCTCTGGTGTCCAAAATACTTGGAGAGGGGGACAGGGAAAAAGCCAATCGGTATTTTTCCCTGATGGTATATCTGACCTTAATTATGGGATTTGCGCTATCGGCTGCCGGTTTCTGCTTTATCCGTCCCGTTTCGGTTCTCCTTGGCGCCACAGCGCAGATGATGGACAGCTGTATTCTTTACGGCCGGGTAGTCATCGGGTTTACCACAGCATTTATGCTGCAAAATGTATTCCAGAGCTTTCTGATTGCCGCACAAAAGCCACAGCTGGGACTGGCTGCAACTGTTGCCGCTGGAATTACTAATATGCTTCTGGATGCTGCATTTGTAGGGGTTTTCAAATGGGGAGTTGCCGGAGCCGCACTGGCAACGGGATTAAGCCAGTGCGTCGGCGGAATCCTGCCGCTAATCTATTTCATCCGCCCCAACGACAGCCTGCTCCGGCTCACCGGAACAAAGCTGGAAATAAAACCCCTGCTGCAGGCATGCGGAAACGGTTCTTCAGAGCTGATGAACAATATCTCCACCTCCGTTGTCAGTATTATCTATAATTTCCAGCTTTTGAAATATGTAGGGGAAAATGGGGTGTCCGCCTATGGCGTCATCATGTACGTAGAATTTATATTCGCCGCTATTTTTATCGGATATTCCATCGGCTCCGCTCCGATAATATCCTATCACTATGGTGCGAAAAACCATGCAGAGTTAAAAAATATGCTGAAAAAAAGCGTGTTACTGACCATCGGCGGTGGAATTGTCCTGACTGGACTTGCCTTCCTGCTTGCCGACCCCCTTGCCCGGCTGTTTGTCGGCTATGATGCCGAACTGTTTGCACTTACCGCTCATGCCTTCCGGTTATTTGCCTTTTCCTTTTTACTGACAGGCTTTAATATTTTTGTTTCTTCATTTTTTACCGCATTGAATAATGGCGCCGTTTCGGCAGCCATATCCTTTTTGCGGACTTTGGTTTTTCAAACCCTGTCCGTATTGATACTGCCGCTACTGTTTAAGGTTGACGGTATCTGGCTGGCGATTACCGCCGCCGAAGTCTTTGCCTGCATCATTTCCACCATTTTTATTTTCACCAAAAGCGGAAAGTACCAATACAGATGAATACGGCGTATTACAGAAAATATTTTCTTTTCCGTCCAACCCCCCTGCCGCTTCCCTGCCGGCTTTTTAAATTTCCCGAATCACCTTGGGAAGCATCGTTCCTTCATATTTTGCCTGCATCTCCTCCATAATCTTCTCCGCCGTCTTACCACTTTCCAACGCTACGTCTGCTGTCAGGCTCATTTCATTTACATCTGTATCATAATAAAGATATGCCTTTGCCATCGTAACACCCTCACAGGCGAGCAATGCCTGTTCCACATCCTTTAAATAGAACTGGCGCAGGCCATGGATACCGTCGGTTACCACAGTACGTCCGTTATTCTCCAGAAAATCCAGTGATTTGTCCGGCAAAATGCGGGCAACCATATCTGTTTCATATAAAACGCCGTCGCCGTATGGGTTTTCTAATTCCTTGGTGTAGGTCTTTGGCTTATAGTCCATGATATAAAGTGTTCCCCATGCGCCATAAGGTTTCTTTTTATAGCTTTCATCCAGTATGTATACTTTACACCGCTTCGCTCTCTTCTCCGCTACCAGTTCAAAGCCTGCCTCCTGGTTCAGCTCATTAATCGAAACATAGAAGTGCTTTGGATACACCTCTTCCGGCAGGTGGCGCTTTAATCGGCGCACGGAAGGCTCGTCAAGCATAGCAAGCACGACCGCCTCCAAACAGTCGATAAAAATCTGAAGCTGCTCTTTATCAAAACGGTTCGCCCAGTAACGAAGCTCCTGATAGTAGCCCTTGTTATCTGACATCACCTGAAGGTGGAACGGCAGTGCATCAAGCTGGATATGCTCCCTTTCTGCCGGCAGTCCACCGATGCTGTCCTGCCCTAAAATATCTCCCTGGTACTGGAAAAATACCTCTCCCTGCCTTGACATAGAAATTGTGCTCTTCATCGTATTCATAATCTGTTTTCCCGTTCTCTTTAAGAGTGACAGAACCTTTTCATGCGGTTCCTTGGTAAAGCGGCAGAAATAACAGGTAAACAATGCACCTGCCAGACGGCTGTAACGGCTGTCCGTTCTTCCGCTATGTATACTGTTACAGAAAACATCCTCCTCATCGCTAAAGAGGTAGACCAGATAATTAAATGCCGTGACAAACATTACATTTTCCGAAACACCGTTCTTCTTGCAAAAATACATAATCTTCTTGCGGTTTAAGCGTGTCAGACGGCTGCGGAGAACCCCGTACTCTCTTGCAAAGGCATCCTCTCGCTGCCGCTGGTTCAAGATACTTCTGTCCAGCCGGACATCCTTCATTAGCTCGGCCGCCGCCCTGATATCACGCTCCCGAAGCCCGTTCGTCATCCGCGCCTGATCCTCCAGTATATACTCGTAGAAGGTATAGCTCTCCTTCTCAAGTTCCTCTCCACAATAACGGTTATTGATGTCCTCCAGAATAATATTAATGGTAATTCCATCACCAACAACATGTGCCACATCGATAAACATATATTTATTCTCTTCGGTTTCACAAAGACAGGCATGAACCAGATTATCCTCCTGCGTATAGGCGAACGGAACCACGAGTGTCTCCTTCTTTTTCTGCCACTCCTTTTCGGAAAGCTTCAGTACCGGTATATCAATCTGCCTGCTGTCATCACGGAATACCATATACTGCTGTCCGTCAAAATGAATGTTTGCCTTTAAGCCCGGATGGGCATCCAGCATATCCCCGACAGCCGCCTTTAAACGTTCCAAATCAATATCCGGATGAAGCTTAAACAAAAACGGCAGATTGGATGTCGTATTTCCCTTGATAATATAGGCGAAATACTTTTGTATGTTAGTAAGCGGATATACCTCTCTGACACTCAGGTCGATATCTCCCTTACGCTCCACATTACTTAAAAATGCTTCCAGATTCTCAATCGTGTTATACTCCAGCAAATCCGACAGCGTAATTCCCCTGCCAAGCTGACGGTCAATTTCCTCGATTAACATTACGCTTCCAAGAGAATCCAGACCTCCGGTATATAAATCCTCCGAAACATCCAACAGTTCATTTCCGGTAATCTCCACCACAATATCGTAAAGTGTCTGCTGCATTTCGGTCTGCGGACGCTTCACATCACTCCTCCTCGTCTCCGAATGTGCTTTTGCCTCGAAGAACTTCTCCCGGATGATTTTCTTGGAGGAAGTCTTTTCAAACGGATGCTTACGCACCGTACAGCGGACAATCTTGGAAAAGGGAGGAAGCTCCTCATTCTTTTTGTTGATAATCTCCTGCACCGCCTGTTCAATATCCGTAATATTCTGCATCTGGGCATACTCAAAATTCGGATATACCTCCGCCACAATCGTATCCCCTTCTCCGTAAACGAGGATATCCTGTATCAGCACCTCATTATCAAAGCGGTTTTCAATGCCCTCCGGCGCCACATTTTCCCCATTGCTTAAAATAATCAGGTTCTTCTTCCGTCCGGTCAGATAAATGTAGCCCTCCTCGTCCACATATCCCATATCACCGGTACATAACCAGCCATCCTCGGTAATCACTTCCTTTGTCAGCTCCGGCTCCTTATAGTAGCCCATCATCACAGAGGGACTGTTTACCTGAATCTCTCCGTCCACAATCCGTACCTTGCAACGCTCCACAACCTTTCCGACCGAATCCAGTTTATCCACACATTCATAATCCGGTGCGGAAATCTTGGGCGAGCACTCCGACATTCCATAGCCCTGTCCAATCGTTATGCCTAATTTTGCAAAATTCATCGCCAAATCCTTAGCGAGATATCCGCCGCCGCTTATAATTTTGTGGAAGCGTCTGCCGAGCACCATATCCTTTACTTCTGTATCCGACAGCTCCGGATTCCGCTTCTTTGTCATCGCAATGCGGTTATAGAGCATCTTGCTAATCATCGGGACAACCCGAATGGAGGTCGGCATATAAATCGGAATATAGGTCATGATTTTGGACACATCCGGGCAGAGACATAACAGGCTTCCGTACCGCATAACCAAAAATACATCCCCGCTCAGACAGAAAATATGATGGATTGGGAGGACATTCATACACACCTCAAAAGACTGGTCCTCGGTCTCCGTACTGCTGAAGAGGTTATCAATCAAATTACCGTGGGAAAGCATGACACCTTTTCCCCTTCCCGTTGTCCCGGAAGTAAAGATAATCATCGCACATTCTTCTTCCTTAGCAGCCGGAGCAAAGGGATGACTCTCATAAATCTTGCACAGCTCCGGAATATTTTGCTCCTGCATCTTCTGCATACAAATACAATGCTTAATTCCCGGACATGCCCTCATAATCGCCTCGACCTCAACACTGTATTCCCAGTCAAACAACAGCGCATCAATCTCTGCTCTTGTGATATTATCAATCAATACCTCCTCGCTTGCCTGAATATCCAGAGGAACTGCGATACCCCCGGCAGATACCGTTCCAAAAATACTGACGAGATAACGGTAGCTGCAGCGTCCAATCATGGCAACATGATACGTCCCCTGCTTTTCCTCCTGCTGCTCCTGCACCCATGCGCCAAAGGAACAGCTGTCCTTAAGCAGCTGGCTGTAGGTTTTGTCATAAAACACATCTTCCTTTTCATACTTGATAAATGTCTTTGATGCATACTCTTTTCCGGCATTTGCCAGTAAATCGTATAAGGTTTTGGTATTCTCTAAGGTTATCATAATTCCTCCACTTCTTCGCATTGCGAATGATATTCTATTTTTAGAGAATAGCAAAAAAGGAATTATTTCGCAATGCGAAACAATTCCTTTTTGATAAAAATATTATGCTTCGTAGGCCAATACAATTTTCAGCAGGCGAATTAGCTCTTCCGTGTCCTTCCTGCCCAGCTGCTTCAGCAAACCTGCATATTCCTGTTTGATTGCCTCACGTTTTTGTTTTGCCGCCTTTTTTCCTTCTTTCGTTACATAAACCAGCACCCGCCGTTTGTCTTTCTCACATTTTCTACGCTCAATCAGTCCCTTGCGCTCCAAGCTTAATAATATGTCTGTCATACGACCGGGAACAACATGCAGCTGCTGCGTTAAGATACCGGCAGACACACCGTTTTGTACATATGTCAAATAGCGCAGTGTACCGTATTCACCCCGGATACTGTCCTGTACCGCCCGATTCATCCTGCGGTTCAACAGCTCCGCTAACAGGCTGTACAGCTCCTCACCCAGATTTATTTTCTCCTCTTTCATTCTTCATCATCCTATTGGTTCGTTTCTCGATATCGTCTGTTATATTCCCATTATATAATCTTTTTACCCGACAGACAATGCCTGCAATTATTTTTTCTGTACATATTTCAGACAGTCAAGGGTTACCGCAATGAGGATGATAATACCGGAAAATACAAACTGAAGGTTCGTATCAATACCCAGAATTGTCAGGGAATACGTAAGCGCTGTGAAAATGAACACACCGACTACCACCCCGGAAATCCTGCCGATACCACCGGTAAAGGATACGCCGCCGACTACACAGGCCGCTATCGCATCCATCTCCCAGCCCTGACCGTAAGCAGCGGAGCCGGAGCCAACCATTCTTGCACATTCCAGCCACGAGCCAAATCCATAAAGAATACCTGCTAAAACGAATGCGCCCACCGTAACACGGAATACGGAAATCCCCGAAACCGATGCCGCCTCCGGATTTCCGCCGACGGCAAACAGATTTTTACCAAAGGTGGTCTTGTTCCAGATAAACCAGACAATGACGATTGCTGCCGCCGCCCAGAGAATAATTGTCGGAAACCCGTTTATTTTCGGAATAATCATGTTGGGAATTGCCGGTTCTATCGCACCGAAGGACACTCCCTTCGTCGCATACGTGACAAGCCCGAAAATTACCAGCATGTTTGCCATGGTAGAAATAAAGGGATGCATTTTAAATTTCGCAGTAAAGAACCCCGAAATTGCAGTGAAAAATGTGCACAAAAATACGCAGACTGCCAATGCCAAAATCACCCTTGCCCCGGTCGGGATTCCCGTAAAATCAAATACATGGCCGAAAACGGAACCCGTATTGATTCCCTGATGCATGATAATTGTCGCTGCCGTCATTCCCATACCAACCATACGCCCAATCGAAAGGTCCGTACCGGTAAGCAGAATCAGCCCTGCTACGCCAAGTGCAAGGAACATTCGGGGAGACGCCTGCTGAAGGATGTTCAGCACATTATTATATGTGAGCAGCGGCGCATTTTTTATCATTGGCGTGATAATGCACAGCATAATAAAAATTAAAATAATCGCAATATACAAACCGTTTTGCAGCAAAAATGTCCTGCGGTTAAACGTATACTGATAATTTTCCCACTTCTGCGCCAGCGTCTCCGCAAATGTAAATTTCGACATACGCAGCAGGTCAATCAGATGATATTTATACGCATATGCCGCATGCCTTCTGTCTTTTATCTGCTGAAGCTCCTTTTCTAACTGCATCTTCGCATCAAACAGCCGGTTTTTATAAACGTATTTCTCGTCCTTTATTTCCTGGCGGTCAGAAAGCCCGGAAACGGCTTCCTGATGCTCCCGTTCCAGCCCGGCAAGCCTTTTGCGGTACCGCTCCTTTGCTTCCGCCCTTTCCTGTTCACAGCTTTCCTTCACCGGCTCATAATAACCGGTATCAAAATGCCGTTTAATATACCTCTCCGCATCCGCAGTCAATTTTGAAATCTCGTCCTTATGTTTCGCTTCTATGCCTTTCGCTTTTTTCAAAGCAATTTTGTCTTCTTCGATTTTCGCCCGCTTCTCTTCCTTTGTCAGAGCAGCGTCCTGCTTTACTCTTTCCATATGGCTTTGAAGAGAGAGAACCTTTTCTGTCCCTTCCGCTCTGAGGGCGTCAATCTGAGTCTGAATTTTGTTTACATAATCTTCAATCGGCTGACGAAGCTGCAACTCCTGTTTTGCCGAGAGAATTGCACTGTTTTTATTGTCCATATTTATTCATCTCCCCACTTATAGGTATTTTGCACTAAGTCTTAAAAGCTCTTCCTGATTTGTTTCTTTCGTATTTACAATTCCCGAAAGATGCCCATTTGACATAACGCCGATTCGGTTTGTAATTCCCAGAATTTCCGGCATTTCAGAGGAGACAACAATAATCGCCTTTCCCTGCTTAGCCATATTAATAATCAATTCATAGATTTCATATTTTGCGCCTACGTCAATTCCTCTTGTTGGCTCATCCATCATGAATACCTGCGGACTTCGCTCCAGCCATTTTCCCAGAATAACCTTTTGCTGGTTTCCTCCTGAAAGGCTTGAAATCATATCCTCCGGTCCCATGCATTTCGTATGCATAATCTTGATTTCCTTCGCCGTTGCCTTAACCATCTTAGAATCGGAAAGGGCAATCCCCGACTTGTATTGCTCCAGGTTTGCAATCGTAGTATTAAAGGTAAGGTCACCCTTCAAAAACAGCCCGTTTGCCTTTCGTTCTTCTGTAACCATAGCAAAGCCGTGCTCCATGGCTTCTCTTGCATTACTGAAATTCATCAGCCGATTGTTAAAATACACACGTCCCGCCGCTCTGGTCCGAACCCCGAATATTGTTTCCAAAAGCTCTGTACGTCCGGCGCCGACCAGACCGTAAAGCCCGAAAATTTCTCCCTCCCGCACATCAAAGGAAATGTCCTGTAAATGTGGTTCAAACTTGGTGGACAAATGTTGAACCGATAATATAACCTCCTTTGGCGTGTTATCAACAGGCGGAAAACGGTTTTCAAGGGAACGTCCAACCATCGCCGCAATCAGCTCATTCATGTCTGTATCCCTGCTGCTTTTTGTCATGACGAGATTTCCGTCCCGGAGCACGGATATCTCATCGCAGATTTCAAAGATTTCATCCATTTTATGCGAGATATAGATTAGGGAAATTCCCTGTTCCTTTAACATCCGCATCATCTCGAAAAGCTTATCTACCTCCTGCACGGTCAGCGAGGACGTCGGTTCATCCAGAACAATTACCTTGGAATTATAGGAAATTGCTTTGGCAATCTCGCACATCTGCCTTTGTGATACAGACATATTCCGCATGGGCTGGGTTAAATTTACCGTCATCCCCAGCTTTCGGAAAAGCTCAAAGGCTTCTTTTTTCATCCTGCCTTCATCTACTATTCCCATGGAATTTACGGGATACCGCCCAAGAAATAAATTATCCGTCACGTTTCTCTCCAGGCACTGATTCAGCTCCTGATGAACCATGGCAATACCATTTTCCAGGGCATCCTTTGGTCCGGAAAAGCTTACTTCTTTTCCGTCCAGAAAAATATTTCCCTCGTCCTTTTGGTATGTACCGAACAGGCATTTCATCATCGTTGATTTCCCTGCGCCGTTTTCACCCATAAGCCCCATAACCGTCCCACGTTTCACATCCAGGTTAATATGGTCCAAAACCCTGTTTCTGCCGAAAGACTTGCTCAAACCACGTATCGATAAGACGATATCATTTTTCCTGTCTGCCATATTTTCACTCCTTTTTCACACGGCAGCTCCGATTAACCTACTGATTCAACAGAGCCGTATAGGAAGCCGCATTATCTGTCTTAACCATGTTAATAGCAAACGCATCGTACTGGTCCGGATTTCCAAGACGGTTTGTAATATTGGACTCGGTCTGTCCGTCGCCGCCAATGTAATCAATATCCAGATTAAGGAGGTCATCATAATTCTGAAGAAGCGGTTGATAGGTTGAGCTTAAGAAATTGTCGGAGGCATTATAAATGTTCAGCCATACCTTCTTCGCCGCATGGGAACCCTCATCAAGCTGTGCGGATACAGGCTCATAAACCTTTGTCGAGTCTGTGAAGTCCTGGTAATTATCAGCGGTAACTGCAACATTCAACGCATAATAGGAGCGTTCGTCCGCATTGTACACATAAACGTCACTGCCAAGGACGTTGCCCGCCTCATCTGCCGTACCGATACCGGTATCAATATCCACGCCGTCAAGGGCATTGCGGAGAACCCGAAGTGTTAAATATGCCTGCACATCCGCATGCTGGCTGATGGTCCCGCCATAGCCCTCTGCAATGGCAGCCACCGCATCGTTATTTGCATCATAACCGAAGGTAGGAACCTCGTTATCCTTTGACCACGCATTAAACATTGACATCCCCATTCCGTCATTATTGGATACGACAACATCAATCTCCTCACCAAAGGAAGAGGACCATGTACCAATCGCATTACCGGCTGTCGCAGCATCCCAGGTAGCGCCGGCAGAGTTCTTCATCTCCTGCGAAGCAAGCTCGCGGACTACATATTTCTTTCCGCCAACCTCGATGGAACCGTCCTGTACGGCTGATGCCGAACCGTCCGTATTTGTACCCACCGGCTCACTGTTAATGTCACCGTCCTTCTCAACTCCTGTACCCAGCGCTTTACGTACACCTCTTGTACGCGCAATGGAATCATTGTGTCCGATATCGCCGATGGCAAGGACGTAGCCGATTACGCCGTCACCGTTCCTGTCAATTTTATCAATATTTGCCTCAATGTAATCCTTTACCATGGTTCCCTGAAGCTCAGCGCCCTGATTTGCGTCAAACCCTACATAATAGGTATCATCATTGTAGGTCAGCGCTGTCATATCAAGCTCGCCGGTAGAGCTGTTGGATGGCTGCCGGTTAAACCATACCAGGGGTTTATCCTTATTTGCCACGTCCGATGAGGAGCTGCTTTCCGTCGGGGAACCTCCCTCCGATGTTTTGCCTGTGTCTCCAGCGTCTGAGCCTCCCGGTTCCGTTCCGCAGGCAGCAAGTGAAAAACCTAATAATACTGCCATTGCCATTGAAATTATTTTCTTCTTCATCTGTTTTCTCCTTTCTGCCAATGCACCTTATGCGCATTTATCATTGATATTGACAGTATATTCAACAGGTGCCGGAAAAAACATAGAATATTTTTTGCTCTTCATTGAAAATTTTCAGCTTTTTTAGATAGTATTCGACAATCTCTAATGAGCTTCACGAATTTATTGATTGGTTTAACACCAAAAGAAAATATGGCTATTTCGTTGACCTTCTATAACTCAACGCACATTGATGACAGCTTTTTATACATTCACCGCACTGGATGCATTCCCTGTCCCCCACCTGCTTCACATCCAGCTTACAATGGGCTATACAGGCGTTACAGCCGTTACACTTTTCCTCATCTACCTTTATTCCCACAATGGAAACCTTGTGAAACAGTGCATAAAATGCCCCTAACGGACAAATAAAACGGCAAAAGCATCTGAAAATAAACACTGACAAAATAATCACAGCTGCCAGTACTGCGATTTTCCAGGAAAACAAACCGCCCGCCAATGCCTGCAGCCGTTTATTCATTGCCACCAGAAACACCCCTCCCTCCAGCGTCCCCGCCGGACAGATATATTTACAAAATCCCGGCACCGCCAGAATTACCGGAATCCCGATAACAAATATCAGTAAAATAAAATATTTTAAACAGGATAATCTTCTGCTCCATTTATTTTTTCGCCATTTCCTTGTGGGCAGCTTATAGAGCAGCTCCTGAAACAGGCCGAAAGGGCAGAGAAATCCACATACCGTTCTTCCCAGCACCACGCCGAACAACAGCAGCATTCCCAGTACATAATACGGAAGCTTGTACCGGGAGGACAGCAGCGCCGTTTGCAGGCTTCCAAGGGGACAGGCACCCACGGCACCCGGGCAGGAGTAACAGTTAAGCCCCGGAACACAAACTCCCTTTAGGTCTCCCTGATAAATCCTGCCTCTGGCAAATCCCGTAAAATTACAATTATATAATAACGCACAAATTACCTGAATAAGCTTTCTTCTTTTCATCATCCGATTCCTATACACTCATAGCAGATACGGACTGCCTTATGTTTAACATCCTGAAAACCGTCCCGTCCAAGACCGATTAAAATAAGTGCAACCGCTGCAATGAGCAGACCGCCTCTCAAAAATTTTACCTTCATCGTCTATTTCCTCATTTTTTATTCCTCTTCCAGCGCCGCCGTTACCGCAGCTTTATATTCCTCATACTGCGCATCCGCATCCTTTGCCCCCAGATAAATTTCCTGTACCGTTCCGTCCCTGCCAATCACCAGGGTATAAGGGATTCCGTCCGTCGGATATTTTCTGCTGATTTCCCCCTGCTCGTCGTATGCAATGGGAAAGGTAAATCCGTTATCGGAAATAAACTGATTTACCGTGTCTTTATCTTCCATGCTGTTTACTGCCAGAACCGCCACATCCTCGCCGTACTCCTGATGAAGCTTTTCAAATGCAGGCATCTCCCCGACACAGGGGCTGCACCATGTCGCCCAGAAATTTAACAGCACTACCTTTCCGCTGCACGCTGAAATTTGAAAGGTACCTCCGTCTGCCAGCGCCGCAGTAAAATCCGGCGCCTTATCTCCCTCCAAAACCTCCGGATAATCATCTTGTTCATTTTGTCCGGAATCGGAGGAAACCGTATTACTTCCCTCCCTGCCGTCAGCCGCCCCACAGCCTGCCAGCGTAAGAAAAACAGACAAAGCCAGCAGGGTACCCACCTTTTTTATCCACTCTGTTTTTTTCATCTTCCTGATTACCACCTTTCCTCTTCATATAATGCCTTGCATATCCTCTTTGCTTTCTCATTTATCTCCTTCAGCTGTTCATCGTCCCTTAACATCTTCTTCGTTTCCTGCTCCGTCAGATAACGTATTCCCGTCTTTTCATAAATGTTAATCGTTGGCATCAACGCCTCCACACCATACCAGCTTATCCGCAGCAGGCCATCCTCCCGCTGCACATCGCATATCAAATTCTGATTATACGCAACAGGCTGGCCGAAGTTATACCAGTCCGATGTAATCAGCGCAGTAACGGAAAAGGTCACTCCCCCACCGTCATCCAGCTTATACGGGTACCAGTTTCCCTCTTCCTCCTCCCATCCATCCTCGACATAGGAAAAGCCGTACTCCGCAATCCCCTGTTGAAACTTCTCCTCAACACTCTGCACTGCATCATGCCATATAATCGTCCAGATTACACTGGGAACCAGCAAAAGCACAGCGAATATTAACAGTCCCCGCTTTAGATATTTGCTGAATTTTCTCTCCTTATCTATCTTTTTTACCATGTCTGCATCGTCTTTCAGCATGCTGTCTAACGGTATCCCGAAAGAATCGCTCATCTTTACCAGAGTCTGTAAATCCGGATAGCTTTTTTCATTTTCCCAATTTGACACCGTCTGCCTGGTCACTGAAAAAATATCTGCAAATTCCTGCTGTGTCATTTCCTTCTCTTCCCGTATCGCCAAAATTGTCTTTCCAAGTTTCATCACTAATCCTCCAATCCTTTGTTTTGTGCTTTGTCTGCCGTTACAAGCTTTATTATGCAGAAAAACGGGGAGAAAATCCAGCAACGGTCTCTTGCAAATTTAAAAAAGGAGCGCAAAGAATCTTTGCGCCCGCTCTTTTCAGGCCTTTTTGTCTGTGATACCTGCATCCGCCTATGCCTGCCGGTAACCGTCAAGAAAATCTCTCAGGCTTCCCACCGCATCCTTGAGCACCTCAATCCGGGGCAGATACACAATACGGAAATGGTCCGGCTGACCCCAGTTAAATCCACCGCCATGAATAATCAGTATTTTCTTTTCCCGCAGTAAATCCAATGCAAATTTCTCATCATCCAGAATATTGAACCGTTTGACGTCCAGCTTCGGAAAAATATAAAATGCGGCTTTCGGCTTTACCGCACTGATTCCCGGAATATCATTTAACGCCTTGTAAATATAATCCCTCTGCTCATAAATCCTGCCGCCGGGAATAATATAATTGTTTACACTCTGATAGCCGCCAAGGGCTGTCTGCACAATAGACTGTGCCGGCACATTGGAACAGAGCCGCATATTAGAAAGCATATTGAGCCCCTCAATATAGTCCTTCGCCAGTTTCTTATTCCCGCTTAATATCATCCATCCGATTCGGTATCCCGCTATCATGTGGGATTTGGAAAGCCCGCTGAAGGTCACGCAGAATATATCCGGCGCCATGGAGGCAATGGGAATATGCTCATATTCATCCATCACAAGGCGGTCGTATATTTCATCCGAAAAGATAATCAGCTGATGCTCCCTCGCCGTCTCGACAATTTCCTGCAGGATTTCTCTGGAGTATACTGCTCCTGTGGGATTATTGGGGTTAATAATGACGACAGCCTTTGTTCTGTCCGTTATTTTTTTCCGGATATCCTCAATATCGGGATTCCAGTCCGCCTGCTCGTCACAAACATAATGGACTGCCTTTCCGCCTGCTAAGGTGACGCATGCCGTCCACAGAGGATAATCCGGCGAAGGGACAAGCACCTCGTCGCCGTCATCCAGCAATGCGGACATGGAAAGGTTAATCAGCTCGCTGACCCCGTTTCCGGTATAGATATCCTCCACGGAAATATTCGGTATGTTTTTTATCTGCGCATACTGCATGATTGCTTTTCTTGCGGAAAACAGACCCTTTGCCACCGAATATCCCTCGCATTCCGTCAACTGCCTCTGCATATCGTAGATTACCTCATCCGGCGTGCGGAAACCAAAAGGAGCAGGGTTCCCGATATTCAGCTTTAGTACATTGGTCCCGTTTTCTTCCATCCTTGCCGCTTCATCCACAACCGGCCCTCTTACATCATACAGTACATTATCTAATTTCGATGATTTTTTAAATTCCCTCATTACCGCTCCTCCTTCTATATTCCGGTATTCCGCCCTCTTTTCTGTCCCTTTCTCTGCCATATGGTTTTTCCGGACGGAACCGTATAACCATTCCACATCCACCTGCAGCACCCCTGCCAGAAACAGCCCAATATTTCTTCTGGGTACAGCCTTTCCGCTGACATACTGGCTCATCTGGCTTTTTCCCAGCTTGACACCTGCCTTGTCTGCCTCCCGCAGAAAATCCACCTGTTTCAATTTCCGGTTATGCATGGCTAAATTTAACCGCTCTGCAAATATCTGACGATTTATCACTACGTTCCCCTCTTTCGCCACCGTTTTTCTGACCAAAAGTTCATTTTCACAGGTAATCATAGCATACGCCAATCAAAAGTTCAATATTTTTCTTTATGCTTATGGTTTTTGTTCATTTTTATCAAAAAGTTCATTTTCCTAAAATGAATATTACACAGGACAATGGCGCCCAGCACCAAAACGACGCCGGCAAAATGCGTCACCGTCATTTTTTCGCCAAACAATACTATCCCCAGCACAGTAGCGGTCACCGGTTCTATGGAAGCGATAATCGACGCTTTGCTGTTTTCCAGTGCGGCAAGCCCAAGCGTATATAAAATATACGGCGCCACCGTGCTGACCAGCGCAAATACCAGATAAAAGCCCAATATCCCGATATTCCGGGTACATGCGCCATAGATGATTTTTACATCCGCCAGGGGAAGCGCCCCGGCAGACGCAAAGACAAAGGTGTAAAAGGAAATGGTAAGGCTGTGGTATCCCCGTTCTATCGCATAACGGCTGAAAACGGAATAGAGGGCATAACCGAAGCCCGCCCCCAGTCCTACCAATATCCCTGCCGCACTCACGGTTTCCCCGCCCTCCGCCAGACCGGTCACCAATACACAGCCGGCGAAGGTAGCCGCCAGCGATATCAGCTTAACTCCGGTTATTTTTTCCTGAAACAGCAGAGCCGACAACACCATAACTATCGCCGGAGCGGTATATAGCAATACCGCCGCCACCGATAGCGAAGTCATGGTAATCGCCTTGAAATAGCAATAGTTAAAAAACACGATGCTGAGAATCCCTGTCCCTACAAAGCACCAGATATCCTTTAGCCGTATCCTTAGCATTTTCCTGTCGTAAAAAAATAAAACCGGCAGCAGTAAAACAGCGGTGACAACGGAGCGTACCGCTACAATCTCGATAGTGGTAAAACCAAGTGCATTCAGTTTTCGCACATAAATCCCCATTGTCCCCCACAATATTCCTGCCAGTAATACAAAAAACGGTGCCGATTTTTTCATCCTATTTCTCTTCTTTCTATTATTTTTCCTTATTTCACATACATGTTAAAAGCCGGACTGCCGCAGGAATACAGTTTCCCTGCGGCAGTCCCGTTCTCGTTCTATTTATTTGTGTAACCGGATAATCTCTATTCTTCGGCTTCCCCGCCTTCGACCTCCGCCACAGCAGGCTCTGCTTCAGCGCCTTCAACGGAGCTGTCCCCTGCCAGCGCCCGCAGTTTTTCTCTCTTATCATTCTCCTCTTCATCCTCAAACAGAGACTTATGCTTTTTATGCTTCTTTCCTTCATTCATTACCGCCGACATTTTTGCCATCTGGTACAATTTGAAATCAAACTCCATCAGCTTCTTCTCATCTTTCGGCGGCACCTTGTCCCCTCTGGAAATCCGTCTGGCAATCTCCATGATTTTCCCCTGGTCCGCCGCCGCTTTCCCCATCGCTTCCGCGGACTCCCTGCTTGCCTGCATCTGGCGCTCCAGCATATCCAATGCCTGCCTGGAGATATCCACGGTCACTCCGTTTTCCTTTTCATCCTTTTTTTGCGCAGCGCCGCTCTTCTCCGGCGTTATCCCTGCCGACGCAGTTACAAGCTTCCCTGCCGAAACCACGCTCTGTTTTTCCCTTGCCTCTCCTATCTGCATATTCATTCCTCCTTGAATCCGGCAAATTTCACTGTTCTCCCATACACAGCAATTTTGCCAATCTATTTTATCCACACCGGATATCTCTACACACTATTATATTTATATATCGGAATAAACCGGGGTTTTCTTTATCCCTCTCCTCCGTTTTGTCCGCATATCGCCGGACACTCCGCCACTCACCACGGGCAAAGCGGATAATTCCGCTCATCTTTATCAATATACCTAATGACAGATTCTTTTAAACATGGTATGATTTATGCAAGCGAAACGGCTTCCCCTCATCAGATTACAAGAGAGAGCCAGGAGGATAAATTCTTGAGTGAACAAACCAAAATCGACCATAGCTTAATTGAATATTTGCTATCCGTACCCGATATTTTTCAAGACGACGATACCAAGATAGATTATGCCGAAAATGAATATCCAGACGCCGCCAATACCGCTCCGGACGCTTTCCGCATACAAACCGCATATCAGATTAAAAAATTTATCGATGAGATACCCGGTGGATTTTTCATCTATCACGCAGATGAAAAGGAAGAGCTTATCTATGTCAATCATGCCCTAATCCGAATGTTCAACTGTGACAGCCGGAAAGAATTTCAGGAATTAACCGGAAACACATTTAAAGGCATTGTCCATCCGGATGATTTTGAAGCTGTAGAGCAAAGCATCCGGGAGCAAATCACAAACAGCCAATATGATTTGGATTATGTGGAATACCGGATTATCCAAAAGGGCGGCGAAATACGCTGGATTGACGATTACGGACATTTTGTGCACAGCGATGCTGCGGGTGATATTTTCTATGTGTTTGTCGGCGACGCAACAGAAAAGAAGCTCCGGCAGCAGGAATTAACCAATGCTATCTTAGCCGATACTGCCCAAAAAGAACAAAAACTGATTAACCGTATTGAAGAGTACGACAAAGAATTGGAAACCGTCAATCAGGAGCAGCTCCGCCGCCTTGAAGTCATCGAAGCACTCAGCTTGAATTATGAATCTATCTTCTATGTGGATTTGGACAAAAACCAAGTGCGTCCGTACAGAACAAGCGACCGCATCGAATATCATTTTAGACATAACGTACAGACATGTGAATTTATCGGTTTTGCCTCCGATTACATCCGGCAATGGGTTCATCCTGATGACCGTAAGCTTTTATCCCAGGCAAATACGCCGGAATACATCCAGGAAAGACTATCGGACACCGGAACATTCCACATCAACTATCGTATCCTCAAAAACGGAGAGACAAAATACCTGCAGCTCCATGTTGTAAACGTGGGAAATGAAGAGCATATCTCCCAGATTGTTATGGGCTATCGGAGTGTGGACGATGAAATTATCCATGAAATGGAGCAGACAAAAATACTACAGGCCGCTTTGGAGCAGGCGACCCTGGCAAACAATGCCAAAAATACTTTTCTTTCCAATATGTCCCATGATATCCGGACTCCGTTAAATGCTATTGTCGGGTTTACCACCCTTGCCCAAAATCATATGAATAATCAAGAGAAAGTCAAAGATTATCTGGATAAAATCGAAGCATCCAGCGGACAGCTTCTCCACGTGCTCAATGACATACTGGAAATATCGCGGATTGAATCCGGAAAGCTTCAGCTTGAAGAGACAATCTGCAACCTGCCCGAACTGATTAAAACTGTGTACCAAAATACCCTTGACCGGGCATCTTTAAAAAACATTGCTTTTTCCTTTGACGTTTCCGGTCTCACCCATTCCGACGCTTACTGTGACCAGACAAGGCTAAAGCAAATCCTTACCCGGTTTATCAGCAATGCCATAAAATACACCAGACCCGGCGGAAAAATTGCGATTACCGCTACGGAATTACGGCAGGATTCAAACGAGTACGCCACTTACCGGTTTACCGTTAAGGACAACGGTATCGGCATCGGCGAAAGCTTTCTTGCGCAAATTTTCGAGCCCTTTGAACGGGAAAAAAATACCACGTTAAGCGGTGTTCCCGGTACAGGACTCGGACTGACCATTGCAAGAAATCTTGCGGATTTAATGGGGGGAACCATTACCGTGGAAAGTGCTGCCGGCAAAGGAAGTACATTTGCCGTTACCTTTAATTTCCGCATACAGCATGGCAAACCAGCTTCCCCTCGTCCGGAGCTGCACAAAGTAAATGATGATACTGAGCCAAAACGGATTCTGATTGTCGAGGATAATGAAATCAATCGGGAAATTGAAATTGAACTGCTGCAGGATGCCGGATATCTGGTTGATACCGCAGAAAACGGAAGCATTGCCGTAGATAAGCTGAAGCAAGCCGCCCCGGGCTATTACCATCTGGTTCTGATGGATATCCAGATGCCGGTGATGAACGGATACCAGGCGGCACAGGCAATCCGGAATATGGACAACCCTTTGTTAGCGGATATTCCGATTATCGCCTTGTCCGCCAACACATTCGATGAAGATAAACGGATGTCCCTGGAAAGCGGCATGAATACACACATGGAAAAACCCATCGACACTCCGCAGCTATTGGACGTGATTTATCGGCTGACCCGGGAATACCATTCCCTGCTTTTACCGTCCTAAAATTTACCCCGATATTGGGTCTGGTAGCCGCTGTTCGTATCCGGCCTTAAATCGTTAGGATACATGGTATCCGCAAAGATGTCTCTTTGCAAATCATTGACCATCTGGAATACCTTTAAAAAGTCCGGAATATTATAAATCTTCAAGCCATGGTCATGGGAGCTTCTGTTCCCGCTATGTACCTGCGTGCTGACATGGGAGCAGGTAGACACAACATCGCCTACGCCAAACATTCTGTCAAAAACACCCTGATGTATGCTCACATGGGCAATATCCGTCCAGGGTTTCATTTCATAATTGAAGCTGAAAAGTCCTCCGCTGACATATAAACCTCTGTCCGTTACCAGGAATCTGGTATTCTTCCATCTGAAAAAAACGCCTAAAACACCAAACAGGTACATCCAGACCGGCATAAGATGTATCAGCATAAATCCCAGTAATGCGAGTAAGCCCTCCCTCTGCATTTCTCCTGAGAGGAGAACGCCTCCGATTATGCTAAAATCTATTCCACCCCAAACTAAGGCAAACAACAGCATAGGATTAAAAATCGCCTCCAATACCGTTACACTTTTTTTGGGTCTGCCCTCCCATAATACAGTCTCTCCCGTATTTTTGATTAATTCCTTTAAATCTATCATACTTCCCCATTTCTGCGTTATTCTTACGCTTCTCGTTTTATTCGCCGCCGGCTTGAGCCGAAATCCCAACCGAAATACAATCGTCAGACATTTTCCGCCATGATTCGGACATGTAAATTATAGCATAGCATGGCATTCGCTGCCAACTGTTTTTTGTGCTCTTTCATCCTCAACAACAAAACCTGTCCCCTAATTGCCCGGCTGCAAATTATCTTCCTCCACAATAGAATAACCCAGTTTTATTTCTTTTTTTGCCCCTTCCTCATGCCCCAGTAATTCCATCAGCATCTGAACCGCTATCTCGCCGCTTCTCTCGTAGGCATAGTGAACTGTAAGCAGCGGCGGCGAGACCGCCTTTGCCATCTCGGAATCGCCCTGTCCCGCTATCAGAATTTGTTCCGGTACCTTAATCCCATGCTCCCGCACATACTGCATGGCGCCGACAGCCATTGTATCTGTGGCACAGATTATCCCGTCCAGTTCTCCACATTTTTCCAATAGCTCTCCTGCTTTCTCATATCCGGAGGCAACGGTGAACGCCGCAATTACAACATTTTTTGCCAGTCCGCCAAAGCCCGCATCACACACCGCATCTTGAAATCCACGGTATCTCTCCTCTCCTACCGCTTTATCCTGCTGTATCGCACCAATGTACCCAAGCTTCCTTCTGCCTTTCTCCAGCAGCCGCCCAGTTATCTCATACGAAGCATGATAATCGTCATGAAATACACAGCAATGACCGGGCAGATACTGTCCTACAATTACCACCGGAACGGATATATTTTTCAGCATGCGCTTATGCTCTGCAATAAACACGGTTGCCAGCAGAATTACACCGTCTACCTGCTTATCCCGAAATGCCGATAAATATTCCAATTCCTTTTGGGGATTATTCTGCGTTACCGCCAAAAGCATCTGATATCCGTTTTCATTTAATATGGAAAGTATTCCCTCCACCACTCTCCCGATGGATGCAGACGCTATCTTCGGCACAATAACGCCAACCATTTTCGTCTTTTTCGTCCTAAGCGTCTGCGCCTGCAAAGAGGGTCTGTATCCGGTTTCCTCCACCACTTTCCGGATTGCCTCTCTCTTTTCTTCGGAAATATATCCGTGATTAAAGTAACGCGAAACAGCGGCTCTGGATACACCTGCCAGCTTTGCTATCTCTGCTATGTTCATTAAACCTGCTCCTTCCATTTTATCCCGGTTCCCGCATATACAAATTTACTTCTTTTTCAGATAATAAAATCCATACGCAGGTATATCCACTCCCACCGGCTTCATCTCTTTCCCGGAAATCATTTCCACATAGTCACCGTCATTTTCGTCAATCCATGCCGTCTTGTCATGCTCACTGAAATTAAACAATCCGATTATCTTTTCCCCATCGACATATCTGCCGATGCACAATACGGACTGCTCCCATGTTTCAATGGTCCAGGTTTCTGCATCAGACGCAAATACCTTTTCCGCTTTACGTATTTCTTCCAACTGTTTTAACCCCTGAAAGATTTTGCCCTCCACCGTATCCTTGTCTTTAATGTTTTCTATCAAATCCCATTTCATCGGTCCGCGATGGATATAGCGGGAATCTGCCGCCTTATCGGGGTCTTCCTTATAGCTATAGTCATTGACCTGGCCGATTTCATCACCGCTGTACAGCACCGGAATCCCCGACTGCATGAACATGTAGGCATGAAGCATCAGCACCAGCTTAACCGCTTTTTCCATTGCCCGGGCATCCTGTTCAAATCCAGCTTTCTCCACACCGCACATTGACGCCGTGGTTCCGCAGAATCTGGCATCTCCGGTAACCGGGTCGGCATTGTAAAGCTCTCCGCGGCTATTGCTTTCTCCCGCATATCCCTGAAAATAATCGTTCAAATATTCTTTGTGCGACCGTTCACCGATGCCCTCCTGCAGCAGCGTACCATAATCCAGTCCCCAGCCGATATCATCATGACAGCGCAGGTAATTCAGAAACACATAATCCTTCGGCAACGCATTTACAATATCCAGCTGCCGTTTTAACAGCCGGACATCCCTTGTCGCCACGGTATGCCATGTCGTTGCCATCGTGGTAACATTATAAAGCATATGGCATTCCGGCTTCTCAACTGTTCCAAAATAGGGAGCTACCTTCTCCGGCTCCATCACCACTTCACCGAGCAGAAGGATACCCGGACAGACAATTTCACTGATTATGCGCATCATGCGCACAATCGTGTGTACCTTCGGCAGATTCCGGCATGAGGTGTTTAACTCTTTCCAGATATAGGGCACTGCATCAATACGGATAATATCAATTCCCCGGTTTGCCAGATAGAGAAAATTATACATCATTTCATTAAATACTCTCGGATTTTTATAATTCAAATCCCATTGATACGGATAAAATGTAGTCATGACAAAATGTCCGCAATCCTCCAGCCAGGTAAAATTCCCCGGCGCTGTTGTCGGAAACACCTGTGGCACCGTTTTTTCATACATGGACGGTATTTCCGCATTATCAAAGAAAAAATAGCGGCTCATATATTCCCCGTCTCCCTGTCGGGCTTTCTTCGCCCATTCATGCTCCTCCGAGGTATGGTTCATGACAAAATCCATACAGACATTGATTCCCTTTTTATGGCAGGCGGCGGTCAGACTGTCCAAATCCTCCATGGAGCCCAGCTTTTCCTGTACCCTGCGGAAATCCGAAACGGCATACCCGCCGTCCGAGCGTTCCTTTGGCGTATCAAGAAAAGGCATCAAGTGAATATAATTGACGTTACACTTTTCGATATAGTCCAGTCTGGATTCCACTCCCTGCATATTTCCGGCAAAATTGTCAATGTAAAACATCATTCCCAGCATATCATTCTGCTTATACCAGCCCCTGTCCTTTTCCCGCTCCAAATCCCGGCTTTTCAGTTCTTTTTTTCTTTCCCGATAAAACCGTTCCATACTGTCACAAAGCTCGGCAAACATGGAGCCGTTCCCATACATCTCCATGTAGAGCCAGCGGAGCTCGTCATGATGCCGCTCCAGCCTCTTTTGGAAAATATCCTCTCCGGTTTCTGTCTCTTTCATTTATATCACCTCTCGATTCCTGTAAACCAATGCACTTTTTCCCGGCGATTTAAAGGAATACGGTTTATCCTTCCTCGACGGTAAATAGTTTTTCCATCTGCTCTGTTTTGCCCGTCTTGATGACTTTAAATCCTTCATAATCGTCGCTGTTCGTCAAAAGCACTGCCGTGGTCGTACTGTATCCGGCTTCTTTTATTTTGGAAATATCAAAAGTCATCAGTTTCTGTCCTGCCTTTACTTTTTCCCCTTCCGAAACAAGAAGTACAAAGCCGTCTCCCTTCATATTTACCGTATCTATTCCCACATGAATCAGGACTTCCATTTCCCCCGGACCGGTAATCCCTACCGCATGGCGTGTATCCGTTACCGAAGATATCTCGCCGTCAAAGGGCGCAACCACCTCTCCTTTCTCCGGCTCAATACCTACACCGTCTCCGAGAACTCCGGAAGCAAATGTTTCATCCGGAATTTCCTCTCTTGCAATAACATTCCCTTTCAATGGAGAAAATAAACTTTTTTCTGCCGTCTCCTCGTTATTTTCCTCCTGCACCTCTTCTTCTTTGCTTTCATTTCCGTTTTCTTCCGTTTCCTCTTTCCAGACTATCCAGGTAAGAATAAATGATACAGCAAAGGATACCACAAGCACAATCGCATACTGCGCCGTATAATCCAGCGTAATCAAAAATCCGGGTAAACCGGTCACACCGTATGAGGTTGCCCCGATATGGAAAATTGAGCCCAGCAATGCGCCTGCCGCACCACCTGCCATACCGCATACCAACGGTTTAACAAATCTCAAATTCACACCGAAGATTGCCGGCTCCGTAATTCCCAATGCGGCAGACAATGAAGAAGGAATGGCTACCGACTTGGTTTTCACATTTTTTGCTTTTAACCCCACTGCCAGACATGCCGCTCCCTGTGCAAAATTCGCAGCCGAAGCAATGGGCATCCAGATATTTAAACCATCCACCGCTGACAGCATTCCCGCCTCGATTACGTTGTACATATGATGAATACCGCATACAACGGTAAGCGGATACAGCGCGCCCATAATCATGGCGCCTACGCCGTGGCCCACCGTAATAATCCAGCCTGCAAAGTCCAGAACATAGCTTTCTGCAGTAGAAAATATCGGTCCGATTATTCCTAAGGTAATAAACGCTGTCACCAGTACCGTACACAACGGCGTAACAAATAAATCAATCATTTCCGGAACATGCTTGTGCAGCCATTTCTCAATTTTGCACATCAGCCAGACGGCAATGACGACCGGTATTACGTGTCCCTGATATCCTACCTGCCGAATGGAAAAACCTCCCAGCAAATGCCATACCGGAATATCCGCCGTTTCCATAGAACTTACCGACCATGCGTTAATCAAATTGGGGTGTATCATAATCATTCCAATAACGGCTCCGAGAAAAATATTTCCGCCGAACACTCTCGCCGCAGATACGGCAATCAGCACCGGAAGAAATGTAAACGCTGTATTTGCCATCAAATCCAGGATTCCATACCAGTCGCTTCCGGCAAATGAAGGAATCGCCTTACCCAAAGCCTCCACCAGTCCCATCATCAGACCGGACGCCACGATAGCCGGAAGAATCGGTACAAATACATCTCCCAGCGCTTTTATCATTCGCTTAAATAACGGCTGTTTGGCTGCCGCCGCCGCTTTCACCTCTTCCTTTGTCGCCGCAGTCATCCCGCTCACACTTAAAAATTCTTCGTATACCTTGTTTACCGTTCCCGTACCGATAATCAGCTGAAGTTGTCCGTTATTGCTGAAAACGCCCTTTACTCCATCAATATTCTCCAGCTTTTTCATATCAATCTTACTGTTATCCACAGTAACCAGACGCAGCCGGGTTGCGCAATGCGCTGCGCTTACCAGATTATCTCTTCCACCCAGGGTCTCATAAATTTCTTTTGCACACTTTGCATAATCCATCGCCATTTTCCTTTCTCCTTTTCTTTTTTATCGTATAACATCCTCCAATAGTGCCGCACAATCTGCCTTTTCCCCATTATCCATGCACTATTCCGGACCTCCGGAAAGCGTCCTGAAGTCCATCCTCCTGTACCGGCGGGCAGATATAATCCGCCAGTTTTTTTAATTCCTCGCTTCCGTTTCCCATGCAGATACTAAAGCCCGCCGCCTCCAGCATCTCCCTGTCGTTCATGCTGTCCCCCACGGCTACGGAATCACCGATGGGAATATGAAAATAGCTGCAAACTCTCTTCACCGCCTTTCCCTTGTCAAACTCCCTGTTCACCACCTCTCCATTGATAAAGCCGCCTTTATTTTCATCCTGTATACAAAACTGAAAATCCGGTGCCAGAATCCTTTGCGGCTCCTTCAGCTGCTCCCTTGACCTGCTCATCATTACTATTTTATATACTGGCTGCCCTCTGTATTCTTTCATGGGCAGAATATTTAACGACTTCTCAATCTGCTCTCTCCATCTCAGCAGCTCGCTGTTACCTCCCTCGGCGGCATGCTCTCTTAAAAACTCCTTAAACGCTTCGTCCGTATAGGAACCGTCCCTGCACTCTATTGTCCGGTAAATACCGTTCTTTTCCAAAATCTCCATGGCAGACTGTTTCTGTTCCTCTGTCATCGGACAGTCATAAATCACATCCTCTCCACATACAATATAACCGCCCGAGCTGGCAATCACTCCGTCAAACCCGTACTTCAGCAAGGGGGACAGCATATCATAATTTCTGCCGGTACACAAAAATACATAATGTCCCTCTTTCTGTGCCTCACGGATTGCCCGTAAAGCAGATTCCGGCGGTTCGTTACTGCCGGGCATTGTCAATGTTCCGTCAATGTCCAGAAAAATGATTTTTTGCGCCATTCCATATTCTCCTTTCTCCATATTTTCTATTGTGGTATCGTTTTCATTTATATATTATTATACATCCTTTTCCTTTATTGTATACTGTCATTATTTACAATATTTTTTAAAATAATTTGTGCAAAATAGTGAAATCGTTCTCATATTAGGCCATAGAATCCCTATTTTCTGTTGCAGTCTGTCCGATATGCATTCGTCTTTTTTCATCACTTATATTTCTGTCCTTGCAGATTCTGATTTTTTCCCTGACAGCCCGCTCCGTCGTTATTAGCCCGGCTGTTTCTTCGCAAGCCAGCCTTTAAAAATTCCACCCTGAAGGGTTGAGATGATGATATAAAAGATATCGGTAAAAATAATAAACACAAAGGATGGCAGCATGATACGGGTATATTTTTTACCAAAAAATTTCCCTTTATTAATGGCGAAGCCCATTCTTATGGTGTAAAACAGCACACCCAGATTCAGAAAAAGAATCCAAAGCGCCTGTTCAACAAAATTGGCAAACGCATCTACCGGCAGAAAATTACCGCTCTGAATACCATTTAAGAGGATATTCAGACATAATAATCCGATTTGTATAATGAATACGATGCGGGTAACATTTAACATAACTCCGCCGCCAATTCCGATTCCGCCACCCCATTCCAGATTGCTCCTTGCACAGAAATTCTGAAAGACCCGCAGTAACGGCTCGCTTTGTTTTCCCTCAATAAAGCCGTTGTTAGAAATGCTGTAAAGCTTCAGCTGAATACCATGTTCCTTGCAGAACAGCTCCATCTCTTTCAAAAAGGGAAGCACATGTGACGGCACACTGTCCACATATAGTGGAAGACAAAATACAACCGTATCCGTATCTGATAATTCATTCAGAATACGCTGATGGTCGCTTTGGTTCCGCAGCCTTTCTGTCACCTTTTTACCTTTTACAAATAAACGTTGCAGCTCCAGAAAATAAGCGGATGCACAAAATCTTTTTTTGGGGCTGCAATTGATAAATACTGTTTTCACACCAAATCCTCCAATCCGGAAAAATCATCCAGAAAAATCACTTCAGACCTTTCAAATCCATTATTTATTGCATTTCTTTCTGCTATATAGGTAAGGGTTTCCCTTTCCTGCTGTGTAACATCACCATGCACAATTACTTTAAATAAATCATGCTTTCCATAGCGCAGGGTATGGTGCATCTGCCTGTCCAATCACACGGGAAACCTGCTTCAGCCTGTCTTTCATATAACATTCCGCCGGATGCTTCGTCCAGCAGCCAAAGCAGCCCTGGCAGGGAGCGTATTTTCCGTCTGCGTGAATTATCTCATCACATTTCCCGCTAAGTATTTCATGATATTGTACATCTAAATCATGTAAAACTACCTTCATCCGATTTCTCCCTCTCCCTTAGGTTCTTTTTTGATTATCCATAATGCATACCCCACAGACACAACGCATAACACAACAGTAACTATAATAAGCGACGTCTGCGAATCCTCTGCGCTGAATGTGCTCAATGAATTGACACAAGCGTGTGTAATTATACAGGGCAAGAGGCTTTTTCCCTTATAAAAAATAATTGTAAAGACAAACCCTATCGCAACCGCATAGCAAATCTGGCAGAGCGTTTCAAAGGTAGCCTGTCCGTTCAGCAAATTCACAATATGGCCTATGCCGAATGTAATGCTTGAAACTGTGATTGCAGCTTTGACATTGTTTCTGCACATTGCCTTGAACAGAAATCCCCTGAAAATAATTTCTTCAAGAAAACCAACGCCGACCATACTCACAACCCGCAGTACACATTCGAGGGGAGTAAAGGTTACCGCTATTCCGCTCCACAGGCTTGCGGACGCAATAAGAACAAGGGGGATAAAAAATAAGTAATTTTTTAAGCTTCCCGTAAATGCGCATAAGCCAAATTTTTCCGATAAACCGTTCTTTTTTACCCATACAAAAAGAAACACCGACAAAATTATGAATAACGGCGCTGTTACCGATTTCAGAACTCCCAATGATTCCGAAACGCTGTCCGCTACACTGCCCGCAACGACATAGACGATTATCCATAATACGGCAAACCAGATTTCACTTTTTTCATATAATTTTTTCATTTAATTCTCCTCCTCTTTTTCCGCAAGAACCGCTCCCCGATATGCCCGTTCAAGGTCGGCGGCGACTGTTTTTTCGTCGTACTCCAGCGAATTGTTGGCGATGATGCTGGCATATCCATGAACAAACATCGCAAGCGTCACAAAAACTTTTTTTGTCTGCTCCAAGCTCATCTTCATCGCTTCCTGCATGACAGAAAGGACAGGGGTGAGCTCTTCTGAATTTATCATTTCAAGCAGACTGTTTCCAACGGCAAATCCCGATTGAAAAAGAAAACGGAACAAATTAGGTTCTTCCACAGCAAAACGGATATAATTCATTCCAATTCCAAACATAACATCTTTCTGCTTTGCCGGAATACTCATCAGATATTCCGTATGATAATCGTCTGCTTTTTTATAAGCAGCTTTTTTCAACTCATCAATCGTTGCAAAATGATACATGACGGGTTGTGTGGAGCAGTTTAGCTTTTTTGATACTGCCCTGGCATTGATATTTTCCGCACCTATCTTACGGGCAACCTCAAATGCAGCATCAATAACCATGTCCTTTGTTACTTTTGCTTTTGGCGGCATTTTATTTCCCTCCGTTATATAACTGATGTTATATAACAGTAATTATAAGTCGGTTTGCTAGATTTGTCAATCTAATTTTCACTAAATCAAATTTCCATTAAAATAAGGCTGCCACCACGAAAGAAAATTAAACCTTTCGCAGGGCAGCCTTAGCCAGTCCTTTTCAATCAATCCTTTACTAGTACAGCGAAAATTAAATTTTGGATAGTTTGACGTAGCATGATTGTTTCATATGCAAGGCGGAGGAATGAGGCGTAGCGGTGGCTACGTCGATTGACGACAACGCAGCAGATGAACAATCAG
>JAMPFJ010000025.1 GCA_023664535.1 Bacteroidales bacterium
CCGTCCTTTCCTTAATTTATAATCAAGTTTCGATTCTCACTTCTTAATGTATGGTATTAGAAGTACCGCCACAAAACCACTGGTGTTGTGACTCCCCTCTTAAAATCCCCATCTCACTTCATCGTTCCAAAGCTCCCCCATTTGGTGTAAATTTTCTTCCCCTACCCTCGCAACGTCCCTAATTTCCGTCATTTCCTCTCCTGTCTCTCACTTACGATTTTGTCACTTTTTATCTATACAAAAAGCACAGGCTGATTCATTTCGCCTGCGCTTCTTTGTTTTCTCTCCGGATATCGTTATCAACTTTTGCTGTGTATGAGCTGCTTTATCGCCTTCTCTATATGTTTATCGGTCGTAAACGGAGAATCCCCCTGTCCTGCGGAAAGTTCCTTCAAATCCTGATTATCAAGGGTAATGACATGTTCCCGCGCACTTTCCGGCACCGGAATAACATATGAGTCCATTTCCTTTTCCAGTTCATTTAGTCTACGCATAATGTCGGTAATCTGGCTTTTACCCAGATTTACTGCCTCAAGCAGTTCATTATAATACTCGGTTATACGCTGGCATTCCGGGATATCCTCATAGATTGTTTCCGGATCATCTACGATGCCTGACTCATTGCCGTTCTCATAAACATATCTGTTGTCCTTGATATTTCTGTCCAAGAAATTCAGTGTCTGTGTTATCTTTCCTCCTTCAACTGTTATAATGAGTTTTGCCATACTCCTTCCTCCTTTATTGCTTGTTTCAGGGAATGGCAGTGGACAAACCAGCCTCTCATCTGTGGTGTTCGTTTTATATAGGTTGAACTACTTTTTCGTATGTTCCTGCTGCACCGCAATAGTCAAATAGACACTAAGTAAAAGCTGGTATTTCATTGCTGCAACATTCACCTTTATATCCTGTAGTATACTACGGCATTCCGCATTTTTCAAGCATATTCCACTCTGCAGCAGCACAGCTTTTTACTCATCCCGATACGATTTTACCGGCATATCGTTAATCTGCGCATAACTACACTCTACAAATCGGAATAACTGTTTTTCGGAAATATTATTTTTACTACCGTCCCCACATCCTCTTCGGAGGACAACTCAATCCCCAGACCCAGTTTATCGCATAATTTCCTGCACAGATACAACCCTATCCCTGTTGATTTTTTCCCGGTTCTTCCGTTACTTCCGGTAAAGCTTTTGTTGAATACTCTTTTCACTTCTTCCGGTTTAATACCTATCCCGTTATCCCTGACGGACAATACAACCTTATCTTTTTTCTCTTCTGCCGAAAAGCAGATTTCCGCCCTTTCTTCCTTTCTGTATTTGATGCTGTTTTGCATAATCTGATTCAAAATAAAGCAGCACCACTTCGCATCGGTGTAAACCGTCTGCTCCATTTGCTCCACCCGGATTCCAATCCTTTTGTTAATCAGCGCCTCTTTATTCCGTTTTACCGACTCATTTACCATCTCCTTCAGTCCGCATTTTGTCACATAATAATCCTTGTTGACATAGCTGCTTCTGGCATAAAACAGCGCCTGCTCCGTATATTCTTCAATCTCACGAATTTCCTCCCCGATACTTTTTGTGACCTCATTTTTGTTATTCTCAATAATCATTTTAGAGGTCGCAATCGGCAATTTAATTTCATGAACCCACAGTTCAATATAATCCTTATACTCCGCCTGGATGTGCTTATATTCATTTACCTTTTCCAGCATGGATTTGTTTGCTTCCTGTAAAATGTCACACAAAATCTCTTCCTCCAGCAGGCTTGCCGGCTTAAGCATTTCCACAATCAGATATTTCTCGTCTAAATGTTCGAGTTTTCCCAATGCATCCCGATAGAAATCCTTTTTTATCTGATATTCCCAGAAATTCCCCAGTAAAAATGCAGCGGCGACGCTAAATAGCAGATAAATACGGAAGAAAATGTTTATCTGGCAGACAAGAAGAAAAATCTCCGCCGTCGCTACGCCCACCGCCAACAGCAGAGCGGTCCTCCATCGGTCCTGCATATACTTCGTAAATTTTATCATCTTATCCTCCTCCGGCAAATCAGATTTGCAAAATATACCCCTGCCCCCTTCTCGTTTCAATGACATCCTGTAGTCCAATCTCTTCAAATTTTTTACGGATTCGTGCGATATTCACCGTCAGGGTATTATCGTCAATAAACGCTTCACTGTCCCACAAATCGTTCATCATATCCTCTCTGGATACAATTTTCCCTTTACTTCTGACCAGGCATTTTACGATTTTCAATTCGTTTCCTGTCAGCTCGATTTTGTCATTTCCCTTTTCCAGCCTGCTCTTGGAAATATTTAAAATAAAGCTTCCACAGTTTATTTTCTCCGACAGCGCCGGATTATTCGTCCGCTTTAATATTGCCGTAATTTTTGCCAGAAGTATCTGGATATTAAACGGCTTCGTCACATAATCATCTGCGCCGTAGTGCATGGACAGCAGCTCGTCCATCTCGCTGTCCCGACTGGTAATCATAATTACCGGTGTATCCGATACCTTGCGAAGCTCCTTTAAAATAAATTCTCCGTCTGTATCGGGCAGGTTGATATCCAGTAAAATCAAATCCACATCCATACGCTCAATATCCGAAAGCGTGTTATCATATTTTTTCAGTCCCTCGGCTTCATATCCGTTCCTGTTCAAAAACAGCGCCAGCTCATTGCGCAGTTTTTCATCGTCCTCTGCTATCAGTATTTTCTGCATAAGCACCTCCATCAATTATTCCGCTACCCTGTCTTAACACCTGTATTTTAAAATATGCGAATCTCCTTATCAAGAGCAAAAGAATACAGATAGGTTTCCGACACGGTAAGCCCGGTAAGCTGCTTCAATGTATCCCGGTAATACCGAAGCTGGGTTTTATAACGCTCCGCCAGCAGTTCCTCCTGTCCCGGTTTAATGTTGTCCGTCTTGTAATCCAGCAGAATAAGCCCGTCTCCTTCCTTAAAATAAGCATCAATGATTCCCTGCACCACAACCGGAGTATCGTTTTTTCTCCGACTGGCTTTACCGGTTAACCGCTCTACCGGAACTCCGATGACAAACTGTTTCTCTTTAAGGAGCTCGCCTCGTCTGGCAGCAAGCCGCATGCGCCTGCCAAGCGGTGAGTCGACAAACGCAAAGAGCTTATCCGCCGTAATAAAAGATGCCGTCTCTTCGGGAATCCGTTTTTCCCTGCGCATATCCGCCAATGCTTTTTCTGCCTGCTCAAGGTTTTCTATTCCTGCGTTATCTAACATTTCCATGATCTTATGTACCCAGGTACCTTTCTCCGCCGCATCCATAGACCGCTCTTTGGCAATGAACAACGGAACCGGTATCCGATGATCTTCTCTGGACTCCGGAGAAGGGCTGACCACATCCGAGGGCTCATAATCTGTCTCGTAAATCCGCTTAATCTCGGTAACGGATAATTTGGACTTCTGCCCGGTCAGTAACTCATCCGCATATTTCCATGCGAGCTTCTCTTCAATCTCCTCTTTTCGCATGGCAGGCTTTGTTTTTAACTCATCAAGCCGGCGGGATTTATCCACCTGCCTGTCCAGGGCGGATTGTAAATGCCGGACTGCCAGGCTTTTAAAATCATATACCTCCATGTGGAAATGAATGTCTATATTCTCCAGCGCCGCAGGCAGATGATACTCCGCAGAAATAATCCCCTCCCCTTTCTTATCCATTCTCTTCCTTACTTTTTTCATTGTCTCATGAAATACCTTATTCCGGATAAAGGAAGCCGTAATCAAATCCAGATAATTTCCCGCCGTATGCACAATACTGTAAGAAATCTTTACGTTTTCTCTTCCTGCCGCCGCTTCATATTTTCTGACCAATGCCGGAACATCCGCCGTCACCCCTGTCATAATCAGTTTTTCCTTCGCCCTGGTCAGTCCCACATACAGGATTCGCAATTCCTCGGCAATACTTTCCGTCACCGTCAAAGCAGCAAATGCTTTTCTGGTAAACGTATCGTTACCGCAGCGTTTTTTCGTGTCAATATATTTTGCACCAAGGTAGTAATCCGAATGGATAATCAACGGAGTTTTTGTGTCCATCAGATTAAACCTCTTTCCCGTTCCGGACAAGAACACCACGGGAAACTCCAGTCCCTTACTCTTGTGGATGCTCATCAATCGGACGACGTCCTCCGTATTTTCCTGCGCCGGGTCGCCTCCCAGTGAAATTGCCTTCTCCTGCAGCTTATCCACAAACATGAGAAAATCAAAGAGCGTCTGAAATGCACCGTTTTCAAAACGATTGGTTTCCCCCAGAAATAAGTCCAGATTTCTTATTCTCTGCTTTCCCTCCGGCATTGCCTCCACATAATAATAATACCCGGTATCATAATATATATCCGCCAGAAGCTGCCCGATTGTCACATAGGACTTTTTTTCCCTCAGCCCTTCAATCAGCGTAATCATTCCTCTGCACTTCGAGCAAAGGCGCTCCAAAACCCATGCTTTTCCCTCCGGAAGGCACTCTGCCATATCCGAAGCATCCTGCTTCTCCGCTAACTGCTTTACCACAGGATAAATGTATTCCTTTTTCTTTTTTTGCTTTTCCATATAGCGTTTAAGCAAAGCAAGAACCGACAGCTCTTCACTGTCCAGCTTGCCAAAATATCCCCTTAAAACCGCCGCTGTTTCCACATCATTATGGGGATTGTCAATCACCTTAAGTAAACTTAACACCATACGGATTTCTACCGTATCAAAATAGCCGCTGTCATTTTGTACCTTAACCGGTATATCATGGCTCATTAACACCTCCGAAAAGACCTGCTGAAAGCTGGCGGGTGCCCGGAATAAAATCACAATGTCCTTAAGGCACACATCCCTTAGCCGGGGAGCATCATCCGCCCCTGCATGCTCGTCCGTTATCTGAAGCGGTCTGCTCCCGTCCCGTCCTAACAGCTTCTCAATCCGTTTTGCCACCATAGCGGCTTCCAATTCCATCTTTCCGATGTCCTCTAAATTTTCGTCCAGATTTTCTTCTTTCCCGCTGCTCATTTCCTCGTCGCCGGCATTTAAAAAATCAAAATCCCTGCTCTCCCCCAGCAGCAGCTCCACGCTGTCGTCCGGCGTCTCCGGGAATTTTTTCCCCGGTACCAGAGCTTCCTCCTCCTGATACTCAATACCGCCTAAATCTGCGCCCATTATCTGATAAAATATATAGTTAATGGTGTTTAATACGTTGGCACGGCTCCGGAAATTATTTTTCAGCAGCAGCTTCCGGCAGGCGCTCCCCTCCCCGGCAGTATAACTGTGATATTTTTCCATAAACAAATCCGGTCTTGCCATGCGGAAACGGTAAATACTCTGCTTCACGTCTCCCACCATAAACATATTGTTTTTTCCCTGGCTCACCGTGGAAACACATTTTAAAATGGCCTCCTGCAAATAATTACTGTCCTGGTACTCATCAATCAGAATCTCCTTGAAGCCTTCCGACATTTCCCTTCCGATAACACTGGGAACCGGCTCCCCCTCTCCGTCATATTTTTCGCAGAGTACCTCCAGGGCAAAATGCTCAACGTCACTGAACTCCAGCAGGCCTTTTTCCAGCTTTGCCTGTAAAAAGCGTTCCCGGAATACCCCGGTAATCTCCAATATTGCGGCAAGCATCGGTTCCTGCTTTTGAAACTGGTCAAGTACAACAGAGAATGGCAGAGTAAATGCACTAAGCAGCGACTGAATCTGTTTTTTATAGGCATCTCTCGCCCTCTTAATCCAATCTGCAATTTCTTCGTCAAATTCACCCTTTTTCCCCCTGCCGATATTGACAAACTTTATCTGCTGTAAATCCCTGAACTGCGAATAAGTTTTTGCCGAAAGGATATCCTCCACCAGGGTAATGTCCGACAGCAGCGCCTTTTCCATGTAAAGCGGACCGTCAGCCGCCCTTGCCTGTCCCAATGCTTCCAAAATCTTATCCCTTATTCCCTCTGCGGTATTCCGGATTTCTTTCCTGTACTGCCTGACAAAAGGAAGCGCAGCAAAATCTGCTTCCGTCTCTATATGTAAATTCGCCTTTGCCTGGCGTATCCATTCCTCCGGACGGGGATAACTGGCGGAGATGTCATAGATTTTCAGCATATACTCTTCTACCCGGGAATCTTCCTTATCGGCAGAAAATGCGTCCGAAAAATCCGAAAAATGCAGATTCTTTTCGTAAAATTCCTCTATGACCTGCCCTAACACTTCCTCCCTTAACAGACCGATTTCGCCCGCCTCTCCGATACGGATTCCCGGGTCAATCCCCAGGACATGAAAATGCTCCTTTACCACCTGATAGCAAAAACTGTCTATCGTCATAATATTGGCTTGATGGATATAATTCATCTGTTTAAGGTAATGCTCGTTTTCCGGTTCCCGAATCAGCTTTTCTTCAATCGCCTCCGCAATTTTGTCCCGCATCTGTGCAGCAGCTGCCTTGGTAAACGTAACCACTAACAGCTCATCAATATCCAGCGGATTTTCCCTGTCGGATATCATCCGGATAATCCGCTCCACCAGTACTGCGGTTTTACCGGAGCCTGCCGCCGCCGATACCAGTAAATTACCATTTCCTGCATCTATAATTTTTTGCTGGTCCGGTGTCCAGTTCATGCATTCTCACCTTCCTTTTTCAATATCCTGTCCTTCGCTTCCTTTTTTTCCAGATTGGAGCCAATCCGGTATTCGTTACCGCCCAGCCCCGCTTCAAAGCGGCAGATGCTTTTGTAATCACAAAAATTACACGGGCAGTTATGCTCCCCTTTTTCCGGGTTCATTTCAATCCGTCCATGGATAATCTTTTCCCCTATCTCTATCATCTTTTCCCGGACAAATTCCGATATCCGTACCATCTCCTCCGTCGTCACCAGTGCGCCGTTCCTGGCATCCAGCTCGCCGTCCTTTTTATATCGCACCGGGGTAACCGTTCCGGTTTTCTCATCCATCAGCTCAAGACTTTTTTCCTCTTCATTCACCAGTCCGGAAAGCCTGCTGCTTTCCACCCGCTTTTGCTCTATTTTATCCTCTTCCGTCTCCTCGATAACAGGGTCGTAAATGCGGTAATAGTACATTCCGGTGGGAATAATTTTCTTATCGGGATACTGTCTTTTTAACAGCTCCATCATGACGCTCATGTATACGGTCAGCTGCAGCTGTTTTCCCTCATACATCTTTATATAATCGATGTCCTTTGCACCCGACTTGTAATCAATCACCTTAAGATAGACGGCGTCCTCCGTCTCTTTCACATCCACCCGGTCCACGATACCGTTTAACTCCATCTTTATTCCGTCTTCCAATGCCATTGTGATATAGGTAAGCTTATCCTCCGGGGAAAACCGCTTTTCAAAATAAGCCGGCTCCATCCCACCCTGCTCCATGTGCCGGCAGAGATTTTTAATACTCCGCCTTGCTACTCTGACGAGAACCTCCAGCTGATGGCGGTTACGGTAACTGCTCTCAAATATTGTTTCGTTTTCCTCCCTCGCCGCCTGCAGGGTCATTGTCTCCACCTGCTCGTCCAGCTGCTTTTCCGTCATTTCTTCCAGTAGGATTTTTCCCTCCTTTACGCCCCTAAAAAACCGCTCCATAACGGCATGCAGAATCGTCCCGACATTGTTTGCTTCTATCTTATATTCCTCTCTTTTTGCCACCTTCAGTCCGAATTTTAAAAAGAACTGATAAGCGCAGCCCGAATATGTCTCTAACCGTGAAACACTGTGCAGCATATGCTCTCCGTAAAGCTTTCTGGCAATCGCTTTGTCCAGCACGCCTGCCTGATTACGGTAAAAATATCCTTCCATTATCCGGCCTGCGATTACCGGATTTCTTTCACCCGTCACATAATACAGCGAGGAATCCTCCATTCTCTCATCCGCAAGGCTTTCCGCAAACAGGGAAACCAGTTCCTTCTCCGTAGCAGGCAGCATATTTTCCATATCTGCCCTTTTTACGGATATTCCGGGGAAAATCTGAACCATCCGGTTGACAAAATAAGAAGGTCTTAATTCCGCCCCCTTTTCATCTGCATTCCGATAAGTTATCACCAATTTTTCGGATGCCTGGGTAATTTGCAGATACAGATAGAATTGTTGCAAAAATATCTCTTCCTTACTGTCCGGCGCAAGGGAAATGTGCATTTCCTTTAATTGCTTCCTGTCCTTATCCACTAAAATTCCCCTGCCGGAACCGCCTGGCGGAAGCAGTCCCTCATTTGCTCCTGCCACAAATAATATCCGGATGTGATGCAGTCTGGTCCGCTCCATGTCCCCTATCACTACCTGGTCCAGTGTGGACGGGATGATTCCCAGCTGTAAATCCGAAATTCCCGCCAGCAAAATCTCAATCAAATGCTCTCTGTCAATCTCTTCCTCACCTAAAATATCCATGGTTTTATCCAATACGGAGATAAATTTATCGTAAACCTGCCCATATGCCTTTGCCTCCCTTAAGCTGCCGCTCTCCTCCATCCGGATACTCCGGGCATGCAGCCTCTCCGCCATTCTGTTAGTTGACATAAAATCATATAGGGCAATGATGTATTCCTTTGCCCTGGCGGAGGGCTTCAGAAATACCGGAGCGATATCCTTGATTCCCTCCATAAACTGTTTTCTGGCGCCGTTGATTTCACGGAGTCCTTTTATCCCTCCCCGAAAGGGCTTTTTCCACCACGAATAACCTTTTACCCCGTATTTTAACGCATAATTCTCCAGGTTATAGATATCCTCCATGCCAATGGCAAAAAAGCCTGTTTTCAAAAAAGAAAACACGCTGTCGTAAGAAAAATCCGTGCGAAATAATTCCATTATCATTTTCGCAGTCTCCACAATCGGATTATGGGATAATTCCTCGCTAAAATCAAGGAAATACGGCACCTCCAACTGTTCCATTGCCCTTTTCCAGATGGCAGACTGTTCCCGTAAATCTCCGGTGATTACCGCAAAATCATGATAGTGATACCCCTCCTCCATAACATACCGTTTAATGGTCCTGGCAATAAACAACGCTTCCTCCCTGCTGTCCTTTGCCGACACTGCCTCAATCCGCCTAATCTCTTTATCGTATGCCTTAACCGGAAAACGGAACAACTGACGTTCCATATGGTAAAGCTCCGGCGTTTTCTCCAACCGGTAGTTCTTCACCATTCCCACATGCGGAAGAACTGCAATCCGGTTTTTCTCTGCAAGTTTACATAATCTGTCAACCGACTGTTTCCCCAGTGCAAACAACCCCTGTTCGCTGTAATCGTTTTTTCCAAAAATATCCTCATCCATGGTAAATGAAAAATACAGATTTCCGCCAAGCTTCATCAGTTCTTCAAGCACATCATACTGTATCGGGGTAAATCCGGTAAACCCGTCAAAATAAATATCCGCTTCCCGAAGCATTGCCGACTCTCCCGCCGCCTCCCGAAGCAGCGACAGAACCTGCTCCGCTACCATATAAGAATCCTGCATTGCCTGTTCAAAAGCCGTTAACAGAATCTTTAAATCCGACAGCTTATAATAAAGGCTTTTTTCCGAATCCAGCTTTGCCAGCACATCCTCCAGCGTCTTCTGCGTAATCCCGTACTGGTAAAATTCGGACAACAGGGATTTCACCTCATCCACAAAGCCCGGCTTGCCAATCATATTTCCGTAATAGGAAAGCTCTTTTTGATGCTCCTTTAACAGCTTCATCAGCAGCATGCTTTTCCCGTAATCATCCAATATATCCCTTGTATGAATATTCTGTTCATCAAATACCTTAAACGCAAGCCTGGTAAAGCTTAAAATAGCAATATCCATAGTCCCGCCCTTCGGGTGCAGGGAAACCATGTCCTGCTCCGCCGCCATATTCGACTGCTCCGGCAGCATGAAAATAACCGGACGATGCCCGGGCTTCATGGAGTCCGCAATCATTTTATCGTATAGATATCTTGTCTTACCGGTTCCGCTTCCGCCAAGAATAAATTGTACCGCCATATTCCTATTCCCTCTTTCCGGAATTTTACCTTCCTGCTAAGATATCAGTATAACACAAAACCGGTTCCCTGTTACAAATTTTTAGGATTTGTGGTTCTAATCCAGGATTTCTTTTCATATTCTTATAGTAACAATCATTGGGAGGAATTTTATGGGCACACAGACAAAAATTGTCGTAATCAAAGCGAAAGAAATCATTTATACTGGAATATTTCTTGTTCTTGGAATCATATTAATCGTCATCCTTATTAGTATGTTTGGAAAAGGAAAAGAAACGAAAACAGAAACTGCCAATAAATATATCCCCGGCGTATATTCCTCAACCATTACACTTGGAGAAAATACTTTAAACGTTGCAGTTACTGTAGATGAGAGCACAGTAAGCGGAGTAAGCATTGAAAATCTGAACGAAACGGTAACGACGATGTATCCGCTTTTAGAGCCCGCACTAAATGAAATTAACAATCAGATTTCCGTTGTAGACAGTGTAGACGACATTACCTACTCCAAGGAAAATCAATATACCTATATCATTCTGAACCAGGCAATCAAAAACGCACTGGAACAGGCTTCGGCAGAAAAATAAAATGACAGAAAAAGCCCTTTTATGATATGCCTCCTATCTGCCTGACAGGGGCATATCAAAATAAAAGGGCTTTTTTCTATTCTTTTTGTTTCGGTACGATATTTCCTTTCTCTTTATAGATGGAGTGCGCCGGAACCACGCCTCTTACCATGCTTACCGGATACACGTTGGAATCCGCACCAATCACGGAGCCGGGATTTAAGACCGAGTTACAGCCAATCTCCACATAATCCCCCAGCATTGCCCCGAATTTCTTGAGCTTCGTATCTAAATCAAAATCCTCCCCTTTTACGTGAACCGGCGTCTTATCCGCCTTTACATTGGAGGTAATGGAGCCTGCGCCCATATGGGAGTAAAATCCCAGCACCGAATCTCCCACATAGTTATAATGGGGCACCTGGACATGATTAAACAAAATCACATTCTTTAATTCCGTGGAATTTCCCACCACACAATCGTTTCCCACTAACGCATTGCCGCGGATAAACGCTCCCGGCCTTACTTCCGTCCGTTCACCGATAATGCATGGTCCTGTAATATAGTTGTTGGGATAGATTTTCGCTGATTTTGCAATCCAGACATCCTCCCCTCTTTTCTCATATAAATCCGCCGGCAGCGTACTGCCAAGCTCCCTGATAAAATCCCCAATCTGCGAAAGCACCTCCCAGGGGTAAGTCGCTCTCTCCAATAACGGCTTTGCCAGCGTCTCCTCCAGGGTATAAAGCGCTTTAATGGTAACCTGTTCCTTCATCATTCCTGCCTCTGTCGGACGGTCTCTTCCCCAAAAATCAGCATTTGCGGAGTAAAACCAATCCTGTTCCTTTCTGTTCATCGTTCACTCCATTATACTGTATTTTCCCGAAATATACCACTGTTTTTCGCATCACGCCTTTATTTTCATCTGCCGTAAACGCCCTACTGTCCCTTTACATATTGGTAAACCTGCGTACCGCTGTCGTCCTTGTAACCAAGCTTGAACAGATATTCCGAGCTTCCCTTTACCATCGCAAAGGCAGCCCTTCCGGTAAAGATACCCCCTGCCTGTAATCCCTCCGGCCGTTCCGAAATATCCCATACAGAGGACAGTCCGATATAGCCGGCTATTGCACCGGAGCCGCTTACATCGCATAATTGCAGGTTTACCTTTGCGTCCGCTATCCCATAGTCCGCTGCGGGAAAGTCTGCCGGAAAATAACATTCATAGGTGACGATTCGGTACTCCAGACTGTCGTCCTCCAGCCCTCTCAGCATAACCGCATTTCCTGCCGAATTATATTCGTCCACAATTTTCTGCGCATCTGCGCCGGCAGCAACATCGGTAACCCGGAAATAAATCGTGTGCTCCGCCTTATCCACGGATGAACGCTTTTTCGTCTGTACCCACTCCCCAATCTGCGCCGGTTTCTCCACCGCCGTTTCAACTGCCGTAACGTCTGACGAACCAGAATCCGTACTCTTTTGCGGTTCTTCCCCGGTCTCCTCCACCGGTTCAGTCTCCTCCGGTTCCACAGCTTCCTGCGCTTCCTCCGTCACCGCCCCGGCTTCGGCTTCCGTTGCCGGTTGTGTATTCTCCGCCACCATTTTCTGTTCCTCCGTCGCCGCCTCAGTCGCCTGCATCTGCGGTAATCCTCCGCAGCCGGTTGCAAGACAAAGCGCCATTGCCAGTGTCGCCACACCTGCTTTTTTTCTCATATTGCTTTCCCTTCCTTTCGCCATATTGTTAATATCAGGTAATTGCGAAACTCCCAATTTCCAAAATCCAGTTGTGTAATATAGACAATAACATAAGCAGGTGCTTTGTAGCCGTTGGTGCTTAGTGAGACTTTGCCGAGCTTAGCACTGTTACGATCGACAAGCAGCGCAAGCGTGCCTGCATTGATTTGCCTATATTGTACAACGGATGTCTGGAAAAACTTAAGTTTCGCAATTACCTATATTGTAGTAGGTAGCCATCTCCAGTTTAACATATTCGATTTCTGCGTTTTAAACGAACTGACAGCCCTCCCCCTCTTGACATTTTATTTTTGCACAAATACAATAGAATCCATGCAGCCGGAATTATACCATAAGCAAATACTACCAGTGGAGATTGCCATGCCGATAACCATTCATGACGGTCGTACCAATGACCTTTACCAGACCTTAACCAAATGCGAAGATATCCAGGATATGCAGCTCTTTTTCGACCGGAACAGCGGATATTTTACAGACTGGAAAGCCTTCATCAATTATCTGCTGGATTTAGGCGGATATTCCTATACCGAATTTGCCCGTTTGTGCGATATGAGCAGAAATACCATTATCTCCTGGTGTGAACAGGGAAAAATACCGAGAAGCCGGGAACAGTTTATCCGTATCGGATTTGCTGTCAATATGTCTCTTGGGGAGTTAAACGATTTTTTGCAAAGATACGGGAAATATCCCCGGCTGACCGCAAAGAATATAGAAGACGCCGTCACGATTTTTTCCGTGCAGAATCATTTAACCTATAACCAGTGTCTGGAGCTGAAAGAACACTTTTCTTCTATTTTTCAGCATGTACTTAAGGAGCGGAAAAGCAACCGGAACAAAGCGTATGTCTACTTTTCCACAAAGGAGCTGGAATCCCAGCTGCTTAATGCGAAAACCTTACTGGACTTTGAAATGTTTATCGAAAAAAATATAACGGCATTTACTAACTGCTACATAAATTTGGTGGATTTCCTGGACAGCTATATCTGCTTAAATACCGCTGATGCCCACGGAGTCCCCCGCAGCTTAAATTCCTTTCTTCAGGAGACAGTGGATAATCCTTCCATCGCCGCCGGCTTCAATACCATGGTCAGCAAGCTTCGCTGCCGCGGAACCGTCCCCTCCCGGATTCATCTGATTGCTCTTGGCATTCATTTACGGATGACGGCAAATGATATCGACACCATGCTCTGCTTTGCCGGAATGGAGCCTCTTTGTGCAAAGGATAAACTGGAGAGTGTGATTTTATTTGCTGCCGAATGTGCAGTTATACAAAATCCGGAAATTGAATTTTCCAATGCCTTTTTCATCAAACAATATACCCGGAATACAGAACTAAAAGAAAAATGTGATTCCATTATCAGCAGCTTTGAAATTACCGGCTACCGACTGGATAACAGCGCCGATTTGTTTACCTACATAACCGATACCCTTTTTACGATAGATTCCGATATTGCAGACGATATCCTTTATCTGCTGGGAAAGAAACCAAAAAATGAGGTGTGACTATGCTTTCAGCAAAAGACGATTGCTTTCTCCATTCCATACAGCCATTTTTTACCGGATGGTACATGGAAGATATCCTCGGAGAGGGCAGCTCCGGAACCGTATACAGGATAACCGACAGGAAAGGGAATCATTGCGCCCTGAAGGTCATTGTCATCATCACCCCCGACGACGGCGCCCTGTCCTTTGAAGAACAGGACTTCGCCGCAAAAAAAGCCTGCCTGGAGGAGCAGACTAATGCATTTCTCGCCGAAATCAAGGTTTTGCAGACGTTGAAAAACCTTGACGGAATTGTAAACTGTGAAGAATATACCGTCGTGGATTCCCCCGGCGGGGACAGACGGTTCGTTCTGATGAGAATGGCATTATTGCAGCCGCTCAATAAAGTTCTCCGCATGCGGGAAGCCGAATTTACCGGAGAGGAAACCGCTGACATAGGTATCGACTTACTGACCGCCCTTTCCCAATGCCGGCTCCACCATATTATCCACCGCGACATCAAGCCCTCCAATATTTTTGTTACCGGGGACAACCGGTATCTGCTGGGGGACTTCGGAAGCGCAAGGCTTTTGGAAAAAACCATGATGGCGTCCCATAAAGGAACCCTTGCCTATATGGCTCCCGAAATCGCCGCCGGAAAAAGCTTCAATTCTGCCGCGGACATTTACTCCCTCGGAATTGTACTGTACCAGCTGCTTAACTGCCGCAGACTGCCTTTTTTAACTCCTTCTTTTCAGTTTGCCGACATTGAACTGGCAGTAGAAAAAAGGCTCTCCGGGGTCCTTCTTCCCTGTCCGGAAAATGCAGACGAAGAGCTTGGTGCAATCATCTGCAAAATGTGCGCTTATTCTCCAAAAGAGCGTTATGCTTCCCCGGAAGAATGTCTGGCGGATTTGCAGCGCTATCGGAGACACGAAAAGCTTCCCTCAAAAAAAAAGCACGGTTTCCGTTTTGCCGTTCCGGGACTTCTTTTGCTGGTTATGCTGCTGTTTACCGCCAATGCCTTAAGAGAAAATCCCGACAGGCTTCCCATTCCCGGCATAACCTCCGGAAACGTCAATTCCCCCGGCACCATTGCCGGTGATGGCGACTGGCTGTACTACAGCCAGGACACAATGGGACAGCGGGGCATCAAAATTTCAAGGGATAAACAGCAAAAAAAGATTCTTTGTGATTACACGATGCACGATATCAATGTGACGGAGGATTATCTTGTATTTTCTTCCCGTTATACCGTCACCGAAACCGATAAGAACCACTCCCGCAGCATTCTCACCGGGCTGTACCGGATGGAGAAGGACGGCAGTAACCTTACCTGTCTTGACGATTCCACGGTTTACAATCCGGTGGTTTATGCGGAATATGTATATTATTTGAGGAACAGCGGGGATGCCAATATCCTGTGCAGGATTCCCTTAGCGGGCGGCGAAGCGGAAACCCTTGCCGAATTTAATTCCTTTACCTTTAATTTTTACCCCTTTGGACAACATCTCTATGTCTATGACAAGGGAGAAAAACGGCTGATTGCCTTGAATCTTGGAGACGGAAAAAAGACCATCGTTATCGACCAGCCGGTAATCCGCTTCTGCATAGAAAACGGATTCTTATATTATCAGCTGCCGGAACCGGACGGCTTCAGCAAAAAACTGTATGTCCATGCCATTAACCCGTCCGCCCCCGACGCAGAGCTTACCCCTGCGGATGCTGTCACCTTTCCCTATGGAATATCGGAATTTAACGTCAGCAGCGGGGTTATCTATGCCGTTTCGGATGCCGCCGCTTCCGAAGAAGAACCGGGAGGGATATGGCGGGTAAATGCCGGCGGCACCCCCCAAAAAATCTATAGTGGCAGCGCCGCAAAGCTCCAGATTGTTGACGGAACGCTCTATTTTAAATCCGATACCGCCGTATATTCCATGGAAGCGGAAGGAGGCATCCCACAGGAGATTGAACATATGACTGCATTCTATTCCCTGGACTAGCGTTTACCGCCGCCCTTTTTACCGGACGCTCTTTTGCCGGCGCTCTTAGCCGGCTTTTGGTAAAACTGTGCCGCATAGTCAAAATACGTCTTAAGCTGATACTGGTTATTCAGCCCCTTCACCGCATCCGTCCGTTTGCGGATAAATGTCTCCAGCTTCTGCATATACTCCTCTTCCGTAATGGAGCCCTCCGCCACATAGGAAAGCCCTTTTTCCCAGCTTGCGGTAAGCTCCGGGTTTAACAGGGAGCCGATGGAGGACGCCACCACGTCATGAATCATCTCGCCCATTAAAGTAGGGGTAATCACCTGGGTTTTCTTGTTCAAATCAAGATATTTATTATTCACCAGCTTTTTAATAATCTCTGCCCTTGTCGCCGAGGTTCCGATTCCGCTTCCTTTAATCTGGGCGCGAAGCTCCTCATCCTCAATAAGCTGTCCTGCATTTTCCATGGCAAGAATCAGCGTTCCCGAGCTGTAACGCTTCGGCGGGGAGGTCTCCCCCTCTTTAATCTCAAAACCGCTGACATTAAGCCGCATGCCTTTTTTCAGCTGCATGGCGGCATCCACCGTTTCCCGGGAATATTTTTCTTCCTCTTCCTTCCTGTTTCCAAAGGAATACACAGTAACGGGCAGATAACCCGCCTCAACCAGCACCTTGAAATTGGCGAACAGCTTTTCCCCATTGCAGTCCATGGTCAGCGTTACTTTCTGATACACCGCCGGCGGATAAAAAATGCTTAAGAAACGCCTGACGATAATCTCATACACCTTCTTTGCGGTGTCATGCAGACCGTTAAAGGCGTTCAAGCCCTGTCCGGTGGGAATAATGGCATAATGGTCGGTAATCTGCTTATCATTCACATATCTTGTCCCGGCAATTCCCCTGTAGCTTCCCTTTTGCAGAATATTCTCCGCAAAATCCCTCACTGAGGGTATATTTTTCAAGCCGGAAATATTCTTGTCAATCTCCTTGCTCACCGCTGTAGACAGCACTCTGGCATCCGTTCTCGGATAGGTCACCATTTTCTTTTCATACAGCTCCTGCACCACCTTCAACGTCTCGTCCGGACTGATTTTAAATAATCTGGAGCAATCATTTTGCAGCTCCGCCAGATTATAGAGCAACGGCGCATTCTTATTCTCCTTTTTCTTCTCCGCCTTCTCGATTACCGCAGTCACCTCTCCGTTTTGTCCGCTTCCTCCGGTCATTTCCAGTATCAGCTGTCTGGCATCCTTTTCCTCTTTAAAGCCGTTCTCCTTATAAAGCAGCGGCGACTGAAAATATTTTGTCCCCTCTGCGGCTTTCCACTCCGCATCAAAAGTACCGTCCGCCAGCGCCACGCCGCCAACCACACGATAAAACGGCGTTTTTACAAACTGGCGGATTTCCCGCTCTCTTCTCACAATCATCCCGAGAACACAGGTCATTACCCTCCCCACGGAAATTACACATCTGTCTTTTCCCAGATAATTCTTAACCGTATAACTGTACTTTAACGTCAGAATCCGCGAAAAATTGATTCCCATCAGGTAATCCTCCTTTGCGCGAAGATACGCAGAGGCGGAAAGATTATCATATTCACGGATATCCTTTGCTTCCTTTATCCCCCGGATAATCTCCTCCTCGGTCTGGGAATCAATCCAGACCCTTTTCTTTTCCTTGGTATCCGGAACCTCTGCCATCTGCTCCACCAGACGGTAAATGTATTCCCCCTCCCGTCCGGAGTCGGTGCAGACATAAATGCACTCCACATCCTCCCTGTTTAACAGGCCCTTTACAATATTAAACTGTCTGGCAACCCCGTCAATCACTTCATATCTGAATGTTTCCGGCAGAAACGGAAGCGTGTCCACACTCCATTTTTTCAAAGCCGGGTCGTACTCCTCGGGGTAACTCATTGTCACTAAATGTCCCACACACCATGTCACAACGGAGGTCTCCGATTCAATATAACCGTCTCTGCTCCCCCCGTTTATTTTTAACGCCCTGGCAAATTCCCTTGCCACGCTGGGCTTTTCCGCTATGTATAAATTCTTCAACCAATATACCTGTCTTTCCTCAATTTTGAACAGCATTATTTTAACTTGAAACTTCCGTTTTGTAAATAGCCGTCATAATTCCCAATTTATCGACTTATTTTTTCAAATTTCCAGCAAATAGGAGAAAATAAAGTTTCTCCCTGTTTTACATGGCATTTTTTCCATGCATATGCTATGATGAAGCCGGCATACATATTAAGAGCAATTACCCGTTAAAGGGGATATGCATACCGGACATAACAGCATGAACGCAGTCAGAAGGAGTGATACATATGGCATATGAAGATTATATAAAGGCGCAGAAAACAGGATTGAAGGCATTTAAAGCCTCAACGGCAAGAGGGCAATATCCTTATCTTCCCGTATTAGATGAGATTTTGTCCCACGCCGATATCGAGTGCGAGGTCAGCCTTGGCGTTGTCAATATTCCGCTGTCACAGGTTGTAGGAACCAGCACCTTCGGGCGGACCCAGGCATTTGCCTCCAATTTTATGCCTCTGCTGGACTACGGAAGCGAATTTTCCGTAAAGTGGTCGCACCTTGTGGACGCACAGATAGAAGAAGGGATTCATGATGCAATCAAGGTCTATGAATATATGAATAAATATTACGTTATAGAGGGAAATAAACGTGTCAGCGTATTAAAATATTTTGACTCACCCAGCATTGCCGCCGAGGTCACCAGAAAAGTACCAAAGCGGAGCGATGATTTGGAAAATCAGATTTACTATGAATTTATGGATTTTTACAAGCTGACAAAAATTAACTACGTCCAATTTTCCAAGCTGGGCAGCTATTCAAAGCTTTTAACGGCGATAGCCGGTGACAAAACCGCCCCCTGGACGGATGATGAATGCATGGACTTTTCTTCCTTCCACACCGCTTTTTATCAGGCATTCAAAAAAAAGAACGGCAACCAGCTTCCGAATATTACCTGTGACGACGCACTGCTTTTCTACCTTTCACTATATCCCTACGACGAAGCAAAGGAAATGCTGAGCAGTGAAATCAAGGTAAATCTGGATAAAATCTGGCCCGAAATCCTTCTTCTCGGTGAAAATGATTCCGTTGAGCTTTTAATGGACCCGACAGAAGAGAAAAAGATTGTCGATTCCGTTTTCAATAAAATCCGCTCCACGCAGAAAAAGGTCGCCTTTGTTTATGACAAGGACCCTTCCGCTTCCAACTGGATTTACGGTCATGAGCTTGGACGTTTACATCTGGAAGAAGTGTTTGGCAGCGAAATTGAAACCCGTGCCTTTATCACGGATAATGCGGACAAAAGCCCTGAAAAAATCCTGGAGGACATCTGTGACGACGGCTATGATATTATTTTTACGGTTACCCCGCAGCTAATCAAGGCAAGCTTAAAGGTTGCCGCGGCATACCCCAATGTAAAAATTTTAAACTGCGCCCTGAACTCCTCCCACAATTCCGTCCGCACGTACTATACTCGGATGTACGAAGCAAAGTTTCTGACCGGAATCATTGCCGGCGCCATGTGTAAGAATGATAAGATTGGCTATGTGGCGGATTATCCGATTTACGGTACCACCGCCAACATCAACGCCTTTGCCCTTGGCGCAAAAATGGTAAATCCCCGTGCTAAAATATATTTAACCTGGTCAAGCCAAAAGGACTTCGATATTCTGGAATATTTTAAAGAGAGGAATATTACTTATATTTCTGCACAGGATATGATTACTCCACAAAACGACGACCGCCAGTTTGGGTTATATGCGGAGAAAAATGATGCGAAAAAAAATCTGGCGGTATCCATCTACCATTGGGGGGCATTTTATGAAGAACTGATTAACAGCATTATGCGGGGTTCCTGGAAAGTGGAAAAATCAGGAGAAGCCAAAGCGCTGAATTACTGGTGGGGGTTATCTGCCGGAGTAATCGACGTTATCTGCTCCAATAATCTTCCGGTGGGAACAACCAAGCTGGTAAATCTGATGAAAAAAGCTATTTCCTCCGGTGTTTTCCATCCTTTCACCGGTCCGTTAACTGACCAGGACGGAAATATCCGCTGCCAGGAAACCGACATCATCAAACCGGAGGAGATTATCAAAATGGATTGGTTATCCGACAATGTTATCGGTGAAATCCCGAGCCTCGGCGTACTGGAGGAATCTGCCAGACCAATTGTCGAGCTTCGCGGACTTGACATCACTACGGAAAAAGGGGGAACGTCTTTGCTATGAAAATACTTGTACTTGCTGATGAAGAATCCAAGTACCTGTGGGACTATTTTGAAAAAAATAAGTTAGAAGGTATTGATTTAATTATTTCCTGTGGGGATTTAAAACCGCAATATTTGTCCTTTCTCGCCACCTTTGCCAAGGTTCCGATTCTGTATGTCCACGGCAATCATGACGGGATTTATGACAGCACTCCGCCGGAGGGCTGTATCTGCATAGAGGACGATATCTATGAATTTAACGGAATCCGCATTATGGGGTTAGGCGGTTCCCTCTGCTACAATTTTGGCGCTTATCAATATACGGAAAAAGAAATGCAGAAACGAATCCGGAAAATGCGGCGCAAGCTTCGGAAATCCAAAGGGTTTGATATTCTGGTCACCCATGCTCCCGCCTATCAGTTTAACGACGGGGAGGATTTGCCGCATGCCGGTTTCCGTGCTTTCCGGGATTTACTGGACAAGTATAAACCAAAATATTTTATCCATGGACACGTCCATTTAACCTATAACTGGAAGCAGCAACGGGAATGCCGGTATAACGAGGATACCACCGTAATCAATGCTTTTGAAAAATATGTATTTGAATATAATCCTCACGCCTGTTAATTTACGGTAAACGCAGACAGAGGCTGCTGCACGAAAGAAACTAGTTATCCCAAAGGATTAAACTTTCGTACAACAGCCTCTGAAGCATTTATCCCCGAGCCTGTTCTTCTATATATAGAACAGGATATCCTCATATTGCGGGAATGGCCAGTATGCCTTATCTACCAGACTTTCAAGCTTATCTGCCGGCTCTCTTACCTCTTCCATGACAGGGAATACTTCATCGTGGAAGCATTTTGCCGCCTTTTCCATATCGCTTTCCAAATCAAGCGCTTTTCCGTCCACTTTTTCAAGCCTGCCGATTGCTTCGGTCAGCGTCTTAAGCTCCACAGCAATATCCTTTAACAGACCCTCCTGAACAGAAGTATCGACTCCAGCTGCTTTTAAATCCACAACACCCTTTGCCGTATCTGCCGAATACTTCATCACTGCCGGGACAATCTGCTTTTTCGCCATATCCAGCATGGTTTTTGCCTCAATATTTATCTGCTTTGCATAGTTCTCATAGTAAATCTCTGCACGGGATTCCAATTCCGCCTTGCTGAGTACGGAAAACTTCTCAAACATAGCCACATTTTCTTCTTTCACCAAAGCGCACACCGCATCAACCAGACATTTAATGTTAGGAAGCCCTCTTCTCTCCGCCTCGGCAACCCATTCCTCCGAATATCCGTTGCCGTTAAAGATAATCCGCTTATGCTTGGCAATCAGCTCTTTAATCTTATCATGTACTGCCATATCAAAATTATCTGCTTTTTCCAGTTCGTCCGCAATCTCACAAAGGGAATCCGCAACTATTGTGTTCAATATCGTATTTGGTGTTGCAATCGACTGGGTAGAGCCGACCATACGGAACTCAAACTTATTCCCGGTGAAAGCGAAAGGTGAAGTACGGTTACGGTCCGTAGCATCCTGCATAAAGGACGGCAGTGTGGAAACACCGGATTCATACGTCTTTCCCTGCAGGGAGCTTGTTGCCTCACCAGTCGTATCAAGCTGCTTTAACACGTCGTCAAGCTGTTCGCCCAAATATACGGAAATAATTGCAGGAGGCGCCTCATTTGCACCTAAACGATGGTCATTTCCCGCTGAAGACGCCGATAACCGCAGCAAATCGGCATGCTCGTCAACCGCCTTTAAAATTGCCACCAGGAACAATAAGAACTGTACATTTTCATGCGGGGTTTTGCCGGGCTCCAACAAATTGATTCCGTCATCCGTTCCCATAGACCAGTTGTTATGCTTACCGGAACCGTTTACCCCGGCAAAGGGCTTCTCATGGAGCAGGCATGCCAGATTATGACGGTCGGCAACCCTTTTCATCGTCTCCATAACCAACTGATTGTGGTCTGTACCAATATTGGTGGTTCCGTAAATCGGAGCAAGCTCATGCTGTGCCGGTGCAACCTCATTGTGCTGCGTCTTGGCGGTAACTCCCAGCTTCCACAGCTCAATGTTCAAATCTTTCATATACGAAAGCACCCGTTCCCTTACCGTTCCGAAATAGTGGTCGTCAAGCTCCTGTCCCTTGGGCGGCATTGCCCCGAACAGGGTACGTCCGGTAAAAATTAAATCCTTACGCTTTGCATAATCTGCCTTATCAATCAGAAAATATTCCTGCTCCGGTCCGACAGAGGTAATTACTTTCGTAGAGGTGGTATTTCCAAACAATTTTAAAACTCTGAGAGCCTGTACATTTACCGCCTCCATGGAACGAAGCAGCGGAATCTTCTTGTCCAATGCTTCCCCGGTGTAGGAGGAAAAAGCAGTCGGAATACATAAAATACTGCTTCCGTCCGGAGACTCTTTGACAAATGCAGGCGACGTACAGTCCCATGCAGTATATCCCCTTGCCTCATTGGTGGCGCGAAGCCCGCCGGAGGGGAATGAGGATGCGTCCGGTTCACCCTTAATCAGTTCTTTTCCGGAAAACTCCATCAGTACCTTTCCGTCAGCGGTAGGGCTGATAAAGGAATCATGCTTTTCCGCCGTAATTCCTGTCATCGGCTGAAACCAATGGGTATAATGGGTTGCGCCCTTTTCAATCGCCCAGTCCTTCATTGCATTTGCTACCGTATCTGCAATCGTCGGCTTCAAATCCTTACCCAATTCAATGGTTTTCTTAAGCTCTTTATACACTGCTTTCGGTAAGCGTTCTTTCATCACCGCATCATTAAACACGTTAGAACCGAAAATCTCCGCTACATTTACATTTTCACTCATAAGATAATACTTCCTTTCCTCTTGCTTTTTCACAATACAGAACGACAAAAGGCTGCGCCTCATCAAAAAAGGGTATTCTCCTAATGAGAACACCCTTGTCCTTAGCGTCTGTATGCGTTTTTGATAGTTGTAATATAAACTACTCTGTTAAAAAAATCAAGTCTTTTTTTGAAATTTTATTAGGTTTTTCTATTTTGACTTAAATTTCATAAGTTCCCCGATTATTTTTGTGGAATTTTACGGATGTCCGCTTAAGCCTCCGGCTGTTCGGCAGGATTATCCTTCACTGACTGCTCCACTTTCACTGCCACTGCATCGCCTTTGTCCTCCGCTTTATCTGTCAGTCCTGCCAGTTTTGTTCCGGCAAAGCTGGATAACAGCACTCCGGGATTGATTCCCAGACTGTCACCGATTCCGTCAATTACCTGCTTTAACGAGGTGGTGACATCCTCTGTCATCTTTGCCGTGTTTCCGGAGCCGTACATCGTAATCTTGTCAATATTTCCAAGCGGTGTGGCAATCGCTTCTGCCACCATCGGATACATCTTACAAAGCATTTCGATAATTGCCGCCTCGCCATACTTCTGCATAGCCTCCGCCTTTTTATCAATACCGGCTGCCTCTGCTTCCGCCTTCGCCTGAATCGCTGCCGCTTCCGCTTCACCCTTTGCCTTAATACCGGCTGCTTCCGCTTCCGCCTTTGCCCGAATCGCTGCCGCCTCCTGTTCCATGGAATATTTCACTGCTTCAGCCTGGATTTTCTGTGCTTCAGCCTCCTGCGCCTGCTCGTACTTCTTTGCTTCCGCTTCCTTCTGACGCTTATAAAGCTCCACGTCCGCCATCTGCTGCTGCTTATACCGCTCTGCATCCGCCTGTTTCCTGATGTTGGCATTTAACGTCTGCTCCTGAACCTCTGCCTCCCGCATTTTCAGTTCAACTTCCCGCTCCTGACGTGCGATATTCGCATTGGTCGCCGTAACCTCGATAGATTTACGCTGTTCCTCTTCCTGTATTTTATATGCGGCGTCCGCCTCGGCACGCTTTGTATCCTCAACTGTCTTTAACTCCGCCTTTTTAATCGCCAGCTCGTTCTGTTTAATGGAAATTTCCGTCTCCGACATTACTGCGGCATCATTTGCTTCCTTTTTCGCCTGTGCCTGGGCAATCGCCACATCACGGTCCGCATTCGCCTTTGCAATGGAAGCATTCTTCTGAATGGCTGCCATGTTATCCTGTCCGAGCGCCGGAATCAAATCATTCTGGTCGGTAACATGCTGGATATTGCAGGAGATAATCTCAATTCCCAGACTGTTCATATCCTTTTGCGCTTTTTCCTGTACCTGGTCACCAAACACCTTACGGTCATTACAAAGGTCCTTTAACGTAACCGTACCGATAATTTCACGCATATTACCCTGCAGGGAATCCACCAGCGCCATAATTATCCGGTCCTCTTTCATGTTCAGGAAGTTCTTCATGGCACGCTGGATTCCTTCTTCATCCGTCATCACACGTACCTTTGCCACCGCATCAATATTGACACCGATAAAGTCCAATGTCGGTACATAATCATCCGTCTTGATATCAATGGAAATCTGCTTCACCAGCAGTTCATCCTTACGCTCAAAAAACGGAAGCTTAAATCCTGCCCGTCCAATCAGCACCTTCGGCTCCTTTCTGAGACCGGAAATCACAAATGCCACATCCGGTGGTGCCTTCACATAACTCGCCAGCAGCAAAATAATGAACAGTACTACAATTAAAATAATCCACCCGTAACTCAACAGTATACCAACCATACTTCTCTCTCCTTTATCCTTAAGTATTTTTAACTGTTCTTATTGTAACATTCCGAAAAAGAAAAAGCAAATTGCAAAACTCATTACCGCCTTTTATTCCCCGTATTCCAGAGGTGCCTCAAGCTTCACCCCCAGTGCGCTTAGCACGGCATTCAGGGCAGATAGCGTTTCTTTCATATTTTCCTCCGTACAGTTATAGCCCATATGTCCGATTCGGATTACCTCACCTGCCAGTACGTCAAATGAGCCGGCAAGCATAATCTGATAATCCTCCCGCATTTTTTTCAGAATATCCGCCGCCGTCACCCCTCCGGGTACGGTAAAAACCGTAACGGTATTAGAATATCCGTTTTCCGCATATAAATGCAGTCCTGCACGAGTCAGCGCCTCCCTGGTCTTCGCCGCAATCCGGGCATGGCGGTTCAGTATATCCTTATCCGCTTTTATATTTTCCAATGCCTGTCTGAGACCGTAGATATCACTGATTGGCATCGTATAGGGAAACCATTTATTCTCATAATAATCCTTAAATACCAGCAGATTTGCATAAAAGGAAGCTATCCTTGTCTTCCGGTTTTCCATTACCCGTTTCGCCTCATCGCTTATCGTGACCATCGTCAGTCCAATAGGGCAGGAAACCGCCTTCTGGGAACCGCCGCAAAGAATGTCAATTCCCCATGCGTCTGCATTTACTTCATTGCCAAACATACCCGATACGGAATCCACCACCGTTAAAATGCCATATTCCTTCAACAGAGGACAAATAGCGGAAATATCATTTAACATACCGCTTGGCGTATCACAATGCACTACCGTTGCATATTTAAACCCGGCATCCTTCTCTAAAAACCTCCTTAACGGCTCCGGCTCAATTTCCCGTTTATAATCGGTGGAGTATAATACCGGCTCTCCGCCATAAATGCTGACAAAATCCGCAAATCCTTTTCCAAACACTCCATTATCCAATACCAGTACCCGGTCTCCCGGTTCCGTTATTGAAGCAACCCCCGCTTCCAGGCCAAGGATTCCCTCTCCGCTTAAAATCAGGCTTTCCTTGTCCGTATGCAGCAGGCTGCTGTAAAGCGCACAGGTTTCCCGGTAAAAATCATAAAATTCTAAATCCAAATCCGGATTTCCTGTCTCCCTGCTTCTTGCCATTCTCACATTTTCCGCAACCATTACCGGTCCTGGGGTCATCATCTTATACATTTATCCTTACCTCTTTTCCCAAAATCTGCTTGTACTATACCCGCTATTTGGCACTTTTTAAACATCCAGTTTTAAATATTTTAACAGTGCCAGTTTGTTTTCTCTTGCATTTTTTTCCTAAATATACTATCTTAAGATACGAAACAATAAACCCGATTATCAGAAAGAGATACTCACGATGAATAAACAGACTTCTATTGCGATTGTAAATGATATATCCGGCTTCGGCCGCTGCTCGGTCACGGTGGCGCTGCCCATACTCTCTGCCATGCAGATACAATGCGGTATTGTCCCTACGGCTGTCTTGTCCAACCATACCGGCTATCCGGACTATTCCCTGCTGGACTTTACCCCTTATATGAATGAATACCTGGAAAAGTGGGATGCTTTGCATTTTTCCTTTGACGGCATATACACCGGATTTCTCGGCTCAGAAAAGCAGCTTTCCACCATTATTGGTATGTTTAACCGTTTCTCCTTTACCAAAAGAATTGTAGACCCCGTTATGGGTGACGACGGGATGCTTTATGATTCCTATACGGAAGAAATGTGTCATGCAATGAAGCAGCTGGTTGCCCATTCCACCCTTACCACACCCAATTTAACGGAGCTCTGTCTTCTTACAGACCGCCCCTATCACAAAGAAATCCCCGAATCCGATATTCTGGATATGTGCAAAACACTTGTCCGAAACGGAGCCGGCCAAATTGTGGTAACCGGAATAGAAAAAGAAAATCTGATTGGCAATGCCATCTATGAAAACGGTAATTTTGAACTGCTTTATGAGCCTAAAATCTATCCGCCGCGCCCGGGTACCGGCGATGTGTTCTCATCGATTCTTGCCGGCGGAAGTTTACATAATACTCCATTAAGGGAATCGGTTATTACCGCCTCCCGATTTATCCGTACCTGCCTGATTACTTCCTCGGAAATAAATGTGCCCCTTAATGACGGCGTTTGTTTTGAGCTGCACCTGGACATGTTAACACATCCCGGATGATGAAGACTACCTCTTCCTTTTCCGGGCAGTCTCCGCATTTCTGGTTTCTACCTTTGTTTTCATTTCCATATAATAATCCGCATATTCCCGGGAAATCAATCTTTTTTTCACCAGATTTTTCAGCGTAATCACAAATTCCCTGTCCGGCAGCTCCGCATAGCACATTTCCCTTAGTATCTTTTCCACCGCTTCCTTATATTCCGTAATACTGTATACTTTATCGACAAACAAAATGTGGGCGGAATATACCCGCTTAAAAAATCCATTGATTTTGTCAGATTCCGTAACCTTATCCTTCGGCATAAAATTCAGACAGAGTAAATCCATCACATCTGCCGCCGAACGGTTGGAAATACAGATATCAGGAAAAATCGTATACAGATTCTTACATTTTGACGAATCATTTTTCACACCGGAATCCACATAATCCGGCAGATACTCTTCAAAAACACTGGTGATTAAATTTTTCTTCTTAAATGCCTGATATTCCTCACTCCGCTTTGCGGGGACATCGGGCCGATAACCCATATTCCGTATCAAATCTCTGGAAATGCTAATTTTCCGCGGTTCCTTTTCCAATAAAAGCAGATATACTTTATTATGTATCCTCCAGATAAATGCAGGGCATTCCTTAATCCGGTAGGATTTCGAGTAATCAATAATGATTGGGCGGTGGTCCCTTTTCACCCTGTATTTCCGCTTGACCCGTTTCATCACCTGCGGATTATAATGGTCATAATACTCGATGATTTCGCTTGTCGAAAGAACTGCGTCCTCCGTATCCTTTCCGGGCGCTTTCCCCTCTTCTTTGGCGGTTTCTTTATCCGCCGCTTTTTTGTGCTTATGTCCGGTTTCCTCATTCTCCTTCGGGGCGGCGGTCACGGATTTCACCGTATCCTTTTCCCCATCGGGGCTAACCTCGGCGACAAAATCATCATCCACCAGCGTAAAGGTCTGGGAAATCAGCAATGCGGCGACTCCGGAAACCATTCCAAAAATGAACAGATAAAATTTGCCGGAAAGCCCTGACACAACAATCAGTCCTATTCCCGCCACACAAAACAGAATCACACTTCCTATACACTTTTTTGTCCTGGCATCCCCATAACGCAATGCATTCCAAATCCGCTTCATCTCATCACCCTCCTGCTCGTGCAGTCGATTTAAATCGGACAAATCCGCCCATAAAAATAAAACCGGCATAAGTCCTGCCGATTTTATTATAACATAAGAATATGCTTTATATGCCAATTATTTTACCGAAAATATCATTTGAATGGTATATTCCTGATTATCCGTTGCAATATGATACTTTCCCTTGTACTTTTTAATGATATCGTACACGTTCTGCAAGCCGATACCGTGATTATCCCTTTCCTCTTTCGTAGTGATAATCCGGTGGTTTTCCTGCTTCAGTTCTCCCGTCATGGGATTTTTAATTTCCAGATAAAATAATTGCTCCGTTTTCTTTGCCGTCAGGGAAATATAATGGGAACCCCTTACCTTTTTATTTGCCTCTATGGCATTGTCAAGCAAATTGGAGAGCAGTATGCAGCTGTCTACCGATTTCATAAAATTAAATTCGGACAGCGCTCCTTTGCACTGCAGCGTAATCTCATTTTCCTCTAAAGCATTCATTTTGGTACTCAGAATCATATCCACCAGTTCGTTTCCGGTGGCGATTTTGTGCACGGATTTTGCGGTGGAGGCAGTCAAATCGTTAAAATAGCCCTCCGCCTTCTCATACTCCCCCCTTTCCAACATTTCCTGCAACAGCAGCATATGATTCTTCCAGTCATGACGGAATTTAACAATATCCTGCTGCTGTTCCCGGTAATCTTTAAAAAATGAGTATTCCGCCTCAAATTCTTTTTTATAATCCTCCGAGAGCCGCTGATAATACGCCGCCTTTTTTCTGTGGGCAATGGCATAAATCACCGCCAGATTTAAGACAATGATAAACAGCATCCACACCAGATTATAGTAGTGGTCATTTGCCAGATTTTCAAACCACTCCAGACCACCTACAATAAACGGACTGAAAAAGCAGTACACGGAAAGCACAACGCCCTCTCCCACCGTAAGCTGAATGGATTTTGTTTTCGCCACTTTGGTCTTTCCCAGCAGAACCAGCAAAACAAATAACAGCACATCCGACAGAAAATCAAAAGGGGTAAGCTTCTGCACTCCTTGATTCATCACATAATACCGCTCTAAACCGGTTATTCGCTCAATCAGGGAAAGAAACATTCCAAACTGCACATACACAAGTAATGCCGGAATCTCCAGCAGCAGGGTTTTCACCCGATGGCTGTTTGTCAGCATAAGCGTAACCAGAACATTATAGGCAAAGACAACCGCAACCGTTATGGCTCCTTTCTCCGGAAAAACATAGGTGATTACCACATCGATTGCGATAAATATCCCCGCTGCCATCGCCAGATTGCGGGGTGTGGTTCTCATATCACAGCCAAACAGCAGTCTCATGATTAACCATATGTCCAGCATGGCAAAGGTATTTAAGAGCAGCAATACCACATATAATACATAATCCATCATACCAAATCCTCCCCAAGAAAATGAAATAACTGTCTTTGATATTCCGACATGCGCTTCTTACTGACGGGCAGTCCATAACCGTTTGTCAGCACAACCTTTCCCGCCTGAACCCCTTTATGATGATACAAATTTATCAGATATTTCCGGTGAATCCGAAAAAATCCATATTCCCTTAGCTGCTCCTCATATTTCTTCAAACTGCAGTCGCTGATATAATGCTGTGTTTTCGTATATAATACGGTATATTTATCCTCTGCGCTGATATATACCAGCTCCTGTAGCGGAATCATAATCTCCCCATCTCTGGTCTTTACCGTAAGCTTCTTCCTTTTCTGATACTCCTCCTCTATATCCATAAACAGCTTCTGCATCACTTCAAGGGATAAGGGTTTTAACAGATAGCGGAATGCATTTGCTTCATATCCCTTCACCGCATATTCAATATATGACGTAACAAAGACAAGAAACACGTCGGCATCCATCGCTTTAATCCGCTTTCCTAACGTTATGCCATCCATTTCCGGCAACTCAATATCCAATATAATCAAATTGGGAAATACCCCATTGTCCTTTTGCAGCTGCTCCAGCTGCTGCAAAAGCTGTATTGCAGACGAAAAGAAGTTCACCTTCAACGGATATTCCTCCGCCAGGGAAGAACATATCCTGGCCAACTGCTCGCTGTGTTCTTTAATGTCCTCGCATACATAAACTGTTAATTGATGCCGTATATCTGCGTATATCATCTGTACAACTCCTAAATCACTATTCCCATGCTGACTGCTTCCTCACCACCTTTTTCCTATCTGCTTATCCTAAAGATACTGTTTATTTCTTTACCTTCATTGTCTTCTTTGCAAATCCGGTTTTTGCCGTAAGCATTTTTTTGTATTGCTTATATCTGCTCTTCGGCACTTTAAATACTGCCTTTTTATTGATTCCTTTAAATGCATTCCTGCCGATGGATTTAATTGCCGTTGACCTAAGCGAAATCTTCTGTACTTTATTCTTCCGGTAAAATGCCTTTGCCGCAATCCCCGTAATCTGATAGGTATAGCCTTTAACCGTAATGGTGCCGGGAATTGTAACAGATTTCCTGTTTTTATTTAACCGGTAAACTGTCGCCGTACCCTTTCCGTCTGTATCCGCTTTGGTAATTTTATAGGTGATATCTGATTTTACCGCCTTTTCCCCCTTTTTCGGCGGCACATAACCAATAGATTGAAATTTAATCTTGTTCGCCTTTGCATACTGCTCGGCATAGCTTCCGGTATACCCTCTTATCGCTAATTTACCACAGTTTTTAAACACATCATACTTACCGATTGTAGTGACCTTATCATAAATCGTAATATTTTCCAGCGCAATACAGTCGGAAAATGCATAATCCCTTATTTCCCTGACTGTTTTTGGCATATTCACTGTGGTAAGCTTCTCTGCGCCTGCACATATACTTACTGGAATTATTGTCATCCCATCCGCAAAGGTTACCGTTTGCAGTCCCGATTTCAAAAAACAATATCCACCGATATTGCTCGCCGTTTCCGTCACTGTTGCCGGTATGGTAATGCCGGTCAGCTTTTCACAGCCCCGAAAGGCATGATAGCCCATCTTCTTTAACCCATCCGGCAGGCTGACACTCTCCAAGGAATCCCAGTTTTTAAAGGTATAATTACCAATCTCCGTTACCCCTTTTTGAATGACGACATGCTTTGCTCCCAGCTTCTTCAATGCACCTGTTTCGTCATCAATTGCACCACTGCCGGTAATTGTCAGCGTTCCTGTAGCTTCATTATAATCGTAGCTTCCCCACTTCAGAGTTCCCGCTGCCGCTATCACATCCTTCGGCATCAAAAGCATTGCCAAAAGAAATGTGAATGCAAATACTACAGCATATTGTTTTGTTCTCCTTTTCTTCATCCGTACTCCTCCTTTTGCAGATTCCGCCTCTGTAATCAAAAGCAATGTTCTTTTTTCGTCAAAAATACAGATATATTTTAATTTATGCTAAAAGCATTTGTCAAGAATATCCCTGCACCTTTCGATAAAACCCGGTAATTTTCCGACGAGTGCCGTTATGCGTCTGCTTTCTTCATTTTTGTAATAACAATCCGAAACAGCAGATGCCGCTTACTGACAATTTCTGAAATGTAAAAGAAAAATATGGGGAACTGAGGAAAACTGAATGTTGTAATGCAATGGGATTTGTGATACATTGTAAGCGGAGTAACCGTGTTGCAGGGTGGGCTGACCTTTCATTCTGACGGAATGGAGGTGATGCCTATGAAAAATCATTTTGATTTTAAGGATTTGCTGACGTTTGGCATATTCCTTTTGGCATTGCTTACATTTATTTTTACCTTTTGTAAGTAGCCATACATAGAAAAACCACCCCAAAACTTTGACCGAGTAGCAAGGTGGAATTTCTATCTTAATTATAAGGTCAACCCACCTTGTGGGCGGTTGCTCTTTTATATTGTTAATATAACACATCTGCCGATTTGATTCAAGAGTTTTAGGAGAATTTTCCTATCGTGAGAGCCTTTCATAAAGTGCTGTAACATTGCTGTTCTAATTTCTTTCTCCCTGTCATACATTTTAAAAATATATCTCCGCAGGTTTCCTATGCTTCCTATCCCAACCCGTTATATGAAATATGTCACCCTCTTTCTCCTGATTTCCGTATTTTTATATGGTATCCGCCACGGATTTCCCTTAAGACAGGCAGTCATCACTTCCTCCGTTTCCGTCAATGAGCTTCCCATCTACAGTGTAAATACGGAAAATCCTGTAGTCGCCCTGACCTTTGACAGCGCATGGGGTGATGAAGATTTAGCGGATATTCTGTCCATTTTAGAAAAGCACCATGCTCCCGCCACCTTCTTTGTCACCGGCGAATGGGCAAAAAAATATCCTGATGCCATCATCCAAATTGATGCGGCGGGACACGAGGTTGCCAACCATGGCAATTCCCATAAGCATATGCCGCAGATTTCCAAAGAAGAAATGGCGGCCGAAATACAGGGCTGCCACAATGCGGTTTATGATTTGATTGGAAAGGATATGACTTTGTTCCGGGCTCCTTACAGCGACTGGAACGACGAGGTTGTCAACGTTGCCCATGCCATGGGATATTCCGCCATCAATCAATCGGTAGACAGTCTGGACTGGAAGGATTATGGCATTGATTCCATTATCCATACCGTCTGCAAGCATAAAAATCTGGAAAACGGAAGCATCATCCTTTTACACAACGGCGCAACGTATACCCGGGATGCATTAGATGTTATGTTAACTAGATTGGAAGAACAGGGCTATTCCTTTGTCAAAGTATCTTCGCTCATTTATACCAGCGATTATTATCTCGACCATACCGGAAAGCAGTTTGCCCGAAACAAAAAAACGTCCGAATAGACATTTTACACAGATAATTAAATAAAATTTTTTGCATGGCAGTCCCGCATTTCCGACATTGCATAAAACGGAACAAACTACACATAATACCAAAGAAACCAAAAGGTTTACTAACACAAAAAGGAGAAGTATGATGAAAAAATTAAACCATTATTTTTATCTTGCTGCCGCCTTATGTATACTCAGCGTTGCATTGACCGGTTGTGGAAATAAGGACAATGCCTCCACAAGCGGAAACAATAAAAACAATGCCGTAAACGATGCGGCAGACGATGTGGGCAGCGCTGTCGGTGATGCGGCAGATGATATCGGCAATGCCGTCGATGACCTGGTAGGAAAGGGCGGATTTGATAACTACAATGACGCCCACGATTATTTTCTGGACACTATGGGCTCCTATCATGCCGATGCAAAATTTGAGGTCAGAGACGAAGACCGGGAGCTCAACGATTACCAGGAGGGCTCTAAAGGCTACCGCTTTAACCTCTATGACACCAGTAAGAAAAAGGAAGGTGAAATGTTCGGTGAATTCTATGTGGACGCTACCTCCGGAGCAATTTACCGCCGGGGAGACGACGACTCCATAGAAGCATATCCGGGTACTCCGACCGGAACCGACAGCCAGGTAAGCGGCATAGGCGCCGGTGCTAACACCAGCGTAGCAAAGAACAGGGGAAACGGCTCTGAAAAAAATACCGATAACCGAAATATTTCCTCGAATACCACGGGTACCGGCAGGCGTTAATCCAAGCCCTGCATATGGCATCCACCCTATTATTGAATAAAGAGATTGGTATTGGCCGTTTTGTCATAAACAGACACGCCGATACCAATCTCTTTTTTGTGGTTATTGCACCGATTTCCTATCCCGTTTATTGTACAAGGTTGCCCCCGTTAATCTCTCCCTTTTCATAATCCAACGCATTTTGCAGGGTAATCCGGCTGATTGCCGTCAGTGCCTCCTTGGTCAGAAAACCCTGATGGGAGGTCACAATCACATTGGGAAAAGACAGCAGCCTTGCCGTCACCGAATGCTCCAGCAGTTCATCCTCACGGTTTTCAAACACATTGCTTCCTTCCTCTTCATAGACATCCAGACCCACGCCGAAGAATTTGCCGCTGCGGATTCCCTGAATCAAATCCTCCGTCTTTACCAATGCGCCTCTCGAAGTGTTGACCAGCACTACATCCTCCTTCATCATCGCAATGGTATCCTTATTGATTAAATGATGGGTTTCCTCCGTCAGCGGACAGTGCAGGGAAAGCAAATCGCTCTGCTTTAACACCTCTTCCAGGGGCATATACTCGACAAAATCAAGGTCCTTATTCGGATACATATCATAGGCGATAACCCGCATCCCAAAGCCACGGCAGATTCTGCACATTGCCGCACCAATTTTTCCGGTTCCAATGATTCCTGCGGTCTTCTGATAAAAATTGATTCCCGTCAGTCCCACAAGGCTGAAGTTATTTTCCCTCACCTTAATATAACTCTTGTGTAAATGCCTGTTTACCGCAAGTGCCAGCGTCATCGCATGCTCTGCAACTGCCTCCGGCGAATACCCCGGTACACGTAAAACCGTTATTCCGTACTCCTTCGTCTTATCCAGCGCCACATTGTTAAAACCGGCACAGCGCAGCAAAATCAATTTGATTCCTATCTCGTGCAGCTTATCAATAACCGGTGCACTCAAATCGGAATTGACAAAAGCGCAGATTGCATCATATCCCCTTGCCAGAGAAACCGTTTTCAGGGCGATATCAATCTCCTGATAAGTAATCTCAACCCCCGGATATCTGCCCAGCTCCCTGTCAAAAGATTCCTTGTCATAATTGGTTGCATCATAAAATAAAATCTTCATTCTCCTACAGCTCCTTTTCCATTGACTTTCCAATTTATCATTCCCGTATCTGAAGCTGTCTATACGAATTTTACCTGCTGCTGGCATATTTTTTCTGCCGCCCTCACTCTTTCCTCAAACTGCTCGTAAAAATCTCTCCGCTCCTCATACAGTGTGATAAAAAAAGCATTCAATATATATATATTGATTTGTTTCACTTTTTCCTCCGGTAAATCCGGCAGTCCTTCACCGATTCCCTTTAGAAAATAGTGCCAGCGGTTAATAAATTCCTCATTCTTTGCATAGTCCGGCACATCAATCCATTTTTTTACCTTTACCTTTGTCCGAATCTGCTTTTTACACTCGTTTACCTGTAAAAAATACCGAAAAGAACCATTTTCGTAAATCCGTCCCAGAGGGAAAATGCGGCATATTCCCGGTCGAAGCTCATGAATACTGCATCTTCCCTCCTCATTTAAGAATACACATTCCCCGTTATCCTCCGCCATTTTCAGATTAGGCAGGATAATCCCGTCCACTACCTGCAAATCCAGTTTATCTGCAAGTAAATCCTCAAATCTGCAATTTAATCCGTTTGTCAGCCGATACACATCAAAGGGGTCAAGAACAATGGAATTTCCCATTCCCCGGCAGCAGGCAGAGCATCCTTTACAACCGTCGCAGCCCGCCTTTACCATATCGTTTATGCCATATAATTTCCCGTCCGATACCTCGGACATATCCATATTCCGTTTCATAAGGCTTTGTTCTCCTGTATATCCCTCCGGTAATCTCTCTTAAGAAACCACCTGGTTTTTGCCGTTCTTCTTCCCATAATACAGATTCTGGTCCGCCTTATCAATCATGGAACGGATGGTTTCCCCCTCTGCATATTGGGAAACCCCCAAGGTCAATGTCACTTTGACCTCTGTACCTTTATAATTTAACGCAGCGCCGGCAATGTTTTTACAGATACGGTCGGCAATCTGCACAGAGGTTTCCAAATCGGTCTTCAACAAAATCAAAATTTCTTCTCCGCCCCACCGGCAGACATAATCTTCTTCACGCACATTGGCGGATACCATCCCCGCCACTAAAATCAATATTTCATCTCCACAATCATGTCCGTAGGTATCATTTACCAGCTTGAAATTATCTATATCCGCCAAGACCAGGCAAAAGGGCTGCTGTCCCTCCGCCGCCTGCTCCAACGCACTTTTTAAATAAGTATTCATACTCCGGCGGTTCAATAAATGCGTCAGCGGGTCATATTTTGCAATTTCACCCAGCGTCCGGTTTTCTTCCTCCATCTGCCGCTTCATATACCGGATTTCCAGAGCAAATAATATCGAGAAAAAAATCTGCATGATTAGTGCAATTATGGTATTGAAATAATCAAAAAAGTTATCGGCGCCCTCCGGCAGGTTATTCGTATAAACCGGCGGAAGATAATCCGTTACCGCTTTTATGGAAATATAACACACACAAATAATGGCAGATGCCGTAATCGGTGCAAAAACACTCCCCTTGAAATAGGGAAGCGTATAGGTCAGATAAAAGCTTACCGGAATCAGCGCCATCGTATAGGTCATAAATCCCCAGTTCCATCCGAGTAAAATCGATGCCATGGAAGAATGAAACAGAATCTCCGCAAAAGCCGAGATAAAGATAGATTCATAGCGCTCCTTTTTCGTCACCACCGCACTCAGATAAAAATAGAAAATCGTAATTGCCAGATTGTACAGGGTAAGCAGCGTAATATGAAACGAATTAAATGCAACCGTAAAAAAAAGATGAATAAACGCAATGATAACCCCGATTAGGACATACTTTATTTTATTATCAATGGCTCTCGTGCCATTAAAAACCTGCCGTATCACATGATAAAAAGCTGTCATTTCCCCGTCCCCTCAACACATATGCTGCTAATATTATACTCCATCCGACTGTTAAAAACAAGTTCTCCGCTATATTTACAGCCCATTTCTCTCCATTCCCCTTTATCCGTCTTAAGTGCCGGCGGGGTGACTTTGCTACCGTTTATATTTTCCCTGTCTGACAAAGGTATTTACCCCGGCTTTCACCTGCATTTTATCGTACTGCTCATACATATCCTGCACACTGTTTTCCAAAAGGTAATAATGCCTGATATAGGGAATCATCAGACACATCAGGAAAAAAATCAGCAAAACCATGGCGAAGGAGAAATTGCTTAGCGTATATAAAAATACCATCACGGTCAAAATGGCAAAGGTTATGGTAACCAATAAATGAATCTGCCGTTCATGGGCGAAAAATGCAATCTGTACCAAGTGCCTTTTCATCTCCTCCTCCCAGTCTACCGCCGTATCTTCCGACGACAAAAGCTTATCCACATAGGCAATATACTGCCTGATTCTATCTGCCATAGGTATACCCTCCTTTATTTTTCTTCATTTCATTATATTACTTTGTAAAAAGGACTGCAACAGCGAAGTACAATCCCCTTCCCGGCAGACCTGTCTCTCCCGCTTTTTCCTCTCTGTTCAAATTCCCGCTTTTTTGGGGTTGACACGGGATAATGAATATGTTAATCTTTCTTTACTTGGAACAATTCCATATGGCAAAAGAAAATACAGTGATAAGGAATAGTAAGATTTCCGGAGTACCCAGAGAGCTGCTAACTGGTGCGAAGCAGTTGCAAAAGAAGTCTGAACTCGCCTTTGAGTAGCCCGCTGAACATATCGTGTGATAAGTAGGTGAGGACGGAGCCCGACCGTTATAACAGGGAGGATATACGACAGTTTGAATGTCCGTATCTGCAATGAGTGCATACAATGATGTATGAATTAGAGTGGTACCGCGTAAGCATTGCTTTACGTCTCTGGCAAAGGAGACGTGGGGCATTTTTTATTTACGCCGAATCTTCCGCTTTTGTTTAGCATAAAAGCTGATTGCGATATATATCCGAAAAAACAGACATATTCTATATAAGGAGCAATCTGGTGATATGTCAAGCTGATTTTTGAAAAGATTTTGGTATGT
>JAMPFJ010000026.1 GCA_023664535.1 Bacteroidales bacterium
AGCTAAAAAATCCTTGAAAAATAAGGAAAAAAAGACTTGACTAAATAGGGAGGTTTAAATATGGCAGAATTGGCAGTGGAGAGAGTCATTGATAGCGCACACGGGCGGAAGATACATGGGCATAGTTTTAAGATTAATGTTACTTTTTCAGGTCCTGTAGAGAATGATATGGTTTCAGGTATTGATTTTCATGATGCAATCAATAAAGTAAATGCAGTATTGGACACAATAGATAAGAAATATTTAAATGATATAGAAGGGATGGGTAGAGCAACAGTTGAAAATGTTGCAGTATATATTATTCGACATTTGAAGGATGTTGATGGATTATATGCGGTTACAGTTTGGGAAGGATTAGATAGATATGCAAAAATATTTGCAAATGAGGTTGATTAGATATAGAAAGAGGAGATAATATGAGAATACTGATCATTGGTAACATATTTGAGACGGCGTCGTTTTTAGTGGATAATTTTTGCGAAAAGGATAGTGAAGTTGTTGCTAATGATATGACATTTTGTGTTAGTGGAGCGGCTATTGTTGTATCAGCAATAGCCGCTTTCTTAAATTTAGAGCCATTTTTATGCTCGAAAACAAAAGAAGATGATGACATCAATGAAATATTAAAAAAGTTATCGACGGTTGGAGTTAATACAACGTTGGTTGATACTGGCGGCAAAGAAAAAAATATTTTATTAACTTTCTACAATTCAGAATTAGAGCGTAAATGTTATTCATATACGCCAAATCAAGTAATGGCACATGATTTATTAGGAATAAACTTTTCGGAATTTGATGCGACTTTTTTTTGTTGCATACCATTTGAGCAAGTAGCTTTGACTTTTGAAAAAAACAAATCAATTACAAATACAAAAAGTATTATTTTAGCTAGCGGGTTGACTAGCTTTTATTTTGAAAATGATGAATTGAAAGTTAATTCAGATTATATTTTTATGAATAGAGGGGAATTATTAAAAATATTTGAGAAGACGTGGAATGGCGAACAAAGTGTAACTTATGATTGCTGTGACAAGGTTAATGTAGGAGATACTGTTTTAATTGTAACAATGGGTAAGGATGGCGTTTTTATTAAGGATCACAATAAAAAGACTATTGTGCCAGTAGATAATATTTCAAATATTGTGCATCCGGGCGGTGCGGGGGATGCCTTTTCAGTAGGTTTTATAAAAGGCATATTACGTGGAAATAATTATGAAGAATGTTGTAAAGTGGGTCATGAATGTGCAAAAAAAATGTTATTTGTTAAAAATGTGAAGGACTTGCTAGATAAGATAATATAAAATTAGGAGGGGACATAATGGATAAGGATATTTCTGATAGAATAGAAGAAAGTATTGGAAGATCTATGCAAATTATTGAAACAGTATGTCCCCGCAATAATGTTTGCTTGGGAATTAAAGCTAGAGATGCATATCATAGGGGTGATAGCCTAGAGTTTTCTATGTTTACTGCATGTGAGATGCTTTGGGCTATAACGTCTTCTGGTATTTTTTCAAAAACACATTATTTAACAGTGGAGTTATTAACGGCAGTAAATACTGCGATAGATAATAAACATTTTGATAAACAAGACAGACTGTTTGAAAAAGCATTTATTTTGTTGGCTATGACGTGTGCAGGTCAACCGCTTAGTGCACCTGGATATATTGAAGTAGTTAATAAAATATTAAATGATCAAAAAGAGAATGGGTCATGGGGAACCTACAAAGAAGGCGAGGAAGATTTGCGAGCTACGGCATTGTGTGTAATAGCTCTAACAGAATGCTATTCTTATGTAGGCAAAACAGATTTAGAGCCATTTATATATATTGAGGATAAAGTAAAAAAGGCAAGTAAGTGGATTATTCAACAGTTTTCAAAAAATGGCTATTGTCAGCGTAAGGTTATAAGCTTGCAAGAATATGGTCAGCCTCAAGAATACACGTATGGAGTTGAATTGACTGCCTGGACAACATATGCATTAATTTATATAGTGGAAAACTATAGTTTAGATAAGGAAGATAGAGAAAAAATATATAAGAAAATTAGAGCATCAATAAACTGGATGCTTACATTAGATATTAATCAAGTGGCTCAAACACCTGAGATTGAGACGGAATTATATAAAAGTGGAAATGAGTTGAAGAATCATGAATATGGGGGTGGTAGTTTAGAAATAATGATATTGACATTGATTAAATATAGAAGTTCTGATATGTATAGATATATTAAAGAGATGGATAATTGTATATCTAAATCTATATTAAGGCTATTGGAAAATGAAAAGGATGGTAAATGGTATGATAAAAATTCTGATAGTTATAACAGAATATGGACGGTTTCATATGCGATAAAAGTGCTAACTACATATCAAGAATATATATCCAATAAATTCCGGTTTAGAAATGAGTTAAAGAAGAATATTAAATTATCCCTTTCTTTAATTATTTCAAAATTGCATAAATATGTATTTAATTGGCCATTGATTATTTTTTATTTTATTATTGGAATAACTGGACTATATTTTCACGAATTTCTTAAAGCAAGAATAGAATTTGTGAATTCTACGTTTGTAAGTTATTTTAGCCTTGTATTGTCAGCAATAGGTGTTTTGCTTTCGGTTTATTATGGGAGGAAGGGAAAATGATTAACGATTTGATAAGTATTTTCAATAAAAATTGGAAATATAAAAAAACAATGCCAATGGAGTATTTGGTCGAAGATGCAGGGGACTGTTATCGAATTATAATAAAAAATATGTGTGCATGGTATAGTTCTGCTGGTGGATGTACGATGTGTAACTATTCAGATAAAACAGGGGAGAATGCTACTGATGTTATTGTAAAAAATAAAGAAGAAATAATAGAAAATCTTGTTAAACTGAATAGAAGTTATAAGAAACTTAAATTATATATTAATGGCTCATTTTTTAATGAAAAGGAATTGTATAGTGATGTAGCTATTGATTTCATTAATACAGTAAAGATGAGGTTGGGAATCACAAAAGTATGTATAGAATCTCGACCAGAGTTTGTAATGGTTAAAAAATTGGAAAATTTAATTGAAAAAACAAATTTAGGATACGAGATATGTTTCGGGATAGAGTCAACAAATGACGAAGTTAGAAATGTATGTTTAAACAAAGGAGTAAACATAAACCAATTTTATGATTTAGTAAGTCAACTAAAAAATTTGTGTAGTGTAAAAGTTTATTTACTTATTAAGCCTCCGTTTTTGACGGAAAAAGAGGCTATCGAAGATGTTGTTAACTCGGTTAATGAACTTGTAGCTAAAGGAATTAAAAATGTTAGCTATACACCTATTGCAGTACAAAATAATACTGTTTTAGAGTTTTTGCTTCAAGAAAAGATGTACAGACCAGTTTGGATATGGAGTCTTATAGAGATTAATACAAGATTGAGAGATATAAGAGAAAAGAATCCTCAAATTCATTTGTCTGGATTGGATTATTTTCCGCAGCCTATACTTTCCGCATTTAACTGCGATAAATGTAGCCAGAATTTATTAGAGTTACTAAAGATGAATAGGAATTTAATGTGGAAAGATGTAAAGGATTTCATGAATTGCGATTGTTATCATGAATGGTATAACGAAATCAATAAAAGCTCATCGTCAGTTCCTATAGAAAAGCAGATTCAAATGGCGATAGATTTACTTAAAAAAAATATAGAAAGAACTGAACAGATAAGGGAACGAACATATGCAATAGAGAAGTTGGAATATCTTACAGATGTGGCAAAAACTATGCCCGATTATAATATTGCATTAGATTATGTGGGAGTCGAGAATTTGAGAATACCACTTCGTATAAAAGGGTATGCAGATTCGATAGCGATATGTAGTTCTTCTATAGAGTTAGATGAGTTTCATCGGGGAATACATATGTCTCGATTGGTTGAACAATTAAACGCATTTGCTGATGTTAATCATGAAGATTTGTTAGACGATATGGAAAATTTGATAAAATCTAATAATGGTGTAAATAGTGAATTAAAAATAGACAGTACATTATTGAAGAAAGTTAAAACTCCAAAAACCAATAAAGACAATTTTTTGTCTGTTACTCTAAGTGCTACTTTACAATCAAAAGATTGCAATATTCATAAAAACATTGCATTATCAGTTCCCTTTATAAATGCGTGTCCATGTACTTTAATTACTGCTAATGAATTATTTGGCAGTACTTTTACGCATACTCAAAAGGGTATTATTCAAGTAACATTTTGCGATGTTTCAATATCTTTTAAGGAAATGTTGTGTTGCGTAGAAGATTATGTTAGTATTTTTGATATGTTAAAAAGAGAAGATGAGATATATGTTGTAAAGTCGGCTTTTGATAATGCGTCTTTTTGCGAAGATATTTGCAGAGAAATAAGTAATACGTTATTTTCTAGATTTAGCGGTAAAGGATGTAAAATAAAAGTAAAGGTTATCACCGATGAAAGTATTCATCCACATAGGGCATTTGCACAAAAAGAAATAGTTTTATAAAGTAGTTGTTATGGATGTTAGAGAAGATGGGGATATATGCCTCATCTTTTTTGTAGTTTGCATGCCATGGGTACGCTCTAACGGGTGTAAGTCCCGATGGACTTGCAAATAAATTTTTAGATTTCTGGTTGCAAATCAAATGTTAAAGGTATATAATAAAAACAGAACAAATGTTTGTTTTTGCTGCGGTATATATCACTGTTGTGTGTCTAGCCAATAGTGTGTCGGAACTTATATACTGCATAAGCCGACTAATCAACGGTTTTGGTATTAGTGCAAAGGTTGACAGTTTTCCCTTTTCCTTTCCACGAACGAATCGTATTTTTGTTTATTGGAGGTGTTACCTGATTTGCAACAGATTGAATTACATTGCAAAGCGTGTAATATGCGCTTGATGGATTATTTTGTAACTGGAGATGATACAACGATTGCATTACAAGGGATAGCAATTAAATGTACTCGTTGTAAAAGAGTGATGGTCTTAAAAAAATATACCGAAGGCTTAATGAAGTTAAACGCTTCGGGCAACAAATTAAAGATCTGATTTTATTATACTTAATATGCCCACCTGATACGGGCACAGCTATAATGCTGGCAGCACCAGAGACGCAGGGGAATCAGAAACGAGTATCCATAGTTGGATATATTCGTGGGATTCCTCTGTTTTTTTATTTTGATAAATTTTTTTTTGTATATATAAGTATAGATGGTGTATAGGGAAGAAAAGTTAATATTTGTTATTAATAGTTTGTAAGTCTTAAAAAATTTGACAAAAAAACCATAATTTGGTAAAATAAAATACTATTAAAGAGAAAAATGTAGATTGATAGTAGTTAATACAACTGAATATGGTGCGATGCAAAATTATATTACATTGATTAAATTATAGAATTAAGAGTCATAGATTATTTTAAAAGAATTTAGAAAATGAGATTTAATATTAAAAGATATCAATATAAAATATAATTTTGAACAGAAGATTGCATAGAATTATTAAGAAACTAAGAAAGATTTTAAAGACTTACATATAACAGAAATTTTTGCATTGAATATGAAAAAAACACTTGTTGTTTTATTGCGACAATTTCTAGTTGTGATGGAGGTCTTTTTTATTTGCCTCCATCTGCTTGAGACTAAGGAGAAAGGAGGTAAAGTCGGTGATACCAAGTGATGAAAACAAAGCGATTGGTCGAAGAATTAAACAGTTGGCAAAAGATCATGGATACAAAATTGCTAAGATTGCTATGGATACGCATTTATCAGAGACAACGGTTTCTCGTATGAACCGGGGATACAGCTTAAGTAAAGAGAATATCAGTATTATTGCTGAATATTATGGCGTAAGCACTGACTTTATCTTAACTGGAGCCGAGAAAGCAAATGAAGAACCTACGAGAGAATTCATGATAAGAAGATTTATAGATTTAAATACAGAGGATATGAAACGATTGTATGATATTGCAAAACTTGCAAAGATAGTTTAAGAGTGTGTTGATTATTATAGGTGCTGTTGAACACGAAAGTTCAGGAGCATCTTTTTTAATATAAAAGTTTTAGATTTCAAAAAAGAGAGAGGTATGTTTGTTTTGCAATAGACTTATTTATAATTGGTAAACCTGATAAAAACAAGAATCGACAGAAATTGTTGATTTTATTTTCGTTTTCGACAGTATGTTGACGATTCAAATAAAGCCTTATCTAGTATTCTATAAGTGTGCTAAGGAACAGCACGAAAATGAGAGTACGCGCGTAAAACTCTAGAGGATGCTTATGACATACAAAGAGAAGAAAATAGATTGAGGTGATGATAATGCAGTATGAAGGATGGAAGGTTGGCGAGAATATTCGTCGGCTTCGCAAAGATAAGAACTTATCCATGACTGAATTTTGTGAAAAGCTCGGTAAAAGTGAAAGTCATATGCGTATGATTGAACTTGGACACAGAAAAATCAGTTTGGACATGCTTTATGATTTGATGGAATTCTTTGATACTGATGCAGACCATATTTTAGGAGTCAATGTAAAGACGGATGCGGAATCCGTTGATGCAATGCTCCGGGAACTGCCAGCAGAACAAAAAGAATACATCAAAGGTGTTGTTGGTTATATGATTTCAGGATTAGTGCAAGTTGCGTAGGAGGATATTATGGCAAAGAAGAAAAAGAAGCGTGTTGAAGAACGGAAGAATTGTTTTATGTATCTTTCTACGGAGGGAGACTTGTTTCATGCGAAAGAGCGTGAACGAAAGCAATACAGGTATATTATGGAATATGCAAATGCACACAACATTCACATTGTGAAAGTGTTTAATCGTGACGTGGCAGCACAGGCGGTTGTGGATCGTCATTTTGCCCAGATGGTTGGGTGGGTGAGACGGGGTAAAGCAGATGGAATCATTGTTGCTGCAATGATGTGTATTTCAAGAGATATTCCGGATGCCTTCAAGAAAATAGGAGAGGTCAAAGTTGCAGGTGGTGTAATGATTTCTGTTGATGACGGAAATGATTTGGATATGGATGTTAAGGAGGTTGGAGTTTATGGACACTAATATAAGAAAAAACTCAGCTAATAGATTAAGGGATATCCGTCGTGGGGATGTGATTTATGCAGTGTTAACAGGAGTGCCAAAATCAAGTGTGCAAAAGGGTGAACGTCCTTGTGTAGTGCTGTCGAATAATAAAAGCAATCAGTATTCTACTATATTGAATGTTTACCCGTTTACACGCAAGTTGAAACATAATCCGGTTCATGTGGTTGTGAATCCGGAGGATGTAAAAGGATATTTACCAAATGAATCGGATTTTCTTGGTGAGCAGCCAATGACAATTGACCGTAAGCAGGTGATTAGCAAGGTTGGTCACATTGATGAAGATTCTGATTTAATGAAAGCATTGGAGCTGGCGATAGCAAAGCAGTTTGATTTTCGTTTTGTGGGAAAGGAGTAGTAGAATGGTTGATTTTGATACATTACCTAAAAAAAAGAAAAATCCAGTAGATTATGATATTAAAGTCACGGATAAGAAATATGTGAGATACAAGGAAGGTGCAGAACGCTATTCCATGGGGCTGCACACATTTCAGGAACTTGCAAAAGAGGCAAATGCAATCTACCGTGTGCGGAAAATTGTCTTGGTCAATACTGAAATCTTTGAGGAGTTTTTGGAGAATTTCAAAGAAAATCAGTAGGAAAATATCAAGTGATAGAGTGTTGGTACTGTTTTATCTTAATACGGACGAGAATGGATTACTTTGGACAAATTCAGAAAAAAGTGTTGACTTTTTGTATGCACAAAAATATAATAGAGGTATGGAAGTACTTGGAGGTAGAATCATGGCAAGGACAGGACGCCCGAAAGCAGAAGTTCATAGGGAGCGAGCACTCACAATGCGAATGTTACCGGAACAGAAGGAACGCTTAGAATATTATGCCGAGAAGTACGGAATGACCAAAACACAAGTTATCTTAAAAGCGCTTGATAAACTCTATGAGGAGGACGAGCAGAAGTAATCATTCTCGTATTATTATGCGAGGTGATAAGATGGCAAAATCAAGAAAAGACTCCCGTGGTTATGTATTACACACAGGAGAGTCACAGAGAAAAGATGGTCGTTATGTTTACACATATACGAATATTCATGGTGAAAGAAAGTGCTTATACGCAAAAACATTAGTAGAACTTAGGAAAAAGGAGCGTAAGTCGATTCGAGACCGTGAAGATGGGTTAGATCCGGATGCTGCTGACCATATTACATTGAACCAGATGTTCGATAAGTATTTTGCTCGGAAGTATAATCTGAAGGAATCAACCAGAAGTAATTACAAGTACACATATGACCATTTTGTAAGAGATACGTTTGGTAAGCGTATCATTAGCAAAATCAAATACTCAGATGTGAAAGAATTTTACTATTCATTGATGCGTGACCAGGGTTTGAAACCTGCGACTGTTGAAAATGTCCATACAGTTATTCATCCAACATTTGGTCTGGCTGTCCGTGATTGCATCCTAAGAATTAATCCGTCAGATGATGTAATGACAGAGATAAAAAGGAGTAAAGACTGGGTTAAGGAAAAGCGACATGCTTTGACAATCGAGCAGCAGAAAGCATTTATGAATTATGTAAAAGACAGTGTTGAATTCAGAGGATGGTTGCCGATATTAACGGTTCTTTTGGGGACAGGCGGACGGATCGGTGAAATCTTAGGACTTCGCTGGGAGGATCTGGATTTTAACAAGAGAATGATTGATATCAATCACAATATTGTCTATCATGTGGATGAGGATGAAGAAGGAGAACGCCATGCAGTATATCGAATAAACACTCCGAAGACAGAGGCTGGTACAAGGATTATTCCTATGATTGATGAAGTGTATGAAGCATTTCTGGAAGAACTGGAGATTCAGCGGTGTATTGGTGCAAAGTGTCAGGTGATTGATGGTTATACGAATTTTGTGTTTACCACTTCACAGGGAAAGGTTTATTTGCCTCATGCAATCAACCGTGCAATCAGAATTATCTGTGATGCATACAATAAGGAAGAAACTGCTTTAGCAGAGAAAGAGGAGAGAGAACCTTTATTGCTTCCACATTTTTCAGCACACCATCTTCGACATACATTCTGTACGAGATTTTGTGAAAATGAAACCAATTTGAAAATGATTCAGGCAATTATGGGGCACTCAGATATATCTACCACAATGGATATCTATGCTGAGGCAACCGAAGAGAAAAAGAAAGAGATATTGACAGATCTTCAGGGGAAGATTATGGTAATGTAGCGATTTGCTTTTTCAACTTATTTGTTATACAATTGTAGTACGTTTTTGGCATGGAAGGTAATACGAAATTGTCCAAACTAGTCCAAATTGGTACAAGGTTACTACAGAATTACTACGATATTTTGGATTGATTTGGACTATTACGGTATAGTTGCTGGAAATGTTGTCGGACAGGATTGAAGGTTTATGGATTGATTTGGACTGGGATGGACCAATATCTTGTTAAATCCCGACGATGAAGTCCTTGGGCGGAAAAGACCAGTAAAATCAAGGGTTTCAGCGATTGGGGCTTCGGATTTACGACCAATTTACGACCGAATTTTAGAAACTTATATAAACTTATAGAGCTGTTGCACTAAGCAATTAGTGCACAGCTCCATTTTTTTGCAAAAAATAAATTGAATATGATTGCCCAAATGGTCAATCATATTCAATAACTCTTGAAAATGTGTGGGAAAGAGGGTATAATGAATGAACAAAGAAGCCCTTTTGGGCTAAAATATTCAATGAAATGGAGCGGAGTACATGGAGATTAAACGCAATGCTTATTTAAAGCAGTTAATTGCTTACCGGTTTGATGGGCTGGTTAAGGTGATTACCGGCATCCGCCGCTGTGGTAAATCCTATCTGCTGAAAAATATATATAAAAATTATCTGCTTCAAAATGGCGTTCCAAATGAGCAGATTATTATGATTGAGCTTGACCTTGCGAAAGATATTAAGTTTCGGAATCCGTTGCTCCTTTCTTCTTATGTAAGGGAAAAAGTTGAGGAAGGCAGCGGGGAATTTTATCTTTTTGTGGATGAAATTCAAATGTCTGATGAAGTAAGCAACCCATATAATAAGGATGGGAAAAAAATCACTTTTTATGATGCCTTAAATGATTTACGCAGCCTGCCCAATTTAGACGTCTATGTAACGGGGAGTAATTCCAAAATGCTTTCCAGCGATATTCTTACCGAGTTTAGGGGAAGAAGTGACGAAATTCGAGTCCATCCCTTAAGCTTTGCTGAATATTATGCGGCTGTCGGGGGTGATAAAAATGAGGCATTTGATGATTATGCGTTTTACGGCGGCATGCCGCTTATTTTATCAAGGCCTGATGACGCTGCCAAAATGAATTATTTAAAATCGCTTTTTGCGGAGGTATATATCAAGGATATTGTTGAGCGGAAGAAAATAGAGAGACAAGATGTGTTAGAGCATCTTTTGGATTTGCTCTGTTCGTCTGTGGGCTCGCTGACCAACCCCGCCAAGATAGCAGATACATTGAAGTCAAAGCAGATGCTGGGGGTATCCGCAAATACGGTTCGGGCATATATGGCACATTTAGAGGATGCTTTTTTGTTTTCGGAAAGCAGGCGGTACGATGTGAAGGGAAAATCCTATTTTGACTCACCAAGCAAGTATTATAGTGAGGATATTGGGCTTCGGAATGCCCGTATTGGATTCCGCCAACAGGAAATGACGCATATTATGGAGAATATCATTTATAATGAACTGATAATCCGTCGGTTTTCCGTTGATGTCGGTGTTGTCTATGCAAGGACTGTCAATCAGAATGGAAATTCTGTCCGTACTCCGAGAGAGATTGACTTTGTCGTCACTTCCGGCGGCAAGAGAACCTATATCCAGTCGGCTTATGCCATGCCGACCGAAGAAAAGATAGAGGCGGAGCTGCGTCCGTTCGCCCTTACAAAAGACTCATTTCCTAAAATTGTGGTGCGAAAGGACATTGGAAAACGCTGGTATGATGAAAATGGCATCTTGAATATAAACCTGACGGATTTTTTGCTGGATAAAGAGCTTATATAAACCTATGGAGCCAAGGTGTGGTAATCGCAGCTTGGCTTTTTGCTGCGTGAATGGAAAACCTAGCTTGGCAGAAAACAGGCACCATGTTATAATCGGCATATGCAAGGATAAGTTACCCGCACAGATAAGGAGCAAAGATGAACCCTGAGAAAAATGAACGGAAACAGAATGCCAAACTGAGATGGCAAAGCATAATACTGTTGTCGCTTAACCATCGGAGGCAATCCACCATTAGAAGAGCATATCCGACGGTTGTTCCAGTAGGAAAGGAAGTATCTCCAGATGAGTGTTTTTAACTGCTCCACCGTCATCGTGGTGGTATCGTAACGTCCATATAGTAGTTTGTGTATTGTGTACCTCTGTCGCTGTGAAGAACAACTCCCCTGAGCAAGGGATATGCTCTGTAAGCATTATCTATGCTTTGTTCGCAAAGGGTTGCCTTCATATTTGTATCCATGGCAAGACCTAACACCGCTGAATCGTAACAGTCAAAGATTGCTGAAACATACAGTTCCCATCAGAAGTCTTTATTTCTGTCATATCCGTAACACATTTTTCCAGGGGTTTTTCAGCTGTGAAGTCACGTTTGATTAAATCATCTGATTTCCGTGCTTCCCTATCGGCTTTGGTAATACCATTAGGCTTGCGTTTCGGTTTATGATTCAGACCAATTTCTTCCATCACACGATAAATCGTCCTCTCACCGGGAATATAAACGCCTTCCGGCTTTTTAAGCTGTAATGCCTGATACATTCGGATTCTTCCATAAGTATCATTACATTCATCTTCCGTACAGATATCCAGCATGGCATCTGCCAGGGTCTGATATTTCCACGGAGCATCTTTTGTTTTTAAATACTTGTTGAATGCCTGTCTGGATACATGAAGCACTCTGCAATAAAAAGAAATTTTGCCCTTAATCCTGCCGTCATCCGTTTTGATTGCAATAAACATCAGTCTCTGTTTTTTGCTGACTTCCGACGACTGGCTGCGAAAAAAGCACTTGCCTCTTCCAAAAATTCATTTTCTTCTTTTAAGCGGCGGATTTCTTTATCCTGCTCTTTCACTCGCTTTCTAAGTTCGATAAGCTCATCATTAAGGGATAAAGCATTGTTAGGTGTATGAACTGCTTCCTTTGCACTGAGACGACCTTCTTTGAAGGCTTTTATCCATGTGTACATAGTTCCCTTAGGGATTCCTAATTCTTTAGCTGCGTTATGCCCACCGATTTCTTGGGCAAGTTTTACAGCCTGGGCTTTAAATTCACTGTCATATGTTTTTTGATTTTTTGCCATGTTGTTTTCTCCTGTTCTCGTATTGATTATAATTATATCAAAATCCTTGAGAATAGGGTGTCCAACTATTATGATACAACATCAAACTATGTATATTGGGCACCAAAGGACATACCATGTACGAGATTGATGAAGGTGCAGTGCGGGCCTACTGTAAGAAGTATGATATGAGTGAAGCGTATTTTGGGTTGGAGTAATGGAGGTACTTGCGGATGATTTTTTATTGGAGTTGTAACCTTTTTGCTGGCAGATACGACTAATATATGTATAATAAAAAATGAGATGATTCCGGAATACTCATAGAAAAGAGGTGTGATAGGATTTGACAGAGGACAAAAAAAGAAAAAAATTGGCTGTGAAAGCGATTCATGGCAATGCCGAGGCATATGGTGAGTTGATTCAGGAATATAAAGACTATTTGTACCGTACAGCCATGCTTTCCGTGAAAAATCAGGAGATTGCACTGGATATGGTCAGTGAATGTATTTTAAGAGGTTTCCGCTCCGTGCATTCTCTGAAAAATCTTGAGTATTTTAAAACGTGGATTACCAGAGTGCTGAGGAATACGATTGCGGATTATTATCGCAGCGAACGGTATAGTGAAAATTTGGACGATATGCAGATTGCGGCAGATGACGATATGGTGTCCAGTGAGGAAAAGCTGGATTTATATCAGGCAATTGATTTGCTTTCCGAAAAATACAAAACCGTGATTATTCTGAAATATTTTAATGAACTGAAAATCAGTGAGATTGCCTATGTCATGGATATACCGGAGGGTTCTGTGAAGGCATATTTAAACAGGGCAAAATCAGACCTTAGACATTTATTAATGGAGGAAGATATATATGAAGATGGAATTTCGGGAAATACCGGTACCGGGGGAATTGGACCAGGTAGTGACAGAAAGTTTGAAAAAGATTACCGTGCAGCAAAAGAAACGCAATTTAAAATTGTGGGCTTTTAGAGGGGGAGCAGTGGCGGCGGCATTTGTGTGCGGCATTGTATTTTGTATAAGTAATCCGTCTTTTGCTGCAAATTTACCGCTGATTGGACATATTTTTGAAAAAATGCAGGATGACTTTCCGTATGCCGGTGATTACAGTGGAATCGGAGAGAAGCTGGCAGACGAGCCGGCTTCCGGTGAGGAAGGTGCAGAGGAGACCACCGGTTGGGAGGAGGCATCGGGCTATGTGCAGACGGTAGATGGGGTGACAATAACCCTGTCGGAAATGTACTGCAACTCGCAGGCGCTTTATGTTACCGTGCAGATTCAGTCCGAGGAGAAATTCCCAGAGATTGATTCCCTTAATTTTGAGGAGTCAACGGGAGAGTTTAGCTTTCTGGTTGAAGAGGCGGCAGGGAAGTCTGGTTTTCGGGCGGGCAAGGCTTATCTGACACCGACATTGGACGGAGCTTTTATCGACGAGAATACTTATGCCGGTCTGTTAAGATTTGACTTAAATGAAGTAACCGGATACAATGCCTCTGCGTTAGAAATTCCGGAGACATATTCTGTGAAGTTAAGGCTTAACCGCTTGGTTGGCGGTTTGGTAGATGTGGAGGCACCGGATTTTGGCTTGACAGAGGAAGAGATGGAAGCTATGTCTGATGAGGAGTGGAAAGCATGGATGCTGAAATGGGATGCCGAACACCCGGATTACGATGACCATTTAGTTGCCACATACTGCGGATCGTGGATTTTTGATTTGGATGTGACGATGGATAAATCCGATATGCAGGTGGTGGAAATTAATGAGAAAAACGAACAGGGAATTGGTTTTAAAAGAGTGGTTAAAGACCGTTTTGAGATAACGATGTACACATACCCCGACATTTCCAAAGATAGCGCCAAACATTATTTTCCTGTGATGCTGGATGCCGATGGGAAGTTGATGGACGGGAATGACGGCTGGGTAAATGTGTTAGAGATTGGGGACCATGACGTTTCCACGGTCGATCTCTTTCTCGTCAATGAGCTTTTGTGGTTAGACGAATTGAAAGGGATTTACTGGGATAATCCTGAGGCAGAAACTTATAACGGAAAAACTTTCAAGGAGATTCTTTTGGAGAATTGTGCATATCATAAAGAGATTTCCTTTGAAACGGAATAGGCAACGGGAAATGATAATTTTTCGTGAAAGCAAACTTGTCAGAAAAGGCGAGGATCTGATAGAGCTTGCTTGGATGGCGATTGAGAAAGCACAATATATGCTTGGCGGTATGGTAACATTCTTGGAAGCGGAAAATGAGGAAAAGCTCTTATCATTCTATCGTGATAACCGTTTTTCACAATTTGACACCAGACAGACCGTATCAAATGCTGATGAGCCGCACGAGCTGGTGCAGCTTTTACGCCTGCTTTAGTGGCTATGGTTTACATTAACAGGACTTCTCTTTTGAAAACAGAAGCAGCTACATCATCTACAAACAGCACGGGCAAGTGCGGAAAATTAGGTGTAGCGAAATGTGAAAAAAGAGGATATAAGAAAGATTAGGGCATTTTAGCAGATTATATCAATCTGTCCGATTTCGTCCCGACGATGAAGTTACTCGGCAAAGAAAACCAGTAAAATCAAGGGTTGTAAGGGGTTCTTTCAAAAAAAGACAACATTTTTGACACCAATAATACATGATAATGAGTAATAATAAGGTGTTGTCATTTATCCCTAAATTAAAGAAATTTGCTTACTTAGGACACTTTTTAAGAGAAATTTTGAAAAGTGTCCTTTTTGTGTCACAGACAAAAATACCCCCCCTGCTATGCAGGGGGAGGGCAAATCTTTAGATAAAAGAACTCCTGTGTTAGTATAAAAGTAGGTCTGCAAACCACAAAAATACAACACAGGAGGTGCCCAAGATGGACACAACAAATAGTTTAGCCCATACAAAATGGGAATGCAAGTATCATATAGTTTTTGCACCAAAGTATAGAAGACAAGTAATATATAAAGACATCAAGGCAGATGTAGGACAAATACTAGGGTCATTATGTCGCAGAAAAGGAATAGAAATCATAGAAGCAGAATGTTGTCCAGATCATATCCATATGTTAGTGAGGATACCGCCCAAATACTCAGTTTCAGAAATCGTAGGATAGTTGAAGGGAAAAAGTTCACTAATGATATTTGAGAAGCATGCGAATCTGAAATATAAATATGGAAACAGGCATTTTTGGTGCAGAGGGTATTATGTAGATACAGTGGGAAAGAACACAGCTGCGCTCAAAACGTATATTCAAAATCAACTGAAAGAAGATTTAGAATACGACCAAATGTCACTAGTAGAGTATATCGACCCGTTTACGGGTGAGGCGGTGAAGAAACACAAGAAGTAAGCCACTTGGAGTGGCAGTAGGGAGTCAAAGCAAACCAGCAAGCCCCTTATGGGGCTGCGCCGGAATAAGGAAGCACTGAAAAAGCCCCTTATAGGGGCAGCTGAGAATGTGGTGCAGTCGGCAGACCATCAGTGCGCCTTCCGGGCGCAAGCAGGTAATAGCTCCTTATAGGGGCAGAGCAGGCTACCGGCTAAGCGGTAGTCCTGATTAAAATAATTATTAGAGTGCAATATGCTTGTGAACAGTGGATAAGAAAACGATTTAAGTTTGTTGTTGATTATTAAAACTATAAAAAAGTTGTAACCGGTCTAATAATGTAGTATTGTGGTAATAAGATTAGACAGCTTGATACATGAAATCCCTAATTCTCTTTGGATAAAGGTTGATAGGAATCATTAAAGAGGATTGACTAATACTAAAAAAGTTGAATATGGATGAGAAAAATAATAACTATGTAAATGCAATCTATTGGGAGGGAACACATGAGTAATAATAAATTTGGAAATTTCATTTTTTTTTGGATTAGTCAGTCCATTTCGCAGCTGGGGAGCGCTATGACGAGTTTTGCGCTTATTATTTGGGCATATAAGCAGACGAATTCAGCAATGGTAGTTTCTTTAATGAGCTTTTGCTCCTATCTGCCGTATATATTGGTGAGTATTTTTGCAGGTTCCTTTATTGACCGGCATAAAAAGAAAAATGTTATGCTGGCAGCCGATTTGGTGGCGGTATTATGCAGTTTATTTATATTTATCAATTGTTTAAATGATACACTTGCCGTTTGGAATGTCTATTTTGTCAATTTAATTATTGGCACGATGAATTCATTTCAATCCCCAGCCGAACAGGTAGCTCTTGGAATTATGGTAGAAGAAAAGGATTACAAAAGAGCCAGCGGAATGAATTCGTTTTCAGCAAATTTATCCAGTGTTTTTGCACCGATGCTGGCAGCATTTTTTCATTCTTTTTTTGGCTTGAAAGGAGTATTGATAATTGATTTTGCAACATTCATTTTAGCGTTTGTTATTCTGTGTTTCTTTATACAGATTCCGGAGGAAATCAAGAAAGATACTCAGGAGCAGAAAAGTATTTTTGATGGATGCAAAGAAGGATTCCGATATCTGATGGAGCATAAGGGAATTTGGTATATCATTTTAAGTATGGCATGTATGAATTTCTTTTCCAGACTGACCTATGAAAATATCCTGTCTCCAATGATTCTGGCAAGAAGTGGAGGCAATGACAACGTTTTAGGTATTGTTACAGGAATTATGGGATTTGGAGGTGTGCTTGGAGGACTGATAATCTCATTTAAGGAAATATCCAAAGATAATGTTAAGTTGATTTATTTGTCAGCCGCATTGTCATTCCTGTTCGGTGATATGCTGATGGGATTGGGGCAGAATGTAATTGTATGGAGTGTTGCTGCGGTTGCCGCCAGCCTGCCGATACCGTTTATCAACGCAGGGCAGAATTGCATCATGTATAAGAATATTCCCACAGAGGTTCAGGGGCGAATTTTTGCAGTAAGGAATGCAATTCAATTTTCAACCATCCCGATAGCCATTATCTTAGGCGGCGTATTGGCGGATCATGTATTTGAGCCATTTGTACAAAGTGAAAATATGTTTGCCGGATTACTGAGAATGTTAGTGGGCGAAGGAAGCGGAAGCGGTATGGCAGTTATGTTCTTATGTACCGGTGTTCTTGGATTTATAACCAGTATATGCTGGTACCGGAATCGGCAGATTCGGGAGACGGATAAGGCGTAAGAAAATGAGATTGAATTTACTTTATACATTAGTGGGGCAGGCGATAAAAGACTGCTCTGGCAATGTATATGGGAAAGAACAGAGAACCAGTATACTACAGTTCCAAGTATAGATGGAATTTCAGAAGTGGTACAGTGCGCTATGGATATCGCCGAGATTAAGGTCGAACAGTTTTCTTTTTATAGTTTTATGGTACGGCATGCATTTTGGCGATTATAGAGACTATGCAGACAGCATCAAGGAAAGTATTTAAGAGAGCATTCTGTTGGAACAAGAGGTCTTGGTATTTTGGAAAAAATAGCGTATAATGACCTGTAGTGCATTAGTTAAAGAAAAAAGGATGCGGATAAGGGGAAGGAAAGCATGGAATATACGGTAAAAAAGAGCAAGAGAAATCGGACGGCGATGCGGATAACAGCGGCTTTATTTTTGCTGGTTGCGGTTATCCGGTTTATTGTGGTTGTGGCGGGCAGGGAGCATAAGAATATGGTATTGACCATTGTTTTATGTGCAGGAGGGCTGACCTATGGTATTTATCTGCTGCGGCAGACGCTGAAGGTGCAGGCATATGATATCACCTATTTGTTTGGCGACAAGACCCTTACCCTTAAATTCCACCGTGGGGAAAAGAAAGTCAGTTATGGTGAAATTACGGATTTGGGGTATGTTATACCCAATGAAAATATGGACTACAGTATTATTCAGATGTATATCGGCAAAGAACAATATATCCTGCCCTTTATGGGAAAAAGTGAAGTGGGAAAAGCGCTTTACGGTATGTTGAAATTAAAAAAAGAAGAAGCAGAAGCGGAGTTAAAAGCGAATGAAAGAAAAAATAGTTGAAATATTAAAGGCAAAATCCGATTATGTATCGGGACAGGAAATCTGTAATATGCTGGGGGTATCCAGAACCGCAGTGTGGAAAAATATCAATGCCCTGAAGGCAGAAGGGTACCGAATTGATTCGGTAAACAACAAGGGATACAAACTGCTTGGAGAGCCGGATATCATCAATGAGATGCGGGTCAGGGAGCATCTGCATACGAAGTGGCTGGCAGGAATGATATTATATGAAGAGGAAATGGATTCTACGAATATTCAGGCAAAACGGCTGGGAGAAAGTAATGCGCCAAACGGAGCGCTGATTGTTACAGAACGGCAGACAGCAGGGCGGGGAAGAAGAGGGAAAACATGGGTTTCACCGCAGGGCAACTGTTATTTTTCTATTTTGTTAAGACCGGAAATAATGATGGACCGTGCGTCAATGATTACCCTGGTGTCGGCTCTGGCTCTGGCGAAAGCGATTAAACAGACGACAAACCTGGATACCATGATAAAATGGCCAAATGATGTTATTGCGAACGGGAAAAAGCTTTGCGGCATACTGACGGAAAGCAGTACGGATTTGGAGTATATCAATTATGCCGTGGTAGGAATCGGTATTAACACAAATCAGATTGATTTTCCCGAGGAGATAAGGGAAACGGCATCGTCTATCCGGCTGGAAACCGGGGAAAGGGTTGACCGGGCGAAGCTTTTAGGTGTCTTTTTAAATATATTTGAGCAATATTATGAAAAGTTTTTGGAAACGGAGGACTTATCAACGCTTTCGGCGGAATATAACCGGCTGCTGGTGAATTGCGGCAGAGAGGTAAAAATTATTGAAAAGGAACAGGAGAGGATACTTAAAGCAGTCGGCATTGATGACAATGGAAGGCTGATTGTAGAGGACGGACATGGACAGCAGGAGGCGATTATATCGGGAGAAGTGTCAGTAAGAGGGTTGTATGGCTATGTGTGAAAAAGGTGCAGCGTTTAATGGCATTGCCGAGGTGATAACATGGACTGTATGATTAGAAGAGCGGGTTATATGGATAATTTTATAAAATCAGAGGATATATAACTTTAATATTATGATAAAAATGTGATTCATAACACAAAGAGGTTTATTAAATTAAGTCGAAATGAATTTATTCTTAATATAATAAAGCCATAACTTAATATTATTAAGAAAACAGAGGAAATTATTTAATAAAATTTATTTGGGTAAGCAGTATCTTGCATAAATTAGGCGCGTTTTGTATAATGTTTAGCAGACAAAGGCGTCATATTAAAGAATACACGTCTTTTTGTGTGTTCTTTTTCTACTTTATTATATTAAGTTGTATGCTCTGCATGTGCAGAAGAAAGGCTTTTTGATTTAGAATATTAACGCCGACGTTGTAGACGTATTAAATCTAAGGAGGATAAAAGGAATGTCTTATGTTGATGAAGTGCTTGCACAGGTAAAAGCAAAGAATGCGAGCGAACCGGAATTTTTACAGGCTGTGGAGGAGGTTTTAAATTCATTAAGACCTGTAATTGATGCAAATGAAGAGTTATATAGAAAAGAAGCAGTTTTAGAGAGAATTACCGAACCGGACAGACAGTTTATGTTCAGAGTACCCTGGGTAGACGATAAGGGTCAGGTACAGGTTAACAGAGGTTTCCGTGTACAGTTTAACAATTCCATTGGACCGTACAAGGGAGGATTAAGACTTCACCCGTCAGTAAATCTTGGAATTATTAAGTTCCTGGGCTTTGAGCAGATTTTCAAAAATTCACTGACAAGCCTGCCTATTGGCGGCGGTAAGGGTGGTTCTGATTTTGACCCGAAGGGGAAATCAGACAGAGAGGTTATGGCGTTCTGCCAAAGCTTTATGACAGAGCTTTGCAAATATATTGGTGCAGACACAGACGTTCCTGCCGGTGATATCGGAACCGGAGCAAGAGAGATTGGTTATATGTTTGGTCAGTATAAGAAAATCCGCAGTGTATATGAAGGCGTGCTGACCGGTAAAGGCTTATCCTATGGTGGTTCTCTGGTAAGAACAGAAGCGACAGGATATGGTCTGTTATATTTAACAAAAGAAATGTTAAAGTGCAATGATAAGGATATTGCCGGTAAAACAGTTGCTGTTTCCGGTGCCGGCAATGTGGCAATTTATGCAATTCAGAAGGCACAGCAGATGGGCGCTAAGCCGGTTACCTGTTCAGATTCTACCGGATGGATTTATGATTCTGAGGGAATTGATGTAGCTTTACTGAAAGAGGTTAAAGAGGTTAAGCGGGCACGTCTTACTGAGTATGCCGCAGCGAGACCGAGTGCGGAATACCATGAGGGTAAGGGCGTATGGAGCGTGAAATGTGATATTGCTCTTCCCTGTGCAACCCAGAATGAGCTTGACCTTGAGGATGCAAAACAGTTAGTAGCAAACGGATGCTTTGCTGTTGCCGAGGGTGCAAACATGCCGACTACTTTGGAGGCAACAAAATATTTGCAGGAGAACGGTGTGTTATTTGCTCCCGGTAAGGCAGCAAATGCAGGCGGTGTTGCTACTTCTGCACTGGAAATGTCACAGAACTCAGAGAGACTTTCATGGAGCTTTGAGGAGGTAGATTCCAAGCTGGAGAGCATTATGGTTAATATTTTCCATAATCTGGATGATGCCGCTAAGCGTTACAATGTAGCCGGTGATTATGTGGCAGGTGCAAACATTGCCGGTTTTGAGAAAGTAGTGGAGGCTATGCTTGCGCAGGGCGTATGCTAATTATCGGTTTCTAAAAAGGATAATGTTGGGAAGTCCCGGAAATGCTGAATTTCCGGGACTTTTTGTCGGTGAGGGTAATCGGGATTTGCTGTATTTTATTTATTTTGGGAACCATTTATCGGTTTGCTCTCTCTAACAGATAAAAGATGAAAAAGGAGAGGGAAATATGCTAAGTAAGGAAGCATTTGCCCAACTGGTAATTGATTCTACGGACAGTCTGTACCGGGTCAGCAAATCTATTCTGAAGAACGATTCGGACTGTGAAGATGCAGTGAGTGAAGCAATCACGATTGCTTTTCAGAAGCTGGATTCGTTAAGGCAGGAAGAGTATGCAAAGACATGGCTGACAAGGATATTGATTAACGAATGCTTTCGCATTTGCAGGCAGAGAAAGAAGATGATGCTGTTTTTTGACCATGGAGAAAGGGAGACAGAGCAGCTTATGCATTCAGCAAGCCAATATGATACGCATGCCGAGGATTATTTCGATTTGTGGCAGGCGATAGGGAATTTAAAGGAGAGTCAAAGACTTGCGGTTATCCTGTATTATGTTGAGGGTTATTCGGTAAAAGAAATTGCGGGAATGATTGGGGTAAGCCAGGGGACGGTGAAAAGCCGCCTGAGTAGAGGAAGAAGCCGATTAAAACAGCTTTTAAAGGAGGGAAAATGCCATGCATAAAGAAAGCAGAATGATGTCACAGGAAGGGTTAAATATGGATAGACGTTCTTATTCTTTTCCTTCTGCACCGGAATCCTTCAGACAGACTGTCCGGCAGACGGTTATGGAAAATATGCAGGAGACGGCGGAAAATAATCAATTTCATGTGGGGCGGGCTACTGCGGGATATGCTACAGCGGGAAAGAAAAAATATCTGACCGGATTTTCTAAAGCTGCCGTAGTGGCGGCATGCATGCTTATTCTTGGCGGTTCCGTTGCATTTGCCGTCAATTTTTCCGGAATCAACCGTTATTTGCACAGATGGTGGGGAAAAGGAATACCGGAGGAAAATATCATTACCGGTTTGGATTCTGAAAAAGATACGCTGTTGGAAATTGACGAGGTGTATATAGACGGAACCTATCTGGCTTTTACGGCACATTTACCGGAGGGGGCTGTTTGGATACCGGAGGGAGCAGGCGACCATGCATATGTCAACGGAAGAAACTGCTATATGGCACAATTTGAAAGGGATACGGAAAAACCCGGAAGTTATTTTGGTCTGATTGACCTCACCTTTGAAATGTCAGGAGAAGGAGATGACTATATCAATAAAGAGGTCACAGGAGAGGAAGTTACAGTAAAATTATCCTTGTTTACAGAGGGAACGGATGAGAGGAAAGACTTTACGTTCCGGGCGTCGATTGGTGATGCGTTGGAAAATACTGCCGCTGTACCGGAGCAGATGATTGAGGTAGAGGAGGGGATTACCGCATGGGTGAAAAATTCCACGGTGGCGCCCTCTGTCATTAAACTGCATATTGATTTTGCCGCTGAAAATGAGGACGCCGAGGCGAGGCTGGATAAATATATATACGATTTTTATTATGTGGAGGATGCAAACGGCATTCGATATGAGGACTTTTACAGTATGTTGCAGGGGGGCCGCGAATGGTATGCGGAAATCACCAACTTTGATATGGATTCGGATTACATCAAGTTTATTCCGTATACCGTGGAGTATGACGCCGCAGCGGATAAGTGGTTATATGAGACGGCAAAAACGGATGAGGAGCATGCATTTATCGTAAAGCTGAAATAACAGCCGGAAGCAGGGTAAGAATTTCTTAAGAAATCTTTCAGAAAATAGTAAAACATAGAAGGCTGTTATTTGTTATCATAATTAGTGTGGTTTGTACTGGATAATTTTGATAGCAAAGGGAGGCTTACTATGGAAGAGTTGATATTAGCAGAGCTGCTGATGACTGGATATGAATTTTTAACGGTGTTTGTTCCGGCAGCGGCAGTCCTCAGAGTATTTTGTCTGCGGGATAAGAAAGAAAAGAAGGAGAACACCAGAGGGCATATCATATGGATGCTGGTTTTTGCAGTCTATCTGTTTGGCGTTTTTCATGTTACGGGTGCCGGTACGATATTTCATATCAAACAATATGGGCTGGCCTACAGTACGCAAAGCGTAAATCTGATTCCGTTTTCCGATACCAACATTGATTTAGTGGGATATGGCTTAAATGTGGTGCTGTTTGTTCCCCTCGGATTTTTGCTGCCGTTAATCTGGTCAGATTTAAACAAAATGAAATATGCCTGTATTGCTGGAAGCGCATTGTCCCTGCTGGTGGAAATCAGCCAGCTTTTGAATATCCGGGCGACCGATATTGATGATTTGATTTTAAACACGCTGGGAACTGTGCTTGGTTTTTTCCTGTTTCGGTTATTTTTCCATATAACAAAGCGGGAAATAAGGACGAAAGCACGGGGTAAATGGGAGGCGGTTATCTATATATCCACCGTGTTTGTCTGCCGGTTTCTCCTGTATAATGAATTTGGCATGGCAAAGCTGCTGTATGGATTTTAAGCTGTATGGATATGCGGTTTTATAGGTGGAAAAGTTGTTTTAACGTGTCATCATGGTAAAGCAGCTCTTTTGCCTTTTTTCTGTATTTTTCCTCATGGAGATAAGTATGGCGGAATGGCTTGACAGAGGGAGCCAGGTCGATGGCGTTTTCGTAATCCGTGACATTCAATGCCAGTGTTTCCACATAATCAAAAAATCCGGTATCCGTAAAAATAGTATGCACCCGCTGATAACGGTGGTCCTGAACAAGGCTCATCAGATAGGCTGCAATCCCTACCTGGATTCCGTGAAGCTGGGGAGCCTCCAGCATTTTATCCAGGGCATGGGAGATTAAATGTTCACTGCCGCTGGTGGGTGCGCTGTTTCCGGCGATTTCGTTGGCAACACCGCTCATGGCAAGGGAATCCAATAGTTCTTTCAAAAACAAATCGTCCTGAATACCGGAAAAGGGAGTACGCACAAAGCTGTTAACCGCTTTTTTGGCAATCATCATGGCAAAATCATTTACTTCGGCATAGCCGTTATCCTCTTCATATTGCCAGTCGTATAGTGCGGTGATTTTAGCAACCATATCCCCGATTCCGGAATAGAGAAAACGGGAGGGTGCGCTTTTGATTACTCCGGTATCGACGATAATGCCGTAAGGCATTCTGGCAGGGACGGAATTTCTTCTGCCGTCAATTAAAATGGATGCGCTTGCGCTGGAAAAACCGTCGCTGGAAGCGGAGGTGGGGACGCTGATAAATGGAAGCTTGCGTAAAAATCCGCTGTATTTTGCTGCGTCAATGACTTTGCCGCCCCCAAGACCGATAACTGCCTGGGTTTTATTGGGCAGGTTGAACGCAAGGGCAGTGATATCCTCCAAGCGCACGGAATCAAGCTCCTGATATTCCAACACCTCAATATCGGCAGACCGCAGGGATTCCATAACGGTATTGCCGAACAGTTCAATTAACCCGTTCCCGAAAAAGATGACGGCTTTTTGGATGCCGCTTTCCTTTAAATAGGCGCCAATCCTTGCAAGCGCACCGTTTTCTACCTTTAAAAATGCCGGAATGGCAATGTAATCGTTGTTTTTCTGTTTCATTTTTTCCAGCCCTCTCTTTTTATTGATTAATATGGTTTTGCAAAACTTAAGTTTTGCAAGGCATCTGTTGTACAATATAGACAAATCAGCACAGGCACATACACAAGGCATATCTTTCTGCTAAGTCCGCAAAGCCTCGCTGGGCACCGGCGGCTAATCGTCGATGCCAAAGACTCTTTCCAGCCTGTCCTCAGCGGTATCCAGTTTGTCCTCCAGAATGTCCAGGGTTTGTTCCTGCGTCAGATAATCATTATAGGATAAGGCTCCCTGGCGGTATTGTGCTTCAAGACGGTCATCGTAGGTATCCAGGCGGTTATCCACGGCATCCAGTTCATTTTTAAGCGTAAAAAACTGATTTCTCATCTGTGTCGAATCGGCTTCGGGGGCTGCGGAATCTGTCTTAGCGGTTACTTCGTCCACCGCTTTGATAAGTGTTTCCAGCGTATCGGATGCGTTTTCCGCCTGTGGTAGAACAGAAGCCTCGGCAGAAACATCATCAGTGGACGCCTCGGCAGGGCTTTCAGTGGAAGCAGCGGCGGTGGAATTATCCGCAATCTGGTTTTGCAGCTCAGAAACCTGCTGCTCCAGCCGTCTTACTCTGTCTTCAAGGGCATCTTCACGGATGTCGTCAATATCACCGCATCCGGTTAAGGCGGATACGGACAGTACAATCAATATCAGTGTAAATAAAGTGAATCGTTTCATAAAAAATCCTCGCTTTCTTACTAATATGGTTCAAGGTAATTGCGAAACTCTCTATTTTCAAAATCTAGTTGTGCAATGTAGACAAATATCATAAGCAGCGAAAGCGTGCCTGCGTTGATTTGTCTATATTGTACAACGGACATTAGCAAAAACAGAGTTTCGCAATTACCTGTAATATGCTTCTCTTTTATTCTATATCCAATCCTTTTTTTTGACAATAATATTTCACAGGAAATTTTGATAGACTGCGGTATTGGGGAATGCTATAATCAAAACAGAAATTTTCTGCATGGAGGAGGTGGATAAATGGCGAGGATATTAGTCGTGGAAGATGATAAAGAAATTAACCGTTTGCTCTGTGCCTATTTAGCCACACAAGGTTATACCGTACTTCAGGCTGAAAACGGTCTGGGTGCATTAGAGGTGCTCCGCAGCAGGGAGGACATTGATTTGGTGCTGCTGGACTTGATGCTTCCCCTGCAAAGCGGGGATGTGGTGCTGACAAAGCTGCGGGAATTTTCCGAAGTGCCGGTGATTATTTTATCTGCAAAAAACACCGTGCAGACAAGAATTGATGTGATACGCATGGGTGCGGATGATTATATTACCAAGCCCTTTGATTTGGATGAGGTGGAAGTCAGAATTGAAGCAGTGCTCCGCAGGACAACGAAGGAAGAAAATAGCGGAACACAGGACAGTATACAGTACAAGGACATGGTTATGGACTGTACGGCAAAAACGGTAACGGTGAGAGAAAAGACGCTTGTTTTAACCGGCAAGGAATATATGATTTTGGAGTTGCTGCTGCGAAATCCCACCAGGCTGTTTTCCAAAGCGAATCTGTTTGAAAGCGTCTGGAATGAACCGTTTTATCGTGAAGACAGTACATTAAAGGTTCATATAAGCAATCTTCGGAACAAGATAAAACAGTATGCGGGAGATGAGGAATATATTGAAACAATTTGGGGAATGGGTTATCGGTTAAAACAGGAAAAGAACGGTTAGAGGATAAAAGACAGTCATATGTGTTCGGCACAATGGCTGTTTTTAAATTAACTTTTTCTTAACCTTTGGTTTAACCTTTTCTTTAGGATAAGGTGGTAAACTGGAATAATAGAACAGGCAGTTGTGCAATCACCTGAGAAAAATAGAGAGAGAGGAAGAAAGTTATGGAGCATATTTTACAGCTGGAGCACCTCACGAAGGTGTACAAGAGAGCGGGAACGACGGCAGTGGACGACGTAAGCCTTGCGATTGAAAAAGGGCATATTTACGGACTGATTGGACCCAATGGGGCAGGAAAGACCACGATGATGAAAATGATAGCAGGCTTGACTGCCCAGACCAGCGGAACGCTTACGCTTTTTGGAAATTCAAAAAATCTGGACGAGGGGAGAAATCGCATGAGTTTTATGCTGGAAGCGCCCTATTTAGACGGAAGCATGACTGCCCGGCAGAACATGGAGTATATCCGTTATGTGCGTGGAGTGGCAGGAAAGGAACGGATTTTTGAAGTATTGGAAATGGTCGGACTGGCGGATGCGGGACGAAAGCCGGTGAAGCAGTTTTCGCTGGGGATGCGGCAGCGGCTGGGAATCGGAATGGCGCTGCTGCCCAATCCGGAAATCATGGTTTTGGATGAACCGGTTAACGGATTAGACCCGGAGGGAATTGTAGATGTGCGGAATATGCTGAAAAAGCTGTGTGAGGAGAAAGATATTACGATTTTGATTTCCAGCCATCTGCTGACGGAGCTTTCTGCCTTATGTACAGATTTTGCCCTTATTAATCGGGGAAAACTGGTAGAATGTTTTTCGGCAGAAGAGCTGGAAGAAAAATGCAGAAGCTTTCTGGCTATCCGGACGGATGATATAAACCGGACGGCGGCAGTATTGGAGCACAACCTTCGGGTAAAGGAATACAAGGTGGTGGAGAATAATGAAATCCGTCTGTTTGAATATCTGGACGAGGTAGAGAGGGTGTCAAAAACCATTACGGACAGTGGTCTGATTTTGACTAAGCTGGTTATGGAAGGGCAGAATTTGGAGGAGTACTATCTGTCTAAGGTATCTGCCAGAGAAAATGGGACAGGAACAACCGGGCAGGGGCTGTTTGGCGGTCGGCATACAAAGAAACAGGGAAGAAAAAGGTTTTCCGAAATAGGAAGTAAGGAGAGTGAGTAGGATGAATCGATTGATAAAAGCAGAGTGGTACAGGATGAGACATTCTTCCAATCTGATGAAATGGCTGGTGGTAATCTGCCTCGTCGGAGTCGGACTGCCGCTGATGAATGATTTTGGAATTTATCAGAATGATTTGACCAAATGTTTATATTTATCAGACGAGGTTGTTACGATGTTTCTCCCCGCTTTTCTGGGTACATTTTGTGCGGCAGCATTGGGAATCTCCTACATGAATAAAACGGCTTATTACGAGGTGATGGCAGGAAACAAAATATCAAAGATTCTGCTGAGCAAGGTTATGGTAAACGCATTTTTTGCCACGGTGGTACAGTCTCTTTTTTTCTGTGTCTGCTGGACAATCATCAGTGCAAATTATGGCAGGGGGAAAATCGGGCAGCTTCCCCTCAGGGTAGTTCTGTTCGTTATTATCCTCCTTCACATCTGCACTGCGGGTGTGCTGATTGCCGCATCCGTCAGGCATATGGCGGCATCCGTACTGGCATATCTGCGGTTTGCTGCATTTGATTTGGCTGCTTTGTTTATCGTCCAAATCTTTGAGGATTATATCCCGGCTGCCGTCAGGGAAAAGATAGTCGATTGGTTTATCATGATACAGCTCAGCAAGGTATTAAATTATGAATGGGAAATTACGGATTATTTAATTTTTGCGGTTATGATGAGTATGTTGCTGGAAGCAGGAATCTGGTATGCGGCTTCCTATGTGGGAATGCGGAAGAAAATATATTAAGCGGAATCGGAGAAGATATTTTCTTATGGCAAATTCGGGTGGCGTCTGCTATACTAATAGTATTTTAGTACATTCGGTTTACGGGATTCGGAGAGAAATTAAATGACGGAAGGAATGGGGATATATCTGACAGCAGCGGTATTGCTGGTGGCGGTCATTGTGGCTGCGGTACGGCTATATCAGTATAAGCAGCAGATAAAAAGCTTTACCGTGGCGGTAAGAAAACATACGGTTGAAGAATATAACCAGCCGGTTGCGGTGGATTATTTTAACAGGGATATCGTAGGGCTTGCCAATGCCTTGAATGAATATATGGATTTGCAAAAAAGTCTGGCGCTGCAATATGCAGGCGACCGCCGGCAGCTGAATAATGTGATTGCAGGAATTTCTCATGATTTCCGGACGCCGCTTACTGCGGCAAAGGGATATTTACAGCTTCTTGAAAAGAATGGGGATTTATCCGATGAGGATAGGGAATATCTGCATGTGGCAATGAAAAAGATTACTTATCTGAAGCTTTTGTCTGACGATTTTTTTGAAATATCCGCTCTTGAAGCAAAGGGGGAGGATTTGGAGAGCTCCGCAATCAATCTGGGGAATTTTTTGTCAGAATGTATTTTGCAGCAGTATGACTGGATGGAGCGAAAAGGGCTGAAAACGAGTTTTCTGCTTCCGGAGACGGATGTGTTTCTGGAGACCAATGAGCACTGCTTAAAACGTATGGTGGAGAATTTGTTTTCCAATGTCCGCAAATATGCCAAAGGCTATATCGGGCTGCGGGCAGTCTGCGAAAGAAAACAGGTTGTGCTCGTCATGGAAAATGATTTGGAGGATGAGACGGATTTTGATGTCAGTCAGGTGTTTGAGCCGTTCTACAGAGGAAGGTCGAGAAGTAATGAGGGAAGCGGGCTTGGGCTTTATGTGGTAAAATGTCTGGCAGAGCAGCTTGGCTATAGCATACAGGCAGAATATGCAGAGGGGATGTTTCGGATAAACGTGACAATCAAGCGGAATTAGACTGCTGGATTCCGTCTGTTTTATGCAGCAAGGTAAGCATAGCGTTTAAATATATTTTTGAAATAGACTTTTATACGAGAAACAGGAGCAGAGGTTATGCACATATTTGTGGTGGAGGATGAACGGACAATCAGGCAGGAATTAAAACTCCTGTTGGAAAATGCGATGTATCAGGTGACAGCGCCGGATACCTTTGAAAATATTGCCGCACAGGCAGTGGAGAGCAGACCGGATTTGGTGCTTCTGGATGTGAATCTGCCGGGAATTTCCGGATTTGACGTCTGTATGCAGATTCGGGCACGGACAGAGGTGCCAGTCATTTTTCTGACCAGCAGGACGGATTCCATGGACGAATTAAACGGAATCCTTAAGGGCGGTGACGATTATATTACGAAGCCGTATCAGGCTCCGATTCTTTTGGCGAGAATCGCCGCAGTATTAAAACGTACAAAGGGTGCGGAAGCGAAGGAAAACGTTTGGTTTACAAAGAACGGGGTACAGCTGGATACCTTAAAATGCTGCCTTGTTTTCCAGGAGCAGAGAGTAGAGCTTACGAAAAATGAAATGAAAATCTTATACCTGTTGTTTCGGCATCAGGGGGAATTTGTAGCCAGAATGGATTTGATAGAATTTCTATGGGAAAACCAGATATTTATTGATGACAATACACTCAGTGTACATATCACGGGAATCCGTAAGAAGCTGGCGTCTATTGGTGTGGAGAACTTTATTGAAACGAAGAGAGGGATTGGTTACCGCATATGAAGCTGATGGATTTTTTAAGGGATAAAGGACTGCTGCTTCTTCTGCATCTGGTGTGCATGTGCGTGACGGCAGGTTTTTTAAATGTAACAGGCTATGGCAGGGCAAACATCCTGCTGATTCTGATTTTCTGGTTTGCCGTGGTAGCAGGATGGCTGTTGATTACGTACCTGCAAAGAAGAAAGTATTTTCACGAAACGGAACAGATTTTAGAAAACGTGGACCAGCGGTATCTGTTAGGGGAGCTGCTGCCGGATTCCTTTCGGTTAGAGGACAGATTATATCGGCAAATGATTCGGAAATCCAATAAATCGGTCATTGAGCGGATTCACCGGATAGAAGATGAGCAAAAGGCTTACAGAGAGTATATTGAAAGCTGGGTGCATGAAATAAAAGCGCCGATTACAGGTATTTCCCTCATTTGTGACAATCGGAGACATTCTTTGCCGGCAGGAAACGGAACGGGAGGAGAAGACTTTTGCACTATCAGCATGGAAAACCAGCGCATTGAAAATTATGTGGATATGGCGCTTTATTATGCCCGTATGGAAAAGGTATATAAAGACTATCTGATTCGGGAGACAAGCCTTAATGAGGTAGTGAACGAGGTACTCGGAAAAAACCGGCTGCTGCTTATTCAAAACCGGGTGAAGGCAGAGGTAAACTGTGAAGATACGGTCTATACCGACCGGAAATGGATTGCATTTATATTGAATCAGATGGTGTTAAACAGCGTAAAATATCGGGGAGAGTCACCGGTATTTCATCTTTATACGGAGCGGGGGAAAAACGGTGTGGTTTTAACGTTAGAGGATAACGGAATTGGGATTCCGGCGGAAGAGCTTTCCCGCATTTTTGAAAAAGGATTCACCGGGAGCAACGGAAGAAACCATGAGAGGTCCACCGGAATGGGACTGTATTTGTGCCGAAAGCTTTGTGATAAGCTGGGAATCGGGATTTCGGCGTACTCGGAATATGGCAGAGGAACGAAAATGCTTCTGGAATTTCCCGTCAGTAATTATATCAGCAGAGAATAAATGGATTGGAGTTACCTTAAGAAATCTTAAGATAGCTTTAATCTATTTTTATATGAAAATATAGGGAAATATCCTATAGTCATTGTAACGGAGAATTACCTGTTATATGATGATGGCGAGGAGTGATGAACGTGAAGGATTATATCCGGGTATGTGATGTGGAAAAATATTACGGAAACGAATCGAATGTGACAAAGGCAGTGGACAGAGTCAGCTTCCATGTGGAAAAAGGGGAATTTATCGGGGTGATGGGGGCCTCCGGCTCGGGAAAGACTACCCTGCTGAACATGCTGGCGACGATAGATACCGTGACTGCCGGGCATATTTATTACGGCGATACGGATATTACGGAGCTGTCGGAGGATGCATTGTCCGAATTCAGGAAGGATAACCTGGGATTTGTATTTCAGGAGTATAATCTTTTGGATACCCTGACGATTGAGGAAAATATTATTCTGGCATTGACCCTGCAAGGAGGGAAGAAAAAAGAAATCAACGATACCTGCAGTGAAATTTTGGAATTGCTGGGGATTTCGGACATCAGGGAAAAGTTCCCGTATCAGGTATCGGGAGGGCAAAAGCAGAGGTGCGCCTGTGCCAGGGCATTGGTGAACCATCCGAAGCTGTTGCTTGCCGATGAACCCACCGGGGCTTTGGATTCCAATGCGGCACAGACGCTGTTAGAGACCTTTACCCGTCTGAACCGGAGTATGGAAGCGACGATTCTCATGGTAACCCATGATGCATTTTCTGCAAGCTACTGCGGAAGGATTTTATTTTTGAAGGACGGAAAAATTTTTCATGAGCTGGTAAGAGGAGAAAAGGAGCGGAAGGTTTTTCTGCAGGAGATTTTAGATGTTTTGTCGTTAACGGGAGGTGAGCTTTCCGATGTTAAATAAGCTTGCCTTTCGCAATATGAAACGCTCTGCAAAAGATTATCTGGTATATATTCTCACCATGACCGTGGTTACTGCACTGATGTATGCCTTTAGCAGCCTGATTTTCCAGAACGGGCTGTCTGTCCATTTTGAGATGGAGGGCATAATGGAGGTAATGATTGGTCTTGCGACGGTATTCATTATATTGATTGTTGCCTGGCTAATCAACTATATGGTGCGGTTTATGCTGGAAAAAAGGAGCAGTGAATTTGGTATTTATCTGCTGCTGGGCATAAAAAAGAAAGACGTTTCCAGACTGTATATCCGGGAAAATATTCTTTTGGGCGCATTTTCCTTTTTCATCGGGCTCATTTTCGGTGTGCTGCTGCAGCAGGTCCTGCTGTCCATCATGTATTCAATGGTAAGGATGGAATACCATTTGCAGATTAGTTTTTCGGCAGGAACGATATTGATGACCGTATTTTGTTATGCGGGATGTTATCTGATTGCCCTTTTCCGGTGCAGGCGCAAATTTAAGAAAATGAATATTCATGCGCTGATGAACGCTAACCGGCAGAATGAAGAGATAAAGGAAAAGCATGAGGGATTGAAAAAAATGCTTTTTCCCCTTTCGGTTTTCTTTATTTTTTTGTTCTGGACGATATTTGGCAGACTTTCTGATGCATTTGGGATTATTCTGTTCCTGATTGGACTGGTGCTTACCATTTATCTTTTTTATGTCGGACTTTCCGCATGGATTATCTGTTATGTACGAAAGAAGGGAGACGGAATGTACAGGGGACAAAACCTGTTTTTGCTCCGGCAGTTTGCCTCGAAGGTGCGGACCATGCAGTTTACTATGGGAACCTTGACATCGCTTTTTACCCTTGCTTTGATGGGGGCTTCCTTTGCGCTGATGTTTAGCGAGTATGAAAATACGGTTTTGGAGGACAAATTTCCCTTTGATGTGCAGGTATACAGTCCGGATGTGGAGGATGATTTTGCGGATGAAAAAGCAGTTATTGATGAAAACGGTACACCCTTGGAATATTATTCCTATTATATTTATACGGATGGGGATAATCAGGTGAATACATGGATTCTGACTCATTTAAATGCGTGGGGCACCATGTATCAAAACGCAGACGGAAGCCCGAATATACCGGCGATTGAAGAGATGCTCAGAGATGAAGGCATATACTATCCATGTGATACCTATATGGGACTGTCAGATTACAATCATCTGCGGAAAATGATAGGGTATCAGGAAATAACCATGGGCTCTGATGAATATCTGGTTCAAATTAAGCCGAGATTGGAGGAAGAGGTGCAGGAAATCGGGGAGGATTTACAGATTGTGGATGCATCGGGAAAAAATTATCTCTCCTGCGGGGGAATTATTTCCGATTCCTTTTCCCAGGACGGACATAACGGTGCGGACTATGTGATTGTAGTGCCGGATGCGGTTTTGGTACGGATGAAGCCGTTTTATTCGGAATTAGCTGCGGATATGGAGGGGGGGATTCCGGAGGATTTGCAGCGGAAACTGATAGACTTGTCTGAGGAAGAGGATGAAGGTTTTTCCAGTGAAGATAATGATGGGGAAGAGGATGACCTCCGATGCGGTTCTGATAATATTATTGTCTATGCGGAGGTTAATCTGGTGAGGGAAAATCTGATTCCCGAGACAAAATATCTGCTTGGCTCCATCATTATTCCCCTGTTTTATATCGGATTGGTTTTTGTCAGTGTGGCGGTAACCGTGCTGTCTGTACAGCAGCTAAGCGACTCGGCAAAGTACAGATTTCGGTATGATGTACTGGCAAAGCTGGGACTTTGCCGTACACGGATTCGTCAACTGATTTTGAAGCAGTTGACGGCATACTATCTCTGTCCCGCTGCGCTGGCAATGGTGATTAGCGGAAAGATGATTTTATTTGTCAGCAAACTGTTTGTACAGTTAACGGGGGTGCCTGCGTTTATGGGAAGCTTTTTCTTAAAAAGCATTATGCTGTTTTGCGGAATTTATCTGGTTTATTTTATTGTAACCTATGTCGGATTCAAACGGAATGTGGAAATGGAGGGGTAAATCAAAGAAAAGCAGGAAGCGTTTTCTTGACATTACCACGGTATTCCAGTATGGTATAGATAATGACAGATTGAAAGGGTAGTGCAGAATGAATTTAAAGCTGAAAGAAAAAATATGGGAATCGCTCTCGGCAGTTTTGCCGATAACGGGAATAGTGCTGCTTATCAGTATTATTCTGATTCCTGTAGAGCTGGGCACAATGGTAATGTTCCTTACCGGTGCGGTTATGCTGGTGATTGGAATGGGTTTTTTTCAGCTTGGTGCAGAAATGTCCATGACTCCGCTGGGGGAAGGGATTGGCGTACAGATATCTAAAACCCGGAAAATTCCCCTCATTTTATTTATCGGTTTTTCCATGGGGGCAATTATCACCATATCGGAGCCGGATTTACAGGTGCTGGCAGAACAGGTTCCTTCAGTACCCAATCGTATTTTAATTTTAACTGTGGCGGTAGGAGTAGGAATATTTCTCGCACTGGCAATCCTTAGAATCCTGTTTCAAATCAGGTTTTCAACAATCCTGCTGACAATCTATATTGTATTGCTTGGGCTGTCTTTTTTTGTGGAAAAGGACTTTTTAGCAGTTGCATTTGATTCCGGCGGAGTGACAACAGGACCGATGACGGTACCTTTTATTATGGCAATGGGTGTTGGTCTGGCCTCAGTCAGAAGTGATAGAAATGCAGCAGACGACAGCTTCGGTCTGGTGGCGCTTTCCAGTATAGGACCGATTCTGGCAGTCATGCTTTTAGGATGTTTTTTTCATCCAACAACGGCGTCATATACCATAACGGAGGTAGCGGATGTGCGGACTACCCGGGATGTAATGCGGGAGTTTTTCTTCAGCCTGCCGGTATATGTGAAAGAGGTGATTGTTTCACTGATTCCTGTTGCCCTGGTGTTTCTCCTTTTTCAACTGGTCAGCCGGCGTTATCAACGAAATCAGATTAAGCGTATTGTCGTAGGATTTGGTTATACTTATATTGGTCTGGTTTTATTCCTCTGTGGAGTAAATGTCGGATTTGCACCGGTGGGTTCTTTTCTGGGAAGAGAGGTTGCTTCAGAAAGCTGGGAGTGGCTGTTAGTGCCAATCGGCATGCTGATTGGCTATTATATTGTAAAGGCAGAGCCGGCTATACAGGTATTGAATCGTCAGGTAGAGGGAGTAACTAACGGTGCGGTGTCGGCAAAGTCAATGAATCGCTGTTTATCTGTCGGTGTGTCGGTTAGTGTGGGTATGTCCATGCTGCGTGTATTGATTGGGCTTCCAATCCACTGGATAATTATACCGGGTTATGTTATTGCGCTTGTTTTGACCAGATTTGTTCCGAAAATGTTTGTGGGAATTGCGTTTGATTCGGGCGGGGTGGCAAGCGGTCCCATGACGACAACATTTCTGCTTCCCCTTAGCATCGGCGCCTGTGAAGCGGTTGGAGGAAATGTCATGACGGACGCATTCGGCGTGGTGGCGCTGGTGGCGTTAACTCCACTGATTGCGATACAGATTATGGGCTTACAGTATCAGTATAAATTGAAACAGATGGAAAAGACGGCATTGTCAGAGGCAGCAGTTACAGATACGGAAGATGATATCTTTGATTTTGAGGAGGGATATGAAAATGGCAAATGACCATAATAAAATGGTTTTTCGCATGTTGTTTCTCATTACAACACCAAAGCTGGAAAACAAAGCAGTAGACTTATTCAGGGAAAGGAATATTCCGGTACAGTATCATTTTCGGGCGCAGGGAACAGCCTCCAGCGAAATCATGAATACGCTGGGACTTGACGGCGGAGAAAAGAGTATACTGATGTGCATGCTGCCAAAGGGGTTTGCCGATGAGATGCTGGTAAAGCTTCATCGTAAGCTGTATCTTGGAATGCCGAACAGTGGAATTGCATTTACCGTCATGATGTCCGGATGCAGCGGGCGGATGATTAAATTGATGGAGAACCTGCAGCCGGAAAACGGAAAAATCGTTTTGGAAAGAGATGAGGTGGAAATGATGGAAAGTGAGTACAGTATGATTATGACGATTGCCAACCGGGGATTTAGTGAAGAAATAATGGATGAGGCGAGACCTATGGGTGCTTCCGGCGGAACCGTGTTCCACAGCAGACGGGTTGGCAGTGAAGAGGCAATGAAGTTCTGGGGAATCAGTGTGCAGCAGGAGAGGGAAATTGTTTTGATTATTGCTAAGAAAGAGGACAAACGGCAGATTATGCAGGCTATCGGAAAGAAATTCGGCATGCAGAGCGAGGCAAATGGTATCGTTCTATCCTTACCGGTTGACGGGATTACCGGATTAAACGGATAATGGCAGAAAGCCTGCCGTACCCTGTAAAAAGCTCCGCTTTTACAGCCTGCGAAGCACCTGCATAACCCCCTGGTCATCATTGGAGGCTGTGATATGCCTGGCAATGGCTTTCAATTCGGGATGGGCGTTTGCCATGGCGTAGCTTTCACCGCAGCTTAACAGCAAATCATAATCATTCAGATAGTCGCCAAATGCGATGGATTGTGCTTTAGGAATATGAAGCCGGTTCAAGATTGCCGTTAATGCGGTTCCTTTGCTCACGGTTTTGTTGGAAATGTCAATCCAGCTGTCGCCGGACAATACGGCGGCGAGTGGTTCGCCTAAGTCCGAAAGCTTCCGGAAAACCTCTTCGGCTTTCTGGTTTTCGACAAAGACAGCAATTTTTACAATGCAGTCATCAAGGGCTGCCTGTTTCAGATTATCGGTAAAGGTAAGGCGTGCATAGTACATGTGGGCATTATCCTCCACGACAGGGGAGGAATGTTTCATATAAGCAGACCTTGCGCCGCATAGAATCAGCGAAAGCCCTTCCTGCCCGTCCAGTCTTTCCAGACAGCGGAGAATATCTTCTACCGTCATTTCATTTTGATAAATCAATTCATCCTGTGCAAAAACCAGTCCCCCGTTATCTGCCGAGAAGATTAACTGTGCGGCTGCCGGAGCAAATAATTCTTTCAGGTTGTAATACTGCCTTCCGCTGGAAATCACGACCTGGATATGCGGATGGGAAATTACCCAGTCTATAAAATCAGGGGGAATCTCCTTACGGCTGTTCAGTAAAGTTCCGTCCATGTCTATTGCGGCAAGTTTGATATTGTGTTCACTCATCATTATTTCCTCGTATAATAAGTGTATAGCCAATAGAAATGAGTGGTTATGCACTTATC
>JAMPFJ010000027.1 GCA_023664535.1 Bacteroidales bacterium
CAGAAGAAGGCTTGAAAACAACAGCGTGGACAGACCATGTGCTAAATGCAATGGCAATCGACAACCCACTTGAGTATGCAAGGCTTTATCTGAATAACGAAATGCAGATATTCATAGATGCAGAGGACAGTCTGGATGTATGAAAAATCGAAATTATACACTAATATTATTATAGACTTTAATTTCATACCCAGATGTCATTTGCTCTCGCTTTCCAACCCACCCTCAAAATCAGTAACCTTTTTCGAGAAATCACCATCATCAAGTATCAGATAAAAGGACTGCCATACCACGGCAGCCCTCCCAAATCACACATAATCATGCGTTCTTTTACATTTTATTTTTCTCTAAATTCCCATCAGTTAAGAAAAATTTAGAACCTTTTCTCCTGAACAGTCTGTTTCTTATGGCATCACCCCTCTTCCAAATACGGTCTTCCACCGCGTGTATTGTGATGTATAACGCGGAAGCCATGTTAAGTTCGAGTCTCATTCTGGAAATAATAGAAATACAGAATTTAAGATAATAGAGCGTCCGGACTTGAACTCTATTAAGAAACTCTACATAGACTATACTAAAAGATTTTCCGGATTGCAATGAATATCCTCTGAATATTGCTTATTTTTCCCTTAAAATTTTTGAATTTTTTACAAAAAGTATGTATTTTTTATGAAAAGCTTTACTTGTGCCTGATTTATGATAAACTATACTTGACTTGTTTTTCATTTATAGCCAGTAATAACTAATCATTATTTTACCGGTTATCGATATACTAACAGTAGACCTTTTATTTTATATTTGCTTTATTTTCCATTGCAATTAGAATAAAAATATGCTATTGTGAATGGTACACTTTTAATTGGTTTATTTTTGCTCTTAGCAGGGCGCTATTGGATTTTATAAAAGGAGATGATTCTATGAAGTTAGAAAGACTAAGCGAGAATCAGATTCGCTGTACTTTAAACAAGGCTGATTTGGCAGACAGGGAGTTACTGCTTAATGAACTTGCCTACGGAACTGACAAGGCGAAGGAGCTGTTCCGGGACATGATGGAGCAGGCGGCAGATGAATTGGGCTTTGAGGTCAATGACATTCCGCTGATGATTGAAGCAATTCCTGTTTCTCCGGACTGCCTGATTTTGATTATAACGAAGGTCGAAGACCCGGAAGAGCTGGATACCCGGTTTTCCCGGTTTTCCAAATACACGGATATCGAAATCGACACCTCCGAAGAGGATGGCGATGCGGAGGATAATGAGGATGACCTTGCCTTATTTAACAATACTGCCTCCTTAATTGAAACCATTTCTGATATTGTTGAGAATATTGAACAGGTTAAAAAACAGACGGAATCCGGCAAAACGCCGAACTTTATTCCCCTTTCTGCTGCCATTCGTGAGAATGCGGCGAGAAAGAAAGCCGAAAAAGGGAAAAATAATAAGAAAAAAGAGTCTGCGGCTGCCGGTTACCGGGTTTTCTCTTTCCAGAACATTAACGACATCAGCAAGGCAGCGGTTATGATTGCTCCGATTTACCATGATACCAATTCTCTTTATAAGAGCCCTATTGACAACCATTATTATCTGATTGTCAATAATCAGTCGGAGGACATAGAAAATTATCAGCGGGTCTGCAACCTGTTAAGCGAATACGGCACCAAGGTAAAAGCCAACTACGGTATGCCATACTATTTTGCAGAACACTTCAAGGTGATTATTAAAAATGATGCCATCCAGACACTGGCAAGCATCTAAACACAAAAAGCCTGCCCCCCGGGAAACCGTATTATCCCCGGCGGCAGACTTTTTTATTTTCTTAACCAATCCGAATAAATCTATGCTTCCTTCTTTGCGAGATATTCATTGATATCCTTAATCAGCACCGCTACGTCCATCCCGTGAACCTGCGCTGCCTCTTCTAACGTCTCGCCCTGGGCGGAGGGGCAGCCCGGACAATGCATTCCGTTCGCCATTAAAATTGCCGCATTACCGGGGTCAAGGGTAATAATTTCTCCAATTAACATATCTTTATTGACTGTCTTTGCCATAAATCTGATACCTCCTGTGCATTTATTTCTTTCACTTAAGTATTTCCATAACGGGACTATTATAATCGCTTTACCGGTAAAATGCAACCGGATTGCCCCTGTTCCGCCTCTGTCCGCTCTGTTTTTTGTGCAAATCGTGCAAAAAGGGATGCCAAAAATATGCAAAATGTCTTGTTGCGGCAACCATAAAATGTTATACTATAGGATAATGTATTCCGAAAATGAACGAGTTGTCATTCTGTTTTATCGGTATAAATCATACAGACGAACATCCAGACAGAAGAAAGGGAGGATAAATAATTGGGAAAGCGGTTAAATATTGGACTTTTTATTGATGATATTGACGCAGTTTTTACCAGTGAGGCGGTTAAAGGCGCAGAATTGGGCGCCATTGCCATTGATGCGAACATATATATTTTTCCGGGAATGTATCTGGACGGGGCGGACATCTCCGACGACCATGTCCGCTATGAGTATCAGTACAATACCCTGTTTCAATTTGCCAGCGAAAAACATCTGGACGTGTTATATGTGATGATGGGAATGATTGGCTGCCGGGTCAGTACGGAGGAACAGCTTGCCTTTCTCCGGCAATATCTGAATATTCCCATTGTGACGCTTTATACCAAAATGGAAGGTTACCAATCCATTATCTTTGATAACCAGATTGCCTTTATGCAGGGAATCCGTCATTTGATTGTTGACCATCATGTAACGAAGGTCGGCTATGTCAGCGGTCCCAAAACCAATGTGGATGCCATGGAACGTCTGGACGCATACCGGAAAGTTTTAGAAGAAACCGGGATACCCTACAATGAAGATTACGTTATCTATGGCAATTTCGAGGAGAGCAGTGAAAGCAAGATTGGCGCTTTTGTTGCGGCACATCCCGAAATGGAGGCAATCGTATTTGCAAATGACCGTATGGCGCTGGGCGGGTACCGGGCATTTGCCAAGATGAAAATTAAAGTGGGGCAGGATATCCTGGTGGCCAGCTTCGATAATTCCTCCTTTGCCCCCAGCCTGACACCTCCGCTTACCACGGTGGAAGCAAATGCAGCGGAGCTTTCCTACAAAGCCATCGCCAATGCAGAGAAATTTGTAAAAACCGGCAGGCTGGATAACCTGCGGGTGGACACCCATTTGGTCCGACGCTCCTCCTGCGGCTGCTTAAGCTTCAATTACCAGACGATATCCGAGCGGTTAGACATAAACAAAATGCTGAAAGAGCACAACAAAACCCCGATGATGGAACGAATATACGATTATCTCTTCGGCGAATATGTGGAGGGGGATGCATTATGCCAAATCAAGGACGACCTCGCCGTATTTGTAAAAATGCTCTGTGAAATGATAGAAGACGCTAAATTTTCCCTTTTTGAAAAGGATGTAACCGTTATCTTTCTGCAGATTATTTCCCAGCCTTTATTCCGCTACACGACTGCGGAGCTGTTTTTTGATGTGCTGATGTCTTTACAGTATGAGCTTAGGAACACCATTACTGATATCGACCAGCAGCTGACCCTGATGGATTTATTTTCTTCCTTTTACCGGGAGCTTGCCATTACAAACTGGCAGGTTATTCACGGACAGCAGGAGGGCATGGAGAAAATGTCCCGGCTGATTAACAGTATGACGGTGGACATGTTCCGGATGGATGACGGCGGACGCATTCCCTATGAGCGGGCTTTGGACAATCTCTCCTCCGTCGGAATGCATACCGCCTATCTCTTCACCTTTGAGCAGCCGATTCACCATCCGAGGGAGGCTTCCTTTCAAAAACCGGATAAGCTTCTCTTCCGTGCATATTGCAATAAAGACGGTGCATTCGGCATACCGGAGGAAGAACAGCTTATTCCGGTGGACGGCCTGTTTAATCATGATAAGCTGCCGGCGAACCGCCGGGTCACAATGGTGTTGTCCCCGCTTTTCTCGGATGAGGAATTATACGGTATTTTAATGAGTGAGCTGCACTACGAGTATTTCCGGAATGTGGCGCCCGTTACCATACAGATTTCCGTGGCTTTAAAATCGCTTTCCCTGTTGGAGCAGCAGAACAAAATTCATCAGCAGCTTCAGGAAAATCTTGCCCAGATGTCGGAAAACAATGATTTTCTTTCCGAGATATCCAAAACAGACCAGCTCACCGGATTATACAACCGGTGGGGATTTTTGGAGCAAGTCAAAGAAGCAATAGCCAATCCCCGAAACGACAGGAAAGAGACTCTGGTTCTTTATGCAGATATGGATAATCTGAAAATGATAAATGACGAGTACGGACATGATGAAGGTGATTTTGCCCTGAAAGAAATTGCCTCTATATTAAAAGAAGCATTTCGGAATACCGATATTGTCGCCCGGTTCGGCGGAGACGAATTTGTCGCCTTTGCCCTTCTCGGCATCCCGGATTATGAAAATATCATGAAGCGCCGGATTGCCGAAATCACCGCCAGACATAATAAGATGGTAAATAAACCCTACCCGATTGAAATGAGCACCGGTATCTGTGAATTATATTGCTGTCCCTCTCTTGATATCTCCAGTGTATTGGAAATCGCAGACAAAAAGCTGTATCTGGAGAAAAAAGCAAAAAAGGAAAAACACGGCGGACGCCCCAGATAAGGGGCTTGCCATCGTTTTCCATTTTTCAGGTAATGGTGAAACTCTGTTTTTAACCATACCGAAAAAATATACAAAGCATGGATATCAACAATACGATAACGGTTGCCGGCACTGCAGTTTTACAATATTTTCCCCAGCCGATAACATGTCCGTTCTTTGCTGCGGCAGATATTCCGACTACATTTGCGGACGCACCAATCGGCGTTGCGCTTCCGCCTATATCCGTTCCCATGGAAAGCGACCACGCCAATACCGGCAAATCCACTCCCTGTGTAGCTGCAAGGCTCTTTATTACCGGAACCATTGTAGCCGCAAACGGGATATTATCAACAAATGCGCTGGCAACCGCAGAAATCCACATAATAATCGCTATCATCAATTTCGTATTACCCTTGCTTATCACCGCTATCCATCCGGCTATCACTTCCAGAATCCCGGTCTGCTCCAGTCCGCCAACCACAACAAAAAGCCCGATAAAGAAAAACAGTGTTTTATAATCAACCTTTTTCAACAATTCCCACGCATGTTTTCCCGACGTAATTATTGTCACGACTGCAATTACCGCCCCGATAAAGGCTACGGTAAAGCCCGTCTGCGCATGGGTGACGAGCAAAACCACTGCGCATAAAAAAATGATACCGCTTATTGCAAAATCCCGCTTATTCTGAATGGCATCCTTCGGATTCGGCATATCAGCCGAACCGGACACCCCTCCGTTTTGCGCAGTCAGTTCCCTGCGGAATACCAGCCAAAAATAGATTATGACAAATACTAAGCTTATGGCAGCCATAATACCGGTATTGGTAATAAAATCCCCAAAGGAATACCGCAGTGAAGTACCGATAATAATATTTGGCGGGTCTCCGCACATGGTAGCGGACCCTCCCAGGTTTGCACAAAAAATTTCGGACAATATCATTGGCACCGGATTTATGTTCAGCAGCCTGGCAAGCTCTGTTGTCACCGCCGCAAGAAAAAGAATCACTGTAATACTGTCAATGAACATTGCAAGAACAGAGGACATCAGCATAAACGCCACAAATAACGGAACCGGTTTATAATTCACCAGCTTAGCAAGCAGCATGCAAAGCCACCGGAAAAAGCCCGCCTTTGCCATGCCCTCAACCATCACCATCATTCCTGCAATAAAAATAATGGTCGCCCAGTTTATTCCTGCTGCCGCATCTTCACTTCCTGAAGTATACCAGAATCCGACAGTAAAAATACTCTTGATATTCAAGGTTTCCCATATTGCGTCTACGACTCTCATTACCATACCAAATACACCGAAAAGCGTCAGCGCCCCGCAGCCTAAAGTAACATATTGCCTTTCTATTTTATCGATGACAATAAGAATAAACATCGCAGCAAATATCGTTACCGCCATAATCTGCGCAATCAGCAATTCAACCACCTCCTGATACGATTCCTCACTACCGTACTTAAATCCTTTCCCAGCTACTCAAAGGACGCCTCCCGTCGGCTCTCAATATTCCTTCGGAATACTGTTTTAAATACCGTCCGTACACACGGTTGAATAAAGAACATCTGCGTGAAGAAAGCAAACGGAAAATTGAAGCATACCAGCTTCAGCCAATTTGCCAGCAGAGTAAGGACATGGAAATCCATTGTGCTGTATGGATAATATAATATCGCTGCAATTAAACTCATTGCCGGGCACATCAGTCCGACGGTTGCGCAGATAATGGCAGATTCAAAAAGAACCGGATGCGTCTTCTGTGGATTAAAGCATTTGCATGCCAGTTTAAAAGAAAAAGGACTGCCCACCAGCATTTCCAGCAGATAAGCTAAGCAAAATTCAACAACAACAACTCCCCATATCGGTATGTGCTTTCCCAGCACCTCAACGCCGCCAAGAATGCGGATTGCCGGCAGGACATGGAATACCGGTCTGCCGGCAGCAAGGCTGGCATATTCCAGCATGGTATTTCCGTTGATAACATACAGACTATAAAATACATAAGCATGAACAGTGATTAATACGGTTACAAATGCAAAAAACATTCTCTGTGCTTGATTTTCAGGCATAATAAATCTCCTCTCTTTTGGACATAAAAAAACACAGGCGTTTCATTGCACCTTCTCAATACGGCGGATATCCTGAAACATATGTGCCGTAATCAGATTTATGTGCAATGCACCACTTGTGTCGTTTATGTCATTTCTCTTTATTTCATTTTTTACCTTTGGAAGATTAACATATTTTTTTCCAAAAAGTCAATCCTTTTTTTCATTTTTTCTTTATCGGAAACCCTGTTCGTTTTAAATATCCATATCCTGTAATCATTACTTTTTGGCAAGTATATAGCTTTCGTCTATCCTACGGCAGAGCTCCTCCAACGGAACAGAGCCGTCAAGGATAATCGTGTACCAGCTCTTTTTGTTCATATGCCACCCCGGAAAATAATTCTCATTATCAATCAATTCTGTTACTTTTTCAGGCTGAATGCGAAGGTCAATAATTTCAACCGTTTCCTCTGATTTTATCCCTAACTTGCTTTTTAAAACAGTCAGAATTACCCCATACCATTTTTTGTTGTCCATTCTGCGCCATATTGCATTGCCGGGAGATTTCTCCCAGAGAAATTCCAATTCATTGGCATATTTTTGTCGGACATATTCAATAATTTCTTTCGCCTGCCTGCTCTTAAACACATCAGGCTCAAAACATTTTTCTGCTATTTCTGCAAGAGTTTCCTCATACTGCATTTTTACTTTCCCTACAAAACTTCCTACCGCCCCGTCCGCAAGATGTAAAGTATATGGCTCATTAACTGTGGGGTCGATAATTTCAGCAGAAATACTTCCGTCCTCTGCAATTTCGGCAGTAAAAATAAATTCATTCTCCGGAAATACTTTTTTGTATATATAGGTGTTTCCGTCCTGGATAAAGCCAAAGGGTACCAGCTTAGCAAAGTTTATCTTTTTATGCTTAAAAATCGTATGTATTATATCCATAAGCAAACCTCACAACCGTTAAATTTTCTGGCTATAAGCTTACCACAATCACGCTGATATTGCTACTGTTGATGTCCGGCAGACCGGTATGGCGGATGAGGTGGCAAATAAAGAACATACCAGAATGTCGGTAAGAAACAATCCTATTGCATAAATTTTAATATTGTGCTACTATCCATTCAGAGCAGAAAATTATTTGCAGGCAGGCTGTACCGCAGACGGCGGACAGCATACGCCGGCATCGTTAATTTCATTTTATCTTTATTTCTATAAACTATTCTGCTTTTCAATCCAAGCTTTTACAAAATACCATGCAGGGAGTCCGTCTGCTGTACTTTCTGCGCAAAGGAGGACTGTCAGATGAACAGAGAATATAAAAGCGATGTGTTTTCCATGCTGATGGAGATACCGGAATATGCACTGGACATTTACAATGTACTGAATGCTTCCCATTATAAGGATTCGTCCCTGATTCGGATTATGAAACTGGAAAAGGGGGTGCTGCTCTCTATCCGGAATGACGCATCCTTTCTCCTGGATTCCTATCTCAATCTTTATGAACACCAATCCACCTATAACCCCAATATGCCCTTACGCTTTCTAATCTATTTTTCCAACCTGATGCTGGATATCCTGAAAGAGCAGGAGTATGATTTGTTTGGACGGAAACAAATCCCTGTCCCAACACCAAAATTTGTGGTATTCTATAATGGAACAGAAAGCCGTCCGGCAAAAGAGGTCATGCATTTATCGGATGCATACGAACACAGGGAAAATCAGCATGCACTTGATTTAACGTGTATTGTATATAACATCAATCCGGGGTATAATAGGGATATCAAAAAGGAAAGCAGGGTAATTTCCGGCTACACAGCCTTTGTGGAAAAAGTCCGGTTCCATGCAAAGAAAGAGAAAACACTAAAGGATGCCATCGAACGTGCCGTTGATGAATGCATCCAGGAAAATATTCTTGCAGAATTTTTCAGAGAACGCCGCAGGGAGGTGGTTAATGTGGCAGCGTTAGATTTTACCTTTGAACGAAGAGAAAAGCTAATCCGGAGGGACAGCCTGGAAGAGGGATGGGAAAAAGGACGGGAAGAGGGACGAAGGGAAGGACAAAAGGAGGGGCAAAAAAGCGGAGAGGAACGGGTAATCCTCCAGATGTACGAAAAGGGGTTTTCCATAGAACAGATTGCAGACATTACCGACAAAACCACAGCAGAAATCAGAGAAATTCTTCAGCACAACAAAAAATATCCAGCATGAATATCTTGAAAGAGATTTGATGCGACAAAGCATAATGCCACGGGATATTACACCCCCATTCCTACAGTAAATTTACGCTATCATTTCTTGCTTTGAATCTTTACAATTTTTCTGTATCATGTTATAGTGATAGAAAAGGAGCAACCGCCCACAAGTGTGGTTAGCCTCGTAAGTAGATTTAAGCCTACCTAATCCGCCAAGATTACAAGGTAGGCTTATTTATTTTCGCTTGTTATCCCTATCTATGTAGGCAAGCAGTGCAATAAGAAACGTCCCGAACAGAATTAACAATGTTAAAACCTCGTATGTACTCATATGCACCACCTCCCCTCTTTTTCAAGTTTAGGGAGGCTTTCCGCCTTGTAACACGATTACTCCTTCCGATAATATACCATTATTTTCTATTATTGGCAACTAAGACTTGTTGCTCTTAAAAGCAACATGCACTTGATTTAACGTGTATTGTATATAAAGAAAAACACTAAAGGATGCCCTTTCATCTTCTTTCCAGCTTTGCCGCCCTTAACATATAACTCAAATTATTGACCAGCATAACCACACATACGCAAAACAGTGGATAAATACCGGTTTTGAAGATAAACATTCCCATAAAAGTCAAAATATACAGCACAATACAAGTGTAATTCGTATCCATAAATGCCTTGTATGCTGCTTTATAGGTAATCAGCTTCTGCGCCTCATCGCAGCTTGAAAACCAGACCTCATTAAATTTAAAATCAAACACATTGCCCTGTTTTTCCGGATTTAATTTCTTCTCCATATCTACAATTCCTTTAGAAACAAGTATCGTAACTGCAAGCATGACAAAAAACAAGACAAAGTCAGCAATTAATATCACTGTTTCGTAACCACCGCTTTTTCCATAGGAATTAAATTCCGCTATCCAGATTACACATCCAAAAAAGAAAACATTCATAATCGTCATCACATTTGACAAAATCAATGGCTGATTTAATTTCTCCTCCAGACTATCCCACAAATCATCATCCTCCGGATTATCCTGCAGCGTCTTATACATTTTTTTACAGGACAGATACAACAGACATATCACAATCAAAGAAGCAGCTGCCAGCACAAAATAGAGCGGCGGCACAACTGTCGTCAGGCTATCCTTCAATGCGCCAAGTGCTGTTTCCAGACTACCGCTTTTTTCCGCCCTTTTTATCCACCTTCCTGCTTGATATCCCGCTCCGTATAACACTGCCATAACCACAATAAAAATGATATATATCTTTTTGTCGCTTTTCTTATTCTTCATTTTCTCCGTCCTCCGTATATTCAAAAATATCCTCTACCTTACAATCGCACGCCCGTGCAAGCTTCAGCGCCAAAGTTACCGACGGCGAATAATCCCCCCGTTCAATCTGGCTGATGGTCTGCCTCGAGGTCTGGACTAATCTGCCCATCTCCTGCTGGTTGACCCCGAGCCTTGCACGATATTCCTTTAAATGATTATTTAACGGCATCCGCTTCAACCTCACCTTTCCGAACAAAATCCAGCGTATCAATCTGTGTACCTTCCTCTATGCCTGCCAATCCCAGGCTGCCCCATAGAAAACCCATGCAGACTACCATAACCGCCTCCTCAAAAATTATCCAGCCCATAATAGCGCCAACCACAAACCACCCCAGCATCTTGAGCAGTCGATTGGACTCCTTTTTTATCCTTTTCTGATACAGCAGCTTATCATTCCACTCAACGCCTGCCACCTGTCCAAATATCTGGATATAGTCCGTTAAATCCGCCTTTATATCCTTTTCCAGCTCTTCTTTGCCGTCCTCCGCCTCTTTCAGACAAATACATTTTTTTAAAACTAACGCTGCGGTAGAGGAGCCATACCAGAACTCTTCAAATTCATCAAGATTAAATTCCCTATCGCCCAGTTTTATTTCCGTCTTCGTTTTGACGAAATAATTCTCCCGTTTTTCAAAAAGATAAACCCCCACCAGCTCTTTCTCTTCATAAATGCCGTAAGCACGTCCATTTTCCGCTAATACATCGGCAATCTCTTCCTTTAATTCACCTACATCGGTAATGCCGGAAAGCCTCTCGCCGAATCCTAATCTGTTCAATCTTCTCTTATTTATTGTGTGGATGTTAAATCCCTTTATTGTACTCTTATTCATCATTTACACCAAGCCGCAGGCAAAATACCTGCATTTTATCCTTTCCTTTTTCAACCTTTCTTGTCATTTCGACAAGTTTCTTTGTCATGTGCACAATGTACTTATACCATGTGACAGCTATCCTTGTCAACACTTTTTGACAAGTTTTTTTGTCAAAAAAGAAAAAAGGCGAGACAGCATACACTGCCCCGCCATAAAAACCTTTATCCAATCAACCAGAACACCACTGCGCAGACAACTGCGGCGATAATCCCGCTGCCGATTGCCAATATGTCCCGCAAAGCCATATGTTCCGTTCCTTCAAACCGGAAGCATTTCATCTTTGCGAAGAGACCCCAGTCAAAAAAGCGTACATATCCACGCCAGTAATAAAGCTGCAAAAGGAAACAGTATGATTTTTGTAAGCTGTTCCTTCCGGTTAAATCCGAACTGATGATAGCCCGCACAGCCTTCCGTCTCCGGATAATAATGCTGAAAGAAATGGGATTTTGTGAGCAGAAACCAGTCAAAAAAAATAATATCAAACGCTTTCAACAGATACAGCATAATAAGGAACCTTGCCACAAACTGCCAAAATCCATAGTCATTCTGAATACCGTCCCATCCTGCATAAATAAATACGGACAGAAATGCAAGCACATCTATAACCAGGATTACCCACCCCAACAGCCTTGCTCCCGGAAAGCGTTCCTCATGCTCCAGAACAGCCTCTTGTATATCCTTTGGCGCTGTCCCGAAAAGTTTTTTTGACTGTACCAGTGCAACCGCCGCCCATAACAAAAGAAAAAATAATGCCATAAGTACCAATGATAAGATTAACGTCATTTTCATACCAGTTTATCCCTCCTCTGACTGTCTTTACTATCCCGTCTTCCCATTGGTAAATGCCATACCACCCACACCAGCATAATTCCAAACCAGATAATCATGCTTTCACTCATCAACCCATTGGTAAATCCAATTCGGAAAGGTGTATCGGGCATGGCAGACTTCACAAGCTGCAGGACTCCATAAATAACCAGCACATTCGTGAACGCCATTCCCTTGGGGAATATCGTTTTACCGGAAACCTGCAAATAAAACCAATATAAAAATGGCGGAAGCATAAGCGCTTCACTTAATGCCACAATCCACAACAGCTGGGAACAAAGGGCTTCAGCAGCAGGCACCGCCGCCGCTTCATAGCCATTACGGTTAAGCCATGCAAATACATAAAAAATCATGACATAAAACAAATGGAGGCACAGCCAGGGAGTCAGTCCGAACGCCGTCAGATAATGGTAAATTTTCCTATATCTCTCCTGTTTCACAAATTTTGCGGTGGTAAACAGTGCAATTCCATACAGCAGGACAGCGGGAAAAGCCACAAGCATAGACAGGGAATTTCTCCATGCCGGAATCTGCGCTACGCCTTCCGTAAGCCAGTAGATATCTCCATGATAAGCAGTACTGCCGTAAATCATCAGCCAGTCGCCGCTGCCCATAAAAACACAGCCCAGCATGCCGCAGATTAAAGCTAAAATTATTTTTTTCCTGTTATTTATCATCATGATGTTTTACCTCCATACTTTCTCCTTTTGCCTTTCCCCTGGTTCCCAAGAAAAAGCCCCAAAAACATAGCCGCCGCAAGCACCGGCATGGAATGCAAGTTCGTATCAACTAACCCACACTTTTAATTAATGCGGCCACATTTTGTTAGTAGCCGCTAACTCATTATCGAGTATACCTCTTCCGGCTTGCTTTTGTCAATAGCGCATCGACAGGTTTGCAGGATTTTCAGTTCTTCACACTGTCCTGTCATGATACTGTTACAATACAACTCAAACACGAAAACTACCCCCATTATTTTAAATTATTTTGTTGCAGTGAAAACAAAAGTATGCTATGGTAGGAATAAGCAAATGATTTCTTGTAATCTATTATTTATACCAAAAACGTATCCGTTTTCTAAATCAGAGAAAGCTCTTGCTTATTATTCCTTTATTTTAATATCGCCAGACGAGAGAGTTTTCTTCAGCAAAATTGATGCGAACAAGTTGATTATCGCCACTATACTGTGCTATACTGGTTTTGTCATCTCTCCCTTGTCTGAAACAAGGAGAACAATATGGACAAAAGATTAATCAGGACTGTTGAGCAGCTAAGACCCATTGATGATGATTTTTTTCATAAGCTGGCAGAAGACCCGAAATTTTGTGAAGAAATGCTGCAGGTGATTTTACAGAAGAAAGACTTGAACATAATCAAAACTGTTCCGCAAAAAAGCCTTAAAAACATTGGAGGCCGGTCGGTAATTCTTGATGTGCTCTGTAAAGATTCCGACGGGAATTACTATAATATAGAAGTACAGAAGAAAAATGATGACCACCACCAAAAGCGGGTGCGTTACAACGAATCCAGTCTGGATACCTATATATCCGAAAAGGGAACGAAATTCGGGGAACTGCCAGATATATATATTGTATATCTTTCAAGCTTTGATTATTTCAAGAAAAACCAGACAATTTATCATGTGGACCAGATTTTACGAGAAACCGGAACCATTGTAAATAACGGGATTCATGAAATCTATGTCAATACAGCAATAGATGACGGTACGGATATTGCGGGACTAATGCGAATCTTCAAAAGTACAAAGGCAGAACAGGACGAGCGATTTCCCAGAATATGTTCCCGAATCCGCCATTTTAAAGAAGAAAGGGGAAAGACTGATATGTGTTCGGTAGTTGAGGAATATGCAAAAGAAGTTGCAGCAGAAGCTGTTAGAAAAACCGCCAGCGAACTGATTTTAAGTAACGTGGAGGATGCCATTATTCACCGGGCGACCAAGCTGTCATTGGAAGAAATACAATCTATCCGGCAGAACATAAATCAAGGCATTTATCCAGAATAATTTTCCCAAACCTACATCTTGTGTATACAATCCTGCATTTCCACAAATACTGATTTTTCCTAAGCTTTTCTATTCTCTTTCATTTTTTTCACCATGGGTTTTGTACTGAAAAAAGTACAAAATTTGAATGAAAATCCGTTGACGTGTATACAATATAAATTTATAATAGAGTCATGAGAATTTCACCGCTTGACAATGAGGTGGATTTCATAAATTTTTTTATCAAAAGGAGGACATTTTGAAATGAGATCAGAATGGAATGGTTTCACAGGTGGTAATTGGGAGAAGTTTGTTGATGTTCGTGACTTCATTCAGAAAAACTACACACCATATGAAGGTGATGACAGCTTTCTGGCAGGACCGACCCAGAATACCACAGACTTATGGGCGCAGGTTATGGACTTGACAAAGAAGGAAAGAGAAGCCGGTGGTGTTCTGGATATGGATACCAAGGTTGTTTCTACTTTAACTTCACACGGTGCAGGATATCTTGACAAAGATAAGGAAACTATCGTAGGTTTCCAGACAGACAAGCCGTTCAAAAGAGGAATGAATGTATATGGCGGACTTCGTATGGCAATGAAAGCCTGCGAGGACAACGGTTACAAGGTAGACGAAGAGGTTGTTGATTTCTTCTCTAAGCACAGAAAAACACATAATGAAGGTGTATTCGACGTATATGATGCAGAGATTAGAAAATGCCGTTCTAACCATATCGTTACCGGTCTTCCGGATGCATACGGACGTGGACGTATCATCGGCGATTACAGAAGAGTTGCTCTTTATGGTACGGATTTCTTAATCAAGGATAAGCAGGCACAGAAAGAATCTTTCGGTAACGTTTATACCGACGATGTAATTCGCGGCAAGGAAGAGACTTCCGAGCAGATTAAAGCATTAAAAGAGTTAACACAGATGGCTTCCGTTTATGGCTTTGATATTTCTCAGCCGGCTAAGAATGTACAGGAAGCAATTCAGTGGACCTACTTTGGATATCTGGGCGCAGTTAAAGAGCAGAACGGTGCTGCAATGTCCTTAGGCCGTACCGCAACCTTCCTGGATGTATATGCAGAAAGAGATTTAGCTGCCGGCACCTTTACCGAGGAGCAGATTCAGGAATTTGTTGACCACTTCGTTATGAAGTTAAGATGCGTTAAATTTGCACGTACACCGGAGTACAATCAGATTTTTGCAGGTGACCCGGTTTGGGTAACCGAGTCCTTAGGCGGTATGGGTGTTGACGGACGTACATTGGTTTCCAAGATGAGCTTCCGTTATCTGAATACCTTAAACAACTTAGGTACCGCTCCGGAGCCGAACTTAACCGTACTTTGGTCAACAAAGGCGCCTATGGGATGGAAGCAGTTCTGTGCTAAGATGTCTATCAAGTCATCTTCTATCCAGTATGAGAACGATGATATGATGAGACCGCTTCACGGTGATGACTATGGTATCGCATGCTGCGTATCTTCCATGGTTATCGGTAAGGAAATGCAGTTCTTCGGAGCACGTGCTAACCTTGCTAAATGTTTACTTTATGCAATTAACGGTGGTGTGGACGAGTGTACAGGCGTACAGGTTGGTCCTAAATACCGTCCGGTTGAAGGCGATGTACTTGACTATGATGATGTAATGGCTAAATTCGATGATATGATGGAATGGTTAGCCGGTGTATATGTAAGCGCACTGAACATCATCCACTATATGCATGACAAATATGCTTACGAGAGAATCCAGATGGCATTACATGACAGAGACGTAAAGAGATACTTCGCAACAGGTGTTGCCGGTCTTTCTATTGTAGCTGATTCATTATCTGCAATCAAGTATGCCAAGGTAAAACCGGTTCGTAATGAGCAGGGTATTGTAGTAAGCTATGAGACAGAGGGTGATTTCCCTAAATATGGTAACAACGATGACCGTGTAGATGAAATCGCAACCTCCATTGTAACCACATTCATGGATAAGCTTAGAAAACGCCACGTATATCGTAACGGTATCCCTACCCAGTCAATCCTTACCATTACTTCTAACGTAACCTACGGTAAGAATACCGGTGATACCCCTTGCGGACGTAAGCACGGCGCACCGTTTGCTCCGGGTGCTAATCCGCTTCACAAGAGAGATACTCATGGTGCTGTCGCTTCTCTGGCTTCTGTTGCCAAGATTCCGTTCAAGGATGCCCAGGACGGTATTTCCAATACCTTCTCTATCATCCCGGGTGCCCTTGGTAAAGAAGACCAGGTATTTGCCGGCGACATTGAGCTCGATTTAAGCAAATAAGATAAGCAGGAAACGGTAAATCAGATGCCTGTTCCTACAGGCATTTGATTCACCTTATATTCGGAGGTTAATCATGGCTGACGAGAAAAATCAGGTAGATGACATTGTAAAAATGTTAGATAACATGATGGATAACGGTCACGGACATGTAAATGTGTCTGTTGACGATGCTGTTGAGGCCGGACAGAAAACAACACAGACGATGGGCTGTACCGATTGCGCCAAAGGAGATTTGGCATGCAGTGTTCCCACGCTGATGGAGGGTATGGATGAGGAGTTGAGAAAAGACTGATTTATCCGTTCTGAACAAGCCTCAAAAACAGGAAAAAAATAATAAGGAGGATTTTTATCATGGCAAACAATTCACAACAGGTTGATAACTTAGTAAATATGTTAGACGGTTATATTGCAGAAGGTGGATATCATCTTAATGTTAATGTATTAAACCGTGATACTTTATTAGATGCGCAGAAGCACCCGGAGAATTATCCGCAGTTGACTATCCGTGTTTCCGGTTATGCCGTTAACTTCATTAAGTTAACACCGGAGCAGCAGAATGATGTAATCAACAGAACATTCCATCAGAGCATGTAATCTGTGTCAACCGACAGAAATGTCAAGTTTAAAGAGGCTGGAGTTTTGGCGCTCCCGCCTCTTTTTTCACAGAATAATGGCGGATACTTAATCCCACACTGCATTCTGACGAGTAAGGAGTATAAATATATGATAGGACATATTCATTCGATTGAAACATGCGGAACGGTTGACGGTCCGGGAATGCGCTTTGTCGTGTTCTTTAAAGGCTGTCCCATGCGCTGTGCATACTGCCACAATCCCGATACATGGGAACCGAAGGGCGGGGAAGAGCATACCGCAGACGATTTGTTAAAGCAGTATGATTCACTAAAGGATTTCTACCGCAACGGAGGAATTACTGCTACCGGCGGCGAACCCCTCATGCAGATAGATTTTCTAACCGAATTATTTGAAAAAGCAAAAGAAAAGGGAATCCATACCTGCCTGGATACCTCCGGTGTAATATTCCATCGGGATAATCCCGAGCTATTGGCAAAATTTGACCATCTGATGGAAGTAACGGATTTGATTATGCTGGATATCAAGCATATTAATCCGGAGGAACACCAAAAGCTTTGCAAACAGCCGAATGAAAATATCCTGGACTTTGCAAAGTATATCGACGAAAAGGGCATTGATATCTGGATTCGTCATGTAGTGGTAAAGGATATTACTTTAGTGGACAACTATTTGGATGAACTGGGCTATTTTATCGGCGGTCTGAAACACTTAAAAGCCCTTGATGTTTTACCTTATCATAATATGGGTGAAGTCAAATACGAAAAGCTTGGCATGGAATACCCGTTAAAGGGGATGGAGCCCCTTACCAGGGAGGACGCGATTTATGCCCGGGAGCTTATCTTAAATGCGGCAAGGCGGCGCAGAAAGGATGATGCGGCAAAGGGATTAAATTAGTATATTCCTGTTACGAAAAGAAATGTGTTTTCTTGATAAAAAACTTGCTATCTAAGTAAAGTTGTTTTAAAATATACTTATTGAGTATTTTATCAATATGTAATAATTTATACTGAATAAAGGAGGATATCGTTATGGCATTTGTTATTTCTGATAACTGTGTATCTTGCGGCGCTTGTGCCGGTTCTTGTCCGGTTGGCGCAATCAGCGAAGGTGACGGCAAATTTGAGATTGATGCAGCAGCTTGCATTTCCTGTGGTTCATGTGCCGGAACCTGCCCTGCTGGAGCAATTTCAGAGGAGTAATCCTACCGGAAAAAACCTGCTTTTTGCAGGTTTTTTCTTTTGCCCTTGAAAGAAACGGAAATCCTACCGCACATAACTGATAAACACATTTCCGCTGTCTTTTACCTTCTCTTCAAATTCGCTTCTGCGCTCTACGATATCTTTTTCCTCTAACGGGTTAATATAGCGAATCTTTTCCCCGTTATAGCTTGTCACCAAAACATAAGTACCGTCTGCAAACCGGGTAATTACCGGCGCATCCTTACAGAGATAGTATAATCCGTTTTCAAAATCACAGCCGGTGATGTCCGTTCCCTGCCTTCCGGTATATTTTAATATAATATCCTCCACATCAACCTCATTTGCCAAATCTTCCCGCATTGCGGAATACTCCGGATTTTTCCCCTCATATATTCCCATCATATAAATGCAGGCAGCTAAAGTTTCCTGTATATCCGAAACCGTATACAGCTTGATTTTATCTGCAACCGTATGGTAATCCTTCACCGCAATTTTCCGCCATACAATAACGCCGTTTTCGTCCAGCACAACTCCGGCATTTTCAAATGCCACTCTGACAGCCGCATTCAAACTCAGATAATCCGTCATATATTTCCCCTGCCCATAGGCATAAAACTTTTTATTGGTATGGTCAAAGGTAATCTTAACCGTTGTATCCTCCTCATTTACCGCCGCCCTGGTAATCATCAGCTTAGGCTTCTCCGTCACATATATATATTCCGGAAATGTCATATACAGCTGGTTATAGGCATTATCGGTAAACTTATATACCGTACCAATCCTGCCTGTCGTCTCCTCCTCCTTATAAGTAATAAAATCCTGTGTCGTGGATTCAAAGACACCGTTAATTTTCCGCACCCTGTCCAGATATACTACTCCGTCCCGCGCATTGGCTTCTATGACATAAACGCCCGTTGAACCATAAGTTTTTACCACCCGGTTGCTGCTGTCAATAATATCTATCGTGGACATTGGACAGGTTACGGTTCTGTCCAGCGCAACCTCTATATCTCCCTCTCTGATTCTTCCGAGAATCAAATCCTCTTCCACAAATCCAATAGTCTCCAGCCGTTCCCCTGCCTCCGCAGTAATTTCCCGGCTCTCCTTTGTATCCAGGTTCAATACCGTTACCATATCCGTATTTTCCGGCAAAAGCTGGTTGGGATAACCAATCAGATGATTATCCTCGGATACTCCCAGATGTTCATTTAACACATCCTCAATAAAAATTTCGGATTTCTTTGTATTTACGTCCACCTTAACAATGCAGTCATTATCAAAGTAGTAAAATTCTCCGGCGTCATTCAGGTATAAAAGCGTCTCCATATCCTCTTTCAAAATATTGTACGGCTTATTATTTTCAATAAATAACAACTCCTGCATTTTATCCTTTTCCGAAGTAAACCGATATACCGAAATGCCTACTTTCCCCTCATGGTCCCCGCGGTTCATATATCCGTAAACCGCAAAATCCAGATTTCCCTCATCATCCATCTCCAATATCTTGATGTTATTTTCATCATAGGTCACGCGGCTGTCCGTATAATTATCGTCCTGGCAAAAACCATATACATTGGTAATTGTCCCGCTGTCATAGTCATAATACCATAACTGTCTTGCCTGTGAAAACGCAACCTTATGCTCCTTGTCACTGGTTACATACTGAAAATTATCCTCATCCGTGATACCCAGCTTAAATGCATTGGCGGCCGTATCAATATTATCCCTGGTAAATAATACCTCCTGAGTTCGGTTGTAATCCAGCAGATACACATTATCATCCCCCACATAACGAACCCGGTAATCCTCTGTCACATAATAATTTTCCAGTACTTTATTCTCATGCGCCGCAATCATATATTTTAGCTGAATAATCGCATAACTGTCATCAATTTCCTTGATTGCTGCCACCGGTTTCGTGAGCTGGGTCGGCTTAAGCTGCGCAAAGGTAATCGTTTCAAAACTGGAATGAATGTTTACTTCCGACAGGTATTCATTGTTGCCGTCCTCATTCGGCTCAATACTTTTAGAAATAACCTCCTGCGCCTCTTCTTTATCAAAAATCGCCGTATTAAACCGCTCTACAAATTCCAGCAGTTTATCGGCATGAAAATCATTTTCCACTACTACTCTGGTATAATAGCGCACTGCCGCCTCATCGCCGGTCATTGCTTTTAATACCAGTACATACTCCTGCAGCTCCTCTAACTGTGTACGAAATGCAATTTGAATCTTATCATATCCGTCCGCATGGTTTAATTCGGTTACCTCACCCTCTTCAATCAAATCGCCTTGGTAAAGACTGCGCAGCTCGTATTCATACGTATCAAACTCACTGTTGCTCTGATTCGCCCAGAGCTCAATGGTTCTGCCATAATCCATCGGAGTAATGGTATCTCGAAAATAGGTGGTATCCACCTTTCCGGTGTAACCGTGCAGGGTATTGATAAACCCGTCATGATAACGTACATAGACAATCGGAAGCGTCGCCTGCTCCATCTCGATGGAAACCTCTTCCACTCCTCTGTTATTGATTCCGTTAACGAAAAAAATGGTCCCTGTAAATATCAATAAAAGCACCAATATTCTCGCTGCTACTCTTCCGTCCATTACAATCTCCTATAATCTGCCTTTACTCTTCGTCAGCCTGCTGTTTCTATATTGACGAAAATCCTTTCCATTCCCGGATTCCCCTTGCTTTCTCATCTCATCTGGCAATGATTAAACCTTCTGCAAAATTTATCATGCCGTCTTCTTCGGATATACATTTCCTGACACACCATTACCTGAATCAGCTCTTTCATCTTTGTGCGTTCCTTTTCACTTCCCTCAAAGGTGAATTTGTCGTTAATCTCACCCGCTATCCGGTAGACCGTCACCGCATCGGGATACTGTGCATACATCGGACTTCCCTCATATTCATAACGGTCTAAATATTCTTCCAGTATAGAAGAAATCAGCCTTATCTCTTTCGGATATAATCTTTTCAAATACTCATAATCTTTTAAGCAAAGCTCTTCTTCCTCTAAAAAATCCGGCTCATTGGGAAACAACGAATCCAAATCGTAATGCAATCCTCTCATTTCCATAAATAATCTCCTCACATATCTCCTATTACAGATGATTGCAGAACACTGAAAAAATCCGGTTCTGCAATCATCTGTTTCCATATTATTAGAATATGCCATGAGATTTTATTTGTTCCCATGCTCCTGTTTAAAGTATTACATCTCTGCTTTCTTCTTATTCATCTCCAAAGAAAATACCAAGCGTTCTCGCATTTAATACAATGCTGTCCTCCGGTGAAACATATTTCAGCTTGCCCGCAGATTCAGACAACGCAATATCCGTCACGTCATTGTCCTTTAACACTACCAGCCGTCCATACTTCTCGTCATGGATAAGCTGTGCAGCATAAGCGCCAAACCGGGAAGACAGCACCCGGTCATACGCATCCGGACTTCCTCCTCTTTGGGTATGCCCCGGAACGGCTATTCTTACCTCACATCCACAGGTATCCTTAATCTGGTCTGCTATCTCATAGGCAACGGACGGGTACGGACGATTTGCCAGCTTCTCTTTTCTCTTTTTCTTCGAAAGCGCCGCATCCTCTTTTGAAATGGCGCCTTCTGCCACCGCAATAATGGAAAATCCTTTTCCCGCTTTACTTCTCTTCTCGATTGCCTTGCAGACACTCTTAATGTCATAGGGAATCTCCGGCAAAAGAATTACGTCTGCGCCGCCGGCAATACCCGCATGCAGGGTGATATGTCCAACCTTATGTCCCATAATTTCAACAATAAAAACACGGTTATGGGAAGCCGCTGTCGTATGAATACAGTCAATCGCTTCCGTGGCAATATCCACTGCCGACTGGAAACCAAAGGTCATATCCGTTCCCCACAAATCATTGTCGATGGTCTTCGGCAGACCAATCACATTTAACCCTTCCTCGCTGAGCAGATTTGCCGTCTTCTGTGAACCGTTTCCGCCCAGTACAACAAGGCAATCCAGCTTTAACTTCTTATAGGTTTCTTTCATTGCCTTTACTTTGTCGATTCCGTCCTCAGTCGGCTGGTCCATCAGTTTAAACGGCTGTCTTGAGCTTCCTAAAATTGTACCGCCCTTTGTTAAAATACCGGAAAAATCCTCTGCCTTTAACTGCTTATAATTATTACGGATTAATCCCTTATAACCCTCTAAAAAACCATAAATCTCAACATCCTTGTACATGTTACAAAGACCCTTTACCACGCCCCGCATCGTTGCATTTAATGCCTGGCAATCTCCACCACTTGTTAACATACCAATTCTTTTCATGTGCATTCCTTCCTTTCCTATGTGTCCATAACACTTTCTTATTTTTTCAGAGGCATACTCTTCCCTCCAAAGCACGAAGCAGAGTCACCTCGTCAATACACTCTAAATCGCCTCCTACCGGTATTCCGGAAGCAATCCGGGACACCCGTATTCCTGTAGGCTTTACCAGCTTACTGATGTACATGGCGGTGACTTCCCCTTCAACACCGGAATTGGTGGCAATAATCAATTCCTCTACGTCTCCCCGCAGGCGTACAATCAGTTCCTTGAGTTTGATATCCTCCTGACCGATGCCCAGCTTCGGCGAAATTGCGCCATGAAGCACATGGTATACTCCGTTGTATTTACCCGTTCGCTCATACGCCGCCAAATCCCTTGGTGTTTCCACCACCATGATTGTCTTTTTATCGCGGTTATTTGATGCACAGACAGGACAGATTTCCTTATCCGTTAACGTGTAACATTCTTTACAGTATCTTACATTTTCCCTGGCATGGATAATGGAATCGGACAGCGACTTAACCTGGTCATGGGGCATATTGATAATATGATAAGCCATTCGCTGGGCGGATTTCTGACCAATCCCCGGCAGCCTTCCCAATTCCTCCACCAGATGGTTTACTTCTTCACTATACAAATCCATTAGAACGGAAGTCCTCCCAGTCCGCCCATATTACCGGTAATCTTTGACATTTCTGCATTCTGGTCCTCTTCCTGCATGCGGATTGCCTCATTAGCCGCCGCCATAATCAAATCCTCCAGCATCTCAATATCGTCAGGGTCTACTACCTCCGGGTCAAGATGTACTTCTGCAATCTCCTTTTTTCCGGTAATTACTACCTTAACTACTCCGCCGCCGGCAGTCGCTTCATACGTCTTTTCCTCCAAAGCCTTTGCCTGCTCCTCCATCTGCTTCTGCATTCTTTGCGCCTGTTTCATTAAGTTATTCATGTTTCCCGGCATTCCTCCCGGAAATCCGCCGCCACGCTTTGCCATATCGTGTTATCCTCCTATATTATTGATTTTAAACTACTCTATTCTTCCGTTGTTATCGGAAAATTAACTCTCTTCATGTTGATACTGGTTAAATCCTGTTCTTCCAGGTTTTCTCTTATCTGACAGGTAATCTCCACCGCTTTCCCGGTCTGTTCTCCCACCGTATCCATAAGCGCCTGCCTGTGCTCCTCTTTAGAGAGCTGCTCATATGCCATTCTTCCTTTTTCCGTATCCAAAAAGCTTAACAAAATAGATTTGTTGTCATGACCGACATTGATACTCGCTTCATCCAACAGGCTTAACGTTCCCCTGCCAATCCTGTTTTGCAGCTCGGAATCCTGTTTAATTTTGCGGATAGCGGTAATAATCATTCCCATATCTTCAAACCCGGCAGGTCCCAGCTCTTTTTTCAAAATCTCCTCCCGGTTAATGGCTGGAGCTTCTTCCGCAGCATGCTTAGCGGGTTCATTTCCTCTTCCGGCGGCCAATGCCGCCATCTGCTCTTCGTTGATTGCAAGTACGCCTTCCTCCAGCTTCTTTTCCAATGCTCGGATGCGGTCGAATATCGCATCCGCCTGATTATCCATTTGCGGTGTCGTCAGCCGGATAACCGCAAGCTCCAGCGTAACCCGCTTCTGCGTTGCATAGCGTATCTGATTGGACATATCCGAAAATACCCGGATGTACCGCATCAGGGAATCCGTTTCCACCAATTCCGCCGTCTGCTTCATGCTTTCCAGATTCTCTACCGTAATATCCAACTGGTCGTTAACATGCTCCGAGACCTTAATCAGCAGTAAATTTCTCATGTACCAGGTAAAATCTGCCACAAACTGGGATATTTCCCGTCCCTGCCAGACTATTTCATCCACTACTTCCAGCGCCTTCATGGTATTTGGCTCCGCCACATGGCACATCAGACGGTTAAACACCTCAATATCCACTGCGCCTAATACCTCCAGCACCTTTTCATAAGTAAGCTTCTGTCCGAGATAAAAAGCAATACACTGGTCAAGCAAGCTCAGCGCATCACGCATTGAGCCGTCCGCCGCCTTCGCCACATAGCGGACCGCTTTTTCCTCCGCCTCCACGCCTTCCCGCTTCAACAGCTCTGCCAGCCGTTCGTAAATGGTATCCAGACTGATTCTCCGGAAATCATACCGCTGGCACCGGGATAAAATGGTAATCGGTATTTTATGCGCCTCCGTCGTTGCCAAAATAAAAATAACATACGCCGGCGGCTCCTCTAAGGTTTTTAACAAGGCGTTAAATGCTCCGATGGAAAGCATATGTACCTCGTCAATAATGTATACTTTATATTTCCCCTCTGTCGGCGAGTACTGTACCTCTTCCCGGATGTCCCGGATATTGTCCACGCCATTGTTGGACGCCGCATCAATTTCTATCACGTTCAGGGAATTACCCGCCTGAATTGCCCTGCATGCGGCGCAGGCATTACAGGGGCTTCCGTCCTCAAGCGGCTTTTCACAATTCACCGCCTTGGCGAAAAGCTTTGCCACCGTCGTTTTACCGGTTCCCCGTGTTCCGCAAAATAAATATGCATGCCCGATTCTGTCATGAATAATCTGATTTTTCAATGTGGTAACGACATGCTCCTGTCCCTTAACCTCTTCAAATTCATCCGGTCTCCATTTCCGGTATAGCGCCATATATGACATATTTTTTCCCATCCTAACCGGGTTCCCTCCGGAAACCCTTATCTAACTCCGAATCATATCAATGACCGGAAATTATTCCTGCTCAAAACGGAAAATGGTATCCAGCATGCGAAGTGTTTTAAAGTTCCCTTTAGCAGAAATTTCTCCTGCCATAAACCCTTTCTGGAAAGTATTTTTTCCCTCTATAATGCGGTTTAGTATTTTTGTTGTTGTCCGCAAAATCACATCCGCTTCGCTTGTCGCCGCATAAAAGCATTTTATGCGGTCCTGCATTGCCTCAATATGCAGAATCTTATCCTCATCCGAAATAATAATTGCGTAAGAGGCAATAAAATCCGGCTCCGGGTGATAGTGCTGATGAAAGCTTTCCACCAGTATATCCGTTTCCTCTTCCCCGTCTTCGGTCTTCGCATCCTCCGTATCCTGATTCTCCTCTGGAACTTCCTGCTGTAAAGCCTCTTCCTCCTCGCCGTCATCATCATTTCCGTTCAGCATCTTCTTAAACATTGCCGAAAGCTCTTCTATATCCTCTTTCTGCTGCTTTACATAGGTCTCGTCGCTGACAAACCTGGATAACTGCTCACTTTCCTGCGGCGTCAGTTCAATCGTTTTTGTCTTTAACAGATTTGTCTTAACCGCCAGATTACTGGTAGGAAGGCTCTTTGTTTTCTGATGGATGGAACGGTACATTGCCTCCGCCTGCTTTTCAATAACCTTACCGTATTCTTCGTTTTGCCCAAAATCATCAAGATTTTCCACATAGGCGGCGAGACCGGCAAGAGAAATTCCGCCCAGCGTCTCCCACGCTTTTACCAGCTCCAGTTCTGCGTCCCTCTCTCCGTAAGCCGTTGCCATAACCACCGGCAGCATATACATTTTACTGATTTCCTGTTTGTCAGCATAGAGCCAGCACATATCCAGAAACTGCTTCATATACCCGCCAATGCCAAACCATTCCACTGTAGTGGCAAGAACCACCCCGTCCGCCCCCTTTAGCGTGGCAGGCAGCGTCGCAATCGCATTTTTATCCTCAAATATATTGTAATGATTTACCTCAACACGAAGCTCTTTCAATACTTCCGTTATCTTATTCAATACATAAATTGAAGGATCATCCATTGACCCTCTTCCACCGTAGTAAATATTTATCTTTATAAGGCTCACCTCCTGTTCGCACAGCTATAGCCATGAGCCAAACGCATTATTCCCAAAATCGGTGTACAACAAACCGTTGAAAAAGCATAGTTTCGCCCATTACCACACAACTATTATAAGTATAGCTGAAAATGCACTATTTTACAACTTAAATTGCGTATTTTTTCTGCTGTGGAACAACATAAAATTCACTCCGGGCAAAAGAAACCATATCTCCCTCCTCCAGTTTGTAATCCCTGCCGCTTTCTATCCGCTCCCCGTTCAGATAAGTTCCGTTGGCAGAATGTAAATCCAGCAGATAAATCCCGTCCGGCTTTTTTATCAGCTTTGCATGCATGCGGCTGACTCCGCTTTCGGAAAGTATATAATTGCAGCATCCCTCCATTCTTCCCAACACAATGCTCTCCTGCTCCATCCGAATCGCAGGATATTTATCTCTGATGCATGGCTCCAGGCAAAACACCCCTCCGCCGTCTGGCGCTGTTATCCGCTGTTCCGGCAAAGCCTGCCTTTGCCGGTTTATTTCCGTTTCTCCTCTTCCGTTTTTTTCGGTGTCTTCAAAATATGCCCGCATAATTTCGTCCGCCGTCTCCTCCTTTGACGCCTGCATATATAAAACCGTAAATATAATCAATATCCCCATATCCACAAACAGAAACTTTACTGCTCCAGCCGGCAGTATATTAAACAAAAGCCCTGCTGCAAGCAGCAGATTTCCGCCCGACGCAAAAACGATTAATCCGGACAATATCTTTTCGATTGGTTCCTTTTCCCTCTTTTGCCTTTTTTCCTCAATGCCCGTCTTTTTCCTTATCATTTGCAGTCCTGCCGCCCACAGCCTGCTCTTTTCCCCGTCAGCAGGCTCCGGTGTCTTCTCAGCTTCCCAATCCTTTGCCGGCTCCACTTTCGGCGTCTTCTCCGGCGTCTCTGCTTTTCCCTCTATTTCCTTTTGCCGAAAACGAATCAGTTTTTCTATTGTGCAATCCGGCTCCGTAAGCAGATGATAGAGCCGCAGAACAAACAAAACCGCTTCCTCCTCCCGCTTATCTATCATCTGGAGCAGTTCCGTCAAAAAGGTTTTTGGCGATTCCTGTCCGCCCTTCCCCTCCGGATAATAACAAAATTGCAGCTTTCCGGTACCGGCTTCCACAAAAACCTTATCCGTCTGCCATAGAATTTTTTCCGAATCCAATAGATATTCTTCCGCCATTTCCAGTACGCCGATTATACTTGCCGCCATGTTTTTTAACCATAACAATTTAAGTGAAGCCTCTGCCGCAGTATCTTTTACCGTTGTGTCATTCTTCAACCGATAGCAGATATCCGCTTTTCCGTTAATTTCCCGCATCTCATATTGCAGGAAGAACGGAACCTGATGGTACTGCATCAGCTTCCACTCATACTCTCCCTGCACCTCCCCCTCACAGGGAATAACCAGATAATTCCGCATGCCCTCTTTTCTAAAATAACTCTGCTGCAAACTGCCACCTCCTTATCTGTTTCACCGGTTCATTTTCATTTTTCCTTAATTCCACCGAAAGCGTAAACCAGTTATCCTGCTCCTCAACGGATACGGTTTTCTTTTTTCCTTCCTTTTTCACAATAATTTTATCCTCTTCCCCGCCTGCCCATTCTTCCCCATAAAGAGCTTCCGCCGCATCTGCCATTACCTTTCCGTAGTTTACAAAGTGAATAAACACCATAAGATAAAGATAGACACAGGCTAACAATACCGGAATCAGAATGGTCATTTCTATCACTGCGCTTCCCCTGTTTGTATTGTTTTTCATATACCTCTTTTCCTCCATGCTCCACACTCCCATCAAAACAGCAGGCAGCTTCTTAACCTGCTTCACTCTGCACAACGGCTGCACTTCCCTTTTCCCCTTACCTCATTAAGCCGTACCCGGCTTACCGTCCTTTTTAATCCGAGACAATCCCGTTTATTATGGTATACATTACTGCTTTTTGCCACATATATGATATCCTGTCTTCCTTTTCCACAGAATTTACAGGGGACACAGCTTCCTCTTTGCCCTCCGTCTCTTTCCGTTACCGTTAAGGACAAATGCGTACAGCTCCGTCTCAGATGATATACCTCCTGATTCGGCGTGATATACACATAGCTGTCTTCCTTTTCTTCTCTGCCATAGCCGACAAATGCTTTCTGCCGGATTTCGGTGGAAAAGGGTATCGTTATTTTTCCGAGAAGCGGCGCCGAAAAAACCGCCAGATACGATGCCTTCGCCGTAAACAGCTTGGGATTATCTTTATCTGTTTTTATTGTAATGCTAATTCCCCTGCTTCCGTTTAACAGAACGGTTTCCACATAGGCATTCTTCCCTAAACAGCTTTGAAACTGTCTGTTTAACCGCACCGCATTGATTAGTCCGGTTATTCCCTCCCCCTGATTCCGATTTTCTAACTGTTCCCGGTTCTCTAGCTGCGCTTCCGTCTTTTGCTCCAAATAACCGTATAACGCCGTATATTCCGCCGCCTCCGCCAACGCCTGGTGAATATGCACTTCTGCCGGGAAAAGCATGGCAATCTGCGCCATACCGGACAGAAAAAACAGAAAAACCGGCAGTACAAGACTTGCTTCCACAGTAATATAACCCTTATTCTTCATTTGCCCTCCTTTATCTGCTTCCTCTTAAAAGCTCTTACCGAAGCTTTGTTCATACCCGGAAACCGCTTTTTTTCGCCTTACCAGATAGCTCCGCATAAGAGCTTTTAGGAGAAAACAGAATTTAATCATAGTCAATTTTCTCCTCAATATAATATTCATAATATTCTTCGCTTTGTTTTTTTCCATAAAGGGGTTCCAGCCTGATTTTCCCCTGTATCGTCAGTTCATCAACGCAATTCACTATGTGGAAATCTTTATCCTCCAGCTGTAGGTTTCTCTCGATAATATCCAGCATTCTCGCATAGCAGGCGTCACTTTTTTCTCCGCTCCGCTTTGCCAGAAGCAGCATCAGATACGCCTCGTAGTCCATGCCCTGTTCTACGCCTTTAACCGCCTGTTTTTTATGGAGGGTCTTTAACCCTGTCATCCAGCCGTCTTTTGTTTTCCCATAAGCAATCTTCTCCCCCGACAGTAGAATATTCATTTCACAAAGCGTCTCTCCATAAGCCCAGCAGCCCAGCAAAAGATATTTCACAACTTCAATCATGGGCTCCGTTCCCGTCATTGCACAAATTGCCGCCGACATGGTTAGAGCTTCACTTTTTTTCTCCGAGTCCGTCAGCAGATAGGCATAATTTACCGGCAGGCGCATTCGAATAATCTCCTCCGTTACCGCCTCCAAATTATCGTAATCGTTGTTCTTTCCTTTCAATATGTATTCCACCTCGCACCGCTGCGCGCAATTCTCCAATTCTTTCACTCCATGGGAAAAATACCGGCAGACATAATCGGCAAAAGCCGCTTTCGTCTTTAATGTAGATGCGTTATCCTCCGCAGCAGACTTTTGCAGGTACTTTTTAAAAGGATTCAGCTTCCGGAAAGACAAAGCCGCCTCTTCCTCCTCCTGCCGTTCATATGCCGCCGACGGCAGGTCTGTTGTATCAAATGCTTCCTTTGAAACGGAATACCCCTCCGGAAGCACAAAAGCCAGCGTCCCTGATTGAAGCGCCTTAGACAATGTATCCCTTGGGTCCTTTACCTTTACTGCACTTTCCTTTTCTTCATCCGTTTTAGCCGGCTCTTCCTTTTTTCCCGGCAGCTTCGTCCCGTTCTGCTCCGTCTCCTTTACCGCATTATTTATATCGCTTTTGTTTTCTTTGATATCCTCTGCCAGCTCCTTTGCCCGGTTAACAAATCCCGTGATTTTTTCATGCTCCGCAATCTGCTGCTTTAACCTCTTCATCCCCTCATCCAAAATCCTTTTTTCTTCTGCCAGTGCAATCTCCTCTACCGTGAACCGGTAAAGCTTTCCACTGTTTTTGTCCCTGCCGTTCAAAGACTGTTCAAGGTAATCCGCTATTTTTTCCTCCAATACTGCCTCACTGCCTGTTCCATAGGTTGAATCCATAAACAGTAAATGATACCGCTCAAAAAGCCCGCTGTTATAGTCCGCCATAACACTTGAGCATGTGCTATGAACAACGGCTTTTATTTTCACTTTACTTAAATGGATTCTTTCCACCTCAAACGCAGATAAGGTAAATAAAAACAATGCACTCATAATGAGTGAAAATAATACAGTGGTCTGTCCTCTATTATTCATAGCACACCTCCGGAAATTATTTACATTGAAAGACTTAAGCGCCCTTCTCTGCTTTTACCACGTTAATCAGTTACCTAATTTAATAAATCTTTTTTGCACTCTGGTTGATGGATTTCCAGATGTTATTTACCAGCTCCGTAATCTGCTGCTTGAAAATCAAAGCCATGGCAATCAGTACCACAATAATTAAAATGACTTCCACAACACCCATTCCAGACTCGTCTTTAAGAAAATCCATCCATGCTTTTTTTATCCAGCCCATACGCCTCACCTCCTTTCCGTGCAGGTTTTTCTTTTCGTCAAACCTTTTACGCCATGCTTAAGAATGCCGGTATCATAATCATCATCATGACTACAATAAGCAGTAAAACCATCGGTCCCAGCAGTTTTGTTCCCGCTTCCTCCCCGTACCGCTTCGCCAGCGTTTTTCTCTCTTCCAGCGCCGCAAGCTCCTCCTGCTCCATAATCGCCATAAGTCCTTTCGTTCCCCTTTTAACATTTTGCTCCAGCAGCGTCATCAGTTTGATATAACACGGAAGCTCCAATCTCCTTCCCAGTCCGTAATAGACCTGTGCCTCCGACATACCAAGCCTGAACCCGTTTTGCGCCTCCAGCAGCTCCTGCATAAGCGGTTCTCTATCGTTCGTTTTTCTGGCATCTTTCTTTTCTTCCGCATATTCCCGCAGCAGAAGCGAAATAATATTCTGCACCTGCATCCCTGCGCCCAGCAAAAGCACAAGCTCATTGACAAACCACGGATAGCACCGTCTCAACTTGTCCTGCCGCCTGTTTTTCTTCTGTTTTTTATTCTCCTGCTCCCTGAGAAGCAGCAGACCGATAAACACCATGCCCAGTACCAGTACATAAACAGAGTTTTTTCTTTTCTCCTCTGCGGTTGTAATTTTTACCCCTTCCACTGTTTCCGGCAAAACAAAGCCCTCTTCACACTCCGCTTCCTGCTCTTTTTTCTTTAATTTCTCTTCCACCTGAAAAAACAACTGCTCCATACTGCTGACCCTTTGCGGAAAAATCTTTAACGGGTATGTCCGTTCCCTGCTTTCCTCCCCATACCACAACGATACGGTGACTGCCGTGGGAATCCCCGCCTCCAGTTCCTCTTTTGTATATCCCGCTGCCAGCAATTCTTCTCCGGAATTTTTCACTTTCCCCTCCTCATCCAGTAAAGCAAAATCTGCGGGCCGAAATTCTGCATCAAAGGGGTATTCTTCCTTGTCCAGTGAAAAATCAAGATTGGTTACCACCTCCTCCAATGTGGTATTCTGTCCTTTTATATGTTCTTCCAGATAAGAAAAAGCTTCCTCCATCCTTTTCTTCTGCTGTTCCCCGGTAAGCTTTCTCGGCTGAACCGCCAGTGTGATTTCCTTTTGCTCGTCTTCCTTTTCCAATACCAGTGCAAGCTGATGCTCTTCTCCGCCGTACCCCTCTTTTTTTATGTACCTGTCGCTGCTGTCCTCTTTAAATGCTATCCCCAAACTCAAACTGTTAACGGCAAGTATACAAATCAGGACATATCCATGCTCCTTAACGTATTTTCCTGCCGCAGAACCCTCTTTCTTTTGCACCCTGCGCCACAGGATAAACAGAATAATAACCAAAACATAAACAATGGCATTCACTACTCTCATACTTCTATCTCCATGATTTTCCCCGCCCAGACATCGGCAATATAGATAACAATCAAAAAGGCTGTCATAATCATCACGCCCAATGCATTATGATAAAGCACCTCAAAAAATTCTCCGTTACTCCACCTCAGATAAAACATAATCCCATAGGGCATCACCATCATAATCCGCTCTTCCAGCTTCTTTCCGGTAATCAATGTCTCAATCTCCTCTTCCACCGCCAGCTTATCTGAAATGCTGTTCACTGTCTTCTGCATGATATGAATCAGATTTCCTCCGCTTCGCTTTGCCGCCGTTACCACATTGGCAAAATTCCGGATATCCTCAATTCCGCTCCGATTGCCAAAATCCTTCAACAATTTTTCCAGCGGAATATTTACCTTAAGCCCTGCAAGAATACCGTCTACTTCTTCAAAAATAGCCGATTTTTCCTCATAAACCAGCTCCAAATCCTTTCTTACCTCCGAAAATGCGCTTTCCAGCGAGTAGCCTGCATTTAGCGAAGTGACCAGTGCATTCATCATGGACTTAAACTGCATGACCAGCTGCCGTTTTTGCTCCTTCAATTTTGTTTTTTTGAGATTTTGGTAGTCAACGAAAGCGAAAGGAAATAAAAGAAAAACCGCCTGATAAGAATCGTAAAACAGATAACAGATAATCATACCTTTCATCAAAAGTCCCATTCCGTATTGCAGCCAGTCCTGCCATCGGTAACGATAGCAGCTATAATCCGGCATATTTTTCAAACCATTCCTTTCCCTGCTTCCCACCTTGTAAAAGCTTTCCTCCATGCTTCAGCCTCCCTGTCTGTTCAAGTCTTCCCGTAACCCTGTCCCCGCCCCCGCCGGTTTCACAAAACCGGAACAGGGACTGTACCTTTATCTCTCCGTCTTCTACTCCTAAAATTTCGCTGATTTCCAGTACCTTTCTGCTGTTATCCCTAAGCCTTCCCAAATGTACGATAATATCAATCGCTGCCGCCAGCTGTTGGCGGATTGCCAATATCGGCATGTCATAGCCGGATAAAATCATGGTCTCTAACCGCAGCAGCATCTCCTCCGACGAATTTCCATGACCGGTGCTGATGCTTCCGTCATGTCCGGTCAGCATGCTGTTGGTCATATCCATAGCGGCGGCGTCCCGCACTTCACCGACAATTATCCGGTTCGGACGCATACGCAGCGCCGCCTTGATAAGCTGGGACATGGTAATTTCATTTTCCCCCTCCACATTAGCATTCCTTGTCTCTAACCGTACCAGATTAGGGATTCCGGTAAGCTTAAGCTCTGCCGAATCTTCAATGGTAATAATCCTCTCGTCTGCCGGAATAAAATTACTGAGCACATTCAAAAATGTGGTCTTCCCGCTGCCCGTTCCCCCGCTGATAAAAATGTTGTATTTTGCTTTTACCAGAACCTCCAGAAAATCTGCCGCCTCCTTTGTGACAGATTCCATTGCAATCAAATGCTGCATGGTAAAAAACTCCTCGGGAAATTTTCTTATGGTCAACACCGCCCCCTCTAAGGATACCGGCGGCAGTACCACATTAACACGGGAGCCGTCCTCTAACCGGGCATCTACGATAGGGACAGTCTCATTGACAATCCGGTTACATCTGCCGACAATCCTCTGGATAACATCCCGGAGCTTTTCCTCACTTTCAAATACCTCGTATAATAAGTGTATAGCCAATAGAAATGAGTGGTTATGCACTTAT
>JAMPFJ010000028.1 GCA_023664535.1 Bacteroidales bacterium
AAATAGGTATACTTGTTGTTGCCCTTGCTAATTTGATTTATCAGATTTACAAGGGGAAAAAGAAATAGCCGCCACTATTGCGAGTAGTGACGGCTGACCCTTTTCGAAGGGTTTAAGCTATTATTACAAGGGATGGAGCCGCTTCTATGGCTTTCCCTTCTTTTCGTGCTTATCGTAGTATATTGCGGTGAAAAATGCAAGAATTTTGTTTTAAAGAACAGCAGTTTGGACTGGAAGATTTAAGAGTAATGTCATTACAGTCTATCCGTAACTTAAATTTGTTTGCGGCTCTTGCCGCCGGATATATTGGCATTATGGATTCAGAGAAAGAGGATACCGTTTTTATGATGGAATTAAAAGAATGTTCCAAAAAAAATGCCGATTGTCTTAAATCAGTATATATGCTATAATTTTTAATAATTATGCCAATATTTATGCGGGCAAGTCTATTATTTAGAAAACATAGGAGGCAGACAAAAAACATTTTGAAGGAGTATAATATTATGAAGACAAAGGTTTTGATAGGAGGCTGTCAGGAGACGGTTATCGATGATTTCTTTTTGCATGCGGATGTGTCTTTCACCTGTATGACTACATCGCTTAGGATGGAGGATGTCAAGCTGCATTTTGAGTGCTATGAGCCGGAAGTGTTCGTATACGGGATAGGAAAAGATATCAAGAGCGCTTCGGAAAATCTAAGGTCTATAAAACAGTTTGCTGAAAAATATAAGACGATAATCGTGCTGATTGGCGACAAGACAGATGTTAATGGAATCTCGGACAAATTGGTTGATGTCAAGCTGATTAAGCCTATCTCCATTAGGAAAATCGAGGAAAACATCAACAAGAAGCTTCATGCGATTGAATTAGAGAGACAAAAAGAAGAGAAAGAAAGAGCGGAGAAGGAAAAAGAGGAAAAAGAGAGAAGAGAGAAAGAGGAAAAACGTAAGGAGCTGGAGCGTAAAAAGGAGGAAGCCCGACTTGCGGAGGAACGGCTTGCCGCTGAGGAAAAAAGTGAAAGCACGGAAAAAAAGCATATCCTCATAGTTGACGACGACCCTGTTATGTTGAGGACAGTTAAGAGATATCTTGAGGAAAACTATATCGTTGCAACAGCTCCGTCTGGAAAATTTGCAATAAAGTTCCTCAACCAAAAGGCTGCTGATTTGGTGTTGCTTGATTATGAGATGCCGGAGGTAAGTGGTTCGGATGTATTAAAGCAGATAAGGGAGAACGAGACTCTTAAAAATATTCCGGTAGTATTTCTTACCGGAGTTTCAGACGCTTCAAAGATTCAGGCTGTCCTATCCATGAACCCAAGTGGCTATCTTCTTAAGCCGGTGGATAGAGATAAGCTTTACAGTACAGTAACGAAAATTATTGGGTGAGTTTGATATGGCAAATGATATTTCAAATTATAAATACTTAGATGATAAGGATAATGTACGGCTGCTTGATTTGCTTTCCGTTGACGAGCTGCAGAGATTTCAGGATACTATTTCAGAAATGGCTGGAATTGCCGCACTGACAACAGATGAAAATGGAGAGCCGATTACCGAGGGAAGCCGATTTTCCAGATTTTGTACGGATTTTTGCCGTAAATCCCCCATAGGCAGAAAGCGCTGTGAGGACTGTGACAAGATGGGTGCAATTATGGCATTAGAGCAGGGAAAGCCTCTTTATTATTACTGCCATGCCAATCTGGTTGATTTTGCTGCGCCGATTATGCTTGAAGGACGTATGATAGGAAGCTTTATCGGAGGACAGGTGCTTGCTGACGCTCCGAATATTGACGCTATGCGTAAAATAGCACATGAAATAGAAGTTGACGAGGACGAATTTGTCAAGGCGGCGCAGGAGACAAATTTTGTTTCAAGGGATGAGATAGAGCGGTGTACGCACTTTATATATGAGTTTGCACAGATGCTTTCCGAGATGGCATATAAGGCATACATGGAAAAAAGAGAGAGCGAGCTTGTACTGCAGGCGGCTACCGCAAAGACGGATTTTCTGGCGAACATGAGCCACGAGATACGCACGCCGATGAATGCCATTATCGGTATGTCGCAGATTGCTTTGCGGGAGGAAATGTCAAAAAGGGCGAGAGAGTATCTTACCCAGATTAAATCCTCTGCTGATATGCTTCTCACCATCATAAATGATATACTTGACTACTCAAAGCTTGAGGCGGGCAAGATGTCCATTATCAATGTTAATTATGAGCCCTTGAATCTCATAAAGGATGTGAGCAATATCATAGTAAACCGTATTGCGAACAAAAATATAGAATTTATCATCGATATGGACCCTTCCATTCCTTTTGAGCTTATTGGGGATGATGTGAGAATAAAGCAGGTATTTGTAAACCTTGCGAATAATGCCATAAAGTTTACCAATAAAGGACAGGTGCTGATTGGCATAACGCATGTTGTGGTAGACTCGGACACCATATTGCTTAAGTGTTCGGTCACGGATACGGGCATCGGGATAAAGGAGGAAGATATCGGCAGTCTTTTCAACTCCTTTGAGCAGGTTGACAGCAGGAGAAACCGCAAGGTTGAAGGAACGGGACTTGGTCTTGCCATCGTAAAAGACCTGGTTGAGAATATGGGTGGCAAAATTGAGGTTAAGAGTGTATATGAAGAGGGAAGCGTGTTTTCATTTGAGATTCCGCAGAAGGTAGCAAATGCTGTCAATACCATAGCCGTGCTGGAGGACTGTCCGGCAGTGCTCGCCTATATTGATAACCCGTACATCAGACCGCAGATAGAAAAGGATGTGACGGTTTTAGGGGCGCAGTATGTAAGTGTTGACTTAAATGTCTTAAAATCTTTTCTTAAAAGCGCAAATGTTGATTTTGTTTTTGTGGAGGATATGCTTGTTACCGATGAAATCATAGAGCTGAACGATACACATCCCGATGTTACGTTTGTCGTTATCTCTACCAGTGCCGGGTTGAACGCTGCGAATATGAAATACAGTGATGATTTTGTATATATGCCGCATCCGCTTTCGGTTATCACAACCTCTGCCATACTCCAAAATAAAAGCATGGAGGTACAGGCGGTTACACCGACAGAGCCGGTGCTTGATTTTACGGCACCTGAGGCGGATATTCTTATCGTTGATGACAACGAGGTAAATCTTTCGGTTGCAGAGGGGCTGTTAGAGCCGGTTGAGATGCAGATTGACCTTGCCGACAACGGTTTTAAGGCGGTAGAGATGGCAGGACAAAAGACATACGATATTATATTCATGGACCACATGATGCCGGATATGGACGGATTGGAAGCTACGGCGATGATAAGGGAGCGTTTTCCCGAGTATAACGATATTCCGATTATTGCATTAACGGCGAATGCACTCTCGGGAAACCGGGAAATGTTTTTAAATGCGGGACTAAATGATTATGTTGCAAAGCCGATAAAATTTGATGTCCTTATTGAGGTTTTGAAAAAGTATCTGCCAAAGGATAAGCTGGTAATGCTTGGAAAAGAGGAAATACTGAAAAAGGCGACAAAGAATATTGATATGGACAGCGGCATATCCGGCATGGCATTTCTTGATACGGGATATGCCTTGGAGCTTCTCAAATCCGAAAAGCTTTATTGGAAGGTCTTAAAGGATTATTATAACATGATTGATAAGAAAAGCGAAAAGATAAAACGCTGTGAGGCAGAGGAGGATATTGGAAATTATATCGTTGAGGTTCACGCTTTAAAAAGCTCATCAAAACAGATTGGCGCTCTGTCGCTTTCAAAAAAAGCGGAGAATCTGGAGGCTGCCGGCAACAGGCACGATATTGAAATGATACATAACCACACCGATGAGATGCTGGAGGAGTACAGAAATCTTCAGACCTCACTGGCTCCTTACTTTATAGGAGGAAGAGGCTTGGAGGAGGACAAGCAGGACTTTGAAAAGGCTGTAAATGTGGATGAGATACGTGTGCTGCTTGACGGAATGAGAGAGGTTATTGACGAGCTTGATTTTGACGCCGCCGAGGAAAAGCTTGATGAGCTTTCCGCCTATAAATTCGGGGATGAGATAACAGGGTTTATCGGTAAGCTTAGGGAGGCGTTGGTTGATATGGATATCGACGGCTGTCTTGAACTAATCGGCAGCATTGAGGATGAACTTTAATTTTTATCAGCGGTAATCAATAGCTCCGCTTTAATATATTACAGGGAAAGAATGGGTTAAAAACGCTGCAATGCTTGAATTATCAAGTGTTGAAGCGTTTTTGCATGATGGGGAGCAGAGATTTCTTTTTGGAGATTTATTTAGCCGTATCATGCTTGCGGCGTTCATCGTTTAAGGCTATAATGAAGAGAGTTTTATTTGCCGGAAAGGAGCAGGGAATGAATTGGTGGAAGCATTTCAAGACAATCAATTATCATAAATGGCTGGTGATGAAGTACTGTTTCCGATTGGGAATGATTAAACAGGGGCTGCTCCATGACCTGTCAAAATATAGTCCCGCCGAGTTTATGGTAGGGGTGAAGTATTATCAGGGAAACAGAAGCCCGAATAATGCCGAGAGGGAGGATAAAGGATACACCTCTGCATGGCTGCATCATAAGGGGCGGAACAAACATCATCTGGAGTATTGGCTGGACTACGATTTGGAAAACGGCGGAATTACTGGAATGAAAATGCCGGTGAAATATGTGGTAGAAATGTTTTGCGACAGGATAGCCGCCAGCAAAAATTATAACCGGAATACGTATACGGATGATATGCCCCTTTCCTATTACCGCAAGGGGAAAGCAAAAATGCTGCTGCACCCCGAATCGGCAAAGCTGCTGGAGAAACTGCTGCAAATGCTGGCACAAGAGGGAGAAGAGGCAACATTTTCTTATATAAAAGAAGAAGTTTTGACAAAGGAAGCCAGACGTGAAAAAATTTAATGTATGGATTTACGGAGGAACAGGATGAGTTTTACACATTTACATGTACATACGGAGTATAGCCTGCTGGACGGAGCATCAAAGATTAAGGATTTGATTCAGCATACAAAGGAGCTTGGCATGGACAGCATTGCCATTACTGACCATGGCGTGATGTATGGGGTTATCGACTTTTATAAGGCGGCGAAGGCGGAAGGAATTAAGCCGATTATCGGCTGTGAGGTTTATGTCGCCCCCGGTTCACGCTTTGAGCGGGAAACCGGGAAAGGGGAAAACCGCTATTATCACCTTGTTTTGCTGGCGGAAAACGATAAGGGATATCATAATCTGATGAAGATTGTATCAAGGGGCTTTACGGAAGGTTATTATTATAAACCGAGGGTGGACCGTGAGGTACTGCAGGAATTTCATGAGGGAGTCATTGCGCTGTCCGCCTGCCTTGCCGGTGAGGTTGCCGTTAAGCTTCGGCAGGGCTTTTATGAAGAAGCAAAAAAGGCGGCACTGGAGCATCAGGAGATTTTCGGCAGGGATAATTATTTTCTGGAGCTGCAGGACCACGGCATGGACGAGCAGAAGACCGTTAATCAGGGACTGATGCGGCTTCACCAGGATACGGGGATTCCGCTGGTGGCGACCAATGACATACACTATGTCCGGGAAAGCGATGCCGAGGCGCATGATATTCTGCTTTGTATACAGACGGCGAAAAAGGTGTCGGATGAGGACCGTATGCGCTACGACGGCGGGCAGTATTATCTGAAATCTGCCGAGGAGATGGAAAAGCTGTTTCCCTATGCGAAGGAGGCGCTGGAAAATACTGGTAAAATTGCCGGGCGGTGTAATGTGGAAATCGTTTTTGGCGAACAGAAGGTGCCTAAATATGAGGTGCCGGAGGGATTTACCTCCTACTCTTATCTTCAGGCGTTATGCCAGGAGGGGCTGCACCGGCGCTATAATCCGGTGACCTCCGAATTGCAGGAACGCCTGGATTATGAATTAACCACCATTCGGGAAATGGGGTATGTGGATTATTTTCTGATTGTATGGGATTTTATTAAGTACGCCAAGGATAATGGAATTGCGGTGGGACCCGGCAGGGGTTCCGCCGCAGGTTCTATTGTCAGTTACTGTCTGGAGATTACCGATATTGACCCCATGCATTTCAGCCTGCTCTTTGAACGTTTCCTTAATCCGGAGCGTGTGTCCATGCCGGATATTGATGTGGACTTTTGTTATGAGAGAAGGCAGGAGGTAATTGACTATGTTGTCCGCAAGTACGGCCAGGAAAAGGTAGTACAGATTGTTACCTTCGGTACCATGGCGGCGCGGATGGTATTACGGGATGTGGGAAGAGCCCTGGATATGCCTTATGCGGCGGTGGACCGGATTGCCAAAATGATTCCGATGGGAGCAAACGGCCATAATATTACCATCAGTGAGGCATTAAATATCTCTACGGACCTTAAGGCGGCATATGATGAGGAAGAGGATGTCCGGTATCTGATTGATACCTCGAAAAAGCTGGAAGGCTTACCGCGGCATGCGTCCATGCATGCCGCAGGGGTAGTGATTGGACAGAAGCCTATCGATGAATTTGTTCCGCTTTCCCGTGGCTCGGAGGATGCGATTACCACACAGTTTACCATGACCACAATCGAGGAGCTGGGGCTGCTGAAGATGGATTTTCTGGGACTCCGTACACTTACCGTAATCCAGGATGCTGTGCGGAACGTTAAGCAGAGCAGAGGAACAGATATTGACATTGACCATCTGGATATGGAGGATAAAGAGGTTTATGACCTGTTGTGTACCGGACAGACGGACGGGATTTTCCAGCTGGAAAGTAACGGGATGAAGAGCTTTATGAAGGAGTTAAGACCACGGAATATAGAGGATATTATTGCGGGTATTTCCCTGTACCGCCCGGGGCCGATGGACTTTATTCCTTTATACATTAAAGGCAAGGAGCATCCGGAAAGCATTACCTATGACTGCCCGCAGCTGGAAAAAATTCTGTCCCCGACCTACGGCTGCATTGTCTACCAGGAGCAGGTTATGCAGATTGTTATGGAGCTTGCCGGCTATACCCTTGGACGAAGCGATTTGGTGCGGAGGGCAATGTCGAAGAAAAAGGGCGATGTGATGCAAAGGGAGAGACAGAATTTTGTCTACGGCAATGAGGCGGAAAATGTTCCGGGATGCATCAACCGGGGAATTGACGAAAAAACGGCAAACAAGATTTTTGATGAAATGATAGATTTCGCAAAATATGCCTTTAATAAATCCCATGCCGCCGCATATGCGGTGGTAGCGTACCAGACCGCATATTTAAAATGCCACTATCCGGAAGAATTTATGGCGGCGCTCATCACCTCGGTGCTGGACCGTATGGATAAGGTGTCGGAATACATTGCCCATTGCAGAAAAATGGGGATACGGATTCTGCCGCCGGATATCAACGAGGGCTACAGTCATTTTTCCGTGTCCGGCGGGGCAATCCGGTATGGCTTATCCGCATTGCGGAGTGTGGGGCGGCCGGTGATTGATGCGATTGTGGAGGAGAGAAATGAGCATGGCAGATTTCGGGATTTGAAGGATTTTATCAGCCGTTTGTCTAATAAGGAGGTAAATAAGCGGACGATTGAAAGCTTTATTAAATCGGGAGCATTGGACAGCTTTGGCGTGAACCGGAGGCAGATGATGATGGTTTATCTGCAGGTGATGGAAACGGTAAACCAGGAAAAGAAAAGCGCCATGACCGGGCAGATGTCGCTGATGGATTTCCTGGGTGAAGAGGAGAAAAAGGAATTTGATGTTCAGTATCCGAAAGTGGAGGAGTACGCCAAGGAGGAGCTGCTGGCCTATGAGAAAGAGGTGCTGGGCGTGTATGTCAGCGGTCATCCGTTGGAGGACTACCGGAAACTGATGAAAGATAATATAGACGCCACCACCCATGATTTTGTGCCGGATGCGGAGAGCGGGCAGACGGTGGCAAAGGACCAGGTTTATTATACTCTTGGCGGCATGATTGCTGCAAAAACGGTAAAAATGACAAAAAGCAATCAGAATATGGCGTTTATTACGCTGGAGGATTTGCTTGGCACTGTTGAGGTGGTGGTATTTCCGAAGGTTTATGAGCGGTACCGCCAGCTTTTGGAAACCGATAACAAGATATTTGTATATGGCAGAGCGTCCATCAGTGAAGACGAGGGAAAATTACTGCTGGAGAAGGCGGTGGCATTTAGCGAAGTGCCAAGGCAGCTTTTTCTGCAATGTGAGAATAAGGGGGATTATCAGCAAAAGGAGAGCGAGCTGTATGCCATTCTTGACCAATATCCGGGAAACAGCGATGTGCTGATTGTATTAAAGGAGGAGAAGCTGATGAAACCGCTTAGCAGGCAGTTTGGCGTGGAGCTTTCTGAGCCGCTTCTTGTGCGGTTAAAGGAATTTTTGGGAGAGGGAAAGGTTCTGGTTAAGGACGGAAAGGTGTCGTTAAAAAATGCAAGATGAGTTTGGGGGAAAGACGGTATGATTACAAGCACGGCAAACAAGCAGATAAAAAATGTAATAAAATGTAGAAAAAGTGCAAGGGAACGCCGGAAGCAGGATGTATTTCTGGTGGAGGGAATCCGGATGTTTTCTGAACTGCCCGGCGAATTGCGCCTGGAAACCTTTGTCACGGAGACATTTTATGATAATCATCGGGAACTGTTTAACGGTATTGTCTTTGAATTGGTGGCGGAGCATGTGATGGAAGCAATGGCGGATACGAAAACGCCCCAGGGGGTGGTCTGTCTGGCAAGGCAGCAGCACTATTCTGCGGAAGAGGTTTGCAGCGGGGATAATCCGCTGGTGATAGCTCTTGAAAATATTCAGGACCCAGGCAATCTGGGGAGCATTATCCGTACGGCTGAGGGAGCCGGAGTGACCGGGATTTTGATGAGTGAGGATACAGTGGATGTATATAATCCGAAAGTTGTAAGGGCAACAATGGGCTCAATTTTTAGGTTACCGTTTACATATGTCAGAAATATGGTACAATATATAGTGACGTGTAATAAAAATAAATTTAAAAGTTACAGCGCACATTTAGATGGAGAAAGCTTTTATGACTATAATTATACGGTTCCGACGATTTTCTGTATCGGTAATGAGGGAAAAGGCCTCTCACAAGAACTCTCGGACACGACGACACAAAAAATTAAGATTCCGATGATGGGAAAAGTGGAATCCCTGAATGCTGCGACTGCGTCGACGGTGCTGATGTATGAGGCAATGCGACAAAGAAAATCATCACTTCGACAAAACTAGTCTTTTTTAGAAAAAAAAACCCCGTTCTAAAAGTCGACTTTCTGTACTAAGATATAGTACATAATAAATGTATTTTTAATCAAATTACACAACATTTAGTGTTTGCGGATTGCCCGTATAAGGGTTGCATGTGACACGATGAGGGGCATGGCACAGGATGAACGTGTTCAACATTTATTGTGCAATTAAGAAATTTAAGGTACTATGGAAGGAGAAAGAAGATGACAGAAAAAGCATTAAGTAACAACCAGGCAGTGGTGGCAGGAGAGATTATTTCGGAATTTACCTTTAGCCATGAGATTTTCGGAGAAGGATTTTATCTGGTGGATTTGCTGGTGAGCAGATTAAGCGATACCACGGATGTAATCCCGTTAATGGTTTCTGATCGTTTGATTGATGTGCAGGAGAGCCATATGGGGGAGCATATTGAAGCGAAGGGTCAGTTTCGTTCTTATAATAAGCATGAGGAGACGAAGAATCGCTTGATTTTATCTCTTTTTGTACGAGAGCTTAACATATTGGATGATGAGGATGAGATTCAGCATCCGAATCAGATTTATTTAGATGGGTATATCTGTAAGTCACCGATATACCGGATGACGCCTTTGGGACGGGAAATCGCAGACGTATTGCTGGCGGTCAACCGTGCCTATGGAAAGTCGGATTATATTCCCTGCATCTGCTGGGGAAGAAATGCGAGATTTGCCGGAAAGCTGGATGTCGGAGAGCATGTGGCAGTCTGGGGAAGAATACAGAGCCGGGAATACCAGAAGAAAATGGATAATGACGAAGTGATAAACCGTGTAGCCTATGAGGTTTCCGTTAGTAAAATGGAGTGCCTGGAATAGGGGACAGAACGGTTAAACGGACGGATTTTTCGGGATGAATCTTTTTATGGTTGCATTTTACTTCCGATTATGCTAGGATATAGCGTATTCTTTAAAAGAAATCGGGAATCCGGAATAAGGCCTGATGATGAGGTGAAAAATATGGAAAATGTGCATGTAATTTACGGTGCCGGGTATGGCAAAACTGCGGCAGCCATGGGATTGGCGGTAAAAGCCGTGGGAGCAGGGGAAACCGTGACGATTGTGCAGTTTTTGAAAGGTACAGATGCAGATTACAGTATACTGAGTCAATATGATGAGATTCAATTTTTTTCCTTTGAAAACAGCGATAAGCCGTATGGGCAGTTAAGCTTTGCGGAAAGAGAAGAGCAGCGCGCAAAGGCGAAGAATAGTTTTCACTATGCAAAAAAAGTTATCGATACAGGGAGTTCAGATGTGGTGATACTGGATGAAGTGTTGGGGTTAATCGATTATAATATTTTATTTGCGGAGGATATTGAAGATTTACTCAGAAGTAACAGTAAGGTAAAATTGATTCTGACCGGACGGAACTGTCCGGAGGGGATTAAAAAGAAAGCAGCATTACTGTCTCATATTGAGGCAAAATAAAAGCAGCCGCTGCGATGCGAAAGCATGGCAGGCGGCGGAAAAGAGACTGCCGTGCGAAGAAAGAGGTTTTTTCGTGCGACAGTCTCTTTTATGAAGAAGGGTCTTGTCCCTGCCTGCGGATAAAAGGGCGGGGAATGTGGTTGACACTGGTTACATATGGTGTTATCATAATTAAAGTTATACAAAACAGGACGTTTTCGTCGAAGTGTAGAGGCGCATGTGTCAAGATTAGCAGTCAGGACAGATAAGGCTGGAGGACAGATTGTGAAAGGGGCTCATGCCGAAGAGGAATATCACCTTATGGATATTCTGTCTGGATGTATAGTTAATAGCTATAGGTCTGTCACCGAAAGAGGCAATGGTAGAATACAGAGGCTTGTAGGAAACCAGATATCAGGTGGAGTGCTACGGAATGAAGAAGAAGGATGACGCTTCGTTGGCACACTGCCGGCGGAGCGTTTTTTGTAGACGGAATTTATTGATGAAAAGGAGAGGAATTATGTCAATTTTTACAGGTTCAGCAGTAGCATTGGTTACTCCGTTTAAAGCAGACGGAGCAGTAGATTATGAGCAGTTAAAGTCTCTGGTGGAATTTCACGTTAAGAACAAGACGGATGCCATTGTCATTTGCGGTACCACGGGCGAAGCGTCTACCATGACGGAAGAAGAGCACATGGAGGTAATTAAAAAATGTGTGGAATATGTAGACGGAAGAATGCCGGTAATTGCCGGTACGGGTTCTAACTGTACGGAGACGGCGGTTAAGCTTTCAAAGGAGGCGCAGGAGGTCGGCGCAGATGCGCTGCTGGTGGTGACCCCTTATTATAACAAGGCGACCCAGCAGGGGCTTATTCAGCATTATACGGCAATTGCACAGGCGGTTAAGCTTCCGATTGTGATGTATAATGTGCCGGGGAGAACCGGATGCAACATTCAGCCGGCGACCGCAGTGACCCTTGCGAAAAATGTAGAGAATATTGTAGCCATCAAGGAGGCATCCGGAAATATTTCCCAGGTAGTGAAGCTGGCACAGCTGGCAGATGGCTGCATTGATATCTATTCGGGAAACGACGACCAGGTAGTGCCGCTGTTATCTCTGGGCGGTAAGGGTGTGATTTCGGTGACGGCAAATATTATTCCGGAGGATACCCATGATATGGTTCAGAAGTACCTGGACGGGGATGTGGCAGGCTCACTGGCGTTACAGCTTAAGGCGATTGACCTCTGTGACGCAATGTTTTGTGAGGTGAACCCGATTCCGGTAAAGAAAGCAGTAGAGCTGGCGGGGCTTTGCAGCGGCTATGTGCGTATGCCGATGACAGAGGCGGAGCCGGCAAGCGTGGAGAAGATTAAAAAAGCGATGGAGGAATACGGGATAAGCTTTTAAATTCGGGGAATCATACGATAGAAAAAGGGAATATAGGAGAAAATAACATGGTAAAAATGATTATGCACGGCTGTAACGGTCACATGGGACAGGTTATTACGGAGCTTGCGGCAAAGGACGGGGATGTTGAAATCGTGGCGGGAATTGACGTTGTGGACAACAGGGACAACGGCTATCCCGTATTTACTGATATTTTTGACTGCACCGTGCAGGCAGACGTAATTATCGATTTTGCGGCGGCGGCAGCGGTAGATAATTTATTAAAGTACAGTAAAGAGAAAAATATCCCGGTAGTGCTTTGTACTACCGGACTGAGCGAGGAACAGCTTGCCCGGGTGGAAGAGACCGGCAGGGAGGTTGCCATTTTAAAATCGGCAAACATGTCTCTCGGTATCAATACGCTGCTCAAGCTGTTAAAGGATGCGGCGAAGGTGTTCGGTACCGCCGGGTACGATATTGAAGTGGTGGAGCAGCATCACCGGTTAAAGATGGATGCGCCAAGCGGAACGGCGCTGGCGCTGGCAGATTCGGTAAATGAAGCGTTGGGCAATGAGTATGAGTATGTTTATGACCGGAGCAGCAGGAGAGAGAAAAGACCGGATAAGGAAATCGGCATTTCCGCTGTCCGCGGCGGGACAATTGTCGGTATCCATGACGTGATTTTTGCGGGAACGGACGAAGTGATTACCTTTAATCATACGGCTTATTCCAAGTCTGTATTTGCAAAGGGCGCTATTGAGGCAGGAAAGTTTCTGGCAGGGAAGCCGGCAGGCATGTATGATATGGCGGATGTCATTGCCGCAAAATAACGGCGGAACGGAGTTAAACAGAAAACAGCCGTAATGATTTTTACGGAATATATTTTGTGAATAACGGGCATCAGAAATCCTTCAAATAGATTGAAACAGATTTATTTGGAGGATTTTCGTTGAAAGCGGGGATAATAGGAATATAGGTCAGGTATTTGCGAAACTTAAGCTTTTCAAGACGTCCGTTGTACAATATAGACAAATCAATACAGGCACGTGCACAAGGCATACCTTTCTACTAAGCTCGGCAAAGCCTCGCTAAGTATTCAGGCATTGCGCTGCTTGTCGCTCGCAACAGTGCTAAGCTCGAAAAAACCTCGCTAAGCACTGGCGGCTCCAAAGCGCCTTGTTTATGATGTTGTCTATATTGCTCAACTGGATTTTGGAAATTGGAAGTTTCGCAATTACCTAGGAGTATAGGTTAAAGAAAGGATGGCGGATATGAGGGACGGATTTATTAAGGCGGCGGCAGCGGCTCCCGAACTTCGGGTTGCAGATTGCGGGTATAACGGAAAACAGATATTCAATACGATTCGGGAAGCAGAGGAGAAAGGGGTCAAAATTCTGGTGTTCCCCGAGCTTTGTATTTCCGGCTACACCTGCGGGGATTTATTTTTGCAGGACGCCCTGTTAAAGGGATGCGAGGATGCTTTGGAGGCACTGTTAAAGAAAACGGCGGATTTGGATATCCTGTATGTGGTCGGCATGCCGGTTGTCTATTTTGATAAGCTTTATAATGCAGCGGTATTTTGCCAGGCGGGAAAGATTTTGATGGTGGTGCCTAAGACAAATATTCCTAATTATCAGGAGTTTTATGAGATGCGCCATTTTGCACAGGGATTTCGGGGCGTAGTCTCCATGGAGAAGCTGGCGGGATGCCGGGATGTGGCTTTCGGAACAGATAATCTGCTAATCTGTGATACGGTTCCCGGACTGGTCATTGCAGGCGAGGTCTGTGAAGATTTGTGGGTGCCGGATTCGCCCTCCATCCGTCATGCGCTGGCAGGGGCAACGCTCATTTGTAATGTGTCCGCCAGCGATGAAATCGCAACGAAACCGGAATACCGGAGAAAGCTTGCCGCCATGCAGTCCGCCAAGCTTATGGCTGCTTACATTTATGCAGATGCCGGAAATGACGAATCTACACAGGATGTGGTTTACAGCGGGCATCATATCCTTGCGGAAAACGGCAGTGTTCTGGCAGAGGGAAAAGGCTACGGGCATGGACTGGCGATTGCGGAGTTTGATATCGGACGCCTGTCGGCGGAGCGCAGAAAGACAAATACGTTTAAGTACGAAAACGACGGATATGGAAAACAGCATATTACCTTCCGGCAGGAAACAACCGCCCTTACCCGGGGATTTTCCCGGACGCCGTTTGTTCCGTCGGAAGAAACAAAGAAGAAGCAGCGATGTGAGGAGATTTTAACCTTACAGGCAATGGGACTGCGTAAGCGTCTTGCCCATACCGGCTGCCGTTCCGCAGTAATCGGGCTGTCCGGGGGATTGGATTCCACTCTTGCCCTGCTGGTTACGGTGAAGGCGTATGATTTGCTTGGGCTGGAGCACAGGGATATTATTGCCGTGACGATGCCGGGCTTTGGCACCACGGACAGAACCTATCAGAATGCATTGAAGCTGGCTGGCTCTTTAGGAGCAACGCTGAAGGAAATTTCGATTGTGGATGCAGTGCGGCAGCATTTTAAGGATATCGGACAGGATGAGCAGACCCATGACGTCACCTATGAAAACGGGCAGGCAAGGGAGCGTACCCAGATTTTGATGGATATTGCCAACCAATGTAACGGTCTGGTAATCGGAACCGGAGACATGTCGGAAATGGCGCTTGGCTGGGCGACTTATAACGGAGACCATATGTCCATGTATGCGGTAAATGTATCCATTCCCAAGACGCTGGTACGTTATCTGGTTGCCTGGTATGCAGAGGAGACGGATGAACAGACAGCGGCGGTGCTAAAGGATATTTTGGCGACGCCGGTCAGTCCGGAGCTTCTGCCGCCGGAGAATGGAGAAATTGCCCAGAAAACCGAGGATATTGTCGGTCCATATGAATTACACGATTTTGTGTTATATTATTTACTGCGGTTTGGCTATACCCCATCTAAAATTTATCGTCTGGCAAAGCTTGCCTTTTCCGGGGTATATGAGGATGAAGTTATTTTAAAGTGGATGAAAACCTTTTACCGGCGTTTTTTTGCCCAGCAGTTTAAACGCTCTTGTGTGCCGGACGGACCGAAGGTAGGTACGGTTTCCCTTTCTCCCCGGGGGGATTTGCGTATGCCCAGCGACGCCTGTGCCGACTTATGGCTGAAGGAGCTGGACGGGCTGGATTAATTTATTAAGAATTTGTGAATTATGGCGAAAGTTCTTTTATTTACAATTAGATGTGTTATAATCACAAAGGATTACAAATTGTAGTAGGGAGCGGCAGGTGGACCCTGTAGTATTGTGTTTGTTACGGAGCAGATGGAGGACAAGGGCTTGAAAATTACAGATGCATCGAGTGACCGGACGGAAGCCTGGGCGGATGAAAAAAAGGACAGGGATATTTCCGATGAATTTTGGAATGATGAGACGGATGGCCGGAGAGCAGTAATCGAGGTTAAGGATTTATATAAAATATATAAAGTGGGCTCGACTAAGGTACGGGCGTTAAACGGTGTTGATTTCAAGGTATACGAGGGTGAATTCTGTGCCATTGTGGGTACCTCCGGCTCGGGAAAATCTACCCTGCTGAATATGCTGGCAGGACTGGAAAAACCCACAAAGGGCGAGGTCGTGATTGCCGGGCACCATATAGAAAAAATGAATGAGAATAAGCTGGTACGTTTCCGGAGAAAGAATGTAGGCTTTATCTTCCAGTCCTTTAATTTGCTGGGAACCATGAATGCGCTGGAAAATGTTGCGCTTCCGTTGTCTTTTCGGGGAATGCCCAAGCAGCTTCGCTTAAAGAAAGCGGTTAAGATGTTAAAGCTGGTAGGATTACAGGAGCACGCATTGCATAAGCCGAACCAGATGTCCGGCGGTCAGCAGCAGCGTGTCGGTATGGCGAGGGCATTGGTGGTTAATCCCAAGATTATGTTTGCGGACGAGCCTACCGGTAATCTGGATTCCAAAACCTCAAAGGATATGATGAATTTGATGAGGGAGGTAGTTAACGAGCATAAGAAAACGCTGGTTATGGTAACCCATGACGACAGTCTTGCGGCGGTTGCTGATAAAGTAATCCGGATTGTGGACGGTAAGATTATTTCCATAGAAGATAAAACAAAGATGATAGTGGAGGATGTTCAACATGAAGAGAATAAATAACCAAAAGAACAAAGCGGTAATGAAGATACTGACTATGCTTGTCTGTTCATCATTGTTTGTCACCGTTCCCTTTTCTTCCGTAAATGCGGCGGCAGTCGGACAGGAGGCTTTGCCGCTGACAGGAACGTCGGCGGATGACGGAACAAGGCAGGAGCTCAATGTGGATGCAAACGGTATGTTAGGGAAAAATTCTGACGTGGGAATTGAGGTTACCAAATCCATTACCGGTGAGGCGGGCAAGGAAATAAAGGTTGCGTTCAAGCTGAAATCCGGCGATAAGAAAAATATTAAATTAAAAAGCGTGTATCCGGTAATTGATTCGTCATTTCCTTTTGAGACAAGCGGCGATGCCTATAAAGTAGTGTCGGCAGGCTCTAACGCAGACAAGCAGGAAACGATGTCGGCATCCTATAAGCTGACTGCCAGGGCGGATTTGGAAACAGGATATCACAGTATCCGGTTTATCGGGGAATATACAAAGACAGATTCGGACGGAAATACCGGGGATTATTATGTAATCAAGACCATCAATATTTATTTTGACGGTGTAGACGCAGGGGATAATGAGCCGGTTGGCGGTGGGGATGATGACCCTGGCGACGGATATGATGATGGGTATGACGATAATCCGGGAGGCTCGGGCAGCGGTGACTATGGCGGTTCGTATGATGATTCGGATACCGAGGTTTCGGCGCCTAAGCTGATTATTGACGGGTATGACACAGCTCCAAAAAAGATTATGGCGGGGGAAACCTTTACGTTGACGATACATGTCCGCAATACATCGAAAAGCACCCCGCTTTGTAACGGAAAGTTTCTGATTGGCAATGAGGCGGGAACCTTTTTGCCCACATCCGGTTCCAGCGCAGTATTTATTGACCGTATTGATGCGGGGAAAACCGGGGATTTAAAGATTGAAATGAAAACGGCGGCGGATTTGGCGCAGAAAAATTATATTCTTGTGGTAAAGGGTGATTTTGACGATGGCAAGGGACACAGCTTCACCTCCAGTGATAATTTGTCCCTTCCGGTATACCAGGAGGTTAAGCTGGCGGTTACGGATGTCAGCATGAGTCCGGAAATGCTGGGAATCGGAACGGAAGCAAGCCTGATGTTTACGATTAACAATCAGGGAAGCGCAGGGGTATATAACGTAAATGCCTCTGTGAAAGGGGATGCGGTCAGCGCAGAACAGAGCTATGTAGGAAATATTGCCGGTTCGGCCTCCGCCTATGCGACGTTGAATCTGACCGGCGAGCAGACGAATATGGATTCCGGAACGATAACCGTTGTCATTTCCTATGAGGATGCTGAGGGAAACCAGGGCGAGATAGAGCAGGAGGTTGACTGCCTGGTTACGGAAGATTATGTTCCGGATGATTTTGGCAATTATGATGACGAATTTGGAGAAGAGGAAGAAAGCGGTGGAATAAGCTGGTGGATTATCCTGCTGATAGTTGTACTGGTACTCGTTGCCGTAATTGTCATCATCGTTATTGTGGTTAGAAAGAGGAAAAAGCATTTGGCGGAGCTGTTAGAAGCGGAAGATGGAGAGGATGATTTAGAGAATGAGGATTTCTGATATCCTTGGAATGAGTCTGAGCAACCTGTGGCGGAGGAAGATGCGGACCTTATTGACGGTACTCGGCGTGGTAATCGGTACGGCGTCCATAGTGGTTATGCTGTCTCTCGGTATAGGGCTGAAACAGGCGATGTTAGAGCAGGTGGGTACCGCCGGCGGGCTTACGGAGATTATGGTGGAGGGGGATGAAAGCACCGGACTGTCCGATAAGCTGTTAAGTGACGATACCATTAAGACATTTATGGAAATTCCCCATGTGGAGGGTGTGGAGCCCCAAATCCAGTATTATACAAATGTTCAGACCGGCAGATATGAATGCGACTATCTCAATATAATCGGAGTTAGTCCGGAATATCTGGCAAAGATTGAACTGGGTGAGGGAGAACTGCCGGAGACCGGTGGCGGAACCCTAAATATGATTGCCGGAAACCAGGTGGTGCAGGATTTCTTTGATTATACGACAGGTTCATATCCTTATTACGAAAGTGAAGACGGGGAGCTGCCGGATATTGATTTGTTAACTTCTCCGATGATTGCCGGTATTGATGAGGAAAAGTATGAACCGCCGGATTCCTCTATGGATACCCAGACCCAGAGCACGTCGCCGGAGTATATGGATTCGACATTTAAAACCACTACGAAAAGCGAGTGGGACGACGATACGGATGACGAGGATGGTGACGGGAACAATGATTTCAGCAATGAGGAGGATTTCTCCACAGATGATTTCGGGGACTTTGAGGATGAGAACATTTCCTATAGCAGCTTTACCTCATCAACGAAACGGGTTCCGGTAAAGATTACCGGGCTTACACAGGGAGATGAGGACTCTTATACGGAATATTCATGGAACTGTTATACGGATATTGAGTTGTTGAAAGCTTTTTTGAAGCAGAACTATTCGGAAAACAGCATAATCCCCGGACAGCCGGTAGACAGGGACGGTAAACCTTACCGGGATTTGAAATATACCATGCTGACGGTGAATGTAGATGAATCCTCCAATGTGGAAGAGGTATTGCAGACGATTCAGGATATGGGATACCGTGGAACGGCGAATAAGGAATGGCTGGAAGAGATTGAAAAAGAATTTATGATTATTGAAGCAGTGCTTGGCGGAATCGGTGCGGTAGCCATGCTGGTTGCGGCAATCAGTATTGCCAATACCATGACGATGTCTACCTATGAAAGAACCAAGGAAATTGGAATCATGAAGGTGCTGGGATGCAGTCTGGGAAATATCCGCTCCATGTTTCTTGCCGAGGCGGCGTTTATTGGATTTTTAGGCGGAATAGTGGGTATTTTGCTGAGCTACAGTCTGTCGTTTCTCGCAAACCGGGTTGTAGCGCCGATGGCGATGAGCGAATATGGAACAGGAACAAAAATTTCACTGATACCGTTATGGCTTGTATTGGTGGCAATCGTGTTTTCCACGATAATCGGGATGCTTGCCGGTTTTTTCCCGGCGCAGCGCGCAACGAAATTAAGCCCGCTGGCGGCAATCCGGAATGAATAAGGTTTTCTTTTAACACAAAGGTCCAATTACAAAAAGCGGCTGCCCTGCCGTGAAGAGTTTTCTCATTCTGCTATGCAGGACTAACAAAGACAAACATTCTTTGTTAAGCTTACATGGCAGAATAGAAATGAAACTCCTCACGGCAGGACAGCCGTTTGTATGTTCTATTTGGTGGCAAAGTCGATTTGCTGTATCGTTCCTGCGGCGCCGGTTGATTCATGCAGGTATAGTCCGGTCTGGCGGACAACTGCCTGTGTGTCATTGGTGTCGGCAGTTTTATGGGCAAACTGCGTGGCAGCGGAGCCGAGATAGATAGCACCGATGTCCGCCTGCCCAAGCCCGATAAGCTTATCGCTGCCGGAGGCGTCCTTTACCCAGACCTTCAGCTTGGCATAGACGGCGTCATTTTCATCAATCCAGCCGTTTCCGTCATCGTCATAGGCGGCAAGGTCTTTAAACCCGTTTCCGGATTTTGTGCCGAATAATTCGCTGCCGTCGTCGATTTTGCCGTTGTTATTGGCATCTAAAGCCAGAAATCCTTTTCCCTTTGCCAGTTGGGAAATTTCTTCTTTTTTTCCGTCCCCGTCGATATCGAAAAGCCATTTCTGGTCACTGATGGTATCCGGAGCATTGTCCAGATGGATAACCAGCGGGTCGGTCAGAATATACTGTGTTTCCGTGGTAAGCGTTTCTGAGGTTTCCGTAAAGGAACGGCTCATTTCCATGGAAATGTTGAAATCGATGGTTCTTCCGTCGGCAGTTACCACGGAACCGTTGCCCTGAAACGTAGTGGCTTCGCTTTCCGTTACCGTCACGCTTTGGTAGGTCTGCTTTGTCCACAGTGTACCTGGCTGCTGTCCGGTTGTTAAATCCAGAATATGTTTGGAATCCTGGGTGGTGATGCCGAGAAGCTGATTTTTGATGCGCTCCATCAGCTGTTCCAGGTGCTCCATCAGTTGTCGGTGAAAATTTTCCAGAGAAGCTCTGGCATCATACAGGGGAATTGCTTTGTTTCCCAGATTACTGTACAAATCAGACGGCAGAGGTTCGTCACTGGAGGAGGTATCTCCCGATTCCGGATGGTTATCTCCTTTGGAAAGCGATTTCCTGCTAAAGGCACTGCTGTACTCCATGTAGTTGAATTGGAAGGAGCTGCTGAAGTAGGTGGTAACTCCCGTACCCGTTTGTGCGTTTTTTGTCGTCTGCGTTGTTGCTGTGCTGCTGCTAAACAGCCTGTTTGCGTTCATGTTGATTGTACTCGAATTAATTTTCATGTTCTTCGCCCTTTCTGTTACCGATATGTAAAAGTGACAGAACCAATAGGTTCAAAGAACCAGTCTAACCAATATATATTTCGGATAGTTTTGGAAAATGCTGTAGGGATGTATTTCCAAATGATGGTCGTTTTATGCTGTCATTTTGCAATATTACAAAAAAGTACAGGTTTACATTTTGGAGAAAGCGAAGTATAATATCCGTTAACGCATAAAGAGAGGAACAGACCATGTATCAGGTAATCAAAAAAGACGGAAAGGCAAAGCGGGCGACGATGCAGACTGTCCACGGTACGATTGAAACGCCGGTGTTTATGAATGTGGGAACGGCAGCGGCGATAAAGGGGGCGGTTGCCACAACGGATTTGCAGGAGCTCGGCACGCAGGTGGAATTGTCCAATACCTATCATCTGCATGTGCGGCCGGGAGACCGGGTGGTAAAGCAGTTGGGCGGACTGCACAAATTTATGAACTGGGATAAGCCGATTCTGACAGATTCCGGCGGATTTCAGGTATTTTCCCTGGCGGGGCTCAGGAAAATTAAAGAAGAGGGCGTCTATTTTCATTCGCATATTGACGGACATAAAATATTTATGGGGCCGGAGGAGAGCATGCAGATTCAGTCGAATCTTGCCTCTACCATTGCCATGGCGTTTGACGAGTGTGCGCCGAGCCTTGCGTCCAAAGAGTATATCCGGGATTCGGTGGAGCGTACTGCAAGGTGGCTGGCAAGGTGTAAAACCGAGATGGAGCGGTTAAATTCCTTAGAGGAGACGATTAACAAAAGCCAGCTGCTGTTTGGCATCAACCAGGGAGGGATTCATGCAGATATCCGTGTGGAACACGCAAAGATAATTGCCGATATGGATTTAGATGGTTATGCCGTGGGCGGGCTTGCCGTGGGGGAAAGCCATGAGGAGATGTATCATATTCTTGAGGAAACGGTTCCTTTTTTACCGGAGGATAAGCCGACGTACTTAATGGGGGTGGGAACCCCTGCCAATATCCTTGAAGCCGTTGAGCGGGGGGTGGATTTCTTTGACTGTGTATATCCCAGCAGAAACGGACGCCACGGACATGTTTACACCAATCACGGAAAGATGAACCTGTTTAATGCAAAATACGAGCTGGACAGCCGGCCGATAGCGGAGGACTGCCGGTGCCCGGTATGCCGCAATTACTCCAGAGCCTATATCCGGCATCTGCTAAAAGCAAAAGAAATGCTGGGAATGCGACTTTGCGTCTTGCATAATTTATATTTTTATAATAATATGATGAGTGAGATTCGCAAAGCAATCGAGGAAGAACGGTATTCGGAATATAAGCGGATGCGCCTTGATGGGTTTGCCCGTGGAGAATAGAAAAGAATTAAAAGAAAAAGGAGTTAATGATTATGTTATCAATGTTTTTGGAAAGCAGCACAGCAGCACAGCCGGCAGGGGGACAGTCTATCGTCTTTTGGATTGTCATGATTTTAGTATATGTAGGTATATTTTATTTGATTTTATTCCGTCCGCAAAAGAAACAGCAAAAAGAGATGGATGCAATTCGTAATTCAGTACAGCCCGGGGATAATATCATGACGACGGGAGGTTTTTATGGCGTCGTGCTGGATGTTGTGGACGATACTGTTATTGTGGAGTTTGGAAATAATAAGAACTGCCGTATTCCGATGCATAAGAATGCGATTGCAGAGGTGGAAAAGGATACGGAAGAGGAGGAAACCAAGGATTCTAAAAAGAAATAAATAAGGACAAAATTTACCGTTATAGAAAAAAACAGCCGCAGGATTTGAATTTATCCTGCGGCTGTTTTTGTGCAAAAATTCATAAAATGCATTTTTCTCCTTTGTCTGTTTCTCTTTTTTTGCATATAATAAAAATGCCGTTTACGGCAAAAAAATTAGATGGAGTGGTTGCATAATTTTCTTAGACAGGTATAATATATATTATAAAAATGCCGTTTACGGCAAAAAAATTAGATGGAGGTTGCTATGGAAATAAATAGAGATGTATACCTTGAACGGCTCATTGTTAGAAAGCATAACGGATTTATTAAGGTAATCACCGGAATCCGAAGAAGTGGCAAGTCATATTTATTGAATACACTGTTTTATAATCATTTGGCTGCAGAAAACATTGCACCCAGTCATATCATTAAGTTTGCGTTTGATTCGGCTGAGGACTTATTAAAGATAGGGGAGAATCCGATTGTCCTTGATAATGAGAAGGAAGACCGCAAGGTGGCTCCTTCCAAGTTTATCGATTGGCTGATGCCGCAGATAAGTGGAGAAGGAATGTATTATCTGCTGCTTGACGAGGTTCAGAAACTTGGTGCTTTTGAATCTGTGCTGAACGGATTCCTGCGAAGGAGTAATATTGATGTTTATGTGACAGGCAGTAATTCCAAGTTTTTATCGAAAGATATTCTGACTGAGTTTGCGGGAAGAGGAGACGAGGTTCATGTACTCCCATTGTCATTTTCGGAATACTATGCATTTAAGCAGGGGGATAAAAGCGAGGCATATGATGACTACTCAGTATACGGAGGACTTCCGGCAGTTGCTCTTATGACCACGGAAGAACAGAAGGCAAATTATCTGATTTCACAAATGAAGAATCTGTACTTGAGAGATATCGTAGGCAGACATTCCGTGCAGAATGAAGCGGCACTTGGAGAGGTAATGGATGTAATTGCATCTGGCATCTCGACACTTACTAATCCAAGAAAAATAGCCAGTACAATGAGTTCTGTTTACGGAACAACTACCTGTGATGCAACAGTGGAAAGATATATTGAATATGCAGAAGAAGCCTTTATGCTTACCCGCGTGAAAAGATATAATGTTAAGGGAAGAAAATACATCGGCACACCATATAAAATCTATTTTGAAGATGTAGGACTTCGCAATGCCCGTTTGGCCTTCAGACAGATTGAGGGAACTCATATTATGGAGAACATTATTTATAATGAACTTAGGTACAGAGGTTACCAGGTCGATGTGGGAACTGTTGAATTAAGAGAGAGAGATGCTGACGGAAAAGAAATCCGTGTGCAGAGAGAAATTGATTTCATAGCTTCACTCGGAAGTAAAAAATATTATATTCAGTCTGCTTATGCTATTCCCAGCCGGGAAAAGTATGACCAGGAAACCATGTCCTTTGAGCATACAATGGATTCCTTCAAAAAGATAATCATTGTTGAAAAGAGCATGAAACCCCGTTATGACGAAAATGGCTATTTGATGATGGGTGTGAAGGAATTTCTATTGGATGCGAATAGCCTGCTTATCTGATTTAGGGTATTGTGGATAATACATTATACTTATTATACAAAGCAGGTACACAAAATCATGATAAAACAAGTCTCGAAGAAAAAGAAGAAATGATTAAGGAAATGAATGGGAATGACGCTTGAAGAACTATATGCGTTGACCAAAAAAGCGGTTGAGGAAAATGAAATGGCAGAATTATTACAGGGGAAAGGAATTTATCAATGTCCACCTGATAGATTCCTGCCGGCATGCTCTTCCAAGGTTCCCAATCAACGATGGAGTACCGCATCGGCATGAAATCAAGTGAACGAACTTCTTTTCGGATACGATTTACTTGATTTAATGCGGTATCAGGCATCTGTAATTCGAAGGCAATATAGGAATATATCTTTCGTATATCATCAAGTGCCTCTGGAGAATAAATTACCCGGTAGTTGTCATTCATATACCAAACTCCTTAGCGAGTTCTGCATCAACTTCATCTACGGTATAGGTTTTGCCTGACTTTAGGGAATCAATTCCCTTCATGAGTTCAGTATCTATTTCAGTGCGGCTCATGCTGCCGATTACTGTAGGTTTTGCAGATGGTAAATGTAAATCAAGAGGAAGCCCTCTGGTTAATACGATTTGACTATAAAGCATTTGAATAGCGCTTGATGGAGAAATACCAAGCTGCCTCAAAATGTTTTCAGCATTTTCTTTTAATCCGGTGTCTATTCTTGCATAAACAGCAGTTGTATTTGCCATAGATATCACACTCCTTTTCCTTATATTATATCTATATTTGCTTGCAAATGCAAGTAAATATATCAAAATTTCCGTAAACTGAAATGAAATAGTGAGTAAATCTTCTTAAGTGCCAATCTGCTGTTTTTTTGAATGGTTTAGAATGACAGTTTTGCAAGCAGAAGCGCTTTTAATAAGCCCTGCCGGAACCGGGCTTTGGAGAATCCGATATTGACATAGTGGCAGGAAAAAACTATCATGTAATTAGATGTAGTTTGGCATTGCATAATGCAGATGATGAATATACATCATACGAAAATACCGTTTAAATATAAAGATAAAAAAGTAGTAGCAGTTATAGCGGCAATGGTCATTTTACATGAGGACGAATTAAGGAAATGTAAAGAGTGGAATGAAAAGAAGCAGGGCAGCCTGACGCAAAGGGGGGCGAATCTTGAAAGAAAAAAAGAAGAGCAGACATTGGCTGCTATGGACAGCTTTAGCCATATTTGTTCTCTCGGCACTTGTGGTGGAGGGAATACTGTTTTACAGGATTAAAGAATACAGGAAAGAAGCATCCACAAGAGAAGAACTGCCGACAAGGGAGGAGAAGAGAAAGCAGGAAGCGCTTGCTTATCTGGAAGAGCGTTATGGGGAAGAGTTTGAAATCGATTCCTACCGGGGGATGGGATATGCTTACGATTATGTACAGATGTACGCCTATCCTAAGGCTTACCATGATGAGGCGCACAAGTTTCAAATCCAGGGAAGAATAAATGACGAGGGGAAAATGGAATATGTGGACGGTTACGTGATGGTAAGGCTGACGGATGAGTATGCATCTTATGTGGATGAGATTATTGATGAATATTTTGATGATTATAAGTTTTATCTGGAGTTTTACTCAGAGTGGATGACTAATGAATTACCGCCGGATACCACGGTGGAGGATTTGCTGAAGTTGCGGGCAAATGTGGATTATCCAATACCACAACTGGCTGTTTTAATGAAATCTTCTCAAAAAGAAAATTTTACAGAGGAGCATATAATGGATATGGGGAAAAAATTGGCAAAATGGGGGTATAGGGGGGAGATTTACTTATTTTATTATTCAGATGATTTATATTATGAAAAAAAGAATAATGAGAATAAAAGAGAATGTTTGGAGGGTGAAAAATTTCAAAGAAAAAGTCATAGATTATTTATACGAGATGAAAAAACAATAGATTACAGATAGGAGGGAAAAATAATGGGATTAAGCAATTATCAGTTAGTATTATTAGACAATTTAATTTATTTGGAGACAGTAACTAAATCATATGGAGAGGATACTACTATAGGTGACATTGTCGATAATCTACTCTACAAGGACGGCAATAGTTCCAATGAAATCGGAACCGGAACCATCGAGCAGGACTGGCGGAATGCCTACAAATCAGATAATCCGAATGCAGGAAACTGCATGATGAGCAAGGAGGAATGGATAGAGGTATTAAAAGCAATCGAGGCGGACGAAACACTATGTTCGTTAACGGTACATAAAGTGGAAAACCATACGTCGGGAGAACTGGACGGCTTCCGTGCCATGGCGCTGACTGGGGAAGGAGTAGATGAGAATATCATCATTTTCCAGGGTACCGCCTCTGCCGAGGAATGGCTGGAGGATGCGGAAGGGGAATACAGAGACGCTACGTGTGGACAGAAGCATGCGCTGGCAAAAAAACAGCAAAACCTGTACTTGATTGCAGCCTGACGGAAAGGGGAATGAATCTTGAAAGAAAAAAAGAAGAGCAGACGTTGGCTGCTATGGGGAGCCTTAGCCGTATTTGTTCTCTCGGCACTTGTGGTGGAGGGAATGCTGCTTTATCAGGTTAAGGAATACAGGAAAGAAGCCTCCACAAGAGAAGAACTGCCGACAAGGGAGGAGAGGAGAAAAGAGAAGAGAAAGCAGGAAGCGCTTGCTTATCTGGAAGAGCGTTACGGGGAAGAGTTTGAAATTGATTCCTACCGGGGGATGGGATATGCTTACGATTATGTACAGATGTACGCCTATCCTAAGGCTTACCATGATGAGGCGCACAAGTTTCAAATCCAGGGAAGAATAAATGACGAGGGGAAAATGGAATATGTGGACAGCTACGTGATGGTAAGGCTGACGGATGAATATGAGGCATATATAGAACCAATAATAGGGAAATATTATGATGAATATAAGTTTTATGTACGCTTTGACAGCGAATGGTTAACGAATAACCTGCCAGTGGATATAAAGGTTAAAGATTTGTTAAAATTGAGAGCAAATGAGGATTATCCGTTGCCAGAAATATTTATGTTTTTAGGTCCGAATGAAGAACACTCAAGAGAGCATCTTGCATGTTTTGTACAGGAACTTTCTTGTACTGAAATTCATTGTGGGGGAGCAGTGGCATGCTATAGTGATATACAAATTTTTGAAAGTTTAAATGATGACTGGAATAATAATGTTAAAGAAGTAGAGTTAAAAGATATATACACTTATTTAATATATGATAAAAATAATTATGAATTTACAGATGGAGGAAATTAAAATGGGATTAAGTAACTATCAATTAGTGTTGTTAGATAATTTAATATATTTGGAAACAGTGGTAAAATATGAGAAATTTTCAATAGAGAAAGTAGTAGATAACCTACTCTACGCAGACGGTTCCAATGAAATCGGAACCGGAACCATCGAGCAGGACTGGCGAAATGCCTACAAATCAGATAATCCGAATGCAGGAAACTGCATGATGAGCAAGGAGGAATGGATAGAGGTATTAAAAGCAATCGAGGCGGACGAAACACTATGTTCGTTAACGGTACATAAAGTGGAAAACCATACGTCGGGAGAACTGGACGGCTTCCGTGCCATGGCGCTGACTGGGGAAGGAGTAGATGAGAATATCATCATTTTCCAGGGTACCGCCTCTGCCGAGGAATGGCTGGAGGATGCGGAAGGGGGATACAGAGACGCTACGTGTGGACAGAAGCATGCGCTGGATTTTGTCAACGGTCTGGATATTGTCAATAATAAATCCTTTGTGGTCAGCGGACATTCCAAAGGGGGAAATATGGCGCAGTATGTAGCCCTGTTTGCTTCAGACCCGACCATTGACCGCTGCCTGTCCTTTGACGGGCAGGGATTTTCCCGGGAGCTTTGTGAAACGGAAGAATATAAGAATGCGCTGGCAAAAAAGCAGCAAAACCTGTACTTGATTGCAGCCTGCGGGGACTATGTAAATGTTTTGTTTAATTCACCGGTGCCGGACGACCATAAGATGTATATTAAGGCAAATAATGGAATGACAAAGTTTGTGGATTACCATAAGCCCAATACGGTTCTGGCTATCCAGGATGACCCGGGTTCGGAATACGGCATAGCAGTTGGACTGAATGTGACAACGACGATGAAAGTATCCTCCGTTTTTATCCAGGATTTTATTGCCTATATTCTGGAAACAGAAACTGATGTACAGAAGAAAAAGACTGTATTTGACGGGGTGATGGGAATAATGGCGGCAGATGCGGAGTCGGAAGATGATATGGAAATAGGCATATCCAAAGAGATGATTCTGGCATTGTGTGCGTTTCCTGTGCTGGCAGAGTATAACGGGCTGCTGTCATCTTTGGGAATGGAAGATGCTTTTGGCTTTAGTGATTATATGGAGATGCTGGATGAAACTACAGCGGAATTTTATAAGGGGGCGGTTTATCAGGCAATAGATGGGGGCGCGCTGAATTTAATGCTGGGCTATCTGGGAGAATACATCAGGGTATCAGCCGATAAATTGTATACTGTACTGTCATTGGTAAAGGATGTGGTTGAGGGAGAGATATTTGAGAATCTGGGAGATACAGGAAAAAAGATATTGAATCTGTTCTGGCAGGGAGGAATAAATATTTTTGATGCGGCACCGGGCGGCAGCCTGGAAAAATATCTGAATACACTGTACAGTTCCTTTGCCACAGTAAGTACGCTGGGCGAAGGAAGCAAAGGGGTGGTGTACCAAAAGCCGGAAGAAGACGCAGGAATTCTTTATATCGGGAACGGAGAAAATGAGGAAAGTATTTGCGGAACGGCAAAAACAGATATTTTATTTGGAGGAAATGGCAGCGACTCCATTTTTGGAGGCGCCGGAAATGATGTGCTGTGGGGAGGAAGAGGGGATGATATCTTAGATGGCGGTACCGGCGGTGACGTATATATGTTCAGTCTATATGATGGAGAGGATACCATTATCAACCAGAGGGATGGAAATCTAGAGGATTTTATCGTGTTTACTGAGGAGGTAAAATCAGGGGACCTTCGTTTTGCTAAAATAGGGATGAGTCTGGTCATCGAGGTGGGAAAGTTCAGCCGGGTGACGGTAAAGGATTTTTTTATGCAGGACGGTACAGGGAAATTTATCCATGCCATAGATGGGATTCTTTTTCAGGGAAGAGAAGAGGAATTGGATTTTCAGACTATTTGCAGGCGTGCGGGAGTGAAATATGCGAACGGGGAATTAACTGCGGGGACAGGCGGAGACCTGACGGAAGAAGAGAGGAAGCAGTTGGAGGATGAAGAACGGAGGCTGAAGCAATGGTTTGAAGAATATAATAAGAAAAAAGGGGAACTGAATCAATCGGATAGCGGAAGTGGAGCAGAATCAGGCGGAAGCGGAGAAGGCGTTGACGGCGGAAAGGATGCAGGTGGAAATGAAGGAGTGTCCGAAGATTCGGGCGGAAATGGCGACCCTGATGGGGGAGCAGGCGCCAGAGGTGCGGCAGGATGGGCAGGCTACGAAGTACACGGGAATGACCCCGGAGCGTATGACGAGGCGTCGAAAGCCCGTCCTGCAGACCCGATTGTCATTGATTTGGATGGGGATGGTATTTTCACCACTACGGCAGCCGAAGGCGTATACTTTGATTTAAATAAGGACGGATTCGCAGAAAAGACAGCATGGACTACTCCCGTGGACGGACTGCTTGCACGGGATGTAAATGGTAACGGAAAGATTGATGATGGCGGGGAACTGTTTGGCGACCGGACGCTGTTAAAAGACGGAAGCCTGGCGGCTTCAGGTTTCCAGGCGTTGTCGGATTTAGACGATAATCAAGACGGTATTCTGGATGCGCAGGATAAAGGATATGGGGATTTAAGGATATGGGTCGATGCAGACCATAACGGAGAATCGGAAGTGGAAGAACTGCATACACTGGAGCATTTTGGTATTGAATCAATCAATCTGGATTACAGCCGGGTAAACAGGGTGGATGAAAGCGGAAACCTGATGCAGGCGCAAAGCAATATTTACGGACAGGATACCAGATATGCGATAGGTGAATATGGGTTTGCTGCCGACTATTCAGATACGGAATACAGAGGAGAGGAAGTAGATATAAGCGGGCTGGAGGATGGTCTTCCGGAGATTAAAGGCTGCGGAACGTTGTTAAATTTGTCTGCGGCAATGGTGCAGGATGAAGAACTGAAGGCTGCGGTAATGGCATACGCAGGGGAAAAAGATTATAAGATAAGAAAAGAAATTTTACAGGAAGTTTTGTTTAGGTGGGCAGATGTCTTTGATGTGGAGCCGGGCAGCAGAGGAAATGCGATGGATGCCCAAAGGCTGGGCGTGTTGGAAAGAGTTTACGGAAAGCCGTTTGTCGGCGCTACGGGAAAGAATCCCAACAGTGCTGCTGCGGCAATATTGAACAGGCTGTATGCCGCATTTGAACAGGGGGCAGAATATTGTCTGCTGTCACAGACGGTATATCAAAAAGCATTGGCAGATATCCGGGTATACCGGAACAGGGAGACGGGCGCCGCCTATTGTAATTTTTTTCCGGCAATCCAGGCGCTGGTTAGCGAATATTCGATGCAGGACATCCCGCTCTTTGTGAGCTATTTGTTAAACCGTACTGATTTGGGGGAATCATTTGACCGGCAGTATATTTATCAGCAGGTGAAAAGTGAAAATGAAGCCCTGGCAGAGTTTGTCTGGGTTGATTATATCACATACCGGGCTGAGAAGAAGAACATTGCCGGAAGCAATCGGAATGACCTGCTGGTTTCCGGCGGGGAAAACGAGTTTATGACAGGAGGAAAAGGAGATGATATTTATCTCTTCCAACCGGGAGACGGAGACGATACAATCGAGGATACCGGAGGAACGGATATGATTATCTTTGAAGGGGGAGTCCGTGCAGAGGACATCCGGGTAAGCCGGGATTATCATAACCTGTACCTGACGAATAAAGAGACGGGAGACAGGATAAGTGTTAATCAGTTTTTTACTAATTTAGAGCATGGGATAGAAAGCGTGGAGTTTGCTGACGGAACGGTATGGACGAGGGAAGAGCTTCTGGATAAGGCGAGATACTACTACGGAACGGAGGGACGGGACGAAATCAGCAGCTACAACCCCCGTTCGGATATCGGATATGCGGACAGTTACCTGTACGGAGGTGGAGAAACTGACCGTTTATACGGGAATGATGGAAATGATGAGCTGTACGGGGAAGCCGGGAACGATACCCTTGAGGGAAGAGCCGGGGATGACCTGCTGGTCGGAGGAACCGGGAATGACCTCTTAAAGGGAGGAGAGGGAAATGACACCTACCGGTTTAACCTGGGAGACGGACAGGATACGGTACAGGAGAGCGA
>JAMPFJ010000029.1 GCA_023664535.1 Bacteroidales bacterium
TGTTTTTGCTAACGTCCGTTGTACAATATAGACAAAGCAACGCAGGCACGCTTTCGCTGCTTGTCGCACGTAATGGTACATAAGGTGCCAAAAAACGGCACCTAAGTACCAACGGCTCCAAAGCGCCTTGCTTATGATATTGTCTATATTGCACAACTAGATTTCAAAAATTGGACGTTTCGCAAACGCCTATAATAATAACAGATATATTTTATATCAAATCTTTAATTCTAGTAAGAATATATTTAACATCCGAATTATAAAATATTTTCTGCAGGCTGTTATTTATTTTTGTTTTATCACCAGATGATAATAATATCTCTATAATTTCTCCAATATCCTCTTCAGACAATGCAAATTTTGCGTCACCAATCAATCTTTCTTCAAGTTTTTTCCGAATTTTATCTTTTTGGAATTGATTGTCCTCGGCTATTTTTAATTTTCTCTCAACTTTAATCCCATTCCTTTTTAATTCCTTTATGGTAGAATCATAATCTTGATCTTCTGAAATAATGATATAACTTGCATCAGAATCACCACCTGTTAGTTCTTGCAATTCCGTTAACAATACGTTATCTAATGCATTTTTTTCATGCCCTTTAATTTTTCTATAGTAAATTTCAGCTAAAGATTCATTAAGTCTTCTGTGTAATCCGAAAGTCAGTCGGTTATGCTTTTTACTATAATAAATATAAACCCTATCCTCAGCCGACAATTTAGAAACACCGTCTAATCCACTTACATCTACATTTTCATAGTCAATTAAAAATACCCTTCTCATCGTTTTTCTTCTCCTTCAATTTCTTAATATGTTTTCTCACAAGTAATAATTAGTTTTGCTTATTTTTAACCAATCTGATGAGATGCGCAATAATAAATCCGATAAAGCACCCCATTGTAAATGTGCCAATAAACAACAAAATAATCTCCAGCATAAAATTGGTACGGATATTGGACGCCGCTTCACAAACCATATATCCGGCAGCAGCCCCAACGCTTCCGATAATACATTTTTTTGTATTTTTTAACCGCAGTCCGATAACGGCGGCAATCACGATTCCGACAAGTAAAATAATAACAGTATCGGATTCAAACAATTCCTGTAATATAGGTAAATTATCCATATGCATTTTCTCCTCATCTCCGGATGAAAAACCTTACCGTTTTTTTATCCGAAATAATCCCATTGACATTTTTTCATGTCCACGCAGCCATTATCTTTAAATTCTACCCCTTCGAGCATTAACAAATCCTGCTGTTCGTAAAAACGGGGCGCCGTTTTGCCTACATGGTTGACAACACGATGGCAGGGATATTTACCGTAATATTCCGCCATGCTTAAAACCTTCCCCACAAGTCTTGCATTTTTACTTCTGCCAATCAGCTGTGCAATTTGTCCGTAGGACGCAACTTTACCCTCCGGTATTTCTTCCACTACGGACAATATTTCATAAACCAGTTCTTGCGTCAGAATATTCGGCATACCGCTATTTCAACCTGTCCTGTAAATCATTAAGATATAACAATGCTTTCATCGGTGTCATATTTGATAAATCCAGCGCCTTGATATCCGCTACCACGCCGGATTCCTCCGCATTTCCAAATAAAGAAAGCTGACCGTCCACCGCCTTCTTTTTTCCTTTACCGGCGGCTTTTCCGTTATCCTCCAGAAGCTTCGGCATAATATCTGCCGCCGCAGTCACGGTAATATCATGCTCCGAAAGCTCTTCGGCAATCTCTCTTGCCCTTGCCAGCACCACCTCCGGAACACCCGCTAATTTCGCCACCTGAATCCCATAGCTTTTATCCGCTCCGCCCTTGATAATCTTGCGCAGGAATACAATATCCTCTCCGGATTCCTTAACGGAAATACAGTAATTGTTCACGCTCTCCAATTTTCCCTCCAGCTCGGTCAGCTCGTGGTAATGGGTGGCAAATAAGGTTTTTGCCCCCAATAAATCCTTCGAACTGATGTATTCCACCACTGCCCAGGCAATGGAAAGTCCGTCGTAGGTGGAGGTTCCCCGCCCGATTTCATCCAAAATCAGCAGGCTGTCCGCCGTGGCATTTCGCAAAATATTAGCAACCTCGCTCATTTCCACCATAAAGGTGCTTTGGCCGGAAGCAAGGTCGTCCGATGCACCCACACGGGTAAAGATTCGGTCTACAATGCCGATATCCGCCGATGCCGCCGGAACAAAGGAGCCAATCTGTGCCATTAACACAATTAACGCCACCTGCCGCATATAGGTAGACTTTCCCGCCATATTGGGTCCGGTAATAATGGATACCCGGTTTAGCCGGTTATCCAGTACCGTATCATTGGTGATAAAGGAATCATTGGCTAACACCTTTTCCACTACCGGGTGCCGTCCCTCTTTTATTTCAATCCGCCCCTCCTCGTTAATGGCAGGACGGACAAAATGATTCTTTTCCGCCACATAGGCAAGGGAGGCGAAGGCGTCCAAATCCGCAATAATTTTTGCCGATTTCTGCACCCGTTTTACCTCTTTTGCCAGATTATCCCGAAGCTTCACAAACAAATCATACTCCAAACCGTACAGGCGGTCCTCCGCCCCTAATATTTTACCGGCAATATCCTCCAGCTCGTCGGAGGAATACCGTTCCGAATTAGCAAGGGTCTGTTTCCGGATAAAATGCTCCGGCACCAAATCCTTATAGGAATTGGTCACATCAAAATAATACCCGAACACCTTGTTAAATTTAATCTTCAGATTCTTGATACCGGTCGCTTCCCTTTCTTTTGTCTCCAAATCAATGAGCCAGCTTTTCCCGTCAGACTTTGCACGTTTTAACATATCGACCGTTTCGTCGTAACCATCCCGGATAATCCCCCCCTCTTTCACCAGAATAGGGGGCTCATCCACAATGGCTGCCTCAATGGCTTCATACAAATCCGCCAGTTCATCCAACTCCTGCCCGTAATCCATTAAAATCCCTTTATCAAATTCCTTTAAAATCGTCTTTACATGGGGTAAAATGGCAATAGAATTTTTAAAGGCAGTCAAATCCCTGGGATTTGCTGTCCTTAATGCAATCCTTGTCATCAGGCGTTCCAAATCATAAACTGCACTCAGATATTCCCGCAGCTCATCCCTGGTTATCATCGCATCATTAAGCGCTTCTAACGCATCCAGGCGGTCCTCGATTATTTTTTTCCGGATACAGGGCTGCTCCACCATGGAGCGCAGCGTTCTTGCGCCCATAGCGGTCTTCGTTTTATCCAGTACCCAGAGCAGGGAGCCCCGTTTATTCTTATCCCGCATGGTTTCACAAAGCTCCAGATTTCGTCTGGATGCGCTGTCCAGCACAACAAAATCTTCAACATGATACATGTTGATATGGTTAATATGGTCAACGGCGCCTTTCTGGGTATCCTTCAGATAATACAGCAGACATCCCACAGATTGGACTGCACAGGGATAATCCTTTAATCCCAGACCTTCCAGGTTCACCAGATGAAGCTGCTCCTTAATCAGCCGTTCATCCATATCAAAATCATAGTACCAGTTCTCCATTACGGAAATCATCGTATGCTCTTTGTCCTGCAAATGGGAAAGGCTCATGCCAATGCTCCCGTTTTCCTCTAACGGAACCTCCTCATTGACCAGAATCTCTACCGGGGAAAACTTGGAAATCTCGTCCATAACCCGGGTAAGGGACTCTACTTCGGTAGTGAAAAAATCTCCGGTAGTAATGTCCGCAAAAGAAATACCGTATTTTCCACCGTAAAAGATACTCATCAGATAATTGTTCTTTGTCTCGTTAAGGCTTCCGGCACTCGTATTGGTTCCGGGGGTAACAATCTTAACCACCTCCCGTTTTACCAGCCCCTTTGCCTGTTTGGGGTCCTCCACCTGTTCGCAGATTGCCACCTTATAGCCCTTTTCTACCAGACGATTCATATAGTTTTCATAGGCATGAAAAGGAATACCGCACATCGGTGCACGCTCCTCCATCCCGCAGTCCTTTCCCGTCAGGGTAATTTCCAGCTCTCTGGACGCCGTAACGGCATCGTCAAAAAACATTTCATAGAAATCCCCTAGCCGGTAGAACAAAATGCAGTCCTTATACTCCTCTTTCGTTTTGCAGTACATTTCCATCATTGGTGTCATTTGTGTTTACTCACTTTCTTAACATGCTACAGTACATTGAAGGTATTCCCGTGTACCCTCAGACAAGCTCCCCGATATAATAAAATCCTTTCGCTTCCGTAAGCTTCACCCTTCGGAAGGTGCCAATCAAAGACTGCTCCCCCGGAAAATGTACCAGTAAATTATTTGATAACCGCCCTGTCAGCAGGCTTTCGTCCTGTTCGTCCGGACCCTCCACTAAAACCTCCATAACCTTTCCTTTGTCCCTGCCGCAGGTCTCCTTTGCGATATCCTGCACTTCCTTAAGCAGAAGGTCAAAACGCTCCTTAATCTCCTCTTCCGTCGCCTGAAACTCCATGTCTGCCGCCGGAGTTCCGGTACGTTTGGAATAAATAAAGGTAAATGCCGAATCAAACCGTACCCTCCGTACCACATCTAAGGTATCCGCAAAATCCGCCTCCGTCTCCGTCGGAAATCCCACGATAATATCCGTGGTCAGCGAAATATCCGGAATCGCCGCCTTAATCTTATCCACTAACGCAAGGTAATCCTCCTTCGTATAACGGCGGTTCATGTCCGAAAGCACCCTTGTGCTTCCCGACTGCATAGGTAAATGCAGATGCCTGCAAATTTTTTTTGATTCTGCCATAACCGAAATCAGCTCATCGGATAAATCCTTCGGATGGGAGGTCATAAAACGGATTCTTTCCAGCCCCTCTATCTGCTCCACCTGCTTAAGCAGCTGTGCAAAGGTAATCGGCGTCTCCAAGGTCTTACCGTAGGAATTAACATTTTGTCCTAAAAGCATGACCTCCACCACGCCGTCTGCAGCCAGCTTGCGGATTTCTTTCAGGATGTCCTCCGGTTTTCTGGAGCGCTCCCTTCCCCGGACATAGGGCACGATACAGTAGCTGCAAAAATTATTACAGCCAAACATAATGTTGACCCCGCATTTAAAAGCATATTTCCGGTCGCTTGGCAAATCCTCCACAATCTCAGAGGTGTCCTCCCAGATATCAATAACCATGCCCCTGGAATCCAGTTTATTCTCTATCAGTTCCGCCAGCTTAAATACATTGTGCGTACCGAAAATAATGTCCACATGGCGGTAGCTTTGTTTGATTTTTTCCACCACAAGGCTCTCCTGCATCATGCAGCCGCAGAGGGCAATCAGCATATCCGGATTCTTTTTCTTATATTTTTTTAACTGTCCCAGCCTGCCATACACACGCAGATTCGCATTTTCACGGACGGTGCAGGTATTCATTATCACGAAATCCGCATCCTCGCTGTCGGTTTTGACATAACCGATGGTTTCTAAGATTCCTTCCAGCTTCTCGCTGTCCTTTGCATTCATCTGGCATCCGAAGCAAACGCTGCAATAGGTAAGGGGACGCCCCAGTTCCCGGGATTTCCGGGAAATCCGTCCCTTCAGCCGTTCCATGATTTCTCTTTGTCTTTGTGCCTCCGGTTCATTTATCTTCGTTTCGTTTCGCATTGTCCTAATCCTTTATTTTTACTAAGCCTGAGCCCTAACTATTATAGTATTTACCGCCTGTTTTTACAAGCTCTGCCCCTACCTGTTTTTTAATAAATACGTAATCGCTTCCTTTAACCCGTCCACAGAAAGGGTATACATATGAAACAGCTTAGACAGCTTGTCTTCCGACTCCATCCAGTGCATTCTGGTTAACTCCCTGTGATATCTCGGATTCATCCAGACGCATTTTTTATATTTACTGTTCAGCAGTTCACACCATTCATAGCCGGAACGGCCGTCATTCGGTCCCCTGTAATTCCCGTTTAAATCCAGTAATTCTTCCGGCGCCATCTGGGCATCACCGACAATGATTACCTTGTAATCCTTATCATAGTGCTTAAAGAGATAATCCAAATCTACCCAGTCCCCCGCCTCACATTCCGCCGTTTTATAGACCTTGGAATAAATGCAGTTATGGAAATAATAGGTTTTCACATCCTTGAAATGGTTTGCCTTGTGTACCGCCTGAAACAGCTCGTTGCAAAGCTCCATAAAGGGTATCATTGTCCCACCGCAGTCAAATAACAGCAGAAGCTTCACCGTGTTTTTTCTCGGACGGTCAAATTCCAGCTGCAGATATCCCCCGTTATCGCAGGTCTTCTGTATCGTCTTGTCAATATCAAGCTCGCTCTTCGGTACGTCCAGTCTTGAGGAATACTGGCGGAGCCTCCGGAATGCCACCTGATACTGGCGCATATTTAATACCCTGTCGTTGCGGAAATCCTGATATTTCCGCTCGCCCAGTACCTGAAAGGCGCTCTGCATGCCCCCCTGTTCACCTACGCGGATACCGCCCACATTTCGTCCGTGATGACCGAAGGCTGACCCTCCGGAGGTCCCAATCCAATGGTTTCCGCCATTATGCTCGGAATTTTGCTCGGAAATGCGCTCCCTGAACATCCGCTTTACCTCCTCCGCATTGCGCTGCTGGTCGAAGGAAAACATCTGGTTCTGTTTGTCAACCGTCATCTCCTCCCCTTTATCCAGCCATTTACGCAGCTCCTCCGATAATTCGTCCTCCGATTGGATATGATGAAAAAATTCCATAAATGCCAAATCAAACTTATCATAATCCGACTCTGCCTTCACTAATATCATCCGGCTGATATAATAGAAACGGGAAAAGTCCGATTCAACCAGCCCCTTATCCAATGCATCCATCAGAGTGAGCCATTCCGTCATGGAGATATCCAGTCCTTTTGCCTTCAATGTATAAAAAAATTCAAGAAACATAATTACTCCTATCGTAACCGTAGTTTTGATTTATCTTCCCGCACCGTATCAATAAAGCTTTGCCTTGTTTACCGCCTCTAAATCCTCATCTTTTTTGAGAAGCACTCCGAGGAACGGAAGCTCCTCCCTCAAATGCTCCGTATCAATGCCACTGATGGTGAGGGCACGAATCCAGTCAATCAATTCGGAGGTACTCGGTTTTTTCCGGATATCCCTTACCGAACGAATCCAGTAAAAGGTATCCAGCGCATTCTTTAATACGTTATCCTCCAGATTCTCAAAATGGGCATGAATAATTTCCGCCATCTGCTCTCTGTCGGGAAACGTAATATAGTGGAAAATGCACCGCCTGAGAAATGCATCCGGAAGCTCCTTTTCCGCATTGGAGGTAATAATCACAATAGGACGCTCCTTCGCCTTAACGGTTTCCTTTGTCTCATGGATATAAAACTCCATTTTGTCCAGCTCCCATAATAAATCATTGGGAAATTCCAAATCTGCCTTGTCAATTTCATCTATCAGCAAAATAACCTGTTTTTCGGACTTAAATGCTTCCCCCAGCTTTCCGAGCTTAATATAATGCCCGATATCGTCTACTCCCTCCTCGCCGAACTGGGAATCGTAAAGCCGTTGAATCGTATCATATACATATAATCCGTCCTGCGCCTTCGTGGTAGATTTAATATTCCAGATAAACAGCTCTTTATCCATGGACTGGCTGACCGCCTCCGCCAGCATGGTCTTTCCCGTACCGGGCTCCCCCTTTATCAACAGCGGTTTTTGTAACGCTACCGCCACGTCCACCGCCGCCATTAACTCCTCGCTTGCCACATAGTCTTTGCTTCCTGTAAATTTTGCTTCCATACTGCCTCCCCTTATCACGGTCTGACCTGTCCGTTTCCATAAATAATATATTTTGTTGTTGTCAGTGCTTCTAATCCCATCGGTCCCCTTGCATGCAGCTTCTGGGTACTGATTCCGATTTCGGCGCCAAACCCAAATTCAAAACCATCGGTATATCTTGTCGATGCGTTTACATATACCGCCGCCGAATCAATTTCATTTAAAAATTTCTGGGCATTGTCATAATCCTTTGTCAAAATTGCCTCTGAATGTCCGGTTGAATATTGATTGATATGGGCAATGGCTTCTTCAACGGAATCCACCACCTTGACGGAAATAATCTTATCCAGATATTCTGTCCCGTAATCCTTTACCTCTGCGGGAACCACTGCACGGTCAAGGGACTGTATCGTTTCATCCCCGCGGATTTCACAGGCATTTTCCTTTAACATGGCAATCAGCCTCGGGGCGGCTTCCCCGACGATATCCCGATGAATCACCAGGGACTCGCAGGCATTACAAACGCCAAGACGCTGCAGCTTTGCATTTTTTACAATCTCTACCGCCATATTGACATCCGCCGTTGCGTCAATGAAAATATGGCAGTTGCCGGTTCCCGTCTCAATTACCGGAACCGTAGCGTTTTCTACCACAGAACGGATAAGCCCGGCACCGCCTCTCGGAATCAGCACATCAATATACCCGTTCAGCTTCATCATTTTCGTTGCCGTTTCCCGGCTGGTATCCTCCAATAGGAAAACCGCATCCGGAGTAACCTCATTGTCCTCCAGAGATTTTCGGATAATCTTCACAAAGGCGATATTGGAATAAATGGCGTCTGAACCGCCGCGGAGAATCACGGCATTCCCTGTTTTAAAGCAAAGCGAGAATGCGTCCACCGTTACATTCGGCCGGGACTCATAAATTATGCCGATAACGCCCAGCGGAACCCGCTTTTTGCCAATCATCAGTCCGTTCGGGCGTTCCTTCATCGAAAGAACCTCTCCTACCGGGTCCTCCAATGCCGCTACCTGCCTGACGCCTTCCGCAATCCCCTCAATTCTGTCCTTCGTTAACCGGAGCCTGTCCAATAATGCCTCCGGCATATAGTTTGCCACTCCGTTTTCGATATCCTTTTGATTTGCCGCCAGTATTTCCTCCGTATTCTCCACCAGATTTTTGGCAATCGAGCTTAGACAGCTCTGTTTAACCGGTTTGGGCAGCTTTATCAGGCTTCTGGAAGCCTCTTTTGCCAGTTTTCCCATTTCTTCTAATTCCATTATGTATTTCCTCCTGTAAACAACCTGTTTTCAGTTACTCCCGCTCTTTATCAAAATATTTCCTCTGCCGTCAGAATATAGTCCGGCAAAATATCATGCGGCTCCGCCGGCAGATGATTTTCCGTTATCTGAAAAGGATAACAGAGCGCTATTGTCGTATGCTCCGGATGGTTTACCAGATAGCGGTCATAATATCCGCCGCCGTATCCGATTCGGTGCCTGCTGCGGTCAAAAGCAAGCCCCGGCATTAAAATCAATGCCTTTTCCTCCAATACGGCTGCTTCCGGTACGGGTACCGGCTCCCTGATTCCGTACGCCCCCGCCTGCCACCGGGTGTTTTCGGTAATCCGGTAAAATTCCATCTCCCTTTTCTCCGGTACCGTCACCGGAACAAATACCCGTTTTCCCTGGGACAATGCCTGCCGCATAATCTTATCACAGGAAACCTCATTCCGGAATGCCTGATAAACGCAAAGATTCCGGCATTCCTTATACAGATTAAGCTCTGTCAGCCGATGAGCAATGGCAAGAGAATAGTTTTCCACCTCTTCTGCCGTTAAACGGCAGCGTTTTTCCATTATCGCTTTACGAATATTTCCCTTACCGTTCATTTCGTTTTCTCACCATTTTCAGCGGCGTAATGGAGCCATCCGGATTTTTAATGCTTACCTGGTCAAGGGTTGCCCGCATATTGCTCCGGATTGCGGCAAGGTACTCCTGCCGTAGGTTTTTCTGTTCTTCCTTTTCCTCTTCGGTCAGACCGATATCTTTAGATTTGTGATATAATTCATTAATTCTGGCTATTTTTGCCTCATCCATTTTCCTGTGTCTCCTCCCTGCCCTGTGCCGTCTTCGGCTGATAGCGTTTAATTATCGCTTCGGCGACTTTCATGCCGTCCATAGCGGCAGACATAATCCCTCCCGCATATCCCGCACCCTCGCCGCAGGGGTAAAGCCCCTGGACATTCGCCAGAAATTCTTCGTCCCGCTCAATCCGCACCGGGGAAGAGGTTCGGCTTTCCACAGCGGATAACAGGGTATCTGCATGGGAAAAGCAGGGAATTGTATGCCCAAAGGCTTCAATGCCCTCAATTATCGCCTCCGTCATAAACCGGGGCAGACATCCGGCAATATTTCCCGCCATATATTCCCCTTTTATCTGCGGAGAAATTACGCCGAATTCCTTCGTGGGTTTTCCCGCTTTAAAATCTTCAAAACGCTGCACCAGAACCTTTCCTTCGCCCGCCTGATAAACAGCCTGCTCCAGCTTTCGCTGAAGGGCAATTCCCGCCAACGGATGGTCGCTTTCAAAGTCGGAGGATTTTATGTTAACCACAACAGCCGAATTGGAATTGACGCCTCCCCTTTTGCTATAGCTCATTCCGTTTACTGCCGTGCCGCCCTCCTCCGAAGAAGCATTTACGACATAGCCGCCGGGACACATACAAAAGGTATACACGCTCCGCCCGCTCTTTGTCTGATGGGTCAGCTTATACGCCGCAGCCGGCAGCAGACTGCCCGCCGTACCGGTTCCGTACATCGCTTCCTGTATCCATGCAGCCGGATGCTCTACCCGTACCCCCATCGCAAAATCCTTGGCACGCATGAAAATCCGGTGCCCATACAGCATGGAAAAAGTATCTCTGGCACTATGTCCGACAGCAAATACCACCTGGCAGCTCTGCACCCATGTCTCATACCCTTTATGCAGAAGCTTTACTGCGGTAATCCGGTTATCCTCTACCCGGATATCCACTGCTTTTGTACGGAATAAAAAGATTCCGCCCAGCGCTTCAATTTCTTTCCGGATTCCTTTTACCGTATCCACCAGTAAATCGGTGCCCACATGAGGTTTATTGTCATACAAAATCTCTTCCGGCGCACCGTGCTTCACCAATTCCTCTAAAACAAACCGGATACGTCCGCATTTATCCTTAACCTGTGTATTTAACTTTCCGTCGCTAAAGGTTCCCGCACCGCCCTCGCCGAACTGGACGTTACAGTCCTTATCCAGAGGTTTTCCGCAAAAGAAATCCTCTACCAGCTTCTTCCGTTCCTCCACGGGACATCCCTGCTCCACAACAACGGGGATATATCCACATTTCGCCAGCAAAAGCGCACAAAACAGTCCCGCCGGGCCGGAACCAATAATCAGCGGATGATGCGCCATCTCTTCGGTACCGCTGTCCGGGAAACGGTATTCTGTTTTATTTGTTAACATAATATTATTATCGTTAAGTTTCTTTACCAGCCCCGCCTCGTCCGGAAGCGAAACGCCAATCTGATACTGATAATAAATATCCGGTTTCTTTCTTGCGTCAATAGAACGTTTAAGTACGGTATAGGGAGGTACCGTTTTTGTATGTAGCTTTTTCTTAATCTGACGCTCTAACGCCGGTCCGTCGCCGTCAACCGGTATCCTAATTCCTCGTATTTCAATCATTTTCTCCTCCTATTTTATATCCCGAATCCTTTTCTTTAACATATCCCTGACTGCGGTAATTGCCGAAAGCATGGCAAAGGTCAGATTATAACCGCCGCATTTTCCGTGGATATCCAGCACTTCACCGGTAAGATAGAGCTTCGGATGCGTTTTACTTTCAAAAGCAGACGGGTTAATTTCCTCCAGCCTGATTCCGCCGCCAGTAACCTGCGCTTTGTCATAGTCCTCCCGGATAACCGGCGTAAAGGTCAGTTTTTTTACCGCCGAAACCAATTTATTTATCTGCTTTTCCGTAAGGCTGTCCAACGGAAGATTCCCTGCCACGGAAATCCGGTTTAACAGGTAATGTACAAATGCCGCCGGAAATATACCGCTCAACATCAGTTCTGCCGTTTCCCCGGGAAACCTTTGCCTTTGCGCGAGGACAAATGCCTTAAGCTCTTCCCATGAAGCTTCCGGCAAGGCATCAATCCTCAGGCTGTCCGTCATGTCTGCTGTCTTTAATGAAGCGTTAACCATGCAGGACAGGTTCATGATTACAATTCCGGACAGATTTCCGTCATTAAACTGTATCTGGCCGGCTTCCTTCACTACCGTCTGGCCCGGAAGGGCAAGGGTCACAACCCCGTCAATCCGAACGCCCCTTGCGGCGGATAGTCCACCCTCTTTGACGTATATCGGGCTTAATACCGGATAAATTCCGGTACAGGAAAGTCCAAGCTGCTTTGCCATGGCATATCCGTCCCCGCATCCGCCAAGCTTCGGCGCCGCCATACCGCCGGCGGCAAGTAATACGTATTCCGCCTGAAAGCTTACTGTCTCTCCCGAATCCTTTACCGCAGTAACCTGATAACCCTTTTCCCCCTGCGCAATAACAGGCCGGATTTCCTTTGCCCTTGTCCGGAACAAATAGGTTACACCAAGCTGTATCCCTTTTTCGTGCAATAGATTGGTTACCTGTCTTCCCTGATTGGACACCGGATAAACATAGCCGTTTTTGTCATAGAGCAGAATACCCAGCTCTTCCAAAAAGGTAATCACCTCTTCACCGGCGTGACGGGATATCCATTCCTCTATAGCGGACCGGTTTTCCGAATAATAACAGCCGGCGTTCCATGTCCGGTTTGCCACGTTACATTTGCCGTTGCCGGCAGCGCTTAATTTTCTGCCCGGCAATTTCTCTTTTTCCAGCACCAAAATGTTTAATTCCGGTTGTAAAACCGCTGCCTGATAAGCGGCAGTCAGACCGGCTGCCCCGGCACCGATAATCAGTAAATCAATGTCCACATATGCTCCTTTATCCGATTCCCGGCAATCGTTTCAAATAGAGTAATTTTCAAGAAAATTATACAACGCCGCTTCGTCCTCCAGATAATATCCTTCTATTACTTCCTCCTGCAGGTTCTCCGGCAGGGTATTGATGGGAATCTGTGTATATTCATATACCGTTTTTTCATCTCCGTTTAAAATAACAATGGTTCCGTTAAAGGATTTTGCATAAAAACCGGTAAAATTTTGTTGTTGAAAGGTTTTTTTCAGATAAATATGGTTTTCATTATAAGATACAAGCTCATAAGAAACAAGCCCTTTCTCCTGGTCCTCATAGGATAAATGATTCATATAATCCTCTAAATACCGCAAAAGCCCCTCTTTGCTACAGCCTAACAGCGCAGGTATATTTTTGGTTTCTTCCTTTAATGTGCGGTTTTCATCGGGATAGTAGTACTCTATCTCAAATACAGTATTTTTATTTACCGGAAAAGTCGGCGTCTGTCTGGCTACGGCAATATTTTCATATATCCCCTCTTCATTTTTTACATACTGCCTGGGGTAAAAATAGTGATAGCATAATACCGATGTTCCCGCCAACATCCCCAGCATAACTGCGGCGATAGCAAATAACAGGTTTCTTTTCATACAAACCTCCATAAATAGACGTAAATCACTAAGAAAAACCGTGTTTCCACAATTTGTTCTGCATATAAGGAAAGTATGACCATTCACCTGTTATTTTATTCTATTGAGACAACGTAAATCCGAAGGGCAGTAAATCTTTTAAGTTAAAACAGCGGATTGTACCGTTTTCTTCTAAAAGGATTTCGCCTTCCGGCATAAATTCCTGCATTACCTGTAAACAGATTCCGCAGGGGTAAGCTATAACTCCGCTAAGGGCGGCAACCGCAATTTTTTTAAAGCTGCGTTTACCGTCGGAAACCGCTTTGAAAATGGCGGTCCGTTCCGCACAATTCGTCGCACCGTAAGATGCATTTTCAATATTGCATCCAGTATATACCGTGCCCTCCTCCGTCAACAGCGCCGCCCCCACAAAAAATCCGGAATAGGGTGCGTAGGCATGCTTTGCCGCTTCCTTTGCTTTCTGCATCAATTCGCTGTCCGTCATTATATCCCTCCTTCCACCGAAAAGGACTCCATACCAGGAAAACCCCCAGTATGCAGCCCCCACATCATCAGATTATTCAAATGTCACACCGGCATCCGAACCGTTGCCGATAATGGAAATCCATGTTTTCCCCGGATTCAGTAACAATTCCTCGCCATCCTCTGTAAAAAATTTTGTTCTGGATTTAGAAGAGGATTTTTTCCAGGTAATGGGAATCCCTTTTCCGTCAGTAAAATAGTAGCCTTTTCCCTTTCCAACCTGCTCTAAGTCCTGCAAATCATTGTCCGGGTTAATGCACTCATAAGAGGACATCTGTACAATAACATTTTTAAAATTCAGGATATTGTCGTCCTCATCTGCAAGCTCGTCAATCTGCGGCTCACCATATTCATAGCGGTCATACACTTTATTCTCTTTATCATAGATAAAATACGGTTTGGAATAGCTGCTAAAATTCACATGAACCGTCTCGGCTTTCTTCCCATCCTCTAATTCGGTGTCCTCCTCGTTGAACGACAGCACCTTTTCATGGGTTACCCCATAGTCCGTGGAAAATTTATAATCCGCAATTCCCTGTACAATCTTTTCTCCTGTCGTATAGGCATTGTGCGGCGCCACCCTTGTATTATCCCGGTAAAAGCCGGGGTCATAATACATTCCGTTAATGCAGTCAATAGCGCCCTGCTCATATAACATTATCCTCGCCGGCTCAGACTGTCCGTAGTGCACATAAATTGCATCATATTCATTGGCAATATTGATATAATAATGTCTTGCACTCCGCACGGAGCCCAGCTTCTCGATATCTTCATATTCCGAAAAAATCGGCATGATACGCGTAATTCCACCCTCCACCATGCACTCATAAATGATATCTGCCTTTTTCGTACTGGAGGACGGCAGCGCCTCTTTAAGATTGTTAATCATTACCGCAATGGGCCGTCTGCTGACATAATCCTTTGACCATTCTCCGGTCAGCTCATTATACGTCATTCCCGGATGCGGGTCCTCCGTTGTGGCTTCCGTCGCCGCTTCCGTCGTCACCACTGCTTCTGTCGTCTCTTCCTTTTTGCCACAGCCAAACAGTCCCAACGCCGTAACACTTAACACGGTAAATGCCAACAAATATTTTTTCTTCATATATTTTCACTCCTTCATCTCTCTGGTATATCCTATGCTTTGCAAAATATCCTCCTGCATCTGTTCCATACGGATACGCTCATCCTCCTCCATATGGTCATAACCGGATAAATGCAGCATGCTGTGTGCAGTCAAAAAAGCATATTCTCTCTTGATGCTATGGTTAAATTCCTCAGCCTGCGCAACAACCTTTTCCAGTGAAATCATAATATCACCCAGCAGAAGCTCCCCGCTTTCGGCGTTAAAATTTGAGAAATTATCCTGTTCGGCAACAGAAAAATCCCCTTCCTGTTCAAATTCCAATGCCGGAAAGGACAATACATCCGTCGGCGAATCAATATTCCGCATTTCCAGATTTGTCCGGCGAATCCCTTCATTGTCTGTCAATAAAATATTCACTTCACATTCATAAGGACAGGCAATGTAGTCAAGCGCTGCCCGGACTACCTCCCTGGCGATATGCTCACAATCAATCCCTATATCTAATGTTGTTTCATTATCCAATAAAACCGTCATCTTGTCCTCATCTCATTCCATGCAGGATGCTGTAGATTACCACTTCCCTGTATATCTGGTATACCAGAATAAAACCTTACTCATTATATACTATATATGCTGATAAATCAAGGTTCAAACCCTATATTTATGATTTACCTGCTCCTGTTTCCTTTTCTCGTCTGTCTGTTTTCATAGTCGTCATATGCTTTGACGATACGCTGTACCAGCGGATGCCTTACCACATCCTGGCTGGTCATCCGGCATACGGCAATATCCTCAACATTCTTTAACACCTTCAGTGCAACATCCAGACCGCTTACCGCATCCTTTGGAATATCCTTTTGGGATAAATCACCGGTTATAATTGCCTTTGAGCCAAAACCGATACGCGTTAAAAACATCTTCATCTGCGCCGGCGTAGTGTTTTGCGCTTCATCCAGTACAATAAACGCATTATCGAGGGTCCTTCCCCTCATATACGCAAGGGGTGCCACCTCAATCAGGCCTTTTTCCATGTTTCTTAAAAAACTGTCCGCCCCCATAATTTCATATAAGGCATCATATAACGGGCGAAGATACGGGTCAACCTTACTCTGCAAATCCCCCGGCAGAAATCCCAGCTTTTCTCCGGCTTCTATTGCCGGCCTCGTCAAAATAATCCGGTTAATCTCGTTATTCTTAAATGCCGTAATTGCCTTTGCCATGGCAAGATAGGTTTTCCCGGTACCCGCCGGACCTACCCCGAACACCACCATATGTTTATCAATGGCGTGTAAATACTGTTTCTGCCCGATGGTTTTCGCTTTTACCGGTTTCCCGTTTACCGTATGGCAGATGACATCCTTGTCCAGCTCCACAACCTGCTCCGTCTTATTCTCCATAGATAAAGACAGCGCATAATTTACATTCTGCTCGGTAATTCTGCTGCCGCGCTTTGCCAAGGATACCAGTGAATCCATAATCTCCACCGTTTTCAGCACCGCATTTTCTTCTCCCATAATTTTTATCTGGTCATCCCGCATAATCATCATGACATGCATCGTTTTTTCAATCCGTTTCACATGACTGTCAAATTCGCCGAATACATTGGCAATACAGTCTGCCGGCACGGTAATGCTTTTTTCAAAGGTACTCATCCAATTCTCCCATCCTATTCTTCCTGTGGCACTCCTCCGGAAGATTTCTTTAATACGGCAATCGGCTCATTCAGCGTCAGCACACCCTTCGCCACCAGTCTGCCGTTTTTCTTATCTATTGTAACACCATTTTCCACGATTTCTACCCCTTTTTCTTTAAAATCATTTATTTTTTTCTTAAGCCGCTCATTCAATATCGCTTTTGCTTCCTCTGTCGTATATTTCCGTGCCTCTAATGTATAGGGTGTACGTTTTATGGATTTATAACCAAAGGGAAGATAAAAATTATTAAAAATACGCGCCTTGTGAATCTGGGTATAGGTATCGTAATTTTCATCCGCAAGCTTCGGAATATACGGCGTAAGGCAATAATCCATAAAATAAAAGGTTATATGCTTCCGGGATTTTTCACTGTATATTTTCTGATAATAGTTTAAATCCACATAATCCTCATATTCGTAGGCTGTGGTACCGTAAATGTCACCGTCCGCCGCAATATAGCTGGTTTCCAGAACCTCATGGTTATCGTCATAAATATAAATGGTTCCGGAAATCAGGATATCTCCCTTTTTTACCTCGTCGTTTACCTTAACTACCGGCGTCCCCTGTCTGGTAATCATCTTGGTAATCAATGCATCCTTAGCCGCTATCATATCCCCGTTTTCTATTTCCTGCACATTCTGCTTCGGCGCCATCCCCTCTTCCAGATAAACCGTCAGCCCCGTTCCCTTTAATTCACAGCTCACCCAGGATATTTCCTCAAAATCCTTCCGCAGCGCATTCTCCAGTTCGGCACAGTCAATCCGGGACTTTAATGTGCCAAGCGAAACATATTTTTCTTCAATCTGCTTTAAGACGCTCTCCCCCACCAGCTTATCTTCACCGGTAACCTTAACCTCCCAGACAAATAACGACAAAACATAAACCATACAGCCAAACAGAAGAAATCCCACTAAAAAGGCAGCTCTCCGCCTGTGCTGTTTAAAAAAGTACGGAAGCCCACATTTTTGCAGAAGCCGTATTTTCATGTTGCTTTTTTGCAAAAACGGCTTCATCCTTAACAGGTTTTTCCTGCCGGTATAAAAAATATATCCCCGCTCAGTAGTGGAAACATCCCAGACGATAATCTCGTTTTGAATAATTAAATTCATGAGCCGTTCCGGGGCAAATCCATATACCTCTGCTTTTACATATCCCAAAATAAAGCGCAATAGTTTTAACAGCATATGTCTCCATTCGATAAATAGCTTATTGTATTGATTGTACCGGTTACCTTCATATCACTTCCCGAAAAATATTGGATGTGTAAATCACAGCCGTAAATCCGGAGTGTCACCTTCTTACAGGCAATGGCTACCTCCTCGGAAGTATATAATAAGATTCCTTTATAATTTTCAATCAGCGCCTCCCGGTTTCCGGAAAGCCTCAGCAAAACATCACCATATCTCACATCGCCGGGTAATTCCAAATAATGCACCTGCCTGTAAGTTCTCTATTCAGTATATGTAAAAAACCGCTCAATATGACTTGCGGACAAGCCTTGAAAATATCTGTTGACAGATAAAAAAGGTTACCGCCAATTCAGGCGATAACCTTAACTAAATCCACATTATTTGAATTTTCTTTTTCTAGCTGCCTCTGACTTTTTCTTACGTCTTACGCTTGGCTTTTCGTAATGCTCTCTCTTACGAATCTCCTGCTGAATACCAGCCTTCGCACAATTTCTTTTGAAACGGCGAAGAGCGCTGTCTAAAGTCTCGTTTTCTTTTACCACAACATTTGACATTCTCTCACCCAACCTCCCTTCAGTTGCATATTGTGTCTGCCATACAACCTTGGGTTATTTAAAACACAAATAGAATTATAGCATAAATTTCCAATACGTCAATAGTTTTTTGCTATCCTTATCAAAATAAAAATAATTTAAAACTTAATGTTATCATTACAGTCCCGGCTATCCAAGCTGACCGGCAGCAACTTCTTTTGCTTTTCGGATAGCGTCCTCTATTCCGGCAGGGTTCTTTCCTCCCGCCTGCGCCATATTAGGTCTGCCGCCGCCACCGCCGCCAACCAACGGTGCAATCTCCTTAATCAGATTTCCCGCATGGGCGCCTTTCTTTACCGCAGCGTCCGTTGCCATGGCGATTAAATTGACCTTCCCGTTATTTGCAGAAGCAATTACCACGATACCCTCTGAAACCTTTGCCTTTAACTGGTCTCCCAAATCACGCAGACCGTTCATATCCACATCCGCTACCGCCGTTGCAATCACGTTAAATTCTCCTACCGATACCATATCCGAGGTTACATCTCCTAATGATTCATTGGCAAGCTTTGCTTTCAGGGACTCGTTTTCAGAAGAAAGCTCCTTAACCTGTGCCAGAGTGTGCGCAAGCCGGTCAATAAGCTGGTCCGGAGCTGCTTTTAACAGCCTGGATGCCTCCGCCATCCTTGCTTCTATTTCTTTATAATAGTTAAATACGCCTGCGCCGGTTAACGCTTCAATCCTTCTCACACCGGAAGCAACGCCGGATTCGGAAACAATCTTAAATGTCGTAATGTCGCCGGTATTCTTTACATGCGTACCTCCGCAAAGCTCTATGGAAAAGTCGGACATATTGACCACCCTTACCACATCGCCGTATTTCTCGCCAAACAATGCCATTGCACCGGTCTTCTTTGCCTCTTCAATGCCCATCTCCGCAATGTTAACCGGCAGGGCATTTGCAATTTCTTCATTTACAATGGTCTCAACCTTTGCCAGTTCCTCTTCCGTCATCGGAGAAAAATGTGAAAAGTCAAAACGCAGGCGGTCGGGGGTTACCAAAGAGCCCTTCTGCTCAACATGATTACCCAGCACCATCTTCAATGCCTTCTGTAAAAGATGGGTCGCACTGTGATTCTTACAGGTATCTGCTCTGCCCGCCGTATCAATCTGCAGGTTTACCGCATCGCCAAGCTTAAACATTCCTTTCGTCACCAATCCTACATGACCGTATTTACCGCCTTTAAGCTTAATTGTATCTTTTACGATAAATTCGGCGGTATCGGTGGTAATTACGCCGGTGTCTCCCTGCTGACCACCCATCGTGGCATAAAAGGGGGTTTCCTCCACAAATAACGTTGCCGTATCCCCCTCGGCAATGGCTTCCGTCACGACATCGGTAGTAAGGACCGTAATGACTGACTGATAATGGTCATGGTCATATCCCACAAATTTTGTTGTGACTGACGGGTCGATTTCATCATAAACCGTCGCATCTGCGCCCATATAGTTGGTTTCCTTGCGGGCAGTACGCGCCTTTATGCGCTGCTCCTCCATACAGACCTTAAATCCGTCTTCGTCAATCGTATATCCCTTTTCTTCCAGAATCTCCTTTGTCAAGTCAACCGGAAATCCATAGGTATCATACAGTTTAAATACATCCGCTCCCGCCAAGGTCTTTTCTTTCTTTTCTTCAAGCCCTTCTTCCATTTCCGCTAAAATGGCGAGCCCCTGGTCTATCGTCTTGTTAAACTGGTTTTCCTCCTGGGTCAGTACGCGGAAAATAAACTCCTTCTTTTCCTCCAATTCCGGATAACCGTCCTTCGACCCCGCAATTACTGTTTCGCTAAGCTTTGCCAGAAATGTTCCCTGGATGCCAAGCAGCCGTCCATGTCTTGCGGCACGGCGGATTAACCGGCGGAGTACATATCCCCGCCCCTCATTGGTCGGCATAATTCCGTCAGAAATCATAAAGGTTGCCGACCGGATATGGTCGGTAATCAGACGGATGGAAACATCCTTACCCGCATCCTGGTGATAGACTGCTTTTGCAAATTCACAGACCTTATTCCGAAGCGCTTCTATCGTATCCACATCAAAAATGGAATCCACGTCCTGAACCACAACGGCAAGACGCTCTAACCCCATGCCGGTATCAATATTTTTATTCTCCAATTCCGTATAGCTGCCGTGTCCGTCGCTGTCAAACTGAGTAAACACATTATTCCAGATTTCAATGTAGCGGTCACAGTCGCAGCCCACCGTACAATCCGGTTTTCCGCAGCCATATTTTTCGCCGCGGTCATAATAGATTTCCGAGCAGGGACCGCAGGGACCGGAACCATGCTCCCAGAAATTATCCTCTTTTCCGAAACGGAAAATCCGCTCCTTCGGAATACCTATCATCGTATTCCATAAATCAAACGCCTCGTCATCCTCCAGATATACCGACGGATAAAGGCGGTCAGCATCCATTCCCAGTACTTCCGTCAGAAATTCCCATGACCAGGAAATCGCTTCCTTTTTAAAATAATCTCCAAAGGAAAAATTACCCAGCATCTCAAAAAACGTACCATGTCTCGCCGTTTTCCCTACGTTTTCAATATCGCCGGTACGAATACATTTCTGACAGGTCGTCACCCTTTTTCTTGGAGGAATTTCCTGTCCGGTAAAATATGGCTTAAGGGGCGCCATACCTGCGTTAATCAGCAATAAAGAATTGTCATTATGTGGAACCAGAGAAAAACTGTTCATCTTAAGATGGCCTTTGCTTTCAAAAAAATCCAGATACATTTTCCTCAGTTCATTTAAACCGTATTTTTTCACCTTTTTTTCCTCACTTATTCTTTTTTCACAGTTATAAAACTGTCCGACCGGACGATTCTATGCGTCGGCCTGCGTATTCTCCTCGGCTTTTTTTGCCAGCTTATTCTTTTTGAACTTTGCCCCGCACAGTACGCCGGCAACGGCAATTACGCCAAGGATAATGTACTTAAATAAATAAGTTAAAAATTCACCTGCTAATAAATTCATAATCATACCTCCATCATCTCTATTATTTATCTTTTTTCCAGTTTACCAGCGGCGGCAATAAAGTTCGGATGCCAAAAGCTTCAACCGGAATTAACTATCTCATTGTTTCTGGGTCAGCGACGTAAAAAAACAGGTAGGGTTTCCCGTATGGCAGGCGGCTCCAATCTGGGCAACCTTTGCCAAAAGCGTATCCTTATCGCAGTCAATAATCAATTCCTTAACATACTGCAAATGCCCGCTTTCCTCCCCCTTTTTCCAAAGCTTCTGTCTGCTTCTGGAAAAATAAGTCATATATCCCGTTTTTAACGTCTGTTCAAAAGATTCTTTATTCATATATGCCATCATCAGAACCTCGTTGGTTTGATAATCCTGTGCAATACAGGGAATCAGACCGTTGGCATCTGTCTTAAAGCCATCGAAATCCATGCTGCTCGTTAACGGTTTTGCCGTAAATTCCTCTTTTTCCGTCTGCCGGTTCATGCATACTCCTCCTAAGCTTCAGGTAATTGTCTATATTATACAACATACGTTTGCAAAACTTATGCTTCGCAATTACCTGGTAATATCTTTACAGTGTTCCCTTTGTGGAAAGAACTGTATCCTGCATTCTGGAATCAATCTGAGTCGCTTCATCCAAGGCCTTTGCAAAAGCCTTAAACGCCGCCTCGATAATGTGATGGTTATTGCTTCCGTCTAACTGTTTTAAATGCAGATTCATTCCCGACGCATAGGAAACGGCGTAAAAAAATTCCTTTACCATCTCTGTATCAAAGTATCCCACCTGGTCTACGGTTAAATTCATATCATAAGAAAAATATGGTCTTCCGGACAAATCTATGGCGCATAACATCAGGGTTTCATCCATGGGAAGAATCCTCTGTCCATAGCGTTTGATTCCTTTCTTATCCCCCAAGGCTTTCTTAACCGCTTCGCCAAGAACAATTCCGGTATCCTCAATCGTATGGTGGGAATCCACATACAAATCTCCTTTTACCAGCAGCTTTAAATCAAAAAAACCGTGTCTGGCAAAGGAATTTAACATATGGTCAAAAAACCCGATTCCGGTATCAATCTTCGCCTGTCCGGAACCGTCAATATGCAATTCCAGTTTAATTTCCGTCTCATTTGTCTTACGCTCAACATACGCAATTCTGCCTGCCATCCCGCACTCTCCTTATCCATCCACACATAATCGTTGATATTCTAACACATTTCCGAAAAAAATACCATATCTTGTGATAAATTTTCCGACAAAATAAAAAAGCCGATTCATCAGCAAACCGGCTTCTTTAAGTTTAACTCGTATTCATGATTATTTTCGTGAAATGATTTATCCTTATTCTATTTTTGTTGTTCTGCTATTTTTTCTTCCAACCTACAACACTTATATAAAAATCACTGTAGTTATTATCCGTCCAGTCCTCACCACAGCAGGTAAAGCTTTGTCCAACCACTTTTCCCGTGTTGGTAATGATTGTGGACATTGACGGAATCGCTTTGATATCCTCTGATTCCGGAATGGAAATCTCCAGAGTAAGATTTTTGCCTGTATACTGGCAGTTGCCAACAGCTAACGGCGGCTCAATATCCGTACCCTTTTTCTTCCCTGTAAAGTAAACCTTTTTGTCATCCTTCAGCGTAACCGTTACTTCATATGCAGCCTGCGTCGTGACAAACCATGATAAATATTCGCCCTTATTAAAGGATTCCAGGCTAATGGTAACCTTATTATTCTTCGGTTTTCTCGCCTCATTATCTGCAATTATGCCGGCAATGATTTTTTGCAGCATAATTACATCCCGCATATCGACCCCTCCGTCTGCATTGATGTCCGCATTTTCCAAAAGCCGGTCATCCAGCTTAAGTATTTCCGCCACATGCTTCTGGATTGTCAACACATCATCCTCCGTCAGGTAGCCGTCCCCGTTTGCATCACCGGTTATTCTCAGCGCCAGAAGGTCCTTAAGCTGTTCCAAATCCTTTTTTGTTAATTGCACATCGTCATCCATATCGGCTGCCTTTTCCTGCTCCTCCGTCAGCTTGAGCGTCCCCAATAATGCCCGCTGTAGCATTTTTGCATCTTTCTGGTTAACTAAACCATCGTTATTAATATCTCCTTTTATCATACTGTACCCCCTGTATGTTCCGGATAAACATTTCACAAAATCATTTTATCATAATTTTGGTTTGAAATATATACATCCATTATACATTTCTACAATCTAAGTTTAAAGAATTTATTTTCACACTGCTTTTTTCTCTTAAAAATAGAATCATAGGAGAGGGTTAATCATTATATAGAACATATTTATATAATAATATCCGTAATTATGGTTTATCCTTTATCTGTTTAATAAAGCTTTTCATCATCCTTTTTTAGTGCATAATTTTATTTATGATTTTTTTCGCAAATATATAAAGTATTTATCTTTACCGTCTATAAACATCTCCTATTCAAATCGTACTTTAATGGAATTGGCATGCGCCGTAAGCTGTTCACTGACGGCAAAATCCATAATATCCTGATGAATCGGCTCCAATGCTTCCCGGGAATAATAAATGATACTGGATTTTTTCACAAAATCATCTACGCTTAACGGGGAAAAGAATTTTGCCGTACCGTTTGTCGGCAGCACATGATTGGGTCCCGCAAAATAATCTCCTAACGGCTCCGAGCTGTACTCTCCGATAAAAATGGCACCTGCGTTTTTTATCTTCATCATTACCTCAAAGGGATTTTTTGTCACAATCTCCAAATGTTCGCTGGCAATATCATTTGCAGCGTCAATCGCTTCCTCCATACTGTCGGCAACAAGGATATAGCCATAGTTATCAATGGATTTTTTCATAATCTCTTTCCTGCTGAGCACGGAAATAAAGTTATCCACTTCCACAGAAACCGCATTGGCAAGGGCTTCCGAGGTCGTAACCAGAATCGCAGAGGCAAGCTCATCGTGCTCCGCCTGTGACAATAAATCTGCCGCCACATAACGAGGATTTGCACTTTCATCTGCCAATACCAGAATTTCCGACGGACCTGCAATGGAATCAATGCTGACATAACCGTAAACCGCACGTTTCGCCAGTGCAACAAAAATGTTGCCCGGTCCCACAATCTTATCTACCTTAGGAATTGACTGGGTTCCATAGGCAAGGGAAGCGATTGCCTGCGCCCCTCCCGCTTTATATATGGCATCTACACCAGCCTCCTTCGCTGCCACCAGCGTTGTCGCATACACCTTTCCCTCTGCATTACAGGGGGTCGTCATGATAATCCTCTTTACCCCGGCTACCTTCGCCGGTACAATATTCATCAGTACAGAGGAAGGATATACCGCTTTGCCGCCGGGAACATATATGCCGACCGACTGAAGCGGCGTCACCTTCTGTCCTAACATCGTTCCCTCCTCCGTCGTATCAAACCAGCTGTACTGCTTCTGTTTTTCATGATAAACCCGGATGTTCACCAACGCTTTCCGGATTACTTCCAGCAAGTGAGCGTCCACCTCCTTATAGGCTTCCTCAATTTCTTCTTCCGTCACCCGGATATTCTCTTTGTTTATCTTTGCCTTATCAAACTGTCTGGTATAGTCAAATAAAGCCTTATCCCCGTTTTCCCGAACATTATCAACTATTTCCTGTACAGTGTCCGCATATCCGGTATAGTTATTCGGACTTCTTTTCAACAAATCGTTTAAAAGATTCTTCTTTGTTTCACTGGTTAATTTTACGATTCTCATCTCACCAATTCCTTTCTGTTTTCTCACCCTTGACGCCGCCGCAAATGCTCTGGTTTGTCATTGGCAGACGCTTTAATTGTAAATTAATTGCTTCAATTCCCTGACAATATGTAATATTCGTTCCTGCTCCATTTTCAGGCTGACCTTGTTTACTACCATCCTGCAGGATAACGGACAGATTTCCTCCAAAACCTCTAATCCGTTTTCCTTTAATGTCGTTCCCGTCTCGACAATATCGACAATGACGTCCGATAAATCTACAATGGGCGCCAACTCTACGGAGCCGTTCAGTTTTACAATTTCCACTGTCTGATTTTTTCTGGTATAAAAATAATTCTTTGCAATATTGGGGTATTTGCTGGCAACACGGATAATTTCATTTTTTTGCAGGGTTTCCTTTGCCCTTGCCGGTCCGCAGACGCACATTCTGCATTTTCCGAAGCCCAAATCCAAAACCTCATAAAGGTTATCCCGTTCCTCCTCTAAAATGGTATCCTTTCCCACCACGCCGATATCTGCTGCGCCATATTCCACATAGGTGGGAACATCACCGGCTTTCGCCAGGAAAAAGCGAAGCTTCAATTCCTCATTGGTAAAAATCAGCTTTCTGGTATCCGAATCTTTCATCTCCTCACAGGTAATTCCAATCTGCTCCAAATAGCCAAGCGTCTTTTTTGCCAGTCGTCCTTTTGCTAATGCAAATGTTAAATATCTCATGCCTGTCCCCTCTTTATCCACAAAATTCAATGTCCTCAATTAAAGCGCTGCTGATTTCTTCCGACACAAAATCATAGACATCCACCATAGTATCCGAAGTTAAGTAAAACATTCCAGAAAAGCGGTTCTTTTTTCCGTAAGCGGCATAATCCCTGACTTCCTTTTTTTTGGATTTACGAATCAATTCAACCTTTCTGCCCGATTTCCGTAAATGGTTTGCCAGCCGGATTGCCGTTTTCTGTTTTTCAATATCATACAGGATGATGCTGTCGGAATTATCTACCGGTATCTCAATCTTTTGGCGGGAAATCGCCATCATCAAATCATCAATATAAAAGGCGAAGCCTATCGCCGGAGCTTCCTTTCCGTACTGTCCAAGAAGATTATTGTAACGCCCGCCCTTAACTACAGCGTCACCTGTACCGTAGGTATATCCCCGAAACATGATTCCGGTATAGTACTCATAACGGCTGAGCAGCGAAAAATCAAAGCTGATATATTTTTCATAGCCGGAATAGGATAATGCCGTATATACCTTTTCCAGCCTTCGGATAGCTTCGGTGGAAGTGCTGTTGGTAACAAGCTCCTTCGCCTTTTCCAGCATTTCATATCCGCCAAATAACTGGTCAAAGCTCAACAGTACTTTTTTCACATTCTCCTTTAAATCCAACTCTTTAATCAGGGATTCCAAACCAAAAAAATTACGGTTATGAATATAATTGCGTATCTCGTCCACAGTCCCTTTATCCAATTCCGCCTCCTCTAAAATTCCTTTGAAGAAATCCACCTCACCGATTTCAATCTGAAATTCAGTAAGCCCGGCAGCTAAAAAGCAGTCGATTACAGTCGCAATAACCTCAGCATCCGCAGCAGAGGAATCATCGTTAATCAGCTCTGCGCCAAGCTGCGTAATTTCGTTCAGCTTTCCCTGATGGTTATGCGTATTAAAAAAGGTATTTCCCTGGTAACAGAGCCGTATCGGCAGCTCCTCATCAGGATAATATTTTGCCACGCATCTTGCTATGCTTGGCGTTATATCCGGACGAAGCACCAGAGTATTGTTCTCCCTATCAAAAAATTTATACATTTCATTAGACGTGGCAGAGCCTTTATCCTGGTTAAAAATGTCGAAAAATTCAAAGGTCGGCGTCTCGATATCATGATAACTGTACAGCGAAAGTACATGATGCATTTTGTGTAAAACCTTTCGTTTCTTCCTGCATTCATTATCGTAAATATCCCTTACGCCCTCCGGGGTATGTAACAGTTTTTCCATGTTGGTTTTCTCCTTTTTTGCGCTCGCCTCAATGCTTACTTTATCGAATTAAAGTGCTACTTCGATAATTCGTTAAACAACGGCTATTATAATAGAAATTAAATGCACTGTCAAGAATAAAGTTTAACACACCGGAAATACATTTGCCAATATAAAGAGACTGCCGCGCAAAAATGATTCCTCATTTATTGTGCGGCAGTCCCTGGCTTCAACTCCCTATTCTGTCTTCTGCCTGTATCATAAAGAAGCGCCTGTCTTTTCATTCCCATACCTGGCACTATGCTTTGCCATCAATTCCTCATCATCAAAATAGTTAATCCGCATCGCCTGTTTTACATCATTCAGCGTTTTTGCAGCTGCCTGCTCCGCCTCTTCACTGCCCTTTTTCAAGATATCATAGACATAAGCAATATTCTTCTCATATTCATGTCTGCGGTTCCGAATCGGCTCCAATTCTTCCTGTATCACATTATTCAGGAACTTTTTCACTTTCACATCACCTAAACCGCCCCTGGTATAATGCGCCTTCAATTCATCCAGATTAGCATAGTCCGGCAGATACCGCTCAAAATGCTCCGTCCTACAGAATGCATCCAGATAGGTAAAGACCGTATTTCCCTCTAATTTCCCCGGGTCCGTAATCTTAATATGGTCGGGGTCCGTATACATACTCATAACTTTTTTCTTGATTTCTTCCGGCTCCTCTGCAAGATAAATACAGTTACCGAGGGATTTGCTCATTTTTGCCTTACCGTCTATACCCGGAAGTCTTTTGCAGGCTTCATTATCCGGCAGCAGGATATCCGGGTCAGTCAAAGCTTCCCCGTATACCGAATTAAATTTGTGCACGATTTCCTTTGTCTGTTCAATCATCGGCATCTGGTCTTCCCCAACCGGAACCGTAGTCGCCTGAAATGCGGTAATATCCGCCGCCTGACTGATGGGATAGGTAAAGAAACCAACCGGAATACTGGTCTCAAAATTACGCATCTTGATTTCGTTTTTCACGGTAGGGTTACGCTGAAGCCGTGAAACCGTAACCAGATTCATATAGTAAAAGCTAAGCTCTGTCAGCTCCGGAATCTGAGACTGGATAAACAGCGTCGATTTCTCCGGGTCTAATCCGCATGCCAGATAATCCAATGCCACCTCGATAATATTTTCCCGCACCTTATCCGGGTCATCCGCGTTATCCGTAAGCGCCTGCGCATCTGCTATCATAATATAAATTTTATCGTATTCACCGGAATTTTGTAATTCTACTCTTCTTTTTAATGAACCCACATAATGTCCTACATGAAGTCTTCCGGTGGGTCTGTCACCCGTAAGTATAATCTTTCCCATTTCTGTTCTCCTCAGATACATATTCTAGTTTATTCATTATGCTATCATAGCAGATTATCTGAAAAGATTCAAGTAACGCAATATTATGAACCTACAATCGTCCCTCCGTTTGGATGCAGCACCTGCCCGGTCATATAAGAAGAATCCTCCGATGCCAGGAACAAATAACATGGTGAAACCTCACATGGCTCTCCGGCTCTCATCATGGGAACCTTTGATGTTTTCCGCCCAAATGTTGCGACCTCCTCTGCCGAATAAGAAGCCGGAATAAGTGGCGTCCATATCGGTCCCGGCGCAACTGCATTTACCCGGATTCCCTGGTTTACCAGTGACTGGGAAAGTGAACGTGTGAGCGCAACAACAGCTCCCTTTGTTGCGCTGTAATCAATTAAATCCTTATTTCCCTGATAAGCCGTCACCGATGTGGTATTGATAATGCTGCTTCCACATTTCATATATGGCAATGCTGACTGAATCATATAAAAAAAGGAAATGATATTGTTCTGGAATACCAGATTAAGCTGCTCCGGCGATATATCCAGAATACTTCGCTGTATAAACTGTACGGCATGATTATTTACCAGAATATCCAATCTGCCAAAACATTCTATTGTCCGTTCCACGCATTCTTTCACGAAAGCCATTTCTTTCAAGTCCCCCTGCAGCAGCAGGCATTTTCCACCAAGCCGGCTGATTCTTTCAGAGGTTTCTTTTGCATCGCACTCTTCATCATAATAGATGAGAACAACTGCAGCTCCCTCCCTGACAAAATCATAGGCAACCGCTCTGCCTATGCCACTGTCACCACCGGTAATCACCGCTACCTTGTCCTTCAGCTTCAATCCGCATCCTCCGCACTCGGACACCGGTCTCGGCTCCATAATGTATTCTAATCCCGGCTGCACATCCTGATGCTGCGGCGGAAAGGAAAAGGGTATCTCTTTGCATTCCTCTGTCCATCCATATTCATTATTATTTTCCATCTGAAATTGCCTTTTTTCTTTATGGTATGAAGCTGACCTGAATATGGTGTCCAATATGCCTGTACCAACCTGTATGACAGTCTCTTTGGAAGTTTCTACCTTGCAACACGGTTGCTCTTTCTGGCAGTCCAAGCAGTATTTCTCCGTCTAAGGGAAAAGTTGCTTTTCTTTGCAAATTCACAGTTTATCATCATTCCGTATTTTCTTATGTATGGCGTTTATTTTCTTTTAACTTTGACATCGGCATCGCAGGACAAGCATTTCCCTTTCAGTTTCAAATGCCCTCATATCGTCCTTTCCCCTGTATTGCCAACGTGTAACTCTTTAAGCTGCATACCCATTTCAGGGCAAAAAATAATACCTAAACCACACGGCTTAGATATTAATGATATTGCTACTCTTTTACCTTATCCCAGATTATGCGCCATCTTCTTTTTTGTTCCACAATGCGAGGAAATCCGTTACAAGGTTCTTTTCCCTTTTATCCGTGCATTTTTCCAACAAAGCCGCACTGTCATTCAGCAT
>JAMPFJ010000002.1 GCA_023664535.1 Bacteroidales bacterium
AGAATTTTCAGGGTTGTTTTGTTGTTTAATCTTCATTCAGTTTTCATTGTTCTTGTTGCTCTGTTCTTTACTTTTCAGCACCGCAACGAAGTTAATATTAGCACAAGGGTACACCCTTGTCAACACCTTTTTCAACTTTTTTTGATAAAATATTACAGGCTGTTTCCGCCCTGCTTTTATCCGCTAAATATAGGAAAGCACTTCGGAAATATTCTGCACACCGATTAGGCGCATTCGCTCTACCGCATCCATTCCCTGACAGTTAATCTTAGGCAAAATACAGGTCGTAAAGCCCATTTTTTCTGCTTCCTTTACCCTTTGCGCCGCCATTGACACACCTCTTATCTCACCCGCCAGTCCTACCTCTCCAAATATAATGGTATGCGAATCCACCGGAGTATTTTTAAAACTGGAAACCAGCGCCACAATTATTCCCAAATCAATAGCGGGCTCATTTAACCGCATTCCTCCGGCGAGATTGACATAGGCGTCATTTCCCGCCAGCATCATTCCTGCACGCTTCTCCAGTACCGCCATTAACAGATTCACCCGGTTATAATCAATTCCTACCGAAGTCCTCCTCGGCAGATTAAAATTCGACTGACAGACTAACGCCTGAATCTCAATCAGAATCGGCCTGGTTCCCTCCATGGAGCATACCACTACGGAACCGGCGGCATCCAGCGGTCTGCCGCTCAGCATAACCTGCGACGGATTATCAACCTCGTATAATCCCGTATCCTTCATTTCAAACACGCCGATTTCATTGGTGGAGCCGAACCGGTTCTTCACCCCCCGGAGTACCCGGTAAATCGCATTTTTTTCTCCCTCAAAATAAAGCACGGTGTCCACCATATGCTCCAGGGTTCTCGGTCCTGCCACCGTTCCCTCCTTAGTCACATGTCCGACAATAAAAACGGCAACATTTAACTGTTTTGCCATTCGCATCAGCCTTCCGGTCACTTCCCGTACCTGGGAAACGCTTCCCGCACCGCTGGCTATCTCCTCCAAATACATGGTCTGAATGGAATCAATCACCACCACCTCCGGCATAACCTTTGTAATTGCTCCCTCAATTGCCTCTAAATTGGTTTCACATAATAACAGCATATCCTTTGTGAAGCCGCCAAGCCGTTCTGCCCGGAGCTTAATCTGCTGCAAAGATTCCTCTCCCGACGCATACAGTACCTTATGCTCCGTTGCGGTAAGATTGCGGCATACCTGCAGCAGAATTGTCGATTTCCCGATTCCCGGGTCGCCGCCTACCAGAGTGAGGGAACCTTTCACAATCCCGCCGCCCAATACACGGTCTAACTCTTTCATTCCTGTGCCAATTCGTGTGTCCTCCGATGTAGTAATATTTAAAATGCTAGTAGGCGCTGCCGCTTCTGTTTTGCCAGAATGCTTACCAGCGCCTACTACTAATTTCTCTTCTACAAAGGTGTTCCAATTCTTACAGCCCGGACATTGTCCAAGCCATTTCGTGGACTCATAGCCACACTCCTGGCAAAAGTACATTTGTTTTGCCTTTGCCATTTGTCCTTCCTCTCTATGCTTTACTAAGCATTTGCGAAATTAAGCTTTTCACAATTACCTGATTTCAATTACATTTTCTCAATCTTGATAGAAGATATCTGTCCCGGATTCAACTCCACGCTAAAGTTCAGCTTACCGCCAAGATTTGTTTTTACCGAGCCTGTGCTATTCCCATCGATTATTGTCACATATTCCTGTCCCGCTTCCAGCTCCAGCGTAATTTGGGAGTCTTCAATTCCCTCCACACTAAATTCTACTATTGCATCATTCGCTTTGAAATCATGCACTGCCGTTCCCGGTACCGATTCATATACGAAAGAACCGTTTTTCTCCAGCTTTGTAATCTCCTTAAAGGTCTTTACTTTGTATTTATCCCCCTTAAAATCAAAGCCGTCCAGCTTGGTCTTTGATGCGAGCTCATAATTTCCAAAGCTTAACGCATCATTTTCCTCCTTAATCAACTCGCCAACTACTGCCATCCCTTTATCCTCCTGTACTGTTCGCATAAATCGTATCGTTTATTATTTCGACCACTAAATGTAAATTAAGTATACAATATATGGTGTTTTTTTTCCAGTATATTTTTATAAAATTTACAACTATATTCTGCCAATTTATCCTGCACTAAACCACCTTGAATTTTACTCCTGCCTTTACAACGGAAATCCGCACGGTCTGTCCCGACGATATATGGCCTGCCAGAATTTCCTCCGCCATTTTATCCTCAATTTCATTCTGTATCGCTCTCCTTAACGGTCTGGCGCCATACTTCTTATCGTATCCTTTTTCAAAGACATAATTTTTTACCGCTTCCCCGTAGCGGAGACGGATATTTAATTGCTGTTCAACCCTTTTTGCAAAATCCCGGAGAAGCAAGTCCGCAATTTCTTTCACTTCCTCTTTGGTCAGGGCATGGAAGACAATGGTATCGTCAATGCGGTTTAAAAATTCCGGTTTAAATAACCGTTTCACTTCCTCCATTACGCCGCTTTTCATCAGTTCATGCTCCTTCTCCTCGGAGGACTCGCTGGCAAAGCCCAGCTTTTTCGGCTCCATAATCCTGGCTGCCCCGGCATTACTGGTCATGATGATAATGGTATTTTTAAAATCCACTTTTCTTCCCTGGGCATCCGTTACATGCCCATCATCTAAAATCTGTAAAAGAACGTTAAAAATATCCACATGTGCCTTTTCAATCTCGTCAAAGAGAATAACCGAATAGGGATTTCTGCGCACCTTCTCGCTTAGCTGTCCCCCCTCCTCAAAACCGACATATCCCGGAGGTGAGCCAATCATTTTCGATACACTGTGCTTTTCCATGTATTCCGACATATCTACACGAATCAACGCCTTTTCGTCACCGAATACCGCCTCCGCCAATGCTTTTGAAAGTTCTGTTTTTCCTACGCCGGTCGGACCCAGAAACAAAAATGAACCGGTAGGGCGCTTCGGGTCTTTAAGCCCAACCCTTCCCCTTTTAATTGCTTTTGCCACCGCATCAACCGCTTCGTCCTGACCGATTACCCGCCGGTGCAGGGTGTCCTCCAAATGAAGAAGCCTCTTGGATTCCTCCTCCTGCAGACGGCTTACCGGAATTTTTGTCCACTCCGATACAACCGTTGCGATATCCTCCTCATTTAACACAAGCTTTTCCTGCTTCATACTGCTTTCCTGTTTCTTATTCAGCTTCTCCATTTTCTCTTCCAGCAGTTTAATGGCAAGCTTTGTTTCATGTGCCGACTCCAAATCGTTTTCCATAAATGCCTGGTCCAGCTCCTGATTCAGATTTTGCATCTCCCGCTCAATCTGCTTCATCTGCGGAGTTACTTTTGATACGGCAAGTTTTTTCTTTGCCGCTGCTTCATCCATTAAATCAATCGCCTTATCCGGAAGAAAACGGTCGTTCAAATAGCGGACTGCAAATTTCACGCAGGCATTCACCGCTTTATCGCTTATACTAAGTCCATGATGATATTCATAGCAGGCACGGAGCCCCTGCAGAATTGCAACCGCCTCCTCCTCGGTAGGCTCATGCACCGTAACCGGCTGAAATCTTCTCTCCAGCGCCGCATCCTTTTCAACATATTTCCGGTATTCCGTAGTCGTTGTGGCACCAATCATCTGGATTTCACCTCTGGACAATGCGGGCTTTAAAATATTGGAGGCATCAATGGCGCCCTCTGCCCCTCCTGCCCCGATAATGGTATGCAGCTCGTCCACAAACAGAATCACATTCCCCACCTGGGTCACCTCGTGAATCAGTTTTTTTATCCGTTCCTCAAATTCTCCACGGTATTTAGAGCCTGCCACCATTCCGGATAAGTCCAGGGAAAGCAGTCTCTTTCCCTTTACGGTTTCCGGCACCTCTCCCGCTATAATCATCTGGGCAAGCCCCTCCACTATAGCAGTTTTTCCAACTCCCGGTTCGCCCACCAAACAAGGGTTATTTTTCATTCTTCTGCTTAAAATCTGCACCACCCGCTGCATTTCTTCCGCTCTCCCCACTACCGGGTCAAGCTTTCCTTCCTTTGCCAGCTTAGTGAAATCCCTTGAATACTGGTCCAGCGTCGGTGTTGCGGACTTTCCCTTTTTCTCTTTGGATTTCAAGCTGTTCAGCTCACTCTTTGCCACTGCCGGGTCTGCCCCCATGGCAGCCAGTATATCCGTATATAATTTCGTTATGGTAATATTCATTGCCGTCAACAGACGAAATGCCACGCTGTCCGGATGCTTGATAATGGCAATCAGCAAATGCTCGGTTCCCACCTGCTGCGCTTTAAATTTAACCGCTTCCCTGTTTGCCAAATCTAAAATATCCTGACATCTCTTTGAAAATTCCGCCTGACTTGCCAGTGCAACATTGGTGTGCTCCATCATTAACTGGCTGGTTAGATTTTCCAGCCGCTCCTCCTCCACACCATTCTGGGTAAGCACTGCTGACGCAAGACCATTTTTTTCCTTTACCAGACCCAGCAGTAAATGTTCGCTTCCTACATATTCCTGTGCTAACTGTAATGCAATTCTTTTTGCATATTTCAGGGCGCTCGCCGCACTCTTTGTATAATTCTGATTCATTGCATTCTCCAATCCTATCTATACATTCTTTAATCTATTATACCCAATCTGAAGAGATATCCCGTCCATCCTGGGAAATAATCATATACATATCACTTTTTACAAAAATTGACATAAAGGGACTGTAGAATTATCACAGTCCCCTCCTTTGTTCCCCATACGTTTATCTTTACTGTTCGTCAATCGCCTTGCCGATATCCCGGCGCATATACTTATTTTTAAAATTCACCCATTTTACCGCTTCATAGGCATTTGCCCGGGCTTCAACCAGATTACTTCCCTTTGCCGTAACTCCCAGCACTCTTCCTCCGTTTGTTACAATCTGTCCGTCAGCAAGCTTCGTTCCGGCATGGAATACATAATAATCCTCTTTATCGTTAAAGGTATCCAGACCCTCAATCGGAAATCCCTTTTCATAGGAAACCGGATATCCGTCCGAAGCCAGTACCACGCAGACCGCCGCATTGTCCTCAAATTCCAGCTCTACCTGGTCAAGCCTGCCATCAATACATGCCTCCATCACATCTATAATATCATTTTTCATCCGGGGAAGAATAACCTGTGCTTCCGGGTCGCCGAATCTGGCATTAAATTCCAAAACTTTGGTTCCCCTTTCGGTAATCATTAAACCGGTAAATAAAACGCCGACAAAATCTCTTCCCTCCGCCTTCATGGCATCCATCGTCTTCTGGTAAATTTCCCTCTGGCAGAAATCATCAATTTCCCTCGTATAAAAAGGGCTGGGAGAAAATGTTCCCATACCGCCTGTATTTAACCCTTTATCACCGTCCTTGGCCCGCTTGTGGTCCTGGGCAGACGTCATTGTCTTAATGGTCGTCCCGTCACAAAATGCCAGCACGGACACTTCCCGTCCAGTCATAAATTCCTCGATGACCATTTTATTCCCCGCATCGCCAAAATGCTTATCCAGCATAATCTCCTTTACGCCTGCTTTTGCCTCCTCAAAATCCTTACAGATTAAAACTCCCTTTCCCAGGGCAAGTCCGTCCGCCTTCAACACAATCGGAAAATCTGCCGTCTCCAAATAGGTCAATGCATCCTCGGCACGGTCAAAGGTTTCATAAGCCGCTGTGGGAATCCCATATTTTTTCATTAAATCCTTGGAAAAAGCTTTAGAGCCTTCAATTATCGCCGCATTCTTACGGGGTCCGAATACCCGCATCCCTTCTCTTTCAAATGCATCTACACAGCCTGCCACCAACGGGTCATCCGGTCCTACTATCGTAAAATCAATCTCTTTTTCTTTCGCAAACGCCACCAGCTTATCAAAATCCATCACGGATATATCCACGCATTCCGCAAGCTGGGCAATGCCGGCATTTCCCGGCGCCGCATATAACTTAGACACCCGCGGGCTTTTCGCCACACTCGCCGCAATCGCATGTTCTCTTCCACCGCTTCCAATAATTAAAACTTTCATGTCTGTCCTCCTCGTCTTATCCCCGAATTACCGCTTTTCCGTCTACAACCACCACCCGGTTATTGGCAATCAGATTGATTGCCTGTGGAAGTAAAATCCACTCCGCCTGCTCCATAACCCTTTGCTGCAAAATTTTCGGGGTGTCTCCGCTTTCTACCGCCACTGCTTTTTGCAGCAGAATCGGTCCGGTATCGGTACCTTTATCTACAAAATGGACTGTAGCCCCGACCACCTTGACTCCTCTTGCCAAAGCCGCCTCATGTACCTTCAGCCCGTAAAACCCGGTTCCGCAAAAAGATGGGATTAACGACGGATGGATATTGATAATCCTGTTTTCGTATTTGTCAATCATCTCCGGCGGAATTACCACCAGATACCCTGCCAGTACAATCAAATCTACCTGTAGGGAATCTACCGTTTCCACCAATGCCCGATTAAATAATTCTCTGTTTTCATAATCCTTCGGAGAAACTACAATATCACGGATTCCCGCTTTTTTTGCACGTTCCAGCGCATATGCACCTTTATTGTTGCTGATTACCGCCACCAAATCCGTGTTAGTAATCCTTCCCGATTCCACTGCATCAATAATCGCCTGCAGATTCGTTCCTCCTCCGGATACCATTACTGCCGCTCTTAGCATAGATTACTCCTCCCGCTCAGATTAAAGCTACACCTTTCTCGCCGTCCTCTATCCTGCCTACAACATATGCCTCTTCACCTGCCGCCTTTAATGCCGCAATCGTCTTATCCGTCTCGGCAGAATCTACGGCAAGCATCATCCCGATACCCATATTGTAGGTATTATACATCATGTCTTCTTCAATATTCCCTTTTTCCGCCATCAGCTTAAAAATGGCCGGAACCTCATAGGATGCCTTTTCCACTACTGCACGAACTCCCTCCGGGAGCATTCTCGGAATATTTTCATAAAAACCGCCACCGGTAATATGTGAACAGCCTTTAATTGTAACTCCGGCTTCTTTCACGCTCCTCAGCGCTTTTACATAAATCTTTGTCGGCGCAAGCAATGCCTCGCCAAGGGTCTTTCCCAGCACATCATAATAGGTATCCAGCGATTCCTTTGTCATATCAAACACTTTACGAACCAGCGAAAAGCCGTTACTGTGCACCCCGCTTGATGCAATTCCTACCAGAACGTCTCCCGCCCTAATATTCTGACCGGTAATTAAATCCTTTCTGTCAACAATCCCTACGGCAAATCCGGCGAGGTCATATTCATCCTCCGGATAGAACCCCGGCATCTCCGCAGTTTCACCGCCAATCAATGCCGCATCGGACTGCTTGCAGCCTTCCGCCACGCCGCTGACAATCCCGGCAATCTTTTCCGGATAATTTTTGCCACAGGCAATATAGTCTAAAAAGAATAACGGCTCACCGCCTGCACAGGCGATATCGTTCACGCACATCGCCACACAGTCAATGCCGATGGAATCATGCTTGTCCATAATAAACGCAAGCTTTAACTTCGTTCCCACTCCATCTGTTCCGGATACCAGAACAGGGTGCTCCATATTTTTAAACCGTTCAAGAGAAAACGCTCCGGAAAAACCGCCTATATTGGTTAATACTTCTTCCCGCATTGTCTTTTTAATATGCTCTTTCATCAGCTCTACAGATTTATACCCTGCTTCAATGTCCACGCCGGCATTTTTGTAATCCATTATCCTTGTCCTCCTGAAAATTATAATGACGTTATGTATTTCCAAAATGCATACACAACGTCATTATAATCAAAATCCCTATTTTTGTAAAGAAATATTACTCGGTAAATTCCTCGATAAATTCCTTGAAGTCTCTTCTTGCCCCTTCAATGATACTGTCCTCTCTGGTATCCAGTGCCTTTTCAAACTCCCTTAGCGCATATTCTATCTGCATCCGCTCCTTGCCGATGCTTTCCTCATAAAGGCGCTCGCCGCGGAGCAGCAGCAGCTTATTTTCTTCTTTGTCTCTGGGATGAATCTTTAAGTAGGAAAGTGCCTCCATTCTCTCCTTAATCTCTTCCTCCGTCATATCCGTTGCGTTTGTCTTTATAATCTGCCTGGTTATCTCCCCGGTGGAAACCACCTTAATTTCCACCTCCAGAATGGAATTGACGTCATACGTATAAGTAACGTCAACCGCTTCCTTTCCCGCCTCCGCCTTCGGCACCTTAATCCGGATTTCCCCCAGCATAACGTTATTGGATGCAAATCTGCTTTCTCCCTGCAGTACCTTGCAGCGAATCTGTGTCTGGTTGTCATTTACCGTATAAAGGCGTTCCGTCCTGCTGGCAGGAATCGTCGTATTTCTCTCAATAATCGGACAGAAATGCCCATCCTCAAAGCGTCCGTTTTCTTTTTCCAGTACCACTTCAGTTCCCAGGGTAAAGGGACATACATCCGTTAAAATTACCTCTTTAATACTGTCCTTGCGCTCCTTCATCGCCCCCTGGACCGCAGCCCCCAGTGCGACCGCTTCATCCGGATTGATGGAGGTGTCCGGCAGATTATGGAATAATTTTCCTACAAATTTGCGGATAAAGGACAGCTTTGTCGCGCCGCCCACCATAACTATCCGGTCAATGTCCTTAAGCCGTACATTTGCATCAGACAGACTTCTTTTAATGGGCTGCCGGATTTTATCCAGAAGCTCGTCACATTTTGCCTCATACTCGTCTATGGACAGCTCCATTTCATAAGTCTTATCCCCAAGCCTGCATGTCATCCGGGAAATACGGTTATCGGAAAAGCCTATCTTGCAGTTTTCCGCCTGCTTGACAATATGCCTCAATTCCTTATCGGTCAGCTTATCCTTATCAATCTCCGGATTCTTATCAAAAAAAATCTGCTCGATAACTCTGGTAAAATCCTCGCCGCCCAGGAAATTGTCTCCTGCAACAGCCCGGACTTCAATAATGGAATCAAAAAGCTCCAATATTGATACGTCAAAGGTGCCCCCGCCTAAATCAAACACAAGAAATTTTCCATTTTCCCGATTCTGATAAAGTCCATAGGCAATCGCTGCCGCCGTAGGCTCACTGATAATCCGTTCCACCTTAAGCCCTGCCAGCTCTCCTGCCCGTTTCGTCGCCTTTCTCCGTTCATCGTTAAAATAAGCCGGCACACTGATTACCGCCTCTGTCACCTCTTCCTTTAAAAAGCATTCCGCATCCTCTTTCAATGCCCGCAGTATCAGGGCGGAAAGCTCTTCCGGCAGGAACTTCTTCCCTGACAGTTCATAGACCTTTTCGCTGCCCATACTCCGTTTAAACACAGCCGCCGAGCTTTCCGGATGCAGCAGCATTCTCTCCTTTGCCGTCTCACCGATAAAAACCTGTCCCTCTTCGTCCACACTCACCACAGACGGAGTTAAATGCTTCCCCAGCCGGTTCGGAATAATCTTCGGCCCTTCCTCCGTATAATAAGCCACCAGACTATTTGTTGTTCCTAAATCAATACCAATAATCATGTCTTACCCTCCTGTTTTGTAATTGATTACAAAAATTAGTGCTGTCCTACATCCTGTCTAAATGCCGTTTTGCACACGGATAATCCCCTTTTATCTTAACGGCCCGTTCCAAAAGCCGTTTTGCCTCTTCCTTGTCCCCCTCTAATTCCGCAATTAAGCCCATACCAAAATAATACTCAAAGCAATCACAGGTCTCGCAGGTAACGCAAAGATGACAGTCCGTTATCTGCTTTAAATATTCTCTTCCCCTATCCAGCCTGCCGGCACAGATATTCATGATTGCCAAATCATATAAATGCATTGGACGATACCGCTTATCCTCCAACAGCTTTTCCTCTCCCCCGTATTCCTCCAACAGCGCCTTCAAATAAGCGTCTGCATATTTTGCCGCCTTGGCTTTATTTCCCATCTCCATAAGGACTGTTGCATAGATAAAGAAAAGCTGGCGGTGCGCCCTTGTGTTTCTGTCCCCTGCGCACATTTTCTGTAACGCATTTTTAATTATCTGCTTCGCCCTTTTCAGTTCTCCCTTATCCCGGTAATATTCAGCCGCCTGTCCCAACGGTGAGCAGCACTCTCCCTTTATCACCTTCGGCGACTCCACCTTGCCGTAATATTTTTCCGCCATTTCCGTATTGCCCGCCTGCCGGTAAATCTCTGCCATCTCACAGTAAATGTCATAAATTCTCCTGTTTTCCTGCGTCGGTTCACTGTCCGTATAAAACTTCAGCTTATCCTTCCATTTCATCTTTTTTATCCGCTGCTTGATTTCTTCCAACAGCTCCTGGTAAATGGAAACCGCTTTCCGGTAATCCTTTTTCAGCACATAGATTTTGGCAATCTCCTCCCGCCAGCGGATGGCATTCGGACGCAGCTTTAACGCCTGTTCATAGGTTTCTATTGCTTTACCATAGCTTTCGTTCAGCACATAACATTCCGCCAGATTCAGATAAGGAAGATAATCCTTTTTCCTGTCCATGATGATTGCCTGTTTCAACGGTTCGATTGCCTCGTTTATCCGGCGGAGCTTTAACAGCGCACAGCCAAGATTATTATAGGCATAATAAGCCTCCTCGTCCAGTTCAATCGCTTTTTTACAATCCTCCACGGCTTTTTCCAGTTCATATACGTCAATATACAGATTGCCGCGCTCCACATAGCCTTCCGCCGAGCCGGTCACCTCAATGAAACGGTCTGCATAACCGATTGCCTCCCTGCATTTCTTCAAATCCCCTTCCTGGTTGCTCTGATAGCTGTAAATATACATCATTCTGCGCAATGCCGGTGCAAATTCCGGATTCACCGTTAAAATTTCGTTGTAGCACTGGATAGCTTTCCCGGTTTCCTCCATTCGCTCATAGCAGTTTCCCAGCTTCATTTTCGTATGCAGATTGTCCGGCTCAATGTCCATCAGCTGCCGGCAAACCTTCAATGCCTCCTCCTGGTGTCCTTCCCTGCTCAATACGTCCACCTTTAAACGGAGCATCTCCGGATGATTGGGATGGGTTTTCAAAAATGCTTCAATAATCGAAAGCGTCTTTTCCGTATCATCCATATCCCAGTAAAGAATAGCATATTCTTTTTCCAAATCCTCTATGTACTCAATATCCGTTTCCTCATCATCTTTGCGTTTTTTCACTTTATCCCGCAAAGCTTCAATCGCTTTCAACGCCGCCACAACATTTTCTCTTGAAAACTCTTTATAATGCAGGCATTTAATCCGGTAAAGCTCTAAGCTGTCGCTGTCAAGCTCCGCTTCCTTTGCCGCCACAATAACCTGCTCCACATCATCATACTGCTCAAAGGCAAAGAACACCTCCGCCGCCAATACATACGGCGGTGCATAAGCCGGATATATCTCCTGGCAGGCAAAATAATCGTCAATGACCTCTTTCGCATTTCGCAGTTCATAATTTGCCTTCTGACGGTGCACATATGCAGGGAAAAATCCCCTGTCCTTTTCGATAATTTCATTACAGACGGAAATACATTCCTCATATTTCTTAGCATCCAGATAAAATCTGCCCAGCTGTTCCATATAAGACAGTTTGACTAACAGATTCTTTTCCCCGGAAATTGCCCTTTTAATATAATCCACTCCCTCGGAAAATGCCGCCTGCTTTTTTTCTTCCTTCGCCTTTTTATATTTTTCTTCCCATACGCAGACACCCACGGAAAACAACGCCAGAGAAAAACGGTTTTTGCGTTTCATCATTTCCCTGGAACCGTCATCCTCACTGCTTTCAATTAACGCAAGCCATTTTTCAGAAAGAGGATAGGCACGCTCATAATCCTCATTGGCAAGATACAGCCGGCATTGGAGATTAATATAATCGTAATCCTCACCCGGACCTAAACGTTCAAGCAGCTTTAAACCCTCATCAAACCGTTTTTGCTGATAGTAGCACCAGCCAAGTTTAAAGCAGATATCCCGGTCAAGCTCAACAGAAATCTTTGCTTCATAGTCCTTAACCAGTTCTTCATTTATTTTATCCAGAAGGGAAAGACATTCCGAATCCTGCACGCGTTCTTCCAAAACATCCTCTACCTGCTCTTTTGCATTCTCCGCATCACCCGATAAAAACATGCAGTTTGCCTGTCCTAACATCGCCGTATAGTTATCCGGTGATTTTTCCAATACCCCGTCATATACCGCCTTTGCCTTATCAATTTTCCCGTTGGCAATAAGGGTTTCCGCATAAATCCGCTCAATATACGGATTATCCGAATACTCAAAATCCAAATCCTCCATGATAGCCAGTGCCTCTTTGGCCTCTGCCGAATCCTCCACCCTGCTCTCTTCCTGCTCGGCTTTTTTCAACAGATACCTTGCCTCTTCTACCTGTACAAAAGGATGCGTAACTTCAAAACGCCCCAATTCATTCAACGCCTGCCTGAGCTTCTTTATTTCCCCTTCCTCTGAGATACTTTTCACCTCGTACAATTTATTGATAAACTCATCCACCCGGTCGTCGGTTTTCCCACTGAACAGTCCGAAATCAATAAAGTTCGGGCTTTCAATCTGCCATTTTACATAATCCAGATAATTTTCGGGAAAACGTTCCTTCAGCTGTTCATAATTCTCCAGATAATGGAAGCGTTTATCCACCATCTGCCAGATTTTCTGTGGCATAAAGGTATGGGACATAAAATAAACCAGAAGCTTTTCCGCCGCTTCCAGCTCCGTGTCCAAATCATCACACACCGAATCGTTCAGCAAAGCCTCCCATTTCTTCTCATCGCCTCTTGTCGCCGCATCCCGATACACTTCGTCAATGCCATCAATCCATAAATCCACCTCGTCCTTTTTGCCGGCATGTCCCTCCGTGTCCTCTTCGTCAGTATTATGTAAACTATCTGTTTCCTCTTCATTAACATATTCCAACGCTTCTTCGTAAGCACGCCTTAACTCTTTAAATCCTTCCTCGTCATCCTCCGGATTCACCCCACGGAGCTTCTCACGGTATGCCGCCTTAATTACCTCTTCATCCTTTGTCTGTTCAATTCCTAATATTTTCCAAATCATATATTTACCCTTTCCGGATTAACCTCTCCTGGCAGTATTCTTATTCCCAAAACTATCCTGCCCCTCCTGCAATATCCTGACATATATAAACAACTATTATATATAATACCATAAAAAGACCCTTACGCAACATAAAACTCTTGATTTTTATCAAGAAATCTACTATGCTAGACAGGAACAAACGCTAAAATGCCAAAAAAGATTGTGAGGTAAAAAGAAATGAAACCAATTAAAGAAGGTAAAGTCCGCGAAATCTACGACAACGGCGACAGTCTGATTATGGTTGCAACAGACCGGATTAGCTGCTTTGACGTGATTTTAAAAAATATTATTCATAAAAAAGGAACCGTACTTACCCAGATGTCGAAATTCTGGTTTGACATGACTTCCGATATTCTTCCGAATCATATGCTTTCTGCCGATGTAAAGGATATGCCCGAATTTTTCCGGCAGCCACAGTTTGACGGTAATAGTATGATGTGCAAAAAACTGGACATGCTGCCTGTAGAATGTATTGTCCGTGGCTATATCACCGGCAGCGGCTGGGCAAGCTATCAAAAAAACGGCACCGTCTGCGGTATTACCCTGCCGGAGGGATTAAAGGAATCCGACAAGCTGCCGGAGCCAATCTACACCCCGTCTACCAAAGCCGAAATCGGCGACCATGACGAAAATATCTCTTTCGAGCAAAGTGTAGAGCTCCTGGAAAAGGAATTTCCCGGAAAAGGACTGGAATATGCCACAAAGCTTAAGGATTACACCATTGCGCTGTATAAAAAATGTGCAGATTATGCGCTGACAAAGGGAATCATCATTGCCGATACCAAGTTTGAATTCGGTCTGGATGAAGACGGTAACATTGTATTGGGCGACGAAATGTTAACTCCCGACAGCTCCCGGTTCTGGCCGGCAAAGGGCTATGAAGCAGGGCACGGTCAGCCTTCCTTTGACAAGCAGTTCGCCCGTGACTGGTTAAGGGACAACGAGGGCAGTCATGACTGGGAGCTTCCCGCAGATATTGCGCAAAAAACCATTGATAAATATTTAGAGGGCTATGAAATGATTACCGGTAAAAAACTGGAAGCATAGACTATCCAGATAAAGCAGGCGCCGAAGCCTCGGTGCCTGCTTTCGGGTAACGATAACTCTTCTGTTAACATTCATTCTGTTTCACCAGTCAGACAATGGTCCACGCAAACCATTCCTACTTAAACTTTGCCATAACCTCTTCATTTGCCTTCATGGCAGCCTCTTCCATACCTTTCCGTTCTTCCAACAGCTGTTTTCTTATCTCCTCATGCTTAACCGCCATAATCTGCAAGGCAAGATAAGCGGCATTCTTACTTCCGTTAATCGCCACGGTAGCAACCGGGATTCCCGGGGGCATCTGCACAACAGACATCAGCGCATCCATCCCGTCCAGTACCGAGCCGGAAAGCGGTACTCCGATAACCGGCAATACCGTCTGGGATGCCACAACACCGGGCAGCGCTGCCGCCATTCCTGCCGCAGTAATAATCACCTCTGTTCCGTTACCGTTACATTCCTCCACAAACCCGGAAAGCCCAAGATGTGCCCTGTGGGCAGACAGGCACCGGACATTCACCTCCACACCATATTTCTTTAATACTTCCACAGCCGGCTCTACCTTGGATAAATCACTGGTGGAACCCATAATAATTGCAGCCTTCATCTACTCATCCTTTCTTATCTGTAATGTATTTTATTTATATTTTATTGTGTATTCATTGTTTTTCAAGCATTTTTTATTCTCTGTCAGACTGCGCCCCGATTCTTCCATCACATAATCAGAATATTGGCACAGGACAAATCATTGGTCAAATCATAAACGGTACCGCTCTTAAGTCCAACCACTGTCGGACGCAATACCGCTTCCGGATGATTTTCCACCACGCACGCTTCCTCTCCGTTGCTGAGCTGTACCACTGAATCTACCGGATACAGGATAACGCTCCCCAGAAAACTACGCATAACATCAATATCCAGTTCTTCGGTCATGGACATGATAATCTCAATGGCATCACGCTGGGACATTGCTTTTTTATACGGTCGCTCAGTAACTAAGGCATCATATACATCCACCACCGACAGCACCTTTGCATAGGGCGTGATTTTGTCCGCCACAACACCCATAGGGTAACCCTTTCCGTTCATTTTCTCATGATGCTGCAAAACCGCTATGGCTATCGACTGAATGAAATCCTCTTTTTCCTGCAAAATCCGATAGCCGTACAGCGAATGCTGTTTCATGATTTCAAATTCCTCATCCGTAAGCCTCGCCGGCTTATTTAAAATTTCCAGTGGAATTTTGGATTTTCCCATATCATGAAGCAGTCCTGCCACACCGATATTGTAAATATCCTGCTGGCTCATTTCCAGCTTTTTGGCAACAATCATGGACATGGTCGCCACATCGACACTATGCTTAAAGGTATATTCATCACTGGTTTTTAATGCGGTAATATCCACCGCTATCGCAGCATTATCGTCAATCGCCTTCAATAAATTTTTGGCAATATGCGTTGATGTTGAGGTAAAATTCGGAGACGCCGTGTCATTATAAAGAAACTGTATTCCCTCGGACACCCGCTTTTTAATACTTTCGGAAAGCTTTACCTTTGCCGGATCCGCTGTGCGCAGTTTGGAGATGTTGTTCCGTGCTGCTGCCGACATCGGCTTGGGTTCCTCTTTGTCCGTCTTTTCTTCTTCTCCCTCCGAAACATAGACGCCGCTTACGCCCATACGCCCCAGCGCCTCTATCTGATATGCCATCAGATGCGTACCCTTTACGATTAGTACACGGTCCATACGGTCCTTGACATTCTGGTCTATACGCATTCCTTCCCGAAGCGATTCCGTTCTTACGAAATATCGTTTAATCATATTGTTCCCCCTATACTGTGCCCCTTTTTTCGACTGCCTGTCCCTTTCTTTACCGTCTGTTTAACGCAAAAGCACTACCTGCAGTTATGCATGCTCTGTGCGGTAATACTCCTCCGGCGGAATCTGATTTGCTTTCATTTTTTTCTTATTTTCATACATCTGTTTATCCGCCTGCTGATAAATATCCATAAGCTTAGTCCCTCTGCTCTCCTTATCATAAACCGCAAAGCCATACGCAATACTGATTCGGAATTTCTTATCGGGCAGCTCGTTATATTGCTTAATCGCCTCAGAAAAGCGGATAATTCCTTCCTCATAACATCCCGGCACATCATCTCCGCTTATCAGCACGGCAAACTCATCTCCGCCTATACGGAAACAATCGCTGCATTCATCTCCGAATGCAGCCCGGATAATATCCGCACTCTTCACCAGCATCGCATCACCCTGATGATGTCCCATATGGTCATTGACATATTTTAAATCATTGACATCAAACATGACAATTCCAACCGCCGGCAAATCATCCTTGACTTTCTCCAAATCCACCAAATGTTCCTCAAAGGATGTACGGTTGCCAATCCGGGTAAGGCCGTCGCTATACGCCAGCTGCGCAACAAACTCGGACTGCACGCCAAGCTTCACCGCATTGATTGTTTTTTCCAGACTGGAGCTTCCAAAACAGAGAATAAACAGTAATAATCCGATTCGTACAAACATTGCACTGTCCGTCCCATTGCCATGATAATACCGGATAATATCCGCTACTGTCGCAACCGATATCGCACTTAACCCTATCGTCCGCAGCACACGATAAACATTACGGCTCTGATTCTTACTGGTAACAATGGTATTGCGAACAATGGTATATAATAAAATAATTGCAGTAAACGCCAGCATTAAATGGTTTAACGACAATGTTTGATGAATATCCGCCACGCCCAGAAAATGCAGCGTCCAGCATAAAACAAACAAAATCGTAGACGGAATACAGATTAACGGCACGACAAATTTATGCCGGAACCCAAAGGCGGTATCGAGATAAAGCACCGTCGGAATGGGAATAAGCATTAACGCCGTACAGGATACCACCTGCATAATCCGGTTATCTCCCAGATAAAACTGCATCAGATTTGTTTCCGAAGCACACCAGATAACGATGGATAAGGCAAACAGTCCCAGATAGCGCAATTCGTGATTCTTTTGCTCCCGCATATTTATCGGAATATCGGCGATAAGCAGAAGCAGGCCGACAAACAAAAGAAGGATACAGGTAACAAAGGCTATCATTTTTTCACCGAAGGTATTCAAAATCGCCCCTGCCGGCTGTCCGATATAAATATTATCCATACAGGCTCTCGCATCTTCATATACGTAAGTCAGACGAACCTCTATCTGCTTTCCGGAAGCCGCCGTCGGAATCCGGACATAATTCCATTTTGTCCCATAAGCTTTGGTATAAATTGGACTTTCCGGAACATATGGATTATATTGCAGCTTCCCGTCAATATATACCTGAAAAAAAATATTTTTACTCCGGAAGCAAAGTGCATCACCCTCCTCTATCGTATCGGGAACCGTATTATAAATAGAATATTCTTCTCCCGCTTTCGTCCCGTCAACCTGATTCAGTTTATCCAGGACAACCGGTTCTCCCTCTGCCGTATGCCATCCCGTCTCATAATCCCATCCCTTTCCAAAAAAGTCATCCGCTAAGCTTGGTCCCTTATAGCGGCAAATCGGAAAGATTACGACAAAGGCAGAAAAGAGGAACATCAATACATATATTCTGTCATATTTTACATGGCGATTTTCCATAAAACAATTATCCTTTCCCCACATTCGGTATTCTTCTTTCTCTAGTTTATTAGATATAGTAATATTTGTCAAATCATGACGAAAAAAAGTCAGATATTTCGTTTTCCTGACGGCTTTCGCCGCCTATAACAATACGTCCAAAACCATCATCAATACAAATCCCGCCATAACCCCTGTTGTTGCCAGATTCCGGTTATCCCTGAAGGATTCGGGAATCAACTCCGAGCAGACAACCGAAATCATCGCTCCCGCAGAAAAAGACAACACCAGCGGTAACACAAGCTGTACCTTAAGTGCAAACAACACGCCAACCACACCTGCCAGCGGCTCCACAAATCCGGAAAACTGTCCAACCAGAAAACTTTTCCACCGACTCATCCCTTCTCTTCTTAAGGGCATTGCCACACAGGTCCCTTCCGGAAAATTCTGAATCCCTATTCCTACCGCCAGCATGACCGCACCCAGCAGTGATGTTCCGCCGCCTTCGATTGCCGCACAGCCAAAAGCAACTCCTACTGCCAATCCCTCAGGGATATTATGCATTGTTACCGCCGTTGTAACTAAAATGCAGCGCTGCCATTTTTCTCCCTTTTTTCCGTTAAACCGCTTACCCGATAGTATCGCATCAGAGAGCATGATAAATGCACCGCCGCAGACAAAGCCCACCGCTGCGGATAAAGCGGGATTTTTGCCCAAGGCTTCCGATAACTCAATAGCCGGATTTAACAGGGACCAATAGGAGGCAGCAATCATTACCCCCGCTGCAAACCCCATCATGATATCCATCGCTTTTTGATTTACCGAGGGGAAAAAGAAAACAAGCGCCGCACCCATAACCGTAACACTGTAGGTAAACAACGTGGCAAGCAGCCCCTGCCATACCGGATGCAGATTTACAAACCATTCAATCACATTTTCCTCCCGCCGGACATCCCTTTTTCCGATAATTCCGGCTCTCCTCCGCCCTTCCTAATTATTTTATGTCATTGTCTGTCAAATGTGCTGCCGTATACCCGGTTACTCTTTATCATTCTCTCCCTGCATAAAGAAAAAACCCCCGTATACCATATCACAATGATATACGGGGGAGGAAATGACAACAGAAGAATCTGTTTTATTCCTATATTATATTACTTATCATTGATTGCAGCCTGTGCAGCAGCAAGTCTTGCAATCGGTACACGGAACGGTGAGCAGGATACATAGTTAAGACCTACCTTATGACAGAACTCGATAGAAGACGGATCTCCACCGTGCTCACCACAGATACCTAACTTGATATCCGGACGGGTCTTACGGCCTTTCTCAGCAGCCATCTGTACCAGCTGACCAACACCGGTCTGGTCAAGACGAGCAAACGGGTCTGACTCGTAAATCTTAGCCTGGTAATAAGAATCAAGGAACTTACCAGCATCATCACGGGAGAAACCGAAAGTCATCTGTGTTAAATCGTTTGTACCAAATGAGAAGTATTCAGCCTCCTCGGCAATCGCATCTGCGGTAAGTGCAGCACGAGGAATCTCAATCATTGTACCGATATGATACTGAATATCGGAATTCTTCTCTTTCTTAACCTGCTCGGCAACCTCTACCACTATATCCTTAACATACTTAAGCTCTTTCTTCTCGCCTACTAACGGAATCATGATTTCCGGAACAATATCGTAACCTTTCTCATTCTTCACCTCAATAGCAGCTTCCATAACGGCTCTTGTCTGCATTCTTGCAATTTCCGGATAGGTTACGGCAAGACGGCATCCACGATGACCCATCATCGGGTTAAACTCATGAAGAGCGTCACATTTTGCCTTAACTTCCTCTACGGTAAGACCCATATCATCAGCTAATGCCTTAATGTCCTCTTCCTCGGTAGGAACAAACTCGTGAAGCGGCGGGTCCAGATAACGTACATTCATCGGCTTACCTTCCAATGTCTCATACATTGCCTTAAAGTCAGCCTTCTGGAACTCACCGATTGCCTTTAATGCTTCCTCTCTCTGCTCTACGGTATCAGAAAGAATCATGCGGCGGAATTTCGGAATTCTGTCCTCACCGAAGAACATATGCTCTGTACGGCAAAGTCCGATACCCTCAGCGCCTAACTCAACAGCCTTTGCTGTATCTGCCGGAGTATCTGCATTGGTGCGGACAATTAACTTTCTATACTTATCTGCCCATGCCATAACACGACCGAAGTCACCGCCGATTGACGGCTCAACAGTCTTGATATCGCCCTTGTAAATCTTACCGGTAGTACCGTCAAGTGAAATGTAATCTCCCTCATGGAAGGTGTATCCGCCTAACTCGAAATACTTCTCTTCCTCATTAATCTTGATATCTCCGCAGCCGGATACACAGCAGGTACCCATACCACGAGCAACAACAGCTGCATGGGATGTCATACCGCCACGAACGGTTAAGATACCCTGTGAAGCATGCATACCCTCAATATCCTCCGGTGATGTTTCAAGACGAACAAGGATACATCTCTCACCACGTCCGCCTGTGCCGGCTTCCTTAGCCTCATCCGCAGTAAAGTATACTTTACCTGCAGCAGCGCCCGGAGAAGCGGGAAGTGCAGAACCGATAACCTCGCCTGCCTTCAATGCATCAGGGTCAAATGTCGGGTGAAGTAACTGGTCAAGAGATTTTGCTTCGATACGGCATACAGCCTCTTCCTCGGTAATCTGACCCTCGTCAACCAAATCGCAGGCAATCTTGATTGCAGCCGGAGCTGTTCTCTTACCGTTACGTGTCTGTAAGAAGTATAATTTGCCTTCTTCAATAGTGAACTCCATATCCTGCATATCATGGAAGTGGTTCTCAAGCTTCATTGCCAATTCCATAAACTGCTTGTAGCATTCCGGTAAATCATTCTCTAACTGTGAAATCGGCTGAGGTGTACGAACACCTGCAACTACATCCTCACCCTGTGCATTAATCAGGTATTCGCCAAAGATACCCTTTGCACCGGTAGAAGGATTACGGGTAAATGCAACACCTGTACCGGAGGTTTCACCCTTGTTACCAAATACCATTGTCTGTACGTTAACTGCTGTTCCCCAGTCGCCAGGGATGTCATTCATACGTCTGTAAACAATGGCACGCGGATTATCCCATGAACGGAATACAGCCTTCACTGCGCCCATCAACTGGTCCTTCGGATCCTGCGGGAATTCCTCTCCCTTCATTGCCTCTTTGTAGATAGCCTTAAACTGCTCTGCCAGTTCCTTCAAATCTTCAGCAGTTAATTCCGTGTCATACTGAACACCCTTTGCTTCCTTCATCTCATCAATCTTCTTCTCAAAGAATGACTTCGGAACCTCCATAACTACATCAGAGTACATCTGGATAAATCTTCTGTAAGAGTCGTAAGCGAATCTCGGATTACCGGTTTTCTTTGCAAAACCTTCCACAGCTACATCGTTAAGGCCCAGATTAAGAATTGTATCCATCATACCCGGCATAGATGCACGGGCACCGGAACGAACGGATACCAATAACGGATCCTCTGTATCACCAAACTTCTTGCCATTCTCATTCTCTAACCATGCTAAAGCTTCAAAAATCTGCTTCTGAATCTCCTCTGAAATCTGCTCGCCCTGCTTATAATAATCTGTACAAGCCTCTGTCGTTACTGTAAATCCCTGTGGAATCGGCATGCCCAGACCTGTCATCTCAGCCAGGTTACATCCCTTACCGCCAAGAAGGTTTCTCATTGATGCGTCGCCTTCTTTAAACAAATATACCCATTTGTTTGCCATTTGTTTCATACCTCCTAAATGTTTGATAATTATACCAGGACAAGTTGATAACCTGTCCACAGTCTGTTTATTATTATACCATAAACTGGATAAAATTCACAAGCTTTTTTGATATTTTTTACAATAAATAGTAAAAATGCCATATAACTGCAAAAAAGCTGCCGGATAAAATCCGACAGCTCTGATTATTCTTTACTTATTCTGTTTACCAGACAATTCTTACCGCCCGGTCAATCGGCGAATAGTTATATGCAGAAATCTTAATTCCCGTAGCTGCATTACTTGCATGGACAACCTGTCCTCCACCGATATAAATTGCAACATGTCCAAAGCCATGGTAGAACAACAAATCTCCCGGCTGTATACTGTCCACACTGATTGCACTGCCCGCATTTGCCTGGTCAGATGCCACTCTTGGCAAAGAATACCCAAAATTCGCAAATACTGTCTGCACAAATCCGGAACAATCCGCACCGTTTGTCAAGCTTGTACCACCATATACATAGGGATAACCGACATACTGAACCGCAAAATTAGCAATCGCCTGTCCCGTGGTGCTTCCTGCCTGGGACTGTACCGGTGCAGGCGCCGGAGCCGGTGCCTCTGTTGTCGGTGTCTGCTGTGCAGGCGCTTCCGCAGACGCCGCTTGTGTTGTCTGCTCCTTCTGCACAGGCGTTTCTGTAGGCGCTGACTGCGTCGTCTGCGCTTCCGCCTCTTCTGCTCTCCGCTGTTCCTCGGCAGCAACCGCTGCCTCTTCCTCCTCCAGCGTTACTGCAGTTTCATAAATATAATCAATATACACATAATCGCTTGCCACATAACCGACTTCCTCCTCCGAAACGGCAACCTTTACCCAGCCGTTTTCCTTTCCAAGGATAGTCAGCGCATCACCTTCATCTGAAAGCGTAATTACTTCACTGTCCGTAGATTCTTCGGCACGCACATTCAATGTATCCGCCGTTACCTTTGCAATCTGGTCACAGTTATTCTCTATGTATTGCTCCGCAGCTTCACCGAACAACAAATAATCATTATTTACATAGCCGTAGGCATTACCGGAAGAAACCAACGACCACTGGTCGCCCTTCTCTACAATCGTTCCAACATTACCGGTATAAAATTTACCGACAACCTCCGCATCCTCATTGGCATCGGAACGGATATTCAAATAACTATCGATATTGGCAACCACCTGGTTGCTCTCCACTTTTGCTCTTTTTTCTTCTACCTGAACAGTATCTTCCTGCGCCTCCTGTGGTGCCGCCTGATTCTCACTGTCTGGCTGTTCTGCTGTATTCTCTGCAATATCAGAGACCGCAACACCCTTTGAGAGTTTTTTGGCATCTGCAACACTGTTCTTAATCGCCTTACTTACAATAACCGGTGTTTCACTAACCTGTTCTTTCACACTTGACGGATAAGAAGTTCCACCTAACATCAATGATAACGCTGCTACAAACAGCATAGAACCTCTTGCAATATTTTTCTTCATAGTTAGACCTCTTTTTTCAATCTGTATTATTTGTTACAAAATTGTTACAAACTCGCTAACAAAGTTATAATAACAAAGCTTTTCTGTTATGTCAACCATAAAATGGATTTTTTTCTTAAATAATCCTGTATATTTTAATATATTTGTATAAATTTGTATATTTTGTTGCTTTTTATCCATTTTTTTTATATAATATATGCATATTGCGTAATAAATTATTTTCCTGACAACAGGGAGTAGGAATGAAAGGATAAGAGTATATGATGGATATCAGAGATTTTGTTAATGTAAGCGAATTGGAACAGCTGATGCAGGATTGGTCCGATGCAACGGGACTGGCAACAGTAGGTGTGGATGCAAACGGAGAATATTTTACCAGAAATATCAATTTTACTGATTTTTGCATCAAATATACCCGGGGCAGCGAAGAGGGATTGAAGCGCTGTGCAAAATGCGACGCAGAATGTACCGGTACATATTATTGTCACGCCGGATTGATGGATTTTAGCCGTGATATTATCGTAAACGGCCAGAAAGTGGGTGCCATTATCGGCGGACAAGTTCTTCCGGAGGAACCCGACGAGGACAAATTCCGTACCATAGCACAGGAGCTGGGCATTGACCCCGACGAATATATTGAAGCGCTGCGCAAGGTGCCGGTAAGGTCCGAACACTCCATCAAGGCTTCGGCAAAGCTGTTAGGCGATGTCGTTAATCTGCTGGTCAATGCGAATTTTAAGAACCAGAAAGATTCGGGTACAATTAACAAAATGGACGAGGACATTGAGCGCGCCGCTAATCTGATTCAGGAAATCAACGAAAAATCATACCAGCTTGATAAAATCGAAAGCAAGCAGAACATTTTATCGCTAAACGCTTCTATTGAAGCAGCAAGAGCCGGCGAATTTGGCCGCGGTTTTGCTGTGGTTGCAGCAGAAGTCGGAAAACTGGCTGTCAATTCCGGGGAAATCAATAAATCCATTAAACAGTCCCTCAAAGAATTAACCGGAACCATTAAAGAATTGGAATCTCTTAAATAATACTTATCATCAAAGCGAATGCGGCAGGGATGCATTACATCTCCTGCCGCATTTCGTTGTTATCCATTATCAGTATGCAAATTTTTTCTCGAAATAATCCTTTAACTCCTCAATTTTTATTCTCTCCTGCTCCATGGTATCCCGGTCACGAACCGTAACCGCACCGTCCTCCTCGGAGTCAAAATCATAGGTCACACAGAACGGCGTGCCAATCTCATCCTGCCTTCTGTAACGCTTGCCGATATTTCCACGGTCATCAAACTCACAGTAATAAAGCTTTGACAATTCGTTATAAACCTTCTCGGCACCTTCATTTAATTTCTTCGACAAGGGGAGAACGCCTATCTTTACCGGAGCAAGAGCCGGATGGAAATGAAGCACTGTCCGCATATCCCCGCCTTCCAATTCCTCCTCGTCATAAGCTGAGCAAAGAAACGCCAGCGTCACACGGTCTGCGCCGAGCGACGGCTCGATAACGTACGGTATATATTTGGCTTTCTTCTCATCATCAAAATATTCCATGGATTCTCCGGAAGTATTCTGATGCTGGGTCAAATCATAATCCGTGCGGTCCGCAATTCCCCATAATTCTCCCCAGCCAAATGGGAATAAATATTCGATGTCCGTCGTTGCTTTACTATAGAAAGAAAGCTCCTCCTTATCGTGGTCTCTGTATCTGGTCTCCTCCTGGTTCATTCCCAAATCCTTAAGCCAGTCAATACAGAACTGCTTCCAGTAGGCGAACCATTCAAGGTCTGTCCCCGGCTCACAGAAGAACTCCAGCTCCATCTGCTCAAATTCCCTGGTCCGGAAAGTAAAGTTACCCGGTGTAATCTCATTTCTGAAGGACTTGCCAATCTGCCCGATACCGAAAGGAATTTTCTTTCTCGATGTCCGCTGTACGTTTTTGAAGTTTACAAAAATTCCCTGCGCCGTCTCCGGTCTTAAATAAATGGTATCCTTTGCATCTTCCGTTACCCCTTGAAACGTCTTAAACATCAGATTAAACTCCCGGATGTCCGTAAAATTTTTCTTTCCGCAAACCGGACAGCAGATATCATTCTTTTCGATATAATCCGCCATTTTTTCATGGGACCATGCGTCCACTGTCCCCTCTATGGTAATTCCCTTATCCGCCATATAATCTTCTATCAGCTTATCCGCACGGAATCTTTTATGGCACTCCTTACAATCCATTAACGGGTCGGAAAAGCTTCCCAAATGACCGGAAGCAACCCAGGTCTGCGGATTCATTAAAATTGCGCAGTCAACACCTACATTATAGGGATTCTCCTGAATAAATTTCTTCCACCACGCTTTTTTCACGTTATTTTTAAGCTCGACACCGAGATTTCCGTAATCCCATGTATTTGCAAGCCCTCCGTAAATCTCGGACCCCGGATATACAAACCCTCTCGCCTTTGCCAATGCCTCAATTTTGTCCATCGTCTTTTCCATAATCAATCCTGCCTTTTCCTCGTTTTATTTAAAAATAATGACTGCATCACCCTTACCGGTCGTTACCGCCACATCATCCTTTATGGATACTTCTTCATTATAATAGAGAATACTCCCCTTCACCACGACAACCGACGCCTCTGAAAAAATCAGCACCTTTGCCTTATTTACATCCTGCAAATCCTCTTTTTTTACACTTTCCCCTTCTATTGATGTAAATGTTCCCTCAAGCCGTTCCTCCTTCACATTGGAGAAATCATCCAGAACACATTCCAGCAGATTGAAGCCGTTATAGCTTTCCATATCCTTATAAGCAAGAACCAGCTTAACCTTACTCATATCCTCCGTATTGATGGATTTCTGCCTGATTGCATCCTTTATCTCCGTTCCACTGTTGTAGTCCAAAATCTGTCCCTCAATATAAGCCGCCAAATCCTCCGCTTTCACTGATGACTGATTAAAATCTTCTACCGCAACCTCCACAAGGGCACCGCTTCTCTTGACAATCAATGTGTTCTCTGTATAATCCTTTTCATAATTTGTGCATCCTGCCAGCATGCAGACGGTAAATATCAGCCATACACCTAACTGAATCTTTTTCATCCTTCGCACCTCAAATTCTTTTTATTTCTTTATTCCATTCTTTCAACCTACTTATTTTACAAGAGAATACATAATATTTCAAGATAAAGACGCAAGAATTTCTAAAGAGTTAAATTTTTTTGTCACATGATGTGAAAAATATCTCCCGATTACCTCATCCATTTCATTAAATACAGAATCGGAAACCTGAAAAGTATACAGTCTGCTCAATTCTGTGCTTAAAATATACTGCAATGTATAAATTGCAGACTCCGTCAGTGCAAGGGCACCCTGTTTTTTTTGCGCACACATCTTACAGAGCAGACCGTTTTCCGGCAGGTAAAACGCCTCCGGATGCCCGGTATTGCATGCCACACAGGAAAAAACCGCCATCGCCTCTCCGTCAAACTCCAGCACCTTCAGCTCAAAAATCCTTCTGACCAGCCGGTTGGGAATATCCGGGTTGGTCAATGCCTTCAATGTTACATAGAGCAGGTTCAGCATATTGATATCGCCCAGCCCCTCCACGCAGAGATACTCCAGTATATCGCAAAAATAAGTACCGTAACAGATACCCTCTATATCATTCTTCACACCTGGAAAATACTCTTTAATCTCCCCGCCCAGCAGCCGGTATGCATCATAGCCCTCCAGCAGGATAAAGATCCCAAAATTAAAGGGTTCGCTGATTCCGAGATAGGGACTGCCCGGCTTACGCGCCCCCCTTGCAAAGGCAGTAATTTTCCCCCGTTCCTTTGTCAGAATCACCAACCGTTTGTCATAATCCCCTACAATAGTACTGCTTAACACTATACCGGAAACCTCCAGCTTATCCCGCATGTTACTGCCTCCTCCGCAAAACAGATAAATCAGTAATCCCTTTCCTGATATCCATAATTTTTCAGCAAAAATTCACTGTCCCGCCAATCCTTTTTTACCTTGACCCAGAGCTTCAGGTTTACCTTTGTATTTAACAGATTCTCCATATCCTTTCTTGCCTGGGTTCCTATTTTTTTCAGCATGGCTCCCTGCTTCCCGATAATTATCCCTTTGTGGGAATCCCGCTCGCAGATAATTGTCGCATCAATATCCACAAGCCGTCCTCCCTCCCTGTCCTTCATCCTGTCAATAACCACCGCAATACCATGGGGAACCTCCTTATCCAGCAGGCGAAGCGCTTTTTCCCGAATCATCTCCGCCACAATCGCCCGCTCCGGCTGGTCTGTTATCGTCTCCGCATCATAATACTGCGGTCCCTCCTCCATATAGGAAAAAATTGTCTTAAGCAGCTCATCGGTATTTTTATCCTTTAATGCGGAAACCGGAACAATTTCCCGAAAAGGATATACTTCCTTATAAGTGTCAATCGCCTTGAATATTTCCTCTTCCCCAACCGTATCCGTCTTATTTACCACAAGAATAACCGGCGTATGTACAGCGCTTAACTTGTCCAGAATATACCGTTCCCCCGCCCCGATAAAGGTAGTAGGTTCCACCAGCCAGAGAATTACATCCACTTCCTTTAATGTATTCTCCGCCGCATTTAACATATACTCGCCCAGTTTATTCCTCGCCCGGTTAATTCCCGGCGTATCCAGAAATACAATCTGTCCCTCTTCCCCGGTATATACGGTCTGAATCCTGTTCCGGGTCGTCTGTGCCTTATTACTGGTTATTGCAATCTTTTGTCCGATTAAATGATTCATCAGTGTAGATTTTCCTACATTTGGTCTTCCGATAATCGTCACAAAGCCTGATTTAAACTGTTTCATGCATTCTCCTTCTGTTCCTCTTCCAAAACCTCTTTTGTCCTGCTGCGAGCCTGTTTCTTTTCCTTTCTCCGCCGGATTAACCTCCGGATAATCCATATCGCAGCAAATAAAATGATTCCCCAGATTATCAGATACGGCAGCGCCACGATAAACCCTACCAGAAAATCCACCGTTTTTTCCCGAATATCCCGAAATGAACTTTTCAGCCCTGTAGATATCCGCGAGAACACGGTACTGTCATCCACAGGCACCGTATAGCTTACCTCCCGCAGCAGAATATTCACCGTACTATAGGAAATCCGGTCATCATACAGTTTTTTCTGTGACTGGTAATTTTCCAGCTCGTAGCGCACCTCCGTCAGCCGGTCCTCCAAAGCGATAATATTTTCCAGACTGTCCGCCTTTTCCAAAAGCTCATTCAACCGCTCCTGTTCTGTTTTCAAGGCAGTAATCCTGCTCTCCGTATCGGCATACTGAAGCGTCACATCCTCCGCCGATTCGGACTGCCGGATTATCGTACCCAGACTGCCGAGCTGATTCATAAATACATCCCCGGCTTCTGCCGGAATCCTCGCCGTCAGGCGGAGCACCCTTTCCTCTGTCCCGGACAGCTCCGATGAGGAAATATAGCCCTGATGCTTCTGAATCTGCTCTTTCAGATAACCATAGGCTTCATCAAAGGTTTCCGTTTCATAGGACAAATCATAGGTTTTGATAATTTTCTGTTTACCGTCCTTCCGACTGGCATTACCGGAAAAATCCGCCTGTCCGCCATTACTGCCTGCCGTATCATCCGCATCGCCTTCCGCCGCAGGCGTTCCATAGCCGTTTTCCTCATATGCCGTTTCCGCCGCCTCATCCTGCAAACCGTACCCTGCCGCCATTTCCCAATCGCCGTTTACCGCATTTTCGCTCCTGTAGGCATCCTCACTTTTGTAAGTATCTGCGCTTCCGCAGCCCGCCGTTTGGCAAACCAAAACCAAAAGCAGCACCATCACTAATAATTTTCCCTTTTTCATCCGCTTTTCCTCCCGCCGGTTATTCTTTATCTCATTTTATCAGTGAAAAAATTCCCCCTAAGTGTTGCATGGTTTTTAAAAGCTTTTTATTTCCTTAAACAGATTTTTCTCTTTCCGGATTATCTGCTCGTCACCGATAGCACATACAATATCCGAATCCATTACCGCCTCTACATAGGGCGCAAGCTCACGGATTGCCGCCGTTTTCGTAAGCAGCACCTCGTCCCGGTCCTGTTGAAGCTGTTCGTCAGTTATGCCGGACAGATAGCAGAGAAAATCATATGCGCCTTCCGCAGAGGGCGTCATCGGCGCATCCAGCTTTGCGACTGCCCCGATAATGTATTTCAGCATATCCCGGTCGGACGCATCAAAATTTTTTACGAAATCTGCCGCCTGCCGGTAAACCTCATAGGTTTTTTCCAGATGCGGGTCCCGGTAAGAGGTAAAATAAGCGTCTCCCAGCCGGTTAAAATTACACATACAGCCGTACGCCCCGCCTTTAACCCGGACATTTATCCACAGGTATTCATAAGAGAAAATCACCTGCAGAACATGCAGCGCACCCGTGTACGGAAATCCCTTTTTCAAAAAGTTCCCCGCTGTCGCCACATACTGCACCTTGCTGGCAGTCTGAAATCCCTCGTTCTTTTTTTCCGGCTCGAAGCGCTGCTCCACCACATCCTCTTTGTCGTCATTCATATATTGCTTCATTGAACGCAGAGAATCGGCAAGGGAAGAGGAAATATCCTCCTTTCCTGTATATGACAGCATTAAATTCTCTGTTTTGGCGAAAGCATGAACTGCAGCCTGCAGCTTTTTGCAGATTTCCTCATAGCAATCGTCAAAGTTTTTATTCAGATTTCTGACAAACTCATAGAAAGTGATTCCCTCCATAGCCTCTTTCAAATAAGCCCCTTTGGAAAAATAGGACAGGGAGCGGTTTGCTGCCGCCATATGCCCATTCTCCTGAATGCCCATTTTCATCTGGGAAACCAGCTCCGCTAAAATCTCCTTCATCCGCTTCTTATCGGTAATATGCGAGGTAAATAAAATCTCCTCCATCAGCTGAAGCGCATCCGGCAGATTGTCCTTTAATACCTTAGTCTTGACGCTCAGTCCAAGCTTATATCCGCCAAGCTCTTCTTTTACGCCAATGGCCCCAAGCTGCAGCCCGATTCCGCCGGTTTTCAAATCAATCTCATTGGCAAGCTCGCCATAGCTTCTTTTATCCGTATCCACTTCTTTATAAAGTGCGGTAAGCAGGGAGAGATAGGGCAGCAGCTCAAGGGAAACATGGTTCAGCGAAAAATAATATTCCACATAAGCAATCCCATTCGTAAAGATATCATGCCAAATCAAGGGAACTCCCTCTACCTCAGTCTCTTTGTTTTTCAGCCGGATAGCTTTCTTATCAATATCCCCAAGCTCCAGCAGGGGAATAGTCTCCAAATCCTCAGGGGAAGAAGGCTCTGACTGATAATCCTTTAGTGCCTTCGTCTCGGCAGCAATCCGCTGCACCTCTTCTTTAGAAAGCCCCGCTTTAAATTCCGCCAGCTTTTTGGCGGTTGCCGCATCATTTCTTTGATTAAGTCCTTTTTCCGGAACTGCCGTAACAATCGTTTTATGCGTATTTTTCAACACATATTCCTTCAATATATTTACATAATATTCCGTTCCAATCTGCTTTTTCAGGAAAGCAAATTCCCTGTTAAAACGCAGATAAGTGAAGGGTTCTTCCTCATCATACAGCCAGCTGTTAAATGCGTGCAGACCGTACATCAGACCCTTTGGATATCTACCGTAATTTGCCTCCTTCAGCTTAAATTCAAAATGATTCAGTGCCGCTTTTAACACCTTTTCCTCAAAACCATTCTCGATAATGGAGGAAAGGGTTTCCTCTATCACCTGAACAAACCTCTCCTTATCTTCGGTACGGCATCCCTTTGCCACAACGGAATATACCGGCTGTTTAATGCTGTCATCATAAGTGCTGAACACATCATTGCTGATTCCCGCATCCACTAAGGCTTTTTTAATCTGCGCACCCGGCACGTCAATCAGCGCATAATCAAGCATCATAAACGCCAGATTCAACGTGCGGTTTAAGCTGTTTCCCACGACTACATTATAGCTGAAATATGTGCTGTCCTCCTCTTCCTCCGCATCGGAAAGGGCATAGCTTGTCGTGATTTCCTTTACCCGCTCAAAGGCGTTCTGCGTCCGGATTTCGGAATCAACATCCTGATAATCAAAATCCTTCAGATATTCCTTATCAATGAAACCAAGCTCCTTTTCCACATCCACATCACCGTAGAGATAAAGATAGCTGTTCGACGGATGGTAAAACTTTTTATGAAATGCCAGAAACGCCTCATAGGTTAAATCCGGAATTGCCTTCGGGTCCCCGCCGGAATCACAGCCATATGTGGTGTCCGGAAACAAAGAGCGTTGAATTGCCTGCATAAGCTGCTGCTCCGCAGAGGAATAGGCTCCTTTCATCTCGTTATACACTACACCGTTATAGGTGATTTCATCATCCTCATTTTCCAGATGGTAATGCCAGCCCTCCTGCTTCAGAATCTTATCATTGGTATACGTATTCGGATAAAAAACCGCATCCAGATAGACCTCCATCAGATTATGGAAATCCTTATCGTTAACCGACGCCACCGGATAAACCGTCTTGTCCGGATAAGTCATGGCATTTAAAAACGTGTTAAGGGAGCCTTTCGCCAGCTCCACAAACGGGTCCTTTGCTGGGAATTTCCTGGAACCGCAAAGCACAGAATGCTCGGTAATATGCGGAACCCCCGTATCGTCAGAAGGCGGAGTACGGAAACCGATATTAAACACCTTGTTCTTGTCGTCGTTAACAATCACCATTACCTTCGCCCTGGTTTTATCATGCTCCAAAAGATACGCTGTACCGTTCACCTCTTCAATCTCTTCTTCCTTTAACAGCGTATAGTTCTGAATATTCAATGCAGCCACCTCCTGAATTTGTTTTCTATCATACAGCATATCTGTATTTATTTCCAATAACATACTATACCATTCATGACGGGAAAAGTCATTCTTTTTTTCCCTCAAACATTCTCAAAGCTTAGAACTTTCGGATTAGATATTCACAAAAAAAGCCGCCTCAAACAACAGCTTCTCAATTAGTCAGATAATCATTTTATTCTTGCTTTACTCAAAATCATCAATTCCGTCACGTTTAAACGTCCTCAATTTTTTCTGTTCCTGACGCTTAATTGCTAATTGAAAGGATTCTTCTTTTTTCTTATCAATCCTTCCAAGCAAACCTTTTCTTTCTTGTTGCTTTTCTTTTATCTCCGTCTGTTCAACAAAAACTTCTGAAGTTTTCATCGCAGTTTTACCAGTATCGATACTCCAATATTCTAACAATTCTCTTTTTTTATCCTCATACTTTTCTTTTATCACATCAAAGTTTGCATTCCAATCGTCCAAATGCAGCTCTTCCATTAAAATTTCTGCCGGGCACAAATTTTTTTGATTTGGATAGAGCGTTTTTCCCGTTCTGTCAAAAATAGAAATATTATCAAAACATTTACTGTTAACTATCTGGTTTAAACTTTCGACAATATTGTTTACTGTTTTATGATAAATCTCAATAGGGACAAATCTGGGATACCCTCCATACCGTTTCATCTTTTCCGCTCTGCATATTGTCGCTTCCCAAGCTGCTTTAGCACTGCATGCAACAATAACTAAATTGGATTTATACCCTTTCTCATTTAATTCAATACATGTTTTTATTGGAACCTCTGGATTTCGTAAGGTTCCCTCAATTATCAAATTGTATCCATCGTTCCCCAAATCACTAATTAAGCGTTCAACAACAGCGTTGCTAAATGCTTGTGTTCTTTGCGATATATTTTCCATATCATTCTTTACAATATCAATATATTGAGGATGATATTTTCTATACTCATCACCATCAATTACTATAAACCCCTGCAGACTCCTGTCCAAGCTATAAAATGTCGATTTACCGGACCCTGGTTGTCCGCCTAAAATATATGTACATTTTTGCCTGCTTTTTTGAGATTGCATAGTCAAATTTATATAAATATCTTTATAAATAGCTTCAAATCTTTCAGATGAAATATCATCAGGTATTTTCCTCATAAATATGTCCCACCTATTTTTTCTAAGTATTCTTTTGCAAAATCTATAATCTCATTACATTTTTCTATGTCCTGTCTATCATGATAAAATCTCGTCCTGCTGCATTCTAAAACTATATTCTTATATATTGAACATATTTCACTATTTTCATCTCTCAAATCAACGTTATTATCATATGAAAAACGCATATATGCCGCAATCAATCCGTTTAAAACCTCCCGGCAAACATCCGCTTCCAATACTATATCCATATCTGACATACTTTTTTCCTCCTCTCCATTCAAAGATAAATTTTCTCTAATAGTATCTCATACTCATCCTGCTTTCGTACCGGATGCCGCCTTATCCAGCAATTCCCTCAGCTCATCATCCAACTCCAATTCCGGCTGTTCATCAATCATGGAGCCTAATTTGCCCAGCCGTTTTTTGGCATCCGCTAACGCCTCCGGAATCGCCAGAAGCTCCGTCCTGCATCGCTCATACATTTCCGCATCCCGCCCTTCATTGTACAGCATCCCGCCGTACAGCATATACGCAAATTCCAGATAAGCATTATAGTCAAAATAATTCCGCTCTATAGATGCCTTCTGCCAGACAATCACCTCATCAAAATCCGCTTTATTGTAAGCAGCTACAGCCTTTGCATAGCAGGGCAGCGCAGCGGTATCATTCTGTTTCCATATTTCCTCCGCCAGCTGCTCCGCCCTCTGTATCCTTCCCGTGGCGGATAACAAATTAAGCTTTGCTTCCGTATGCCACGGATACCATTTTAGCGCCTGTTCCATATCGTCATGGTAAAAACAGATAAGCGGATTAAACAGATATCCGCATCCGGCAAAAACCAGCAATAACGGAGCCAGCACATATTTCCACGAAATACGGCTGCTCTTTTTTCGCAAGCCCACGCCATCCATTATCATTAGAACAATCAGGTAAACCGCCCCATACGCCAAATCAAAGTCCAGCAGTCCATGGAAAAAAATTACCGCCAGCAGCATTTTATTGGTAAAAGACACCTGCTTTGCCTTCAACGTCCGGATAACCGCCAGAACGTAGCCCGCCATCGGAATCCATCCTGCATCCAGGCCAATCTGCAATAAATCATTATGCACATACTGAACGGAATACACTCCGGTCTGCACCATATTCTGCATATAATAATATCCCATGTGCCCCATTCCCAACGGATGCTTAAGCAGCAGGGGCAGCGCATCCTTCGCATACAGGAGTCTTCCAACCAGCGTGGAATCCCGGAAAGAAAACGTGGTAATTCTGCCAATGTTTTCCGTATTCCCCGTAAGCAAAAGGTAGACAATCAATACCGCCACACTGATTACCGCTCCCCATATCAGTCCCCGGTTTCTGTTTTTTATCAGCAATACTGCCATGACAACAGCGGTAAAAACAAATACCGTCCTGCTGCCGCTAAGGGCAATGCCCCATAGCAGTATACCTGCCGAGATAAACCCGGTTTTCCTGATTTCTTTGCAATCACAGAGCAGAATCAGACCGCAAAGCAGAAAAAGCGCAAAGGTATTCGGATATTGAAACCCGCCCCCAAGCCTTCCGTTAGCAAACATATTGTCATAAAGTGTCGGAATCAGAAAAGCGGCTCCCCCCAGAATACACATAGCCACCCCAATATAGGGGATTTTTTCCAGCATCCTTTTTCTCTCTTCCGTCCGGATTTGCCTGACCGCAACAAGCCACAGCAAAACCCATAAATGACGAAAAATCCCTGTTGCCGCCATACCGGAATCCACCGCAAAAGGAACCGCTAAGCTGTAGCCAAGGACAAACAGGATTCCGGTTCCCGTTCCCAATGTCCAGCGAAACTCCAAGCTCCTCCTGCACAGAGCATAAAGAATCAGAGCAGCCGCAAGAAAAGCACTTGCAGCCGCTCCGCAAAATTCATAGTACATCCCATATAGAAACGGAAACAGGATAAAGCATATATCGAGAACTCTTCTATACCATTTTTCTCCTGTATCAACCATTCTTTTTACCTACTTTACATAAACCTCAATCTCATAGGTTCTGTAACCATTTACCAGAGTAATATTTCTATAGCTGTACTCGGCATTACCGACGGTAACCACGCCGCTTGCCGCATCGTAGTAAATCCCCTCCGATGCCTCTTTCACCCCATAACCGGTTCCGATATAGTTTGCCAGAAAAATCTGCCCTCCGACAGGCGCTTCAAACATTAACGTCATATTCTTTGCCGGAAGCTGGTAATACGGAATATTATTATAGGATGCCAGATAGGTCACGTTCTTTGGTATATTCAGCCCGCTCAGCTTCGTCCCGTAACAGGTCAGCGAAGTCAGCTTATTATTTTTTGAAACATCCAGCGAGCTGATATTACTCATGGCTATATTGACACCGGTAAGTTTTTTGTTTTTTGAAAAATTCAGGGAAGAAAGCCGTCCTTTATTCTCTCTCAACCCGAAATAGCTTAAATTCTTACATTTTGAAATCGGCAGGCTGTCCAGCTTGCCTCCGGAAATATCCAGGGTTTTCAGCTTAGTCAGCTTATCCAGACCTGTAATCTTTCTTAATGCATATGTTTCACCTGTACTAAAGTATTTAAGATTTTTCAAACGACCGGCGCTGACTGTACCCAGTGTCTTGCTCCCCCAGATATACAAATATTCCAGCTTTGCGTTTTTCAGCGAAACTGTCCGCCCTTTATAATCGGATAACGTGAGGTCTTTAAGCCTGGTAAAACAACCGATGCCCTTCAAATTCTTAGCTTTGCGGATGTACAGGTACTCTACCTCATCCGTTTCCACAACCTTTTTCCCGTTGTACATTTTCACTGCGCCACTAACATTTCTTACCGCTTTTCTCACCTGTGCGTCCGGAAAATGCGCCGTATCAAAGCTTACCTTTTTTGCCGATGCCGCACTGCCGCAAAGCATACAACCCAGCAGCACAGTAAAACATAACATTAACTGTTTCCTGAACTTATTCATTGATAAATCCTCCTTTGTTATCATTCCGTTTATCATACAATATTTTTCCGGTTTCTACAAGCAAAAACAAAAAAGATACCAGAAACTGTTGATTGCTCAAAATTTCTGATACCTTCCATTTAAGTAGCGGAAGGGAGATTTGAACTCTCGACACTACGGGTATGAACCGTATGCTCTAGCCAACTGAGCTATTCCGCCATAAATGGAACCTACAGGGCTCGAACCTGTGACCCTCTGCTTGTAAGGCAGATGCTCTCCCAGCTGAGCTAAGATTCCATTTGTTCCGTGCGCTTGGCACGAATCATAGTATATAAAAAAGAGTACGACTTGTCAAGCATTTTTTTATATTTTTATCGCCGTGTACCTCGGGAACGGAGTTCCCTCGGTCGCCTCCGTCCTCCCTTCACTATTGCGCCGTGTACCTCGGGAACGGAGTTCCCTCGGTCGCGGGCTTGCGCCCTATGAAAGAAAAAATGATACTGCCTGTTTATGTGCAAGCACAGCACAGGCAGTATCATTTTTTCTTTCGCACGGCTTAATGCTATCGCGTAAAGTACATAATCAGATAAATGATTCCCATGATGAGTAAAATCGGAATACCAAAAGTAACAAATATCCAGATACCAAATTTTAGAATAAAAAATATCAGCATAATCAGCAGAATAATTATCAGCACATAGAGAATTTTTGCACACCAGCCGTTAACGTCAAAGGTAAACTCTTTATGTACCGTGCCCGCCTCCTTTGCTGTTTTTTTGCTATACGAGGACTTTCTCCGTACATTTCTGGCTTTCCCGTCCTCCGTATATTCCACATCCGCCTCACGCTCACCCATATGCGCCGCAATAATGGACCGCGCCAGCAAAGAAGGCTTTCCCAGCTCCTCTAAAATATTACTTTCTGATTTCCCCTTACGCAGTTCTTCCTCTATATAACTGTCATAATAACGATAGGAATCCATCATGACCTCCGGTGAAACCTCTCCGGATAATGCATTTCTTAATTCATCTAAAAATTCCTGTTTTGTCATCACTGCCTCCTCTGTCCCTATCCTGCTTCCTATTCTGCCTGCATAACAAGAACCCGATATGCTCCCTCTTTAAAAGTCTGCCAGTTTACGCTTCTATACCGGTAGTTATTTTCAAAGACAAACTGCATATCCTCCTCTTTCTCCTGGTAATTCTCAATTACTCCTTCATAATGGGCAATACCGTCGTTTACCATAACCTGATACGCATTCTCCCGGTATTCGTCAAAGCCGGTAAAATAAGACTGGCTCTGCTTGTAAAAATTGTAATCCATGCTGTCAGCAGCAGGATAATCTTCTTTATTCCATGTATGGCTTTGCGCCATAACCTCATCCGGCACATTAAAATACGGATGTACAATTTTTTCTCCCTGGTCCGGAAGGGGGTCATCCCACGTAGCGTCTAAATGATACCATTTTCCTCCGATTTCCACCAGATTCCATGCATGGGAAACGCCCGCTGCCGTGCCCACGACAAACTGCGACTTAATCCCGGCGCAGACAAACAACAGCTGCAGCGCCTCCGCATATCCGTTGCAAACCGCATCCTGGTTTACCAGCGCACCATAGGCACGGTAAATATCGCTTTCCGCCGGCTGGGCAGTGTCCTCGCTGTACCGGCAATGGGAAACCAGATAATCATGTATCGCCAGCTCCTTCTCGTAATCCGTCATTGTTTTCGTTATCCGGGTATCCAGTATTGTTTTCATCACCGCATAGAGCTCTTTTGCCTTTTTTTCGGTTACCGGTATCGGCTCCTGTTTTAAATATGCCTGAACGGCATAATAATTTGTTGTCCGCTTTATGGTAATGGTAATTTTCTTATAGGTATCTCCGACGGCTCCCACCTGCTGATAAGTTGCGCCGCTGCCGAATATTCCATCCAGAGAAGCATTAATCTGGTTAATCTCGTTGATATCCATATCCTTTAAATAGATGGTAAATTCTTCGGAGCCCTTGAGAATCTCTTCATCCAGACGCTCGGAAACCGTTTCCAGACTCGAATAAATATTCTCCTCATTAAAATCTTCTTCGGTAAAGGACGCTACTTTTTCCTGTATTGCAGGAACACGCAGATACAAAAACACAAAAAGCAGTGCCAGTATAAAAATAAAGCTAAACACGGTTATCGTCCTATTCATGGTATTCTCCCTGCCTGTCGTTTATCATAATATGCAATCCCTGTCATTTATCTTTCTGATAGTTTTATATTGTACCATTCTTACCCCTTCCTTGCAAACCCTTTTTCCCATGAAACAGTTGAGGAATTTTTCAAATTATATTATGATAGGGTTAGCGAAAAAGAAAAGCCTTCCGAAAAATAATTTTTAGTACCACTAAACGAATCGTAAAGGAGACGGACAATGAGTAAAACGACCGAATTAACCGGGCTTAATGCCCTGAAAAATAATATCCAGCAGATTATTGTGGGAAAACAGGATAAAATTCTCCTTCTGCTTACCGCATTACTGGCAGGAGGACACATTTTACTGGAGGATACTCCCGGCACAGGAAAGACCATGCTTGCCAAGGCCCTTGCCACCTCCATTGACGGTACTTACAAACGGGTTCAATTCACACCGGATTTGCTTCCCTCTGACGTAACCGGAGTCAACGTCTATAACCAGAAAAACCAGGAATTTTCCTTTATTCCGGGACCCATATTTACCAATATCCTGCTGGCGGACGAAATCAACCGTGCCACGCCAAGAACCCAGTCCTGCCTGTTGGAGGCTATGGCGGAGGGACAGGTGACAACGGATGGTGTAACCCGCAGGCTCAGCGAGCCCTTTTTTATGATTGCCACTGAAAATCCCATTGAAACCGCCGGAACCTTTCCTCTTCCGGAGGCTCAGCTGGACCGTTTTGCCATGAAGATTTCTCTCGGCTTTCCCAACGAAGAAGAGGAGCTCGCCATTCTCAACCGCTATCTGACCGACGACCCGATGGCTGCCCTTGCTCCGGTATGCAGTCTGGAGGATATTCTGGCATACCGGAAGCAGATTACCGGAATCTTTCTTCACGAGGATATCAAAACCTATCTCGTCCGGCTTATCGAAGCGACGAGAAACCATGACCAGGTTGCGCTGGGCATCAATCCGAGAGGAACATTAAGCCTGATGCGCTGCGCACAGGCGTATGCCTTTTTACACGGACGTTCCTATGTCATTCCGGAGGATATTAAATATCTGGCAAAGCCCTGTCTTGCCCACCGGCTGTTATCCTTTAACCATGCCGGCAGCGGGACCTTTGCCGCTTCCGTAATCGACGATATTTTATCCTCCGTTCCCGTACCTACCGAAAACTTTGAACAGTAAAGGAGCCGCCTTATGCAATATATCATTGCCATTGCCATTGCTGTAACGCTTTACCTTTTCCAATCCCGTTATTACCGGAAACACTGGTCGGACGGGCTTACCGTGGACATTGCCTACAACCGTACTGCCGCACATATCGGCGACACCGTTGAACTGATTGAACAAATTTCCAATCACAAACGGCTTCCCCTCCCTGTATTGTATGTAAAGTTTAAAACCTCCCGTTCCTTTCGGTTTAAAACAGAAGAAAATGCCGCCGTTTCCGATTATTATTATCGAAATGACGTTTTTTCCATTCTGGGCTGCCAGCAGGTTACCAGAAAATTGAGTTTCCGCCCTACGGTACGTGGATATTTTATCATTGATTCCGCCAGTCTGGTTGCCAACGATTTATTTATAACGAAAAGCTATGCCTGTATCCGGGACAATTATGCTTCCCTCTATGTATATCCAAAGCTTTTACGGAGCAGAGACACCTTGTCCCTCACCAATTCCATCATCGGGGAGATTCTCTCCAGAGATTTGTATGAAGACCCATTTTCCTTTCGGGGAATAAGGGATTATACCGGTACGGACAATATGAGGCAAATCAACTGGAAAGCAACTGCAAAAAACCAGCGTCTGATGGTCAATACCTTTTTCGATACCCGAAATACACAGGTGGTTATTCTGCTCAATCTGGATACCCATACCATGCAGAGAATGGATACCCTGAAGGAGTATATGATTAGCGTTGCGGCAACCCTCATCAACCAGTTGATTGTCCGGGGATTCTCCGTCCGGCTTGCCGCAAACGTTCCGGATTCAGTAACCGGCAGTCTGCCGGTTACTGAGTCCGGTGCAGGAAACGAGCATCTGCACACACTGTTTCAATGTCTGGCGAGACTTGATTTAACCAAAGAGCCCACTGATATCTGTACTCTATTTGACCAGAGCTCTTTGTTTGACGAAATGGGCAAAAGCGCCTTTTACCTGCTTTTATCCAATTACCGGAAACCAGACTTAGTGGAAAAATGTGCCCAAAAGCAGGCGCTGGGATATTCCCTGTATTTCCTCTGCCCCGAATTTCCCGCCCATTGCCGGTATGAAGATTTTTCTCTTAACGAAAGCAGTGCCATGCTTTCTCATGCACATTTTTGGGAGGTTACACAAGATGAAACATAATTTAACCCTGTATCAAAACATCTGCCGCCTGTTTACCGTGACGCTGGTTTACGTGCTTATTTTCATCACTGCACTGGTTATCTATCAAAAACAGATAACCCATCCCGAATATCTCATCGGCATCCCGGTTATTCTGTTCTACCACATGCTGGTACAGCGTTACTGCTATCAGCCGTTCATCTATATTCTGCTGCATGCTGCCGTTTATGTACCGGTATTCCATTTTTCCTATCCCATTTCATGGTATCTCTATCTGTATATTATGCTGTTAATCGCAGAAGACATCCACGCCATCGCCGTCTGGAAATATAATACGGACCGTCCCTATACCGAAGCGCCCTGGTACCTGTTCTTTTTCGTCGCCATTCTCTATATTGCCGGCGTCGGCGCCCGGAACGAGCAGTACGCCGCATGGGTTTATTCTATCGGACTCGCACTGCTGGTTTTACATTTTATCCGGTATTTTTTAAACGGTATTGGTAATCTGCTGACACAGTCCACCCTTACTACCACCATGCCCACAAAAAGAATTATGTTAACCAATTCCATATTATTTGCTTTCCTTATAACTGTCTTTGTCCTGACCGCCCTGTTTGCAAAGCTATTTGGATTTGACCAATTTATCTATCGGCTCGGTGATTTCATCCTGCAGCTGTTTCAACTGATTATCCACTGTATTATCTATATTGTCGGTATTTTCCGGCTTCTATTCAGCTCCGATAAAAGCCATCAGCAAAGCACGGAGGAAAACGCCGATGCCGGAGGACTCCTGCCGGAGCTTCTCCCGGAGCCCTCCCTGTTTGCCGAAATTCTGATGAATATTATTGAGCTTGCAGTTCTGGCGCTTGCCCTTTACACGCTTTACCGCCTCCTTTCCGCACTGGTTAAATTATTTTTTAAACGGTACGCCGTCGACTCGGATATCGTCGTCACGCTGGACGAAAAGAAAGAAACGGTTTCCCCGCAAAAGAAGGAGATTCCCCTTTTTTCCCGGATAAAGAGCCTTTTTGACAACAGTAATTCAGCGAAGGTCCGCCTCGCCTACCGCCTGAAAATCCAAAGCTATAAAGAAACCGTTTACCGAAAGACGGACACCCCGTCGGATATTGCAGATACCGTGTTAAAGGTGTATGATGAAGATATCAGCGAACTGACAGGCGTTTATGAAAAGGTCCGCTACAGCGATGAAGAAATCACCGTTGATGATGTCAAAAAAGGAGGCATTTTATGATAAAAACAACCGTTCCAATTATTCTGGCTTCTGCATCTCCCCGCAGAGCCGAGCTGCTTAAACAGGCGGGCTTTACCTTTACCGTCCACCCCTCCGCCGTGGAAGAAAACGTACCGGAAGATGCACCGGATAAGCTGGTAGAGGCTCTGGCATTTCAAAAGGCTGACGATGTATACCGGCAGATTAAACCGGAGTACGGAAACCGGGATTTTGTCGTTATCGGTGCCGATACCGTTGTATTCTATCAGGGAGAAATCCTCGGAAAACCGGAGGATGCGAAGGAAGCCTTCGATATGCTTAAGCTTCTTTCCGACCGCACCCACCAGGTATTTACCGGAATTGCCATTATTTTAAAACAAAATGGAATCAAACAAACCTACCTGTTAAATGAAAAAACCGACGTTACCTTTTATCCCCTTAACGACGATGAGATAAAGGACTATATTGCCACCGGCGATTCGCTGGATAAGGCGGGCGCTTACGGGATTCAGGGTCCCTTTGCCGTGCACGTAAAAGAAATCTGCGGCGACTACAATAACGTCGTCGGTCTGCCCATTGCCAGGCTTTACCAGACCATGATTACAAGGCTTCCCCTTTAAAGCGGTTTATCCTCTTCCATATATTCCCGGAGAGCTTCATTTATCCGCTCCACCTCTTCCTCCAGCTCCCTTGCCGACAGGACAGCACAGTTCTGTCCCCGGGTAATGAGCTGAATCAGACCGTCGGAGGTTGCCACGGTAACCAGATAGTCTCCGGATATCCGGTGGGTTAATTTTTCAATATAGGTATCTGCCGTCTCCGCCTCTTTTGTATAAACCACATGAATGTTCTGGTAATCAAACATTTCCCCCAGATTGCCTTTTACCTTATAGGCATCAAATACCACAATCAGCTCACCGCCGGCGACCGCCTGGTAATTGCAGAGAATATCCAGCAGCTTCATTCTTGCGCCCTCCAGATTATCCACAGCGAGCTCCTTAAGCTCTTTCCACGCATGGACAATATTGTAACCGTCCACAATCAGATACCGTTTTTGCGGTACCGGTTTCTTTCGTCCCTTATCGTTATATACCGTAACGCTCTTTTTCTTCCTTACTGCATGCTTAGCTGCCTTTTCATTGGCATGAAAGGTTCGGTTTAAGATTGCTACAATCTGCTCCTCATCAATGGAATAGCTGAAGCCTCCCCTGCTTTCCCTGTGCTTTTTCGCCGCCTCCGCTTCCCTCTCCATTCTTTCTTCCTCCACTAGTTTATCGCCGGATTCTGACAAATCCCTGTTTTCCACATGCATGTAATCCTTTACCTGATACCACGGCACAATAAACCCAGCTCCATGGGCACAAAATACTGAGGAAGACGGATTATCCGTATCCTCCTCCGGCTGATAGGAAATGCTTTCCAACACCTCCTCTTCATTATGGCAGGGGGCATATCCCTTTAACGTACACATCAGATTTCCTCTTCCCCTTGTGTATGCATTTACCGTAATCTGATAGTCCCGCATTGTCACAACCGGAGCGCATCCCGTCAAAATCCCCCTGTCTCCCTCAAGGACAGGCGGCGCAAATTTTCCGTGCATATTTTCTATGTCCGTCATTGCCCGCCCAATCATTTCCCCGGGTATCTCCAACCGGAAATTGTACCACGGCTCCAATAAAACACCTTTCGCCTGCATCAGTCCCTGACGAACCGCCCTGTAGGTCGCCTGCCGAAAATCACCGCCCTCTGTATGCTTTGTATGCGCCCTTCCCGATACCAGGGTAATCCGCATATCCGTGATTGCCGAACCGGTAAGCACTCCCACATGCTCCCTTTCCTCTAAATGCGTCAAAATAAGCTTCTGCCAGTTCCAATCGAGAACATCCTCACTACAGTCCGTCAAAAACTGCATACCGCTCCCCTCCTCGCCCGGCTCCATCAGCAGATGCACTTCCGCATAATGCCTCAGTGGTTCAAAATGTCCTACCCCTTCCACTGTATCGGCAATGGTTTCCTTATATACAATTTTCCCCGCCCCAAAATTCACCTCTACCTGATAACGGTCGGCTATCAGCTTTTTCAGTACTTCAATCTGCACTTCCCCCATCAGTTTTATCTGAATCGTTCCTGTTTCCTCCTGCCACAGTACATGAAGCGCAGGCTCCTCCTCTTCCAATTCCCGAAGCAGCGGAAGCATTTTTGCGGCATCCGTCTCTTCCGGCAGCTCCACACCAAACGTAAGAACCGGCTCCAGCACAGGAATATCCGCCGATTGTTCCGCTCCAAGCCCTTGTCCCGGATAAGTTTTACCCAGTCCGGTAACTGCGCATACCGTTCCCTGACCTCCCTGCTGCAAGGTTTCAAACCGCTCTCCGGAATAGATGCGAATCTGGTTAACCTTTTCTTCACATTCCGGCAAACTGTCCTTTACCGTTAACTTTCCACCGGTTATCTTCATATGGGTCAGCCGGTTTCCCTGGGAATCTCTCGTAATTTTAAATACCCTGGCACCAAATTCTGTCCTCTCCTCTTTTTCCGCCATATATTTAATTATTCCCTGCATAAACTCATCAATTCCCTCTAATTTCAGGGCTGAGCCAAAATAGCACGGAAATACCTTCCTCCCCGCAATCAGCTTCCGGATATCTTCTTCACGGATATCCTGCCCCTCCAGATAGCGTTCGGTCAGATTGTCGTCGCACACTGCCAGCTGTTCGTCAAAATCCGCTTTATCCGCATTACCAAAATCAATGCATCCTCTGCCAAATTCCTTTTGTATATCCCTTAACAGCTTTTCTTTTTCCGTACCGGGCTGGTCCATTTTGTTGATAAAGAAAAAAACCGGAATCCGATACCGCTCCAACAGTCTCCAAAGCGTCAGCGTATGCCCCTGTATACCGTCCGCACCGCTAATCACCAATATCGCATAATCCATTACCCACAAAGTCCGCTCCATCTCCGCAGAAAAATCCACATGTCCCGGGGTATCCAGCAGCGTAATTACCGCATCCCCATATTCCATTACCGCCTGCTTGGAAAATATCGTAATTCCCCTCGCACGCTCCTGTTCATCCGTATCCAGAAAGGCGTCCCGATTATCCACTCTTCCTAAATGCCTGATTGTCCCGCTTTTATATAACAGACTTTCCGATAATGTCGTTTTCCCCGCATCCACATGGGCAAGGAGACCCACTGCCAATCTTTTCATCTATTCCCAATCCTTTTCCCGTTTCGTTTTCCTATTATCTGTTTCATTCTATCACACTTATTCTTTTTCTGAAACTCCTGTTTTTTGAAAAACGCATATTTTCGAAATCCCTGGCAGAAAAATCCGGAAACCAAAATAAAAACAGGCAACGCCTATTCGATTTCCATAAGCGCCACCTGCTAAGAAGAGTATCTAAATACACACATTTTCCGCATTATTTGACATCCTTTACGTCCAGCTTCGGCCGTTTAGCCGCATCGTCCGGTAAAACATTATGTTCTTTATATTTGAAATATTCATAGGAGGTGCACTCCAAGAACTTCGCCTTCGGCTGTACCTGTACAATCTGCTTAATCTCCTTTGTTGTACATGCCGCTACGGCTTCTCCCGTATACGGGTCAAATACAATATAGTTCTTCTCCACTTTTTTCCCAAATAACCCCATATAACCCCTTCTTTCCTGTTAAAGCCGTCAACAACTCATGTACATAGTATACTATATTATTTGGTAATATTCAACAATTTACAGTGCTTTTCCCTAATCTTTATACAAAATGTACATCACGTATTATGCACAATAACCATATTCCCCTTATTTTCCCTCCTGTTTCCCGATAAAAATCCCCTTTATTTGTAAATTTCCAGAGGTGTGTTGTGTTTTTGCACAATCAAAATATACAAAATCACAACACACCGTTTTCCCCTGTGGCACTGCCTTTTCCGGTAAACCATATTCTTATCTCAATGAAACTCTATCATATAATCACGGTACCGCAGCGCACACATATTCCGCTGACACCGGTAATTCGTTCTCTCTTCAACGGCAATCGTCCGAAAAAAGGTTTTCCACAATTTTTCATATTCCATAGAATTGGCATGCTGCCATATCCGGTCAAGCGCCTCCCGCAGAAGCGGCGCCAGATACCACATTCCCCCCTTTTCATGAAACAATCCCATACCGTGTTCTTCATCCAGAATAACAAAATTCTCTTCCGGAAACCGGTCGGTAAAATGCTCTGCCAGCAGGGGAAGCACTTGATTTTTCGGACGAATCCGCGAAATCAGCACCCCTTCCTCCGATTCGCGGAACCGCACAAACTCTCTGAAAGAATGCGCTTCATTCCACACATTTCTCCTGAGCTCAAACATTCTGCATACCACGTCCTCACCGTGCATTTTCACCACCGGGCTTCCAAAGCGGAACCCCAGCTTCAAAAAACGGTAAATCGTATCCATCTTATCCTCTTCATAAGACAGGGACGCTTTATACATCATCTCATAGGCTTCCCCTCCAAGCTTACTGCGCACGGAACGGGCTACCTTAACCGCCTTTTCCAAATCCGTCTGAACATACACATAATCCGCAAACAGCTGCATGGCATGATTCCGCTCTGCCTGCAGGGAAAGCCTCTCCTCGGGTATATGCGCCGCCCACGCATCATATACTGCACTGAACACCCCGTCGGGCGTATCCTCGCATAAATATATCATCCGATTCTCCATATTTTTCTTCTCCTTTGGTTAAACCGACACTTCTTTTCTGTCGTCAAACAGCGACAGCTGCCGGAAGGTAACGTTATAGTCCAATTCCCAGTTTTTCTTCCTGTCCATTTCCAAAATTCTCCTTGTAATGTAATCCTCATCTACCTTTACCGGATACATCATTCTCCCGTTACAGGTAATAAAATAATGCGCCCGTTTTAACACCACGCCAATCCGTTTCAGATTGTCAAAATCCAGCCGGGTATTCTTTCTTGCCATCACAATGCGCCTTGCCGATTTCACACCTACTCCGGGAATACGCAAAAGCATCTGATAAGGTGCCCGGTTGATTTCTACCGGAAAATATTCCAGATGCCGCAGTGCCCATTCGCACTTCGGGTCCAGATACACATTAAAATCGGGGCGTTCCTCCGTCAGTAATTCCCCCGCCTCAAAACCGTAAAACCGCAGCAGCCAGTCTGCCTGATACAGCCGGTGCTCCCGCAGAAGCGGCGGTTTGGTTTCTAAAGCCGGAAGCCTGCTGTCCGCATTGAGCGCCACATAGGCTGAATAAAACACTCTCTTCAAATCAAACTGCTTATACAGCGCTTCCGCCACGGTAAGTACCTGATAATCGCTTTCCGGTGTTGCCCCTACAATCATCTGGGTGCTCTGCCCGGCAGGAACAAAATTCTTCCCGGCTGTAGCGGGTAACAGAACAGAGCTCTCATTCCGGACTTCGGCAAGCTCCGGTGCGCTGTCCGCATACAGCAGCATATCCTTCTTATCCTCTCCGGATTTCACTTCACCAAGCCCCCAGCCGTCCCGTCTCAATTCATCCACTGAGCCTGCTTCTCCCTTTACCGGAAGCCCCTCCTTTACCGGCATCTTTTTCTCATTTCCTCCGCCCGGCGTCTTTTCCCCAATTCTCCCGTCCAGTGTCTTTTTTCCAATTCTCCTGTCACTGCGCTTCTCTACACCGATTTTCAGGATTCCGCCTCTTTGTCCTTCCCCAATTCCCTGCTGTATCTGCCGCAGGGGCGATAAAATCATCTTCCTGGTTTTATTCGGCGCCAGCTCTTTCAGCCCTGCCGCAGTAGGCAGCTCCAGATTCGTACTCATTCTGTCCGCCAGAAATCCCACCATTCCAATAATCTGCGGGTCTGCTCCCGGTATTGCCTTGACGTGGATGTACCCGTTAAAATGATGCACTTCCCGCAGCAGGCGCAGGGCAACATAAATCTCCTCCATGGTCTGCGTCGGATTCTTACGGATACCGGAACTTAAAAAAAGCCCCTCAATATAATTACGCCGATAAAACTGCATCGTCAATTCACACACCTCTTCCGGTGTAAAAGCAGTTCTAAGCGTATCATTGGAGCTTCTGTTAATACAATATGCACAGTCATAAATACACGCATTGGTATACAAAATCTTTAACAGGGAAATGCATCTGCCATCTGCCGCAAAGCTGTGGCAGATACCGCAGGCTGCCGTATTCCCCATCCCGCCGGGCTTCCCCTTACGGTCAACCCCGCTGGAGGTACAGGCGACATCATACTTCGCCGCATCAGATAAAATCGTAAGTTTCTCCTCCAAAGACAAATCTTCTATAACGGTCATCGCTTTCTCCCTTCCCAGTTCAGAACATCAGTTCTCGAATATATGTTCTATTATATCAGTCCTCACCCGGGAATGCAAGCATGAATTTTGCGAAAACCTAACCGGTTCTTAAAATCCGAACTCTTCATAGTCTTCGGGAGTATAGCGGTGGTAAATCACATGCCCTCCCTCCGCTTTAACGCAGTAGCGGAAGCCGTCGGGAATGCCGTTCTCAAAGTAAACCAGATAATCAAATTCCTCATTTTTTCCCTGTTCCACATGGACGTCATCCGAATACCGGTAAAATAGTGCCAGAACCTCGTCAACGGTACATCCATACCGTTCCACCGTCCGGATAAGCTCCGCCAGAAATCCGTTTTTATCCAGATGGCGGTGGATATATTCCGCTCCCTGCGGCGGTACCGCTATACAGAACCGTTCTCCCTCGTTGGAAACCATAATCTCTCCAAAACGTGCCCTTACAACTCTTCCGAACTCCTGTAAGCATTTTTTCATTTCCTCTATTCCGCCCTCCGTCTCCAAAAACCGGTTTAACGAGGACAGCGGATAATACAATCTTACCGTCTCTTTTAAAAACCCCAGCTTCAGCTGCTGTTCTTCTATCATCTCTGTAATATTTTTCTCCAGTTTACCATAATTCATCTTTTTTCTCCTGTCATCGCCTGTCTGCGTCAGTGTCCGCCTTAGCCGGCTACAGCAGCGGCGCCAGTACCTTTGCCAGATAGCCCAGCAGCACCAGCCGCTTATTCTCTTTTATCACTGTCTCGCCGGTTACTTCCTTACATTTTGCCAGCGTCTGTTGAAAATCCTCTTCAATCGCCGGAATACACTCCGTATGGTACATATACGTCGCACATTCAAAATGATGGTAAAGGCTGCGGTAATCCAGATTAATGGTGCCCACCACCGCCTTAACCGCATCGCTCACAAATACCTTTGCGTGAACAAATCCCGGCGTGTACTCATATATTTTTACTCCCGATTTCAACAGCGCTCCATAGTGTGTTTTTGCCAGGGCATACGGGATTTTCTTATCCGGAACCCCCGGCAGGATAATTTTTACGTCAACCCCCCGCTCTGCGGCAAACCGGATTGCCGCCTGCATTTCCCCGTCCAGAATCAGATACGGCGTCATGATATGCACATACCGGTTCGCCTGATTCAGTATATCCATATATACCCGCTCTCCCACCTTGTCATTGTCCAGCGGACAATCCCCAAAGGGGAACACATATCCTGCCGCTTTCCGTTCACCAACATTCGGACAACACAGATATTTTTCAAATTCCGGCGTTTTTTCGTCAAGGTTCCACATCTGCAAAAACATTAGCGTGAAGCTGACAGCCGCTTCCCCTTTCAGCATAACCGCAGTATCCTTCCAATGCCCGTGCTTCTCTATCCGGTTAATGTACTCGTCTGCCAGGTTCACGCCGCCGTTAAATGCCGTATGCCCGTCAATAACCAGAATTTTACGGTGGTCCCGGTAATTATAATGCGTCGATACAAAGGGTGTCAGCGGAGCAAACATTTTACACTGTATACCCAGCTTTCCCAGCCTTTTCGGATAATCATGGGGCAGCGTGGAAAATTCGCAGGTGCCGTCATAAAGTATCCTGACCTCTACGCCCTCTGCTGCTTTTCTTGCCAGTATCTCCAGTATTCTCCCCCACATTGCTCCTTCTGCCACAATAAAATATTCCAGAAAAATAAACTGCTTTGCCTGCTCCAATTCCGCCAGCAAGGCTTCAAACTTATCCTCCCCCAGAGGAAAATAAGTTACCTCAGTATTCCGGTAAACCGGATAGCAGCCGGTTCTGCCTATATAGTGAACCAGCGCCGCACTTTCCGGATTTTCCCTTTTCAGTTCCTGCAAAACCTCCTGCGACTGCGGAATACTTTCTTTTGTCTCCGCAATTACCTGCTGAAGCCTCTCCTTAATGGTTCGATGCCCGACATCTGTTTTGGTATAGAGTAAGAATATCGTGCCGAATACGGGAAACAGCGTAATTACCATCAGCCAGGTAAGCTTGACATCAGCGTCATAATCACAGTTAAACAGATAAATTACCATAATAATGATAAAGGCAACTGTTCCACCGACAATATGGGGCAAAAACTCGCTGAACCGGAAAAAAATGCCTAACAGAAAAAAGATTTGTAAAAGAAACAGCACCAGAATCAGACCAAGACGGCTGAATACAATACTGGCCAGACCCTTCTTTCCCTTTTTCAGCAGATACATTCCTTTACTTTCTCCGTTTTCCATAAAACATTCCTCCTAAGTACTCTCTTAAGTCCGTAACTTCCTCTTTTCTTACTGACATTCTTTTTCATTTCAGAAATGTAAAAAAACGAAAATATGTTCTAGTAAGAACAGAAACTTTATGTTATACTATAAGCAGCAGGTAAATCATGTGCTTTATCCTGTCAATATCTGCCTGTAAAAGAGGTGTACGGATGAAATTTTTATTGTTTTTCATTATCGTGATGGCTTTCATTATGTTAACTATATATTTTATTGCTCTGATAACCCAAAGCAGCAAACTGCTTATTCTGTTCAGAATAACCATGCTTGTTGTGATTGGACTGCTGTTTATTTCATGGATTGTCAGTATTATTCTTAAACAGCCCTTTCATCTGCTGCTGGGGTTAGCCGTGATATTTATTTTCCTGTATGTATTTTCCTGATTTCTGCAAGAACAATATCAGCCGCCTCCTTTGGATAGTCAATAATGATTTTTGCCCCCTGCTTTAGCAGAAACTCTTTCTCTCGAAAGCCCCAGCTCACGATAATGCTGTCTATGCCGGCATTTTCCGCCGTGGCAATATCCACCTCGGAATCTCCGATGTAAACCGCCTTCCCCGCTTCCACATCCAACTGTCTTAACACTTCATTTACCGAATCCGGCGCAGGCTTTTTTAAAATCCCGCTCCGCTCCCCCACTGCAAAATCAAAGCATCCGTCAAAATACTGCCTGCACAGCTCTTTTACTGCGGCATCCGCCTTATTGGACACTACCGCCGTTTTACATCCCGCTTTCCGGAGGGTGTTTAACAGCTCTGGTATCCCGTCGTAAGCCTTTGTCTTGTCTGCGCAATGCTCCTGATAATATTCCATAAATTTTCCATACATTTCCTCCAGCGTATCAACGGATATTCCCTCAGGAACTGCCCGCTCTACCAGCTTCCGGATTCCGTTTCCCACAAACCGTCGGATTTCCTCAACGGAATGCTCCGGATAACCGAATTTTCTTAATACCGTATTCATTGCATCCGCCAAATCCTCCAGCGTATCCAGAATCGTTCCGTCCATATCAAATATCACCAGTTCATATTTCATCATTATCGCTCCGTTTCTCTAATGTATATCTCGTCTATTCTTCTGCCGGAAATAACCTCCGCCACTGTACGTTCCCTCTCTTCGTCATATCGTTTGAACTTTTCCGCCGTCCTTTTCCCGTCGCCATATACCTTCCAGTATCCGGATAAAATAAAATTTTTTCCGGCGTTCTCCACAAAACCCTTTACATCCACTAACGGATATTCTAGAAATATACCGATTTCATGGGGAAATTCCGTCCTCCCGGCATAATAGGAAAACATCCGGTTCTCCAGATGAGCAAGCATCGCCGGAAAGTCATCCTGCCGGTATCCGAATCCGCTTAAAAACAACCGGTTCTCCCCATTACCTAAATACCGTTTAAGCTCCTTTTCCCGGTAGAGATATAAAATCCCCTTGTCTTCCTTCATCCGGAAAAAGCGGCTGGATATGCCTGTATGTTCAAGCAGGCTTTTCATTCCCGGACAGTCTGCTTCCGCCACCGTCAGCATATTAGCGGCTTTAATCCCCTTTAACACCGGAGAACAATGAATCGCCAGTAAAAGCGCCATTCTTGTTTCCTCACCGGCCGTTCTCCATTTTCTTATTTCCTCTGCCAACATCCTCAATCACCACACATCTGTTTTTATTAGTGTTTCCGGATATCGCCAGATTATTTATCCCTATAGCATCTGCCAAGTCCCTTTACCAGTGGTATTCCACAATATGCTCAAGCTCTTTTCTCGGTCTTGCCTCCGGCGACTCGTCGGCATAGCCTAATGCCACTCCGCCCACAAGCTGCCCCTCCGTCCCCATATAATGGGTAAGCTCCGGATAGGCATAACAGGTATTGGCAATCCACAAGGTTCCCACCCCAAGCTCCTGCGCCTTAAGCAGCATATTCTCTATCGCTGCTCCGATAGAAAGGGTGTCCGTCAGCTCAGTAAAGCGCTCGTCTGCGGTAAGTGTGCAGAACGGACTTTTCCCGCAAGGATTTTCCACCATAATGATTAACGGAGCTGTCTCCATAATCCGGAGCGTATTTAACGCATCCAAAAGCCCTGCCCTGGACTCCTTAAGCAGCACCTCCCCTTTCTGTTCCCGTTCAATTCCGGCTTTCATCGCCGCCAGCAGTTCTTCCTTTTCCCTGCCGCCATAAACAAGAAACCTCCACGGCTGTCTATTTTTCCCCGACGGCGCTGCCCGCCCCGCCTCCAATATCCGGTTCACCGTTTCCGGAGACACCCCGTCATTTCTATATTTTCTAATGCTCCTGCGCGCAAATATCTCTTCTGTACTCATCGTTTTCCTCCCAAAAGCCTTATGCCACCCAGTATACCACCAAATGAAAGCATACACAAGACACGCTGTTTAGTTCAAATTAAACGCCTGCATTCCCGGATAAACGGCGGCTTCTCCCAGCTCCTCTTCAATGCGGAGAAGCTGATTGTATTTGGCAACCCGCTCCGTTCTGCTGGGCGCACCGGTCTTAATCTGACAGGTATTTAACGCAACCGCCAAATCCGCTATCGTCGTATCTTCCGTTTCCCCCGAACGATGGGAAGAAATTGCCGTGTATCCTGCCTTATGCGCCATCTTTATCGCTTCCAATGTCTCCGACACCGAGCCAATCTGATTCAGTTTAATCAGAATGGAATTACCGCATTTTTGTGTAATTCCCTTTTTTAATCTCTCTGTATTGGTGACAAACAAATCGTCTCCCACTAACTGTACCCTGTCGCCCAGCTCCTTTGTCAGACGCTCCCAGCCTTCCCAGTCCTCCTCATCCAGTGCATCCTCAATGGAAACAATCGGATATTTATCTACCAGCGCTTTCCAGTGCCCGATTAGTTCATCCGAAGTAAATGCGGTTCCCGCCTTGGGGAGTATATATTCTCCCTTCTTTTTGCCTTTCCATTCCGAGGACGCCGCATCCATTGCAATCATAAAATCCTTCCTCGGTTCATATCCGGCACGCTTTACCGCCTCCAAAATATATTGAATCGCTTCTTCATCGCTGGCTAAATCCGGAGCAAATCCGCCTTCGTCGCCCACAGAGGTCGCCAATCCCTTTTCCTTTAATAATCCTGCCAGCGCATGAAACACCTCGGCACACCAGCGCAGTCCCTCCTTAAAACTCTCCGCCCCTACCGGCATAATCATAAACTCCTGTACATCCACTGTATTAGCGGCATGCGCCCCGCCGTTCAAAATATTCATCATCGGAACCGGAAGACGATTTCCGGAAACGCCGCCCAAAAAACGGTAAAGCGGAATATTCAGCGACTCTGCCGCCGCCCTTGCCACTGCAATTGACACGGCAAGGATTGCGTTTGCCCCAAGCTTGGACTTATCCTTTGTTCCGTCTGCTTTAATCATTGCCTGGTCAACGGCATAGAGTTTGGATGCATCCATGCCGGAAACCACATCATTAATCGTTTTATTGATATGGTTTACTGCCTTTGTCACTCCCTTTCCCAGATATCTTGCCTTATCTCCGTCTCTCAGTTCCAGCGCTTCAAACTCTCCGGTAGATGCACCGCTGGGCGCCGTCCCCCTTGCCACGGTTCCGTCCAGCAGGGTTACCTCCGCCTCAACCGTGGGATTCCCTCTGGAATCCATAATTTCTCTTCCCACCACTTTTTCAATCACTAAACCATTCATCAAATAAAATCTCCTTTCCCATAAAACCTTTCAGGTATCTGCAAAAAGAAAACAGGAGTGAAATTTCTCCTGCTTTCACCCCTGTTATCTTATCCCATTTCTTTAAAATTATTCCGGTTTTTCCAATCAAACCTTTATTTCTTAAGCTTTACCTTCTTCACCCCGGACCACTTGCTCCGATATGTTTTCCCCTTATATTTTTTCACTCCCCTCACTCTGAAATAATAGGTCTTTCCCGGCTTCAGTTTCTTTATTGTCAGTACTCGCTTATAATCTTCCCGCTTTGTCTTTATCGTCTTTGTCCGTGCTTTTTTTAATGCACGGTTGTCGGCATATTGTATCTGATAGATTTTCACCTTATAACCGATGAGTACCGTCAGCTTTACCGCTGTCCCCTTTCCCCTCTTTATCTCCCACAGCCGCATTCTCTCTTTCTGCATACTTTCACAGTCCTTAAGCTCCTGCGGATACGGCTTCGGGGTCGGCAGGGACGGCAGCGGGTCCGGATGCTGGGGTGCCGGCGGTAACGGCGGTTCTTCATAAGCCCAGTTCGCATATATGGAAGTATCCTCATAAAAAACCGTATCGTCAGTGATAACCTCATCTCCCTCCGGGTCAGTGCTCCAGGAAACAAATACCATATTTTTCCCCTCTGTCTCCTTATCCAGCACCGGAACCCACAGCTTGATGCTGCTTCCTTTTTTTATCTTCATGGTTTTGGTGATGACAAGAAATGTTCCTTCATATACGGTAATTGTAATCATGTCCTCCTCATCCTCTGTGCCCTCTCCCTCATCTGGATTGTCCTTTCCTTCTTCCGTGGTCTTTTCTCCGTTATCTTCACCGGAATTTTCCGTCTCTTCGGTAACTTCTCCGCCGTTTTCCTCTACTGTCTGCGCTCTGGCGGGAATCCCGGCAAGGCAGGACAGGCACAGCAGTCCGCAAAACAGGCAGTAGATGATTTGTTTTCCCTTCATGGCAATCCTCCTATTTCTTAATCTTTACCTTACTTACTTTTGACCATTTTCCATAACTGCGATAGCTTTTCTTCACCGTCTCTAGCACCCAGTCATTCTCTTTTCCGGTATCACTGATTATGCAGTTTAAGGCTATGGTTTTATACGGGCGCACACGAACATAATACGTTTTTCCCTTTTTCAGATTCTTTAAGGTAGTTGTATTTTTCTTCGTGCTTACTGCTTTTGCTTTTTTAAATTTCCGGTTTGTACTGTACTGGATGACATATCCCTTTGCCTGTGTATTTTTTCCATATTTTACTACCGCCCGGCATCCCTTCACATTCTCCGCCTTTTTTATCGTTACTGCCTTTAACTGCCTGTCGGATTTCTTTCGGGATACGCTGGTTCTCCAACCGTACTTATCCGGTATCGGATTATGATGGCTGATGACAGAATTCATCGCATTCAAATCCAAAAACATGTATCTGGCAGGTGCCCATCCGTCCGCCCACGTATAATCGCAATAGTATGGCTTGCCATCTACAATAATCTGATTAAAGCTATGCCCCCCGCCGTCATCCGCACAGGGCATTGCCTCGTATCCGCATTTTGCCATAATGGCAAAGGCAAACTTGGAGTAAGAGGCGCATACCCCATGGTGGTCAACCTGTTTATCCACATTCCTTTCCCTGCTGGTCATCTTTAAAAACCAGTTCAAATCATATATCTGATATTTGTTATCATATGCATAGTCCGCCAGCGTAATTTCATTTATTCTTTTCATGGCATCCGTTACTGTCGTGTTCTGGTCGAAATTCTCCCGGCAGATTCGGGTAATTTCATCATCTACACGTTTGCATATCCGGTAATACCGCAAAAAAGTCTTTTGCTTGACGGTATAGGCAAAACCAGCGTCATGCTGCCGTGTCTCAAAATCTGAAACACAAAGCATATAACCTAGGTCATCCTCCCAGCCTTTTTCCGCATCAAACTGAGACTCTTCTTGAAAATACGGCGTCTGTATCATCCGGAGATAGTGAAAATACTTACAGTCCATTAAGGATAACGCCGCAATATATGTCTCCAAATCCCAGCCGGTCTTTATTATTCCGTATTGCTTATAATTTCCAGTCTTTATCCCATAATCCTTCGGCAGAACCATTACCATTCCATTCTTTGTAGAGCAGGAACAGATTTCCTTTAGCAGCCAGTCTGCGTTCTCTTCATCCTGCCTGGTATACTTTATGACGTTCAACGCATATTCTTTCCCGTCGTCCATGTTTACAATCTTTCCCATATTATTTTTTCCGAGATAATACAGCGGATTCATAGACAGGGTTTCTTTTGTTGTCAGATTATGATTTTTGACTACCGACCTCCAGACAGCAAACAGGGTTCTTTTTTCCGTATCCAGAAAACGGACATGTTTTAGCGAAGTATACACGATTTCGCTTTTATCCGCCACAGGCGTATTCAATGCCCAGCCCAAAAACACATCTCCCTTCCTTAACGGCTCCGGAATATCATAATCCGCAAACATATCCCCAACCTGTATTTTTATTTTTTTATTATACTCCGGAAAAAAGACCGTATATGTCTTTGCTTTGCCTGTCTTTTTATATTCTGCATATACCGTAATATCTTTATCAAGGGAAACCGTATCCGTTCCCTTAATTATCTTTCCATCATCAAAAGCCCAGCCTTGAAAAATCAACTTATACGTTTTATGTGTTATTGACTTACCCTTTTCCAGATACTTATCCCACGTATCCCCATTTTTCACTTCCTTTTGCATATAAAAAGCATTATTCTTAGTATCCCAAAACGTCACCGTATGTACACCGGCATCCCCCAGCTTGCTCCATTTGGCAGTCAGTACCATATCCTTTACAAGTTCAATAATGTCTCCGCTTTTTATCTCTATTCCTTTGTCGGTAAACCAGCCGGCAAATACATAACCGCCCCGTTTGGGAATCGGCAGTTCCTGATACACTTCTCCATTGTTAACCACTACCTGCTGTTCCGTTTCCTCCATGCTTCCCTCTCCGGGGTCAAAGGTCAGCAGATAGCTGTCCTCCTGCTCCCCGATATAGGTTATGGTCCTGTCACTCACACTGGTGAGCGTAATCAGACTGTGCATGCTTACCTCACATGCACTATTTTCAAACAAATCAAACAACTGGGTCTTTGCCGGCTGTCCCTTACCATAAACCAACTGAAAGGATGCGCCCCCCGATGTACTCCGGAAACAGTCCTTTCCAATGGTAATTCCCGTATCTCCAATATGAATAAACAGCTTGGTTAAGGTCGTATTATCCGAAAAAGCTAAATCCCCCAGCAGGGTTCCCTCCGAGTAAATTGTAACCGTCTTAAGCTTTGCCCCCGCAAAAGCTTTCTCCCCCACCGTTTTCACATTATCGGGTATAATGATATCCGTAATATTTGTTCCGGCAAAAGCAAGGCTTCCGATATCTGTAAGCTTTGCACCAAATTCCAGCGCTGTAATGGGATTATGGTAAAACGCTTCCTCCTTAATCTCGGTCAGCTCCTCATTCAGCTTCAGCTCTGTAATTTTGCAGTCATAGAAAGCTTTCGCCCCCACCAAACGAAGCTTAGCAGGCAAAACCACACTTCCCGAAACTGCACCGGAAAATGCCTCTGTAGCAATTTCCTCCAATTCCCCACCAAGCGTCAAATCTTGAAACTGGCAGTTTTTAAACGCCCCAAAACCAATACCGGAAATCCCGGTAAAATCAAAATCCGTCAGCCCGCAATTTTCAAAGGCATTCGCTCCTATCGTCGTAATATTTTCCGGAAATTGTATCGCCTGCAGATTGGTAAAGTCCTTAAATCTTTCTCTGCTAATCGTATCCTGGGAAAATGTAGGCAGTATTTTTACGGAAGAAATCTCCTCCTTTGCAATGCTGACCTCTTCCCTGTTGAAATTATACAGAACCCCGCTCCAGTTATAATCTCCTCCCACCAGCAATTCTTCCGTATCCGGATTATAGGAAAAAGCATATGCATTTTCATCATTAGAATGGTACGGAAAAAGCATGTCCCTGTCAAAAAGAAAATATTGCCCCTCTTTAACCAGGCTTTCCATTGCCAGAAAATTATCATTAGAAAGAATGGCGTCCCTGACCGTTTTCTCCAGAATAACAATATCATAATCCGCAAAGGCGTCTACCGCCATATCCTCCACATCCATATAAGTAAAGGTCAGCCCGGAGGGTCTGTTTCTCCCGTAATACCCCTCTGCAAGGAACTGCGTTTCTCCGTCTTTCAACAGTGAAGAAATGGCATCCCCCTCCTGCCCGAATACCAGTATCTTTCCGGTAGCCGTTCTTTGGTTGGTATCATAGTATATCCAATAGGAATCATACAGAAAATCACTCAGCGAGCCCTTCGCTTCACTGGAAAATGTCCGGTATCGGATATACGCTTTCACCTGATGATTACAAAAGTCTTCTACCGTACAATAGTTATCTCCATTTTCTTCTGTCTCCTCCGCCATGCTGACAGAATGAATGGAAATTAAAATAAAAAAGATAAAGAAAACTGTTTTTCTCACATATTTCATTTCTCCCGCCCTCCGTAATCATATTTTCCCGCAAGTATATTATAAGTTTCAACCTTTCATTTATCATATTGCTTTTTCTTACCTCTGTCAATATATTCAATAATTTTCTGCAATATCTGACAAAAAAATTTTCTCATTATCATTCTCCTTATCTTTATTATCTCTACTATGTTTTTCATCAAATATTTTCCCATAGAAAAAGACGCAATGGATGACAGCGGACTGTCCGGCTTAAACCGTTCATGCCTATCATCTATTGCGTCTTTTTTCTCTTTTCCTATTCTTTTTTCCTTGCTTACAGCTTCTTTACCATCAGCGCCCGGATGGCATTCAACACCGCCAATACCATAACGCCTACATCGGCAAAAATAGCCAGCCACATATTCGCTATGCCTATAGCCCCCAGCAGCAGGCAAAGCAGCTTAATCCCAATGGCCAAATAAATATTTTCATAAACAATACGGATACATTTTCTGGATATACGGATTGCTTTGGCTATCTTTAACGGGTCATCATCCATCAACACAATATCCGCCGCTTCAATGGCGGCATCCGAGCCTAATGCCCCCATGGCAATCCCGATATCTGCCCGGGACAGTACCGGAGCATCATTGATACCATCCCCGACAAAAGCAAGCTTTCCCTTTTCTTCTTTCGCCGCAAGCAGCTCTTCTACCCTGGTCACCTTATCCGCCGGAAGCAGTTCACTGTAAACCTCCGAAATTCCAAGCTCTGCCGCTACATGCTCCGCCACATTTTTTGCATCTCCAGTCAGCATAACCGTTTTTTCCACTCCTGCCGCCTTCAATTCCCGAATCGCATCCTTTGCATGGGGCTTTAACATGTCGGAAATCAGAATATGCCCGGCATATTCGCCGTCCACCGCCATATGCACCACCGTCCCTACCTGATGGCAGTCATGGTATGCTATGCCCAGCTGCTTCATCAGCTTTACATTACCGGCTGCAACAGAAATCCCGTCAATTTTTGCCGTCACTCCATTACCGCTGATTTCCTTTACCTCGGTAACCCGGCTGGAATCAATCTCTTTTCCGTAAGCTTTGCGCAAGCTTTTACTGATGGGGTGGGAGGAAAAGCTCTCCGCCAACGCCGCATATTCCAGAAGTCTGCTGTCCTCTATCTCGTTGTGGTGAATCCCGTTAACCTCAAATACCCCCTGCGTCATCGTTCCCGTTTTATCAAATACCACATATCGGGTACTGGCAAGCGTTTCCAGGTAACTGGAACCCTTTACCAGCACGCCCTCCCTGCTGGCGCCGCCGATGCCCGCAAAGAAGCTCAGCGGAATACTGATAACCAGCGCACAGGGACAACTGATAACCAAAAAAGTCAATGCACGGTAAATCCAGTCTCCCCATTCCGGGTCAAGCCCCATAAACAACATCCTTGTCAGCGGCGGTAAAATTGCCAGTGCCAGTGCGCTATAGCATACCGCCGGTGTATAGTACTTCGCAAACCGGGAGATAAAATTCTCGGAACGGGACTTCTTTGAGCTTGCATTCTCCACCAAATCCAAAATCTTTGACACGGTAGACTCCCCAAATTCCTTCGTCGTCTCCACCTTCACTACACCGGTCATATTGATACAGCCGCTGATGACTTCATCCCCTGCCGAAGCTTCCCTGGGAACACTTTCTCCGGTAAGGGCACTGGTATTTAATGTCGTATTCCCCTCCCGGATAATTCCGTCAATGGGAATTTTTTCTCCCGGCTGTACCACAATTATCGTACCGATTTCCACCTCGTCCGGGTCAACCTGCTCCAGCTTTCCGTCCTTTTCCACATTCGCATAATCCGGGCGGATGTCCATCAGCTCGCTGATATTTCTCCGGCTCTTTCCCACTGCATAGCTTTGGAAAAGCTCACCAATCTGATAAAACAGCATAACGGCGACACCCTCCTGGTAATCCCCGAGCACAATAGCGCCTACCGTTGCTACCGCCATCAGAAAATTCTCGTCAAATACCTGGCGGTTTACTATTCCCTTTACCGCTTTTTTTAAAATATCATACCCGATGATTAAATACGGAATCATGAACAGTCCAAGCTTCAGATATCCCTCTGCCGGAAGAAACGACAGAATAAGGATAAGCAGGGCTGACACGATAATCCGGAGCAGCATTTTTTTCTGTTTCTTATTCATCTTCCTTCACCCTCTTTTCCGTTTGCCGGCAATCTCATCCCCCAAAACATTTTACAAAAAGATTTCGCAGTCATCCTCCACTTTTTTGCAATTCTTCAATACATCCTGCATAACCGTTTTCGGGTCTTTCCCCTCCTCAAACTCCACAATCATCTTCAAAGTCATAAAATTCACTGTTGCATCCTTTACCCCTGCTGTATTCTTTGCTGCATCCTCCATCTTATTTGCACAGTTTGCGCAGTCAACATCAATCTTATACGTTTTTTTCATCGCCTTATTCCTCTCTTTCTCATTTAATGTATTGTCATATGAACAATTATTCATATATTTAAATTTATTATACCACGCCTAATTTTCCTGTCAAGGGGAAAACCGAACATTTTGCAAAAAAAGAACCGCCTGCAAAAATTTTTTGCATAACGATCCATTTTCTTTCCTGCCCCGTTTACTACTTGGATATTGCCCTTGCCACTGCAATAAGGATGCAGGCACCTATAACGGAAACAATAATATTCCCGATAATTCCATGTCCGGATATACCGATAAGCCCCAGAATAACACCGCCTACCGCACCTCCGACAATCCCAAGAATCATATTCTTCAGCCAGCCGCCCTGCATATGCATAATCTGACCGGCAATCCACCCTGCCAGCGCTCCAACAATCAAACTGATAATAAAATTAAGTATACTAAACATGTGTTCCTCCTCATCTTCTGCTTAGAATCAGTAAAATTATTATTCATTATACCCGATATTCATGATTAGTCAACATTATCTTTCAGCAATTCCAAAATATTCATCTGAATCTCAAAATTCTGTCGTTCCTTTTTCGCCAGCGTATCCAGTACCATTCCACAGGTAAAGGACAATAATGCCGCAAGCACCACGAAACCGGACACAATCAACGTCGGGAACCGCCTTACCAGACCGGTCACCAGATACTCGGAAAATACCGGAACAAACAAAATTGTTGCCAGAATCAGCAAAATCAGAGATATCCAGCCAAAAAACTGGAACGGCTTATAATTTTTAAACAGCTTGAGAATCGTCATCAACACCTTTGCGCCGTCGGAATAGGTATTCAATTTACTGACGCTTCCCTCCGGACGGTCACGGTAATTCACCGGCACGGACTTCATTGCCATATTTTTATCCAGACCAAAAATGGACATTTCCGTCTCAATTTCAAATCCCTGGCTTAGCACAGGGAAGCTCTTCACGAAACGGTAGCTGAACGCACGGTAGCCGGTCATAATATCCGTTATGCTGCCGCCGAAAAATCCATTGACCAGTTTACGGACCAATACGTTCCCGCTGTTGTGAAAGGGGCGTTTATTCTCGGTAAAATACGTGCTGGAAAGCCGGTCGCCGATTGCCATGTCCGCACCGTCCTTTAACACGGCATCACATAGTGCCCTTGCGTTTTCCGCCGGATAAGTGTCATCGCCGTCCACCATCAGATAACAGTCGGCATGAATTTCCCTGAACATTGTGCGGATAACATTTCCTTTTCCCTGCCGGCGCTCATAACGGATAATTGCCCCGGCTTCTTTTGCAAGCTTCACCGTATCATCCGTGGAATTATTGTCGTACACATATATCTCCGCCTCCGGTAATGCCTCCCGGTAGTCCCTGACTACCTTTGAAATTGTTTTTGCCTCATTGTAACACGGAATTAAAATCACTATTTTACTCATACTGTTCTCCCTGATTCGTATTTTCTTTCTCCTCAATCTTATCCGGAACCGTTTCCCCCATCTTTCCGAAAAGCATCAGCAATGCCGGCATGGATGCCGCCACCGGAGCGTAATACCGGAAACAGTCGTTTACCGGCGACGCCATGCAGGTCAATACCATAATCAACAATGCGGCAATAGGAATGGTGTCGGCAAACCGCTTTTTCCTAAGCAGATAATATCCCATAATAACAATCGCCCATGTATAAAAGGCTATCGTATCCGTCAAATTTAACACCGGTATTTTTTCCCACACATAAGGCCATTTATCCATGGCAAGACGTACCTTTTCCAATTTATCGTTATAGTGGAAAGAAAAATTCTCGTCCCCTCCGCCAAACAGCCAGTGGAAAATTGTCATTCCACTGTTCATGTTCCCGGAGCCGTAGGGCAGCTTAGGAGTAAAGGCATAATATCCGTAGCTCTGCGCACAGGCAGCTTCCAGATAGGTTACCGGATATTTCAAAAACATTTTCCCCCACACTGCCAGATAATCCTTTGCATATTCCGCCGCCCCGGGCTGAATATTATTTTTAATGGGGTCGGAAATCACCGGGTCATACAGCTTAGGAAGCTTTTTATATTTGAGCACCTTTCTGATTACCTGTTTTTCTTCATCGGTAATCTCTTTCCGATGATACTTTACCGTCCTCGCCGTCTGCTGAAGAGGGATTGCCAGCGCTTCCACCGAGCTTCCCTTTTGTACGCCGCCAACATTAAAGATAAAGGTATTATACCCGAAATACATGCCGATGCAGGCAAGAATCAGTACAATCTGGTACCATTTCGCCTTTTTCTTTAACAAAAAGAAGAAAAGCAGAAATGCCGCAGGCACAATACAGTAAATGCAGTTATTCCGGAAAAGGGATACGATTAGTGCGGACAGTCCGTATTCCAGAAAATGTCCGGTTTTGCATTTTCCCTCTTTCAGCTTTTGAATCAGCAAAATTCCGGCTATCGTATACAGGCAGAACAACGCTGCGCAAAAGGTATCCTTAAACGCATGCTTCGCATATGCTCCCCATACCGGAGTAACTGCGTAAAACAGCAGCGCCACCGTATAGACTGCCGGTTTTAATCCCGCTCTTTTCAACAACTTAACGCATCTCGCATAAATCAAAGCCATCAGAACATCACGGACAAGGACAAACAAAAAGATGCCGAGGTTTTCGCTTCCCAACGCGCGTCCGATTTTATAGAATGTACCGATAACGCAGGAGGCAAACCACGGGTGGTGATTGCTTTTTTCCCAAAAGCCTAAAAAGGAGCACAACTGGGCAAACACATCATTGTCCATGCTTGCCGGATAATAAACAATCAGCCACGGAAGCCAGCAGAGCATAATCACCAGAAATGCGGTAAGAAAAATGTGCCGGTCAAGCTTCGCCAGCAGTCCCTTTCCTCCGTCCGCCGCCTCTTTATCTTCTCCCGGCATATTCTCTTCAGATGCCTTCCCCAGTCCGTCCAGCCATTCCAAAGCCCAGTAAGCAATTACATAAAATATAACTCCCCAGCCAAGAGCCGCCAGGCTGCAAATTACCGTCCACTGTGCACTGACCGACATGGGAAGCCTGTCCGTATGATACATACAAAGCCCCGCCACATTGACAAAGCCAAAGCACACGCTGATAAAAACCAGTAAAGGCTGCACCTTATCCTGCTTCTTCAGATAATATTCCCTTGTTTTATACAGTACTGCCGCAATACCAACCGCCAAAAAGGACCATGCCAGTCCATAGCCGTCCATCCAGACAGAAAGCCTTGCCAAAAACGCCCGGACTGCACCGCTATGCAAATCCTCTTTCCCCAATCTGGGCAGTATATAATTCAGTGATAATACCAGAGATAAAAAGATACCCCCAAAAAGACAGAAAATCCCTCTTTTGTAATAAAAAGATTTGTTATTCATACTCCTAACTCCATATGTGAATTCTATTTATGTTCCGATATTTAATCAAAACATTATTATTTTACCACAAATCGGAATATTCATCTACCATCTTAAGAAATATTTTAGATTTAAAATGGGGCTGCCCCGCGACAGCCCCATAAAGACGAATTTAATGGCATCCCCTGCACGCCGAACAGTCTCCGCCGCATTGCAGTGATTTCCCGCTTTTTTTGTCCCGAATCATGCTCCGGACAGCCAAAGCCACTATTCCCACCAGTATTGCACTTACCAAAACTGTTCCCATTTCCGATACCTCCATTCTCTATCTGCATTTCATTTCTGCATTGCTTATTTTACACTGACAGCCCTCTTCATGTCTACCTGCAATATTTTATTTTCCTTATACGGACGGAACAGCAGATAGAGGAACAGCACAACAAAGATAAATGCCACAACGGTTCCTGCTCCGAATGTTCCCTCCACAATCAATGTTCCAATCTGGAAAATGCAGAGCGCAACAATGTATGCCAGCGCGGTCTGATAACCAATGGCAAACCAGAACCATTTCGCGTTGTTCATCTCCCGCTTAATTGCACCCATTGCTGCGAAACAAGGGGCACAAAGAAGATTAAACACAAGGAATGCGTATGCTGCAACCGGTGTAATCGCCATGGCAAGCTGTCCCCAGATTTCCGCTCCGTCCTCTGCAACCTCTGCATAGCCAAACAGAATACCGAAGGTAGTAACCACGTTTTCTTTCGCAATCAATCCGGTTATTGTAGCAACCGCCATTTTCCAATCGCCGAAGCCGAGAGGAGTAAAAATCGGCGCAATGACATTTCCCAGTGAGGCAAGGAAGCTCTGGTCAAGCTCTTCCGCTTCCAGCATAACCAGTCCGCCGTCCCATGCAAAGCCCTGCAGGAACCACAAAACAATGGCGGAAAGCAGAATAACCGTACCTGCTTTTTTAATAAACGACCATCCACGCTCCCACATGCTCCGCAGTACATTTCCTACTGTCGGCATATGGTAAGCCGGCAGCTCCATAACAAACGGTGCCGGCTCCCCGGCAAACATCTTTGTCTTTTTCAGGATTATTCCCGAACAGATAATTGCTGCAATTCCGACAAAGTAAGAGCTCCATGAAACCCAGCCGGAGTTGTCAAAAAACGCACCGGCAATCAACGCAATAATCGGCAGCTTTGCTCCACAGGGAACAAAGGTCGTTGTCATAATTGTCATCTTCCTGTCCCTGTCATTTTCAATGGTACGGGACGCCATAATACCGGGCACACCACAGCCGCTTCCAATCAGCATAGGAATAAAAGATTTTCCGGAAAGCCCGAATCTGCGGAAAATCCGGTCCATAATAAAGGCAACCCTCGCCATATATCCGCAGGCTTCCAAAAAAGCAAGAAAAATAAATAATATCAACATCTGCGGAACAAACCCAAGCACTGCGCCAACCCCTGACACAATACCGTCGGCAATCAGGCTGGTAAGCCAGTCTGCACAATTAAGGGATTCCAGCGCACTGGTCACGCCGGGAACAATCCATTCCCCGAACAGCGTATCGTTTGTCCAGCCCGTTACCCAGTCACCCACCGTAGTCACGGAGACATAATAGACGAGGAACATCACTGCCGCAAAGATTGGCAGCGCCAGAAAACGATTCGTTACAATCTTGTCAATCTTATCGGAAACCGATAGCTTCTTCCCCGCTTTCTTCTTTACACATTCCCCGATAATGGAAGAGATATAGACATACCGCTCATTGGTAATAATACTTTCCGTATCGTCATCAAAAATTTCCTCCAGCCGCTTGATTTCGGCGGATACATCCGGTACACTGTTCAGCTGCTCACCAATCTTATCATCCTTTTCCAGCAGCTTAACAGCAAAGAACCGTTTCTGCTCCACCGGTACGTCCAGTCTTTCCTCTACGCTCCGGACAGCCTCCTCCACCTTCTCGTCAAAGGCACAGACAGGCTCTGCCAGCTGATTCCGTTTCGCCAGCTCCACCGCCTTTTGCGCCGCTTTCTCAATACCCGTACCCTTGAGTGCCGAAATTTCCACAACCTCACAGCCTAATTTTTTCCCCAGCTTATCGGTATAGACCTTTTCCCCATTCTTTTCCAATATATCTATCATGTTCACCGCCATGACAACCGGAATCCCCAGCTCCATAATCTGGGTGGAGAGATAAAGATTTCGCTCAATATTCGTACCGTCCACAATATTGATAATTGCATCCGGTCTCTCTGCAAGCAGATAATTCCTGGCAACCACTTCCTCTAACGTATACGGGGACAGCGAGTAGATACCCGGCAAATCCATAATCGTTACATCCTTGTTTCCCTTTAATTTTCCTTCCTTTTTTTCCACGGTAACCCCCGGCCAGTTACCCACAAATTGGTTAGAACCGGTCAGCGCATTAAACAATGTGGTTTTTCCACAGTTCGGATTACCTGCTAACGCTATTTTTATTGCCATTTTCATTCTCCTTTTATTCACTCAACCTGTTTTCTTAAGTTTTGTTTCTCCAAATCAGTCCGATTTCCGCCGGACTAATTCGTTCTCCCTATCGCTTGTTAGCCATCACTAACACGCAGAGAAAAAAATAATCCTATTCCACCTCAATCATCTGCGCATCGGATTTGCGAAGAGACAATTCGTATCCCCGCACCGTCACCTCTACCGGGTCGCCTAAGGGCGCAACCTTTCTGACAAAAATCTCAACACCCTTTGTAATCCCCATATCCATAATTCTTCTCTTTACCGGACCGTCGCCGGTAAGCTTTTTCACCGTTACGGTTTCCCCGCAGGATATTTCCTTTAACGTTTTCATCCTCAATCTCCTTTGCTGATTATTCATTCACACCATAATATGGCTTGCCATATCCTTACCGATTGCAACTCTTGAATCCTTTACGTTTACAATCACGTTTCCGTCGAGCATGGAAATCACAGTAACCGTCCCTCCCGACACAAAGCCAAGATTCTCCAGAAACTTTCTGGTCTCCTCCTTACCGCCAACTTTTTTTATTATGTTGGCTTCACCTTCCTTAGCCATTGTAAGCGGCATACAATCATCTCCTTCCATATTATGTGGTTCCTCTTCAAGGTAAACTTATACTTTCTTCACTTGTTAGTTTATTCTAACTTACATTAGTTGTCAATAACTTTTTAATAAAAATTTTATTTATTTGAAATTTTGGGAAAATATGATACAATCCTTATAAATATTTATACAGGGAGGCTATCATGGCTACAAACGAATCTGCTGAAAACTATTTAGAAACCATACTCATTCTCAGTAAAACATTACCGGTGGTACGTGCCGTTGATATCGCAACAGAGCTGGGCTATAGAAAATCCAGTGTAAGCGTCGCAATGAAAAACCTGCGGGAAAAAAAGCATATTACCGTTTCCGAGTCAGGCTATATTTCCTTAACGAAGGAAGGAAGGGAAGTTGCAGAGATGATTTATGAACGTCATGAGCTTTTTACCTCCTGGCTGGTCAGTCTGGGTGTAGACGAAAAAATTGCCGCCGAAGACGCATGCAAAATGGAGCACGTCATCAGTAAAGAAAGCTTTGAAGCAATCAAAAAGCATATTCCGGAAATGACAAAGCCGGTATAATACAAACAAAAGGGACAGCCACCGGAAAACTTTTTTCTCCGTGGCCGTCCCTTTTATTTTTTAATCATTTCTTTGTCTATGAAAGCGCCGCCGTAATAATTGCCATGGAGTATACCTCGGTAGCGGTACAGCCCCGCGACAAATCATTGATGGGTGAATTGAGCCCTAACAGAATCGGACCATAGGCCTCAAAATTACCCATTCGCTGTGCAATCTTATATCCGATATTACCGGAATTGATATCCGGGAAAATAAACGTATTGGCATGTCCTCCAACCTCTGAATCCGGACATTTTTTCTTTGATACGGACGGGGAAACCGCCGCATCGAACTGCATCTCTCCGGCAATCGGAATATCCGGATTACGCTCTTTGGTTTTTCTCGCCGCATTGCGCATTTTATCGACATCTTCGCCGTGTCCGGAGCCGTCGGTAGAATAACTGAGAAACGCCACCTTCGGGTCTACGCCGAAAATCTTTGCGCAGCGGATTATCTCTTCGGCTATCTCCACCAGTTCATCTTCATTTGGTCGGATAATGATTCCGCAATCCCCCATTGCCAGTACTTCATTTCCTCCCGTTGCCAGTGGTCTTACCAAAATGAAACAGGAAGAAACCAGTGAGTTTCCAGGCTTTGTCTTAATTAGCTGTAATGCCGGTCTTACCGTATCCGCCGTTGAATAGGTAGCGCCGCCGAGCAGGGCATCCGCATACCCCATCTTCACCAGCATTGTACCGAAATAATTGTTTTGCAGCACATATTCCTTCGCCTGCTCCGGCGTAACCCCCTTATGCTTACGCGCCTCACAAAACGCTTCTATCATTTTATCCATATCCGCAAAGGACGCAGGATTGATAATTTCCGAGCCCCTGATATTAAAACCGCTCTCCTCTGCCACTTCATAAATCTCATCCGGGTCCCCAATTAAAATCGGATGTAAAAAATTACTGGCTAAAAGTCTTGAGGAAGCTTCCAGAATACGCGGGTCGTTACCCTCCGTTAATACGATTGTCTTTGGATTCTTCTTCAAAATATCAATCAACTGACCAAAACCAAACATTACTTTGCTCCTCCATTTTCTTTTTGTATACAGTTTTAATTTCATTATATATTTTTTTAATAAATTCTCAAGTGATTTTTAACAAAAAACCGTTAAATTTTGTCTTTTTTTTCGTACAATATCCTATTTTTCTTTAATATCCCCTCTGCTTTAACCTTGCCACCAACTGTACAAAAAATTCCCTTACATCGAATCCGTCAAAATTTTCCCGGTTCAAGTCTATCATATCCCCGTGAGAAATTCCTCTTTTGCCCTCTACCTTAAGTAATTGGAAACGTTCTCCCCAGGAAAAGGAATCCACCCCTACCAGACCGTCGTTTGGACCGTCAAACAGATTTACCAGATGATAGGAAAAATTTAATGGGAATCTTCCCCCTGAAGCTTTATTCAGAATCGAGCCTGCACTCTGATAATAAACACCGGAAACATCCTCTATCTTCTCATTTCTTGTTCTACAGGCATCCGCCGTCAAGTCATATACCGCCTCCAAAAAATCCGGATTTTTATCTCCCACCTTTTTCAGCGCCGTGTTATAGGTTTTTGCAAGAGCCTGCTTTTTCTCCTCGGGAATTTTTCCCAGAAGATAATCCGCAAATTCGCAGCCCCGATGGGGAGTGTTAATTGTCGTAAGCGACGCCACATATTTCCCTGCTCCCAATGCCGACAACGCATATCTGCTGTCCAGTCCTCCCTTGGAATGGGCAATAATGTTCACCTTTTCACAACCGGTCTCCTCCACAATCTCCCGGATGCGTTTTGCCAGCTCCTCTCCACAGGATTCCACCGAAGCGGCGGACTGTTGGTTACCATAATAGATAACCGCTCCGTTTTCCTCCAATTCCTTAGGAATTCTTCCCCAGTAATTCAGATAACGGTAATCCCGGAAAAATACCCCGTGAACCATCAGTATCGGATATTTTGTCTGGCAGATTTTTTCGCCCTTCCGGGATTTGTTTAACAAAATTTTGTCATTTTCAACAACCACTTCTTTTCTGACTGTCTTAATGATAATGCCCAGCGCAATTAAATGCAAAACAGGAATCCATCCGCACAAAATGCCGATGACGCGCCAGCGCACCCCTAACTGCTCCGATGTCAGATAAACACGGATAATCCCGTTCCAGAAAACAATATTTTCCACCAGCACGGTAATCAGCGTATTAATTATCCATAATTTAGGATTGTCCACTACCGAGCCTGTCTCATACCCGCCAAAAAAGCCCACAACAGAATAACACACGCAGACCGTAGTTGAGGCGGCAAACAGTATCAGCAGCTCACAGCCGTTTCCACATACCCTTAACCGCCTTGTCTGGTATTTCCTGACGGCAAAGGAGGGGCTGATGTTCAACATCACAAAAACGATAAGCAGAACCGGCAATAAGCCGGTCAGCGCCGCCATCTTGGAAAACGTAGGAAAATTGGCAAGAAATATAATGATTAAACAATAAACGATACGAACAATTATCTTTTGTACTCTCTGCATCTTTCTCTCCTGTCAGTAAATTTTATCCATTACTCTCTATACAAAGATAACACAGAAACCCGGACAAATAAAGAAATTTTTTGCCTTATCCGGACACTTTTTCTCCTGGTTTCTTTCCGTCCTTTTACCCGGCCTACAGCAGCGGATTTTCCGCCCGTGCCTTTAAGCGTTCCCACCGCCTGTCCACCTCCGCCTGAATCTCTTCGACAATATCCCTGTACCGCTCCTTCTCCAGATGCTTCGTCCTTCCCATCAGGGCAAGCCAGTCAAGCACTGGAATCTTCTTTTTCATCTTTTCCGGATTATAGCTTAATGCCGTTATTCCGTTCTCTATTTCAAATAACGGAAAATAGCAGCTGTCCACCGCAGCAGCAATGACGCTCCGCTCGGTATTGGGCTTATCATTCCAGTTTAGCGGGCAGGCAGACAGCGCCTTGAGATAAGCAGTCCCCTGCTCATTTGCGTAAGACTTCGCTTTCGCCGCCTTCCGGATAAAATCCGCAGGATTGGATTCCGCCACCGTTGCCACATAAGGCAGATTTGCCGCCGCCATTATCATCGGAGAATCCTTGTGGAAAAACCTCTTTCCATACTGATTTTCCCCCACATGGGAGGTGGCGCTCTTCGCCCCCTTTGGCGTGGAATAGGACAACTGGTATCCGGTATTCATATACCCGCCATTGTCATACTCAAAAATAATCAGACGCTCATTGCGAATCGCCGTTCCCAGCGCAGAACCCATACCGATATCCATTCCACCATCCCCGCTGACCATAATAAAGGTAATCTCCCCCTCCGGATATTCGCCTCTTTTCTGCCTCTGGTGAAACATTTCCACAAGACCGGAAAGCGTTGCCGCACCATTCTGGAACAAATTATGCACATAGGGCACCTTAAACGCCGTCTTGGGATATGCCGTGGTAACCACCATGCCGCAGCCGGTATGAAACAAAAGGACAACATTTCCTTCTATTCCCTTTAACAGCAGATTCACATTTACCGGTATTCCGCATCCCGGACAGGCGCCATGGCCGGGCGCAAGGCGTTTTGGCATGGCGGTAACCTCATTGATTCTGCCTCCTTTTTCCGTCGTACATCCCGGAGACGCCTGCCGTCCGGTAATCGGCGCAAAATATTTCGGCGGCTGGAAATTCGGATTTCCCGGATAAATCCCTGTATAATCAAAAGCTTTTACCTGTTCCTCATCACCCAGCCGGAATAAATTTTTTGCATCCTCCTCATAAAAATCCTTTCCCCCAAGACCATAAATTCTGGTAATCACCCTGCAATTTCTCTGCCTTTCCTGCAGCATTGCCTTAAGCTCTATCGACAGATTACCCCCGCCGGCGCCATAGCTGTCCTGCCGGTCTGCCACAATAATGGTTTCTGCATTTTTGCATAAATCCGCCAGCTCCTCTGCCGGATAAGGACGGAGTACTTTTGTCGTAAATACACCGACCCTTTTCCCCTGTTTTCTCAGTTTGTCCACCGCCACCCTCGCCGTATGATAAGCAGAACCGAGGATATACAATAAAATTTTGGCATCCTCCGTCCGGTATCCCTGCACCTGACGGTAATGTCTTCCCGAAATCTCCTGATACGTGTCAAACACCTCCGAAATGTCCTTATGCGCCTCCTCCATCGCCAGATGAAGCTGATATTTATTATTTAAAATATCCGGCTCATTCATATAGGAGCCGATGGAAACCGGATGCTCCAAATCCAGTGCGGAATACGGTGCCCGGTACTCCCCGATAAAATTTTTCACGGTTTCATCACTCTTAAATACCATACAGTTCCGCTTTTGATGGCTTGTAAAAAATCCGTCAAAAGCAACAATAACGGGAAGCTTTACCCGTTCCGCAATTTTTAATGCGCAGAGATTGAAATCATATACCTCCTGCGGTGTATTCGCAAATAAAATCAGCCATCCGGTATTCAGCGTATACATAATGTCACTGTGGTCCCCCTTGATGGATAGCGGACCGGAAACCGTGCGGCACGCCACATTCATTACCATGGGAAATCTGGTTCCCGACTGTACCGGGAGCTGCTCAAGGGCATACAAAAGCCCGTTGGCGCTGGTGGCGTTAAACACCCGTCCACCACCCGTCGCTGCGCCGTAACAAATTCCCGCTGCACTGTGTTCCCCCTCCGCCGCAATCAGCGAAATATCATGCTCTCCATCCGCTTTCATTGAATCCAGAAGCTCCGCAATCTGCGTAGAGGGCGTAATGGGATAATAGCCCATTACGTGATAGTTAATCTGCTTCGCCGCATAAGCCGCAAGTTCATTTCCGCTTTCAAATAAAACCTGTTGTTCTTCCATTACATCAAGCCTCCGTCTACTCTTTTTTCCGTCAGATAGGATTCGCTGGTCACATAGGAATTCGCACCTACCTCCTCATATGCCATGGAATCCGGCAAAAGCTCCTGATTAGTCATCGCATAATCCGGATTTGGATGTTCCCTCTCCACACCCTTCACCAGCGCATTGGTCGGACAGACCTCCACGCACCGCAGGCAGCCCTTGCAGTGATGATAGTCCAGCCCCATATTGACCATCGCCTCCTTCCCCTTATATTCTCCCTTACCAAACTGAAATACCATGTCCGGGCAGGCAGTATCGCAGAGCCCGCAATTTATACAGCGCTCCTTGATGAACAGCGGGATATATCCTTCCCGGGAAGCCGACAAATCGTTGGAAACGGTAGAACCGAAGCAGGGATTTACTCCTCCGGCAGGTTCATTTTCATAGCCCCATTCATTCTGTATTTCCTGATAGGCAACCGGTTTATACTTCTCGTTTGGCGGAAAATACCGGCTTCTCAGCTCTTCATATCCCCGCCGTATCCCGGTGAGATTCGCTTCCCGCATTGCCGGATATTTCTTTCCAATGGTCTTTGCCGCAATCTCCTCCGCCGCCTCACGGGGAATAAAATCCGACACCCTTGCAATGGCACCGAGCATTACCATATTGATACGGGTTTTTGCCTCCATCGCTATTTTCAACGCATCAACACAGTATACCGTTCCGGCATGCAGGCAGAGCCGTTCCCGGATTTCCTCCGGAGAGGCGTCCGTATTCACGACTATTTTTGTTTCCTTTGTTACCCCTGCCGTTACCGCACTCTTCCCTATCATCGCTTCATGAAACAGCCCCAGGATATCCGGGGTTTCCACCGGGGAATTGATTCCTATCTCCGTTTCCGGAGCACTGTACCGGATAAAGGCTTTTACCGGCGAACCCCTTTTCTCCGAGCCGTAGCTGGAAAAACTGGCGGCGTTCAGATTCAGATAAACCGCCCCCAGCTCGCCTAACAGCTTTCCGCAAAGATTCGCTCCCAAGCCTCCGATGCTTTCCAGCCGGATTTCGTAATATCCGTTCTCATTTGTTCGTGGTAATACTGCCTGATACTCCATACGGATAACCTCTCTTCCCAAAATACCATGAATAATTCCTGATATTAGTATGGGAAAACTTCCTGCAATTATACCTGTTTTGCCGGCGATAACCGCAAATATCGAACTTTTCCGCCTGGTTTTGCATAAAATAAAGAAAAACCACATAGGATACAGGTTATGTATTATTTTCTTTTTCTTCTCCTTTTCGTCTCTCTGTTTTTTTGCCTCCTCTTTCAAGCCAGAAAAAAGAGAATCCGGAATAAAATCAAAAAAATGGACTGGTGCGAAAAATGTTCTCTTTTGGAAGAGCTGGCGGAGCCCCTTGGCTACCTCTACCATTGCCGCCACGGCTTTTTCTCTTCCTCTGTTGATGCGTGGCAGCGAAGGGCAGGCTATACTTATTTATATGACTATACTGCGCCCCGTTTCAACATGGTATTTGACGCCCTGCCTGTCTACTTTGATTATGATGAGAAAACATGGCTGATTGAATTTTGGAAGGGACAGTACGGCATCAATACCGGCGGCGAAATCGGTATTTATCATGCCGACCGGATTATCCCGCCTGAGGATTACAAAACCACGATGTTTGACTGCGCTTCTGATGGGGAAATGCTGTCCTGTTCCCTGACCCTGTACCATAAAAACGGCAGATGTGTACGGGTTGCGGAACGGCACTGGTGGCTTACCGCTTTCTTAACCGGATGCTTTTCCCAGCCCTCCGACCTTATCATGGAAATCGGTATCACCTTTCCCGATGAGGAAATGCTGTCCGCTTTCATCTCCGGCATGCACCATGCAGGCTACACGGCAAAGGATTTTCAGGTTTTCGGACTACGACTCACCTTTTCTTTCTGCCGGATATTCCAAAAGGAAAAATCCCTGCTTACCCGGCTACAGTGCGGGTTTTCCCAATGGCAGAACAAATTATCCTGTAAATTATATCTTTGGATTACCGGAGTCTTTTGTACCACGCATGACCGGATACTGTATCTCTACTATTATCTCCCCTTTGCTTTTCGGAAAACCTTACAGCTCCATAAATTTAATAAACGCTGCCACCGGAAAAAACGCTGTATGAGGAGGCGCCTATGAGTACTGCATCCCGTCTGGAGCATGCCTTTTTAAATGCCCCGGTGCTTCCGCTTTCCCCGCAGACAAAGTATGTATTGATGAGTGACTGCCACCGGGGTATCGGCACCTCCTCCGACAATTTTTTAAAAAACCAGCACCTGTATTTTGCCGCATTAAAGCATTACTATCAATCCGGCTTTACCTATATTGAGTTGGGAGACGGCGACGAGCTTTGGGAAAACCGCAGCATGGAGAATATTATCGAGATACACAGTAACGTATTCTGGCTGTTCTCCCTGTTTTACCGGGAAAACAGGCTTTATCTGCTCTATGGCAACCACGACATGATAAAAAAGAAAAAAAATTACAGCCGGAAAAAATGCAACACCTTCTTTTGCACGGAATCCCAGCGCCCACAGCCCTTATTTCCCGATTTGGCATTTTATGAGGGCATTATCCTTTGTTCATCAAAGGATTCTGAGCGAAAGCTGTACCTGACCCACGGACATCAGGCAAGCCTGTTAAACTCTACCCTCTGGCCGCTATCGCAGTTCTTTGTCCGCTACCTGTGGCGTCCTTTGGAAAATTTCGGCGTTTTAGACCCTACCAGTGCTGCAAAAAACTATCATACCAAAAATAAATGTGAAGAGCACTTAACCCGGTGGGCAGAGACACACGGACGTAAGCTGATTACCGGACATACCCACCGTCCGGTTTTACCCGAAGAACCTGCCTGTTATTATAATACCGGAAGCTGTGTACATCCCCGGTGTATCACCTGCATCGAAGTGGAAAACTGCTCACTCACACTGGTAAAATGGAGTATGAGCGCAAAAAGCGACAGTACCCTGTATGTTGCGAGGGAAGTGCTGGCCGGACCGGTATCACCTTTTTCAAAAACCAATGCCGCCACTTAGTGACGGCATCGGTTCCTGTGTTCTTCTTCCAGCCGGTTCTGCGGACAACCACCTGCAGCCGATTACTCTTCCGGCACCGGATAATCCATGCAGAGACGGATTTCCGCAAAAGGACGCACATAGGTGTCCGCCGTCTTTACATGCTCCGGATGCACCTGGTATCCCTTTAATGCCTCTGCATCCTCCAATTCGCTGTCCAGCATGACATCCGCATTGGAGGATTCCATTTCATTGATGATAACCCGCAGGCTGCGAAGCCCCGGCACCTGCCCCACCAAAGCTTCCAGATGCTCCTTCATCCCTTTCATCACGGTATCCTTTTCCTCTCCGGATAAGCTTTCCTTTAATTTCCATAAAATTACATGCCTCACCATTTCCCTGACCTCCTGTTATTCTTATAAAGGGTATTGTACTATAATTTCACAAAACCGCAACACATTCAACATAATTTGTTCACAATTTCCGCTTATACTATGTTCTTGTAAGAGCTTTTCATATAGTACAGTAATGTACTGAAATCCTCTCCCCCTCATTAAAAGAAGGTCTGGGTTAGCCCGGACCTTCTTATTTTTATCCCTTTGTTTTTCCTATGCGGTTTCCTCAAACTGTGCATTATACAGCTCTGCATAAAATCCACCCGCTTCCATCAATTCCTCATGATTTCCCTGTTCCACAATATCCCCCTCTTTCATCACAAGAATCAAGTCCGCATCACGGATGGTAGAAAGGCGGTGCGCAATAATAAAGCTGGTTCTTCCCCTCATCAGATTGTCCATCGCTTTCTGGATACGTACTTCTGTTCTGGTATCCACTGATGAAGTCGCTTCATCCAGAATCAAAAGCTTCTTATTGGCGAGAATTGCCCGGGCAATAGTAAGGAGCTGCTTTTGCCCCTGGGATACATTGGTTGCTTCTTCATTCAACTCCATTTGATATCCACCGGGCAATGTCTGAATAAAATGATGGGCATGCGCCGCTTTCGCCGCCGCAATCACTTCATCATCCGTGGCATCCAGACGCCCATAACGGATATTCTCCATAATTGTTCCTTTAAACAGCCATGTATCCTGCAAAACCATACCGAAGGAATTTCGGATTTCCTCCTTGTCAAACTCCTTTACATTAACGCCGTCCATAAAGATTTCACCGGAATTGAGCTCATAAAACCGCATTAAAAGCTTCACCAGCGTTGTTTTCCCCGCACCGGTCGGCCCTACAATGGCAATCTTTTGTCCCTCCTTCACGGAAGCGGAAAAATCCTTTAAAATAATTTTATCCGGATAATACCCGAAGCAGACATGGGAAAACTTCACATTTCCCCGGATATCTTCTATCCTCTTATCCGTATGGTTTACCGCTTTCATCTCCTCTTCTTCCTCACCCAGAAACGTAAATACCCTCTCTGCCGCCGCCATAGTGGACTGCAGCATGTTGGAAACCTGCGCCACCTGCTGGATTGGCTGGGTGAACTGCTTCACATATTGAATAAATGACTGTATATCTCCTACCTCAATCGTTCCCTTTATACTTAAATATCCGCCTAAAATGACAACGCCCACATAGCCCAGATTCCCGACAAAGACCATCACCGGCTGCGCCAGACCGGAAATAAACTGGGACTTCCATGCAGAGTTATACAACCGCTCATTAGTCCGGTTAAATTCCTCTAACACCGCCTCTTCCCTGGTAAACAGCTTTACCACATTATGTCCGCCGAAATTTTCCTCAATCTGCCCATTCACATCTCCCAGATAATTCTGCTGTGCCACAAAATATTTCTGGGAATGGGATACAATCATCATAATCCCGATACCGGATATCGGCAGTAACAGTAAGGCAATCAGGGTCATCATCGGTGAAATACTTATCATCATCACCAGTACGCCAATCAGCGTCGCCACCGAGGAAACCAGCTGGGTCACTGACTGGTTCAACCCCTGGGTCAGCGTATCCACATCATTGGTAATCCGGGACAGCACATCGCCAAAGCTGTGCTTATCATAATAATTCATCGGCAGACGGTTAATTTTTTCCGAAATCTCTTTGCGCATCCGGAAAGCAATCCTTTGCACTACTCCGCTCATGACAAACCCCTGCACATAGCCCATCAGCATGGAAACAAAGTAAATGCTGACCAAAACCAGCACAATCTGACCAATTTTTGAAAAATCAATTCCGTCTCCTCCCTGCAGCTTTCCTATCAGTCCGTTAAAAATTTCCGTTGTGGCTTTGCCCAGCACTTTCGGTCCCACAATGCTAAATACCGTGGAACCGACGGTAAACAGGGCAACCACCAGCAGCGCTGCATGATATTTTGAAATATATGCCAGAAGCTTTTTTAGCGTGCCTTTAAAATCTTTTGCTTTCTCGGCGGGAGCTCCCACTCCCGGTCCATGAGGACCTCTTCTCCCCGGCATCGGTTTCATTCTACTTTTTTCCTTTTCCATATATCTGTACTCCTCTTACTATTTCCTACGCCAGGGCGGACAAATCCTTCTGCGACAGCTGGGATGCCGCAATCTGCCGGTACACCTCGCTGTTCTTCATCAGCTCTTCATGAGTACCCTGCCCTGCAATTTCCCCATCCTCCAATACTAAAATCTTATCCGCATGGAGAATGGTACTGATTCGCTGCGCCACAATAATTACCGTAGAATCTCCTACCTTTTCATTCAGCGCTTTTCTTAACGCCGCATCCGTCTTATAATCCAAAGCGGAAAAGCTGTCGTCAAAAACATAAATCCTTGGATGTTTGGCAACGGCTCTGGCAATAGCCAGCCGCTGCTTCTGCCCGCCGGATACATTATTCCCCCCCTGGGCAACCTCCGATTCATATTTTTTCTGTTTTTCCTCGATAAATTCCTCCGCCTGGGCAATCTGCGCTGCTTCCCGCATTTCCTCCTCCGTCGCCTTGGCATTTCCGAACCGGATATTGGATGCAATGGTTCCGGAAAACAAGACTCCCTTTTGGGGAACAAACCCTATTGCTTTCCGCAGCTCTTTCATATCCATATCCCGGACATCTATGCCGTCAATGGCAATACTGCCCTCCGATACATCAAAGAGTCTCGGAATCAAGTGCACCAGCGTGGATTTCCCGCATCCCGTGCTTCCGATAATTGCGGTGGTCTGCCCCGCCTTTGCCGTAAAATCCAAATCCTTCAGCGCATATTCTTCAGCCCCCGGATACTTAAAGAACACATGGGAAAACACGACGTCTCCCCCTCCGTTTTCCGGCAGCTGTTCGGTTTCCTTTTTATTCGTAATCAATGTTTCCGAATTCATGACTTCATCAATTCTGTCGGCAGCTACGGCAGCTCTCGGCAGCATGATAGAAACCATGGAAATCATCAGGAAGCTCATCACGATATGCATTGCATAGGTTAAAAAAGCTATCATTTGCCCTACCTGAATATCCCCGGCATCAATCCGGTGTGCACCAGTCCAGACAATCAACACACTTACGCCGTTCATCACAAACATCATTGTCGGCATCATCATCGCCATTGTCCGGGAGGTAAAGAGCTGGGTTTTCATCAGTCTTTTACTTGCCTCCTCAAAACGCTCCTCCTCATATTTTTCCCGCCCGAAAGCACGGATAACGGAAAGTCCGGTCAAAATCTCCCGGGATACCAGATTCAGACCGTCCACCAGCTTCTGCATAATCTTAAACCTGGGCATTGCCACAAGCATCAGCACAATAATAATCATAAACACTGCCAGCACCGCAAGGATAATGGTCCACACCATGGAGGTCGTCGTATTCAACACCTTAAAAATGGAACCAATTCCCATAATCGGGGCAAACAGCACAATCCGGAAAATCATGGTCAGCACCATCTGTATCTGCTGCACATCATTTGTACAGCGGGTAATCAGCGATGATGTAGAAAACCGGTTCATTTCCGCATTGGAGAAGCCCATTACCTTATTAAAGATTTTTCCTCTGACATCCTTCGCCGTATATGCCGCAATTCTGGAGGAAAGAAAGCCAACCAGAATACTGACCAGCATAATCATAACTGCAAATGCAAGCATTTTCATTCCCATTTTCTTTAGATAGTCCATCTGGTACTCATCCATATCCATACCGATATGCTCATATTCCGCCATCACAAACTGCACGCCCATCGCCTCCGTCATATAATCCGGATAAGCTTCCGTTTTTTCCCGCACCGCAGCGAGTAACGCCTCCTTTTCCTGTTCGGGGAGTGCCGCCAAAACCTCGGGAAACGACAGTTCTCCCGATTGGATTCCCATACCCTGCATAAGCTTCTGCTGCATTCCCGCTGCCTCGCCGCTTTCTGTCGTAAACAGGGATAACATCATTTCCGCCGTCAACAGAGTATCCTTAAGCTCCTGAAATTCATCCTCTTTCAGGGCTGCCAAATCCGCTTCGTAAATACCATTCCGCATTTCATAGTAATTCCGGACCCTTTTCTGCTGTTCCTCCGTCAAACATAAATTTAACTGCTCCATTGTATCTGCCGACAGCTTTTCAGGAATGGGATATTCCACACCCTTATTTTGAATCCCTACATCCACAATATCCGAGGTATAGCCCGGCAGGGTCAGCTCACCGTAAACCTGTACAAATAAAAGCGCCAGAATCACCAGCATAATGTACCAAAGCTTTTTCGCATATTTTAATACCTTAAACATCACTATTGCTCCTTATCCATTTCATTTATTACGTCAAACATCCTGTTTGCAGTGTCCAGCAGATGTTTCATATCCTCCCTGCCGACACGCTCAATCAGCTCCTCCAGCCAAATCCTCTTTTTCTCCGTTTCTTTTGTGCAAAGCTCTCTTCCCTTTTCCGTCAGCGTAATGTAAACATTACGGCGGTCTATTTTGGAAGGCGTCCTCTTCACCAATCCCTTTTTTTCCAGAATGCTGACTTTCTTTGAAGCAGCCGACATGGACATATCCGCTGAACAAATAATTTCTCCCAGCGTAATTCCCTTTTCTTCTGTTTCCAAGCTGCCATTTTTTACATCCAGCGCCAGATAAAGACCGAGAAGTAATAAAAATTCCACATTGGACAGCTCTCCGTTTCCCTTAAATTTCATTCTGCTGCAATGAAACCGGTGAATAACCCGGAAAAATTCCTCCGTTAAATCATCCATATCCCGCTCCTCCTCTCGCCCTCTAAATAGTTTCCCTGGGCAACTATTTATTATATGCTCTTAAAAAATTTTGTCAACATTATCTCCGTTTATTTTTTGACTGTGCATGACCGGCAAAGAAAAAACGGCGCTCCACGCCGGAAGGATTTTCCCCTGTCCGGCATGAAGCACCTGTGTTTTTCTTCTCTTATCGTCTGTTTTCCCTTATCCGTTTTTATAGACTACCTTCTTCTTGTTTTTCTTTTCCCGATAAAGGTCCGTATCCGCCGCATTTAATATATGGTCTAAATTTGAATCCTCTTCGATAATAAATTCAAATGTCCCTATGCTGATGTTTACATAGTACGGCTTATCATTTTCATTCATTTTAGCAAGAATCCCATGAACTCTCTGCTTCAGTGTCTCGGCAAAATTATCCTGGCTGACAATGGCAAAGGCAGCAAACTCGTCTCCGCCCATTCTTGCGACCACATCGGACTGGCGGAAAGACTCCGACAGGGCAGCCGCAATGGTCTTTAACGAGTAATCTCCTTCATCATGTCCAAATTCATCATTGACAATTTTTAAGTTGTCCATATCCGCATAGACGGCAACTGCCTTTCTCCCGTAATTATTCTCATCCTCCATAATCTGCTTCACCGTATCCAGGAAGCCTCTCCGGTTTGCAATACCGGTTAACGGGTCGGAATGGCTCATGGCATCCAGCACTCTGTTGCTTTCCTCCATTCTTGCAAGATTCTTCTCTAATTCCTGTTTTATCGCATTCTGTTTCTTTAAAATATCAATAACTTCCATAGATACGCTGACCTGGCAGGCAATCTGTGAAGCATAACGGAAATACTCCAGCTCCGATTCCGTAATCAACAGCCCATACTGTTTTTCACCGGAAAAAAGCGGCATGACCAGCATGTCATAGCGGCGGTCATCCGGCATAAGCTCGGAAGAAAAAAGGCTTGCCAGCTCCACCTGCTTTTCCTTACCGTCAAACAGATACACCTCATCCCGGTTATGATATGCCTTTACATATAGATTTTCCGGGCATTCCCATTCATCCCCGCTCCTGTGGGTAATTCCCTCGCCGTAGGTAAGGATATAGCCTGACGGAAAGTCCATCTTTTGCAGCTTATTGATTACCGAAGCATATTTTTTCTTTTCCGAGCTGGAAAACTGCATCATATCCCTTGTAATATTCGTAAGCACAATCTCGAAAACCTTTACCTTTTCGTCCGTCACCATCATCTGCTTCGTCAGATAAGTCATAAATTCCTCATTCACAGCCAGCATTTCCTTCATCAGCTCCAGACGGCTGTCCTCGCTCAAAATCTTCTCGCTCACATAACCGTAAAGCATATAGCTGACGGAAAGAAACATATTCAAATCAATGTATCCGGCGGAATAAACCTCGCTGAATTTAAAATATTCCCTGACAAACTCCTCCTGCTCAAGCTGTAATACGCCATTCGCATCCACCAAATGGAAATAATACTGGAAATATTCTTCCACCAGCCTTTTCATGTGTAAGGTCTGGCTGCTCTCAAAATAATTGTTAAAGCACTTATCAAAGGTCGCATTGGCAAGATTTTTGATGAACGTATTATCGGTCAAATCCACAACGTCGGCATCGGAACGTTCAGAAATCTCAATATCTCCACATCCGCAGGATTCCCTTACAATCAGCCTGGATTTTACCTGTTTATTCACCTGCTTACCGTCAATCACATTGAGGCATTCCAGGACAGAAAGATATGCCAGCTCCTTTGTATCCGCCTTCACCGTGGTCAGATGGGGTTCCAGCAGCATCGCCATGGGACTGTTGTCAAAGCCGGTTACCAAAATATCCTTTCCCGGCTCCAGCTTCAGCTTCTTCATGGCGTTGTATCCGCCTACTGCCATCTGGTCATTCGCAAACACAATCGCTTCTATATCCGGATGCCTTGTAATCAAATCTTCAACCACCGGCTCCGAAAATTCCGAAAAATTACCGTATACAATCCAGTCCTCGTCTGCGGAAAGCCCCTCGCTCAACATCGTCTCCTTAAATACATCCAGCCGTTCCAGTGCATCCTGACTGGTTTTCGGTCCGCTGACAAAGCCTATTTTCGTGCAGTGATGCTCACGAATCATATGTAAAATCGCCTCATTCAACCCTGCTTTATTGTCTACACAGACACTGGAATACCCCTCATGCTGCCCGGCAATCAAAATTATCGGGATATCTCCCATCTGCGCAAGCATTTCCGTCTTCTGTTCGTCATTTAAAAAGGAAGTAACTGTACCGTATTCAATGATAATTGCATCAAAGGATTGAGGAGCCACACAAGAAAACAGGGTATTATACTGATAGCGATAGCAGTTTGCATCAACATCATCATACTTCGCATCAATAATACCCGATGGCAGAATAAACAGATTCGCATCAATTTCCTTTGCCCCCATCAAGGCTCCTTCACAAATTGCATAGGAAAATTCATTTTCAATCATGGCAACAAACAGTGCAATATTCTTTCTTTTCCTCATAAGCCCATCTCCAAATTAAATCTATCCCCCATGATTATCTGATTTTACACTAAAAGAATAGCCGGCACCTGGTCTTTTTCTATCTGACCGATGTCTGCCATTATCGCCTTCCATATCGCTATAACTAGAGTCATTATATAATAAAATCCTGCATAATTCCAGTAAATCTTTCTTCACAAGCACATTTTTGCGGCAAAGCAAAAACCCCCTTATCCGCCTCTTCCCACCGGCGCCCTTTTCCCGTAAAAAGCCGGCGCACAAAAATAGAAATTTTTTGTACACCGGCTTCCATTTTTACCCCGTTTCTTTATTCCGTTATTTCAAAATTGTGAATCATCTGGCGGATTAGCGGATAAAGCGTTTCCTTTAGTTCCTCCAGCTCTACCGGCTGCTTATAGAGAATGACGTTGTGGGCAGTGGAATTAACCAGCTCAGTAATCATAAACATCAGCATTTCCGGATTCCGGTATTTCTTATCCGTTTCCGAGAACAGCTTCTCCAAAAAATCCTCAGCGTTTAACCCTCTGTCCACCGACATATTCGTAATGGCGTGTTTAAAAATTCCCCAGCTTAAATTTTTGGAAATAAACCGAAGCAGCACCTTGTTCTCATTTAACTGATTTAAAATGTCATCCACCATGAAAATAATCTTCTCTTCAAACTCATCCACCTTGCTTTTATCCAACGCAAGCTGTGCCCGTTCAAACAGTGCGGTAGCCTTTTTCCGAATCAGATAATCCCTGACCTCGAACTTATCCTTAAAATATAAATAAAAGGTTCCTTTTGCCAGTTCTGCTTTTTTCATAATATCCGCAATAGAGGTATCATTTATCCCATTCTGAATAAACAGCGCAAAGGCTGAATTTACAATCGCTTCCTTCTTCCGTTTTTTGTTGTCCTCTAATTTTCCCATGCGCATCCCCCCTTTTTCCTCTTTTCCACTATAGCACATTTTCTCTTTATTTGTCTATGGAGACATATTACTCCTTTTCGTTGGAAATTTCAGCGGTCTGGAAAATAAATTTTACTTTTCCGTCCATGCCGTCTGCAATGCCTGAAAAGGTTTTATAGCTGTCTGCCCCCTTTGTCACCGCCTTAAACCGCTCCAATACCGTTTTCACCTTATCGTTGTACTCATTTTGAAGCTTTCCTGTTCCCTCCGCCTTAAATTGCCTCATGCCATCCATTAAATCAACCGAACCGCTTTGCAGTCTGCTTACTCCGTTGCCGACCTCCGTCGTGGCGCCGTTCAGCTTCTGTGCGCCGCCGCTGAGCTTTTGTGCGCCAACAGATAACGTATCGGCAGATGTGGTAAGGGTCTTTGTACTCTCTGTCAGCTGTCCTACCCCTGCTGTTAAATCAATGCCCTTTGTGGTCAGTGTTTTTGCCGCCGCTTTCAGCTTTTTGTTATTCTGGCTCAGCGTTTTTACCCCGTCATACACACTTTTTATTCCGCCGACCACACCATTGATGCCTTCGCTAATCTGCTTATCCCCGGTTTTTAACTGCTGTCCGCCGGCAGCCAGCGCCGGAGCTGCCTCTTCATTTAACTGTTTCATGGTTCCCGCAATCTGGTTTGCGCCCTGATAAAGCGCCGAATCCGCACCGGTTTGCGCCATCAATGCTCCAACTCCCGCTGCCTGCTGCCCCTTTGTTCCGGCTACCAGCTGAATTGCCGTTGCCAACGCCGCCTGGCTTGCCGAATCTAACTCCGCATACTTTGAATCGCTTTGCACCTGCTCAAGCAGGGCAACCGCCGTATCATAATTAACGAATCCTCCGTTTATCTCCGTAAGCCCCGCATTTATCTGTCCGATTCCACCTGCAACCTGCAGGGAGCCGTCTGCAAGCTGCTTTGTATTCTCCTGCCCCAGTAATTTATTTACATTGTCAACATAGCTTAACAATCCCTGTGAAAAACGGCTGTAGCTCGCCGGGAAATCCTTTGCACTGTCGTATAATGTGGTTACCCCGCCGTCAATTTTCTTTTCTCCGTCGACGTAGGCGTCAACACCTTTTGCCAGGGACTGGGTTCCCGTTACATACTGGCTTGCCCCGGTCGTAACCTTCGTCACTCCCTTAGTATATTGGGAAACTCCCTCCGCCAGCTTTTCCGCTCCGGTTGACAAATCGGCAGCGCCGCTGCTTACCTCGTTCACCCCGGCGGCATAGGTTGTAAAACTGTTCTGTAAGGTGGTAATCCCCTCCGACAAATCTTCGGAGCCTGCCAGAAGCTCGTCCGATGCATCAGCTAAATCATTTATTGCTTTCTCCACATCCTGAATATCGCTCTCATCGTCCAGATGGATATCGGAAAATTCTTCGGACGTTGCCACCGTATAAATTGAACCCATGGAAAAATCAGTGACATCCGCCGTAACGGTTACGGTATCGCTGAGTTTTTTATCCATCTCCTCCGCCATATCCTTTGACAGGTTAAGGCTTTCTGACAAACCGGGCATTCCGTAGCCGACCAAAATCTGATTTGCCCCCTCTGATACCAGCTTTCCCTGACTGACAGTCACATTGGAAAAGGTGTCAACCGGAAGAATCATTGCTGATGCCATCAAAAACGGAGTCGTCAGCTTCGTTGCCTGACCGTTAATTTCTTCCTCGAAGGTAGACATATTTTTATATTGAATCGTAATGGTAACTTTTCCGCTTTTCCCTGCCATTTCCTCAGGCTTCATGCTTTTTCCGTCTAACTGGTAGGAAATGTCCACCCCTACCGGCAGTTTCTCATTACTGGTTCCCTGATAATAGATATCCGCATCCTTTGCCGCCCAGGTCAGCGCACCGTTACTGCCCTGGGTAAAGGTTTCGTCTCCCTTGACATTTTTAATATCCTCCAAATTGGATACATCCGAAATATCACCTGACCCGGAAACGTTCTTCAGCCAGTCAGATACCGTAATATTCTCCACCCTGCCGTCGGATTCCTGCGCCACATAAACCGTTTCCTCTTTCTCAATATTTCCCGCCGCATAGGAAACGCTCCCGCTTCCCGCCGCCATACCAAGCACCATTGCCGCACTTAAGGTTACTGCACATGTTTTCTTCATTTTCATCATAATCTATTCCTCCTATCTATTATCCCTACTTCCGATTTTTTTCCAGAAACCCGATTGAGGTATGGATAATTAAACCGTCAAATACCATAAACATCGCAGGCAGAACGAGGATAACCACAAACATGCTGATAATTGCTCCTCTTGCCATCAGTGTACAAAGTGAACTAATCATATCAATATTGGAATACAAGCCCACGCCAAATGTCGCCGCAAAAAAGCTCAACGCACTGACCATAATCGACTGTACCGACGCCCCCAGCGCAATCTGAACCGCCTCTTTCTTCCCGGCTCCCCGGTTCCTCTCTTTCCGGTAACGGGTCGTCATCAGTATCGCATAATCCACGGTAGCGCCTAACTGAATCGTGCCGATAACGATTGAGGCAATGAACGGTATCTCCGTATGGGTATAACAGGGGATACCCATGTTAATGAAAATTGCAAATTCAATGACTGACACAAGAATAACAGGAAGGGAAATGGATTTAAACACGATAGCAATAATAAGGAAAATTGCTCCGATGGACACCACGCTGACCGTCTTGAAATCCACATCCGTTATCTCAATCAAATCCTTTGTACAGGGCGCCTCGCCAACCAGCATGCCCCCCTCGTCATATTTCTTAATAATCTCATTTAACGCTTCACACTGTTGGTTGACCTCATCCGACGCCACCTTATATTCCGACATAATTAACATTAACTGGTACCGGTCATTCTCCAATACTTCCTTTATGTGTTCGGGAATCATTTCCTTCGGAATGGTGGGACCAACCAGTGCATCCAGACCCAGCACTGTTTTTACCCCGTCCACATCCTTCATCTCGGCAATCATCGTATCAGCATCCTTGGCATCCAGACCGCTTTTCATCAAAACCATATGCGTAGAGTTCATCTTAAACTCCTCCTGCAGCTTGCTGTTTGCCACAATGCTGTCCAAATCCTTCGGCAGCGTCTCATCCAGATTGTAATATACATCCGTATGGGTATAACCATATACAGCGGGTACCAGTATAATCACAAACAGGACAATAAAAAGCGGAAACCGTTTGGTGACAAAATTGGAAATTACCCCAAGGTCGGGAATAAGCGGCTTATGCTTCGTCCGTTCAATAGCCTTGTCAAAAATCAGAATCATGGACGGCAGCACCGTAACACAGGCAATCACACCGAACACAACTCCTTTCGCCATCACCACGCCTAAATCCATTCCCAGAGTGAAGCTCATAAAGCACAGGGCAACAAATCCGGCGACCGTTGTAATGGAGCTTCCCACAACCGATGTAATGGTATTGCTGATTGCATGGGACATCGCCCGTTCCTTGTCACCCGGAAACCTCTCCTGATTTTCACAATAACTGTGCCACAGGAATATGGAATAATCCATTGTCACGCCCAGCTGCAATACTGCGCTTAACGCTTTTGTAATATAAGAAATCTCGCCGAAAAAAATGTTACTTCCCAGATTGTAAATAATTGCCATACCGATACTCAACAGGAAGAACAACGGGACAATAAACGAATCCATTGTCACGGAAAGAACAATCGTGGAAAGAATCACTGCAATAAGCACATAAATCGGTGTCTCCTGATTAGACAGGTTCTTTGTATCCGTAACCACTGCGGACATACCACTTAAAAAGCATTCCTTACCTGCAAGCTTCCGAATCTCTTCAATGGCAGCCATCGTCTCATCGGATGACATCGTGGTATCAAATATAATCGCCATCATTGTACTGTCGTCGCTCCGGTATGCCGACACAATATCCTCCGGAAGCATTGTCTCCGGTACGGATATATCCAGAATACTGTCATACCATATAACGGTTTTTACATGGTCAACCTTTTCGATATCCTGCTTTAGGCTCACAATGTCTTTATCCTCCATGCCCTGAACCAGAAACAGCGAAAAGGCTCCTGTTCCGAAATCCTCCACTAAAATATCCTGCCCTACCATCGTTTCAATGTCCTTTGGCAGATACGACAGAATATCATAGTTGACTCTCGTATTGATATAACCAAGAGCCGCGGGAATCAGTAATAAAATACTAATGATAAATATGGGAATCCTCGATTTTACAATTCCCTTTCCCAGCTTATCCATAGCCTGCACCTCTCCTTTCAAAAAATGAATCTTGGTCATTTTCTTTACAATACAGACTTTACTACAAAAATGACCATCGGTCAATACTTATTTTTTACTTTTTCCCAAATTCACATTTCTTTCACAATTTACCGTTTTTTCCACGCAAAAAAAGACCGCCGCACCGGGAAATCATCTCTCCCGGTACAACGGTCTTTTTACCGTTTTGCTATGGCATCATAAATTCATTAAAATCGTCGAAAAATTCTTGCGGTGAATCAAAAAACTCTCCTTCTTCCGTATCCTCTTCTGTCCTTCCGTTTTTCTCCTCACTGCTGCTCTCCGGCATATCCTTCTTTGCCCCCAGCTTAACGGTAATCACTACCTCCTCGTACTCACCCTTTGCACTGTTACGCTGAACCGTGAGCTTTACTTCCTCCCCTGCCTTTTTGCCGGAAAGGATATTTTGCAGACCTTCCATGCTGCTAACGGTTCGTTCGCCCACTTTAGTAATAATATCTCCCGCCTTTAAGCCGCTCTCATCTGCCGGGGAGCCTTCAATAATCTTTACCACATAAACGCCGGTCGGCATGTTAAAGCTCTGGGCATAATCATCCGTGACATCATTTCCCTGAATACCCAGATAACCCTGCTCGCTCTCCTTAATCACCTGCTGGTTCATCAAATCATTGATAATCGGAATTGCTGTGGAAATCGGAATGGCATACCCCATACCCTCTACGGTACTGTCTACATATTTAACCGTATTGATACCGACTACCTCGCCCTTTGTATTCAGCAGTGCTCCGCCACTGTTACCGGGATTGATTGCCGCATCAGTCTGCAGCAGGGTCATGCTTTTATCCTCCAAATCCACCTGCCGCTCCAGTGCGCTGACATAGCCGCCTGTCAGGGACTGACCATATCCTAATGCATTACCGATTGCGATAACCCGGTCGCCAATTCGTAAATCATCGGAGCTTCCCAATGCTGCCACTTTAATCTTTGACAGGGTATCTGCGGACAAATCCTTTGTTTTTACCGTTAACACTGCCAAATCCGCTGCCGAATCCGCTCCTTTTACCGTTGCCGCTACCGCTGTTTTATCATTGAATGCCACGGTAAGCTCCTTGACGCTTTCTCCCTCTATGACATGGTTGTTCGTCACAATCATAATCTCGTCATCATCCTGACCGATAATAATTCCCGAGCCGGAACCGCTTACCTCCTGCTCATAAGACTGGAACCACGAACGCACCGTCTGTACAGAGGTATTGGTAATCGACACCAGCGACGGCATAACCTCTTCCGCCACATCTGCTATACCGGTAGTATCCTTCGCCGCTTCCGTCATCCCCGCATCACCGGCTGCTACTGTTGCAATCTCTGTAGTCTTATTCTTTTCCAGCACCTTCCCGCCGATGGCATTGACGCCAACCATAACTCCGCCGGCAACCAGTCCGAACACTGCCGCCGATGCAATTAAAGCACCAAGCTTCTTTGCCTTTCCACCGGAGGATTTTTTCTCTTTCCGCTTTTTTTCCTTTTTCGGCGGCTGCTGAGCAGCAAAATCATTTCCCATATAAATTCCCTGGCCGTACACATTTCCCTGGCTGTACGGATTACCGCTTGGTGCTGCCTGCTGCTCATCGGCGGCGGATTCCGTATAAGAAGCCTCGGTAGTCCTTCCTGATATATCTTCTCTTCCAAAAGGACTTTCATTTCTTCCGTAATGATAAGTCGAATCGGTCTGCTGACTGCTGCTATTTTCATTTTCCATAATCAAAACCTGCCTTTCGCATCATTTAAGCGGATAACCTCTTTTGCTATCCTATGTGCCTTATACTATCAGCGTTTTGTGACTAATTTGTGACAGTCCTGTATTTAAATTGTGTTTAATCCCAGAAGCTTTCCCTCTGCCGGACGAATATCTATACCGGCATATTGGCATGTTTTTTGGCCACCGGTTCCGGCTCCGGCACCCCGGATAACCGGATAATATCCTGATACAGAATCTCCCTCGTCTTTTCCGGCAAAATTTCACCGTCCACAAAATGACGATTTAACACCATATCACTGTTCATATAAAGCTTCTTATATTCCGCAAGCTGCTGCTGCAAAAACTCTTCTTTTTCCACGCCCTCCAGCTTCATCAGCCTGCTGTGGCTGGTTACGGCAACCGCCCCTTCTGCCTTCATCACCGCAACCTCTGCATCCGGCCAGACATAATGCCGGTCTGCTCCTAACTGCTTACTCCCCATAAAAATATACGGTCCGCCGTATGCCTTCCGCAAAATAACCGTCAGCCGAATCGTTGTGGCATTTGCATAGGCCTGTACCATTTTGGCTCCGTGCCGGATTAACCCTTTATATTCCTGCTCAGCCTCCATGACAAATCCGGTGGAATCCGCCAGCGTAATTATCGGAATATTATAGCAGTCACAATACTGCACCATTCTCGCCGCCTTATCCGCTGCGTCACAGTCAACGGAACCGTTTTTGCAGATTGTCTGGCTGGCAACCACTCCCACGGTAACCCCGCCCAGTCTGCCAAAACCGACAACGATATTTTTTGCAAAATCCCTCTGCACCTCCAAAAAACTGTCATCGTCCAAAATCTCTTCAATTACCGGCACCACATCATAAACCTGCTGCTTATCGGCGGGAATCAGCGTCCGGATATCGGATATATCCTTTTCATGGTAGGAATCCGTCCGGAAATATCTTTCTTTTCCGCAACAGGGAGGCAGCATATCCACCAGCTTCCGTACCTGTGCATAACAGCTCCGCTCATCCGGCATACAAAAATGCGCCACTCCGCTGATTGAAGAATGCATCTCCGCTCCCCCCAGCTCTTCAATCAGATAATCCGTTCCCTGTACCTCATTGATTACCTTTGCTCCGGTAACAAACATATTGCTGATTTTCTCTATCGTAAAAATAAAATCAGTAAGCCCCGGGGAATATACTGCACCTCCGGCACAGGTCCCTGCAATAATGGCAATCTGCGGAATATATCCCGAAGCTGTGGCATTCATTCTAAATAATTCCCCGCACCCCGCCACGGAGGCCGCCCCTTCCTGAATCCTTGCACCGCCGCCGTCATACAATCCGATGACTGGTCTTTTTTCCCGCATTGCCTCTTTAATCAACGCAATAATCTGTCTGCTGTGCTGCTCACCGAAGGTTCCCCCCATATGCGTAAAATCCTGTCCGTAAAAATATACTCTCTGCCCGCATATCTGTCCATATCCGGTAATCACACCGTCATATCCCCTGTCTGAGCTCTCGTCCGGATAGCGCTCCGTAAAGCTTCCCGAATCAAACAAAAGCCGTATACGCTCAAGAATATGCAGCTTGTCCCTGCCGTGCTGTTTTGCAATACTGTATGGATTTACCTGTTCTAAATACATGTCCCTTCTCCTTAACATTTTCCCTTATCATATCACAAAAATCATTAAAAAGAGAAACTTTTTATTCCCTTTTTCTGTTTTTTATAGTATCATAATAACTATGGATTTTAATCATACACCACGGAAAGGACAAACCTATGATTTATATAGAAGGATTAGGGTATATTGAAGACCGTACAAAACGAAAAACCGAGAACGCCAATACTGCTGCCGGTTCTTCCTTTGATTCCGTATTTAAGGCAGAGACTACTATCTATGCCGTCCCGGAAGCAGGCGGAGAACAGGAGAATACCCCGGCAGAGGGGAATTTCCCGGCGGAGCTTGAACCGTATTTTCAGGAAGCCTCCAGCGAATATGGCATAGACGAAACACTCTTAAAAGCGGTTGCCCGTGCCGAATCTAATTTTAATGCCGGCGCAGTCTCTTCTGCCGGCGCCATCGGCATCATGCAGCTTATGCCGGCCACCGCATCCTCATTGGGTGTTTCCAACCCTTATGATGCCCGGCAGAACATAATGGGCGGCGCCAAATACCTTTCTTCGCTTTTGGCAAAATATAATCAGAATATTTCCCTTGCCCTTGCCGCCTACAATGCAGGCTCCGGCAACGTGGACAAGTACGGGGGCATTCCGCCCTTTACCGAAACACAAAATTATGTCAACCGGATTCTTGCCTATATGGGAGATGGAGCAGACGGAACCTATACCGTATACGCCTCCGCTGACAAGCCTGCTTCGGACAGGCATTATGTTGGTACAATTTATGCGCAGGCTGCCGGCAGTACATCCTCCGCTGCGCCTGTCCATACCGTTTCGGCAGTTCCGGAAACCAGAGTCTGAAATCACAAGAAGGAGAAGCTGATGATTAAAATTGAGCATGTTACAAAAACCTATAACAGTGCCGTCCGTGCGGTGGACAATTTGGATTTAACGGTAAACGACGGAGAAATTATCGGTTTTATCGGACCCAACGGCGCAGGGAAAACGACGACAATCAAAATGCTGACCGGTATTTTAAAGCCCGATTCCGGCACCGTTCTCATCAACAATTTTGATATGCAGAAGGAGCCGTTAAAGGCAAAGCAGGTTATCGGCTATATTGCAGACAGCCCGGATATGTTTTTACGGCTTAAGGGACTGGAATTTATGAATCTGATTTCCGATATCTACAACGTTCCCGTCGATGTGCGCAAGGAGCGAATCAAGACCTTCGCTTCCCGCTTTGATTTAACCGAAGTACTGGACAAACCGATGCAGAGCTACTCCCATGGCATGCGCCAGAAAATGATGGTCGCCGCCGCACTGGTTCACGACCCCGCAGTCTGGATTTTGGATGAACCGCTGACCGGTCTGGACCCGAAATCCGCCTATGCACTGAAAAATATGATGCGGGAGCACGCCGACGCCGGCAATTCGGTCCTCTTTTCTACCCACGTCCTTGAAGTAGCGGAAAAGCTCTGTGACAAGGTCATTATTATCAATCACGGAAAATCCCTGTTTTACGGCACGCTGGACGAGCTTACCGCCCGGTATCCGGATATGGATTTAGAGAAAATCTTTTTGGAGATGACTGCCCATGAATAGTTATTTAACCCTTACGAAAACCTTTATCGCCGCGATTGGCATGAGCGAAGCCCCGGATAAGCGGAGAAAAACAATGATTATTATTCTTTCCCTATTCGGCGTTTTTGGCGTTCTGCTTCCGGTTTCTGTCGCCGTGGGCGTTCTGGTAAAGCTGATGACGGAGACGCTGCTTCCGATTGGCTGTGAAGCGCTTGGCATCCAGTTAATGTTTCATGTCATCTGCCTCTTTACCGTTATTTTTGGCATCAATGTCATTTTTAATGAATTTTATTTTTCCAATGATATCGAATATTTGCTACCGTGGCCCCTTCGCGCCTATCAGATTATTGCATCAAAATTTACCGCCGCCTTTTACAACGAAAACATGATGCAGTTTGTTCTGGTGCTTTCCTGTATTGTCGGCTACGGAATCGGCTCAAAAATGGGAATCCTTAACTGGATTCTTTCCGTTATCGGCATCATTACTCTTCCGGTTATTCCGCTGGCTTATTGCGGGATTATCAGTATGCTGGTAATGGGCTTTACCAAAATAATCCGCAGCAAGGATGTTATTCAGAAATTGTCCGTTGCGCTCATTTTTGTTCTTGTGCTTATCCTGGTAGGCTCTATCGGATTTTTACAGAATATGAACATTGATACCTATGTAGAAACACTGGCATCCGGAGACCAAACCTTTTTCAAGGTAATGAACTTCATTTTTCCCAATGTTCCCCTCTTTGTCAAGGTGTTCAGTGAAGGAAGCATTACTGCCCTGCTGGGTTATATTGCAGTCAATGCCGTCACGATTGCGGTTATGCTGCTGCTCGCCGAGGGATTATATTTCCGCGGGGTAATCGGTCTTACCTCCTCGGATAACAGTAAGAAAGCAAGGGATATTGACCGGCTGTTAGAGGACGTAAAGCAGCATTCACCGGCATATTCCTATTTCCTAAAGGATGTCCGTATTCTAATCAGAACTCCGGTATTCTTTACCAACTGTATTGCCATCAATTTCCTCTGGCCGATTTTCGTTTATGCCATGTATCAGATTCAGAGCCGGCGGTTTACCCTTCATGAGCTGCAGCATCTGTATGCGCACAGGGATTTGCGTATCCAGCTGTTCTTTTTACTGGGTATCGTCGGAATCTCCGTTATCGTGGCTGCAATTAACAGCCTGAGCTCCAATGCGATATCCAGAGAGGGAAAACATTTCTCCTTTATGAAGTATATTCCTGTCCCTTACTTTACCCAGTGGAATGCCAAGGCATTTGTCGGAATTGTGTTCCCTGCCGCCGGAGTATTAGTTTATTTTATCCCGGCATGTATTCTGGTACAGGTTCCCTTTATTCATATCCTGTTGTTTACGCTGTTAAGCCTTATGTCCATTACCTTTGTATCCTATATGGGCATATACATTGATTCCATTCAGCCCAAGCTGATTTGGGATGATGAAATGAGTGCCCTCAGAGAAAATTACAATACCTTTTTCTCCATGGCAATCTCCATAGCCTTTACCATGGTAACCTGCGTGGGAGGATTTTTCCTCTTCTGTAATACCAAGATTTCCATCGGCTTTACTGCACTCCTTTTAATCCTCATTCTTGCTGCGGCTAATCTTTTGGTCCTGCATCTTACCAGACGCTCCGGTGTCCGTAATATCGAAGAACAGGAGGAAGCTTAAACCGCTTCCTCCTGCTCTCTTAAGTTTCCTTTTTTCACCAGAAGCTCCGGCCGGTAGGAAAGCTTCGACCGGCGAAGTCCCTCTTCTCCCAAATCTTCTTCCCGGTTCACATATGCATAAGCAGATAATTCATTCCGCACAAATTCCCGATTGATTATCGGATATGCACCCTGTATTTCCGACAGGGCTTTTTCAAAATGAACAACAAAGGTATCCTCGGTCAGCCGCTCACCCAGCGTAACCGCTATAATCCTTCCTTTTGTCCGGATTGCCCCGCCAATCAGCCCCAATTCCCTGCGATGGCGGATTGCATAAACGACCAGCCTTGACTCGTCGATTTTATCATATTCAATGGCATTTTCTTCGCCCATACAATTCTTCATGCACCACTGCATAGCCATTTTCGCACATTCCTCTTCGTTATCGTCCGTTATCTGCTCATAACGCCAGTCCGGATTTTGTTCCTCAAAACGATGAATATGATTCCGTTTGCCGTGCAGCTTTTTCCCGGTGAGCTCTGCCAGCTTTTCCCGCAAATAGACATAATCGCTAAAATCCCTGTTGTATTCCACCTGGTAAGCCTCCGGATACCAGCCGTTAATCAGTTCCACTTCCTCTTCCGTCATACAATGCAAAAAAACCGGCTGACCCTGGCTTTTTATCCATTCCACCAGCCCGTCAAACAGTTTCTTCGCCTCCGCCGCCGTCAGCAGATTACAGGTGTAACTATATTTTCCGTCTTCCCTTTTCGAGCGGAATATAATATCCTCCCGCCAAAAGGCAATCTCCGTATGATAATGCTTTGCCCATAAAACAATATTGGCAGGTGCCATGTCGCAGCAGCGCTTGGCATTGTGTGCCAGTGCGCTCCTGATATTTTCCATATCCTCTATGGACGGTACAAAAAATTCCATATCCTCAGACCTCATTCCCCGCATTAAAGAAAATCATTATCTGACGTATATTCTTTCCCTAACCGCTGGATTCTTATTCATTACTCCGGACTTTCCAGTAAGATATCCACATCATTGTATCCATAATCCATAAGCGCCTTCCGGATTTTATGCTTTGTATCCTCATTTGCATTGATACTTATCAGTTCATATAGTTCAAATACATAACTGACCCATCGCTCATATATTTTCTTACGGACATCCGCATTGGCAGTCATTGCCCTCGCTTCCCTTGCCGCTTCCACCGATTTTTCCTCTTTCTTAATTATCGGCTCATTCTTTTCCTCTTCCGCCTTTTTCTCTGCATCGGCAGCGGCAATCACATTCACTACCCCTTCAGACAACGTACCATGGATATCCGTAATTCCGGGGTCGCTTTTTGGCATGGTCTTTGCCGCCGTAACAATGTCCATATGCTTCCTGCCCAGAAAATCCCCAAGCATTCCCTCTACCTGAATAATTTCCTCTTCTCCGGACGCTTTTTCTTCCACACTTTCCGGTGATGCCTCTCCGGAATCCATCATTTCCTGCTCCAGCTCCTCCAAAAAGGTTAAATCCACATTTTTTAAATGATTCTTTCCGTAAGCAATCTCTTCCAGCTCATCGGTACGAACAATCCCACAGTCATACATCTCCATGATGAGCTCCTGTACGCCCTGTTCTACCCCGATAAAATAGTGATAATATTTCCCGGAATCCTCGTCTTCCTTACAATCCTCAACCTCCCTGAGATTGTACCAGTAATCCTTCGTGCAGTCGATTGTTCTCTTTTTAATCTCGTTCCCCTTAGCGCGGAGCTCCTTTAGCCGTTTTACCTTCTCCTGCCGCTTATTAAAAAAGTGGAGTTTAAATGTCCAAATAACGAGATAGATAAAAAATACCGCCAGCAAACCCAATACAATATATGTTCCCATAGTTAATCATCCTTCGATTCCGTAATTCTATACTCTTTCATCAAGCATATGAATGTATTATACATGGTTTTAAATCGTTTTTCAACTAATTGAAGGTGTTTTCCGGCATTCCTTTTCGCCTTTACAGATTGGAATATCCCATCAGGGCAGCATCTACCGCTTTGGCAGCTTCCCGTCCCTCACGGATTGCCCATACCACAAGAGACTGTCCCCTGTGCATATCGCCGGCAGTAAACACCTTCGGCACGTTGGTTGCATAAGCGCCCGCCTCCGTTTTTACATTGGTACGCTCGTTTAATTCCACACCAAAGGCTTTGGAAACATACTCCTGGCTCCCCAAAAAGCCTGCCGCAATCAGCACAATATCGCAGGGAACCTCGTACTCACTGCCCTCAATTTCGGACATATTCATCCTGCCGGTTTTATCATCCTTTTTCCATTCCAGCTTTATGCACTTCGCTTTCGTGACATTGCCGTCCTTATCTCTGATAAACTCTTTCACCGTTGTTTCATATATCCGCGGGTCCTGCCCAAACACGGCAATGGCCTCCTCCTGGCCATAATCCGTCTTAAGGATTTTCGGCCATTCCGGCCACGGGTTGTCCTCTGCCCTGCAAACCGGCGGCTTCGGCATCATCTCTAACTGTACTACCCCTTTTGCACCCTGGCGAATCGCCGTACCGACACAATCATTCCCGGTATCCCCGCCGCCGATAACCAGCACGTTTTTCCCTTTTGCGCTGACAAACCTCTTGTCCTTAAATGCGGAATCCAGCAGGCTCTTTGTCGTTGTCTTTAAGAAATCCACTGCAAAATAGATTCCCTTTGCCTCCCTGCCCTTCACCTTAATGTCCCTCGGATTGGAAGCCCCACAGGCAAGAACCACGCTGTCATATTCCTTCAGCAGGGCGTCTGCCTTTACCGCTTTTTCTTCTTTATTAGTAAGGTAGTCGCCCATAATATCCTCTTTTGCTACAGAAGGGTTCATCACCGCCTTGGTTGCCCCCACATTGGCACCGGTGACAAATTCTACCCCCTCCGCTTTCATTACGGCAATTTTACGCTCGATAATCTGCTTCTCCAGCTTCATATTGGGTATTCCATACATTAAAAGCCCGCCTATGCGGTCGCTCTTTTCGTATACCGTCACCAGATGTCCCCGCTTGTTCAACTGGTCTGCCGCTGCAAGGCCGGCGGGACCGGAACCGATAACAGCAATCTTTTTTCCGGTTCGCACAGCCGGGGCTTTCGGCAATGCCAGTCCCCCCGCATATGCCGCTTCTATAATGCTTCTCTCATTTTCCTTGTTGCAAACCGGTTCTCCGTTTAAATTGCAGGTACACGCTGCCTCACAGGGCGAGGGGCACACTCTCGAAGTAAATTCCGGAAAATTATTTGTCTTGATAAGCCGCTCATAAGCCTCGTCCCAGTTTCCATGATAAACCAAATCATTCCACTCCGGAATCAGATTGTTTAGCGGACAGCCGGACGCCATCCCCCCAATCAGCATACCGGACTGGCAAAAGGGCACCCCGCATTCCATGCAGCGGGCAGCCTGTGTGCGCTGCTTTTCCCTGGAAAGCGGCACATGAAACTCCTGGAAATTTTTAATCCGTTCCTTCGGGCTTATTTCCGAGCTTGTCTCTCTGTCATATTCTAAAAATCCTGTCTTCTTTCCCACGGTTCTACACTCCCCTCTATTTCTTTATCGCATAGAATGCTTCAATCTGCGCCTGCTCTGAGCTTAAGCCCTTTTCTTCCATCTGCACAATCATATTCATCATCTTCTTGTAATCATGCGGAATAATCTTTTTAAATTTCGGAAGATATTCACCAAACTGCTCCAGGATCTTCTTTCCTATCTCTGAGTTTGTATACGACACATGGTCTTTAATCATTGTTTTCAGCTGCAACACGTCATATTTATCGGTTACCTGCTCGATTGCCACCATTTCCTTATTCAGCTTCATATAAAGGTCACTGTCCATGTCCAGGACATAGGCAACTCCGCCGCTCATCCCCGCCGCAAAATTCTTACCGGTATCGCCAAGAACCACCACGCAGCCGCCGGTCATATACTCGCAGCCATGGTCGCCGACGCCCTCGCAGACCGCTGTTGCCCCGGAATTACGAACAGCAAAACGCTCGCCGGCAACGCCGTTGATATACGCCTTACCGGAGGTTGCCCCATAAAGGGCTACATTTCCGATAATAATGTTCTCCTCATGCCGGTACTGAACCGTCCTCGGCGGGTATACAATCAGCTTGCCTCCGGAAAGACCCTTGCCAAAGTAATCGTTGCTGTCGCCCACAAGCTCCAGGGTAAGCCCTTTCGGAATGAAAGCGCCAAAGCTTTGTCCGCCGGAACCGCTGCATTTAACCGTAAAGGTATCCTCCTTTAACGTATCATCATATTTTTTGGTGATTTCTGAGCCGAAAATCGTCCCCACGGAACGGTCCGTGTTTTTCACCTCAATTTCCACGCTCTTCTTCTGCCGCTTAGTTAATGCTTCTTTAAAGGTTTTTACTAAAATCTTCTCATCTACCGTATTGGGCAGTTCAAAATCGTATACCTTTTTCTTATTATAAATTACTTTGTTCTGCGTACTTTCTGCAAAGGGATTATTTAAAATAGCAGACAAATCTACCTTTCTTCTGGCGGCCTCGGGAGAAGCCTTAAGCAAATCTGTTCTTCCCACCAGCTCATCCACGGTGCGCACGCCCAGCTTCGCCATATACTCCCTGAGCTCTTCCGCAACAAATACCATAAAATTAACAACATATTCCGGCTTACCCTTAAATCTCTTTCTGAGCTCCGGATTCTGAGTTGCCACGCCCACCGGGCAGGTATCCAGATTGCAGACCCTCATCATTACGCAGCCCATTGTAACTAACGGCGCAGTAGCAAAACCATACTCCTCTGCACCAAGCATGGCGGCAATGGCGACATCACGTCCGGTCATCAGCTTACCGTCCGTTTCCAAAATCACTTTATTCCGCAAATCATTCATCATCAGGGTCTGGTGCGTTTCAGCAAGACCCAGCTCCCAGGGAAGTCCAGCATTATAAATGGAATTGCCCGGAGCCGCTCCCGTACCGCCGTCATATCCGGATACCAAAATAACCTGTGCGCCGGCTTTTGCCACACCGGCAGCAACTGTACCGACGCCCGCCTCGGATACCAGCTTAACCGAAATTCTTGCGTCCGTATTTGCGTTTTTACAGTCATAAATCAACTGTGCCAAATCCTCGATTGAATAGATATCATGGTGCGGCGGTGGAGAAATCAAGCCTACGCCGGGTGTGGAATGACGGGTTTTGGCAATCCACGGATACACCTTCCCTCCCGGCAGATGCCCGCCCTCACCGGGCTTGGCTCCCTGCGCCATTTTAATCTGAATTTCTTTTGCACTGGTCAGATACTTTGAGGTAACGCCAAATCTTCCGGAAGCAACCTGTTTAATTGCCGAGCAGCGGTTCTTTCCGTCCGCTCCGATAATGAGACGGTCCAAATCCTCTCCGCCCTCGCCGGAATTAGATTTTCCTCCCAGCATATTCATTGCCACGGCTAAGGTTTCATGGGCTTCCTTGGAAATGGAGCCGTAGGACATTGCACCGGTTTTAAACCGTTTGACAATAGAATCTGCGGATTCAACCTCTTCAATCGGAACACCCTTTTTCGGATAGTTAAATTCCATTAAGCCTCTGAGGTTCATCGCATCCATTTCCTCATTTATCAGCGTGGAATACTTCTTAAATAAATTGTAGTCCCCGACACGGGTTGCCTGCTGTAGCAAATGGATTGTCTGCGGATTATATAAATGCTCCTCCTTACCGCTTCTGTATTTATGGCTTCCGCTGGACTCCAGAGAAAGATTCATATCCAGTCCCAGCGGGTCAAAGGCTGCGGAATGCAGCTCGTCTACCTGTTTTTCAATGTCCTTGATATCAATTCCCGCCACACGGCTTACCGTGTTGGTAAAATATTTATCCACCACGGCTTTGTCGATTCCAATCGCCTCAAATATCTGTGAGCTCTGATACGACTGGATTGTGGAAATTCCCATCTTTGAGGCTATTTTGACAATTCCGTGGATAATTGCGGAATTATAGTCGTTTACTGCCGCATAGTAATCCTTATCCAGACGTTTTGTCTCAATCAGCTCCTGAATGGACTCCTGTGCCAGATACGGGTTAATCGCAGAAGCGCCGTACCCCAGCAGCGTTGCAAAATGATGTACGCATCTTGGCTCCGCACTTTCCAGAATCAGGGCAACGGAGGTTTTCTTCTTCGTTCTGACCAAATGCTGCGACATAGCGGAAACTGCCAGCAGCGAGGGAATCGCCACATGATTTTCGTCCACGCCGCGGTCCGTCATAATCAAAATGTTCACCCCGTCCCGGTAAAGCCGGTCCGCTTCAACAAACAGCCGGTCAATCGCTTTTTCCAGAGAAGTATTTTTATAATAGGTAATCGGAATTTCACCGACCCGCAGTCCTTCCACCTGCATATTCCGAATTTTTAATAAATCCAGATTGGTCAAAATAGGGTCGAAAATCTTTAACACCCGGCAGTTATCCGCTTTTTCTTCCAGAATATTTCCGTCAGCGCCCAGATAAACCGAGGTCGAGGTAACCACCTCTTCCCTTATCGCATCAATCGGCGGATTGGTCACCTGTGCAAACAGCTGCTTAAAATAATTAAATAACGGCTGCTTTTTGTCCGACAATACGGCAAGCGGGGAATCCACTCCCATTGCCTGAATTGCCTCTGTTCCGTTTTGCGCCATTGGCAAAATCGCATTCATATCCTCATAGGTATACCCAAATGCCCGCTGCAGCTTCCTGCGCTCCTCCCTTGTATGCGTCTCCACGCTCTTATTCGGGATTTTCAAATCCTTTAAATAGATTAAATTGGAATCCAGCCATTCCCCATAGGGCTGCGCGTCTGCATACTGGTTTTTCAATTCCTCGTCGGAAATCAGTTTTCCTTCCACCGTATCCACCAGCAGCATCTTTCCCGGATGCAGCCGCTCTTTTAATACAATATGTTCAGGGGCAATATCCAGCACCCCTACCTCGGAGGATAAAATCAGATTGTCGTCATCCGTAATCATATACCGGGAAGGCCTTAACCCGTTCCGGTCCAGCACCGCCCCCATAATATCTCCGTCGGTGAACAAAATGGACGCCGGACCGTCCCACGGCTCCATCATTGTAGCATAATACTGATAAAAATCCTTTTTCTTCTGCGTCATATAACGGTTATTTTCCCAAGGCTCCGGAATGGTAATCATTACTGCCAGAGGAAGCGGCATACCGCTCATCATTAAAAATTCCAGCGTATTGTCCAGTCTTGCGGAATCGGAGCCCTCCGGGTCCACAACCGGGGTCAGCTTATGCATCTCCCCTTTAAAGTGCTCCGACTCCATGGATTCCTCCCTTGCATGCATTTTATCTGCGTTACCGCGGATTGTGTTAATCTCACCGTTATGTACCAGATAACGGTACGGGTGTGCCCTCAACCAACTGGGCGTCGTATTGGTAGAAAAACGGGAATGCACCAGCGCAATGGCAGATTCATACTCCTCATCATGCAAATCCTCAAAAAACATTCTCAGCTCATCGACCAGAAACATCCCCTTATAGACAATCGTCCGCGAGGACAGGGATACCACATAGGAATCGTCATTTGACTGCTCAAATACCCTTCTCACAATATAGAGCTTACGGTCAAAATCAAGTCCTTTCTCCACCTCCGCCGGACGCTTAACAAACGCCTGCATAATGCATGGCATAACATCCACTGCTTTTTTTCCCAGAATTTCCGGCTTTGTCGGCACGTCACGCCAGCAGAGGAACTCTATCCCTTCCTTTTCCACGATAACCTCAAACATTTTTTTCGCCTGGTTCCTCTTTAATTCATCCTGCGGAAAGAAAAACATACCGATACCGTAATCTCTCTCTTCGCCTAAAGAAACGCCCAGCTTCTGTACCGCTTTGCAAAAGAAACGATGGGATATCTGCAAAAGTATTCCCACGCCGTCCCCCGTCTTTCCCTCGGCGTCCTTTCCTGCCCTGTGCTCCAGTTTTTCCACGATTTGAAGCGCATTGGTTACCGTTTCGTGGCTTTTCCTTCCCTTGATATTGACTACTGCGCCTATACCACAGTTATCATGCTCAAATTCGGAATGGTACAGACCCATTTCCCGCTTCGTCGTTTCATCGAATTGTTGTATCATTATCCACATTCCTTTCTCATTCCCTGTTTTCCGGCAAACCATTATCCCGGCAGGGTGTTTTCTTGCCTTCATTATCACGGCTTACCGCATGCAGACATGATGTAACCCGCCATGTTATGTATTCATAATTTATACATTATGAATACTCGACATCCTCTTTAGACTGATGTTATAATACATAATTTCTTTCTTTTTGTAAATAGAATAAATGCGACCAGTTGTCTAATAATCAGACAACTGGTCGCATTTATTCTTATATTCTGTATATTACTTCTAATTTCCGCTATTTTCACGGATTCGGGTCGGTAGGGTCCCATGTCTGATTCCATGCCAGCTTTCTTGCCTGCGGCTTATCAAATGGTCCCGGGTAGCTTGCGTCATCGTAAATGACTACCCTTGTCCCAACCTTACAATTATCGTATATCCATTTTGCATCTCCTGCCGTTAACCGGATACAGCCGTGAGAAGCTACTGTTCCCAACTGATTATATGCCTTAACATTCAAGGAGTGATTATCGTTTTTTCGGTCATAGAATACCGAGTGGAACAGGATATCCGTGGTAAGATGCTCGCACCACTGACCCCAGCTTGGTCCAATCAGCTCATGCCACCGAAGCTTATCCCGGATATGGAAGGTGCCAAGAGGCGTTTCCTTTCCTGCTGAACAAACAAAGGCGACAACAGGAACCGTATAATATCCTGTAGCCTCATCATATGTATATACGGTAACACAGCTTGCGGCACGGTTTACATAAATCATATAGGAGGATTTCTGTTTTTCCGTCAGCAGACTGCGTACATCCTGGTTCAACACGCCCCTTTTGTTAAAATAGAGCTTATATTGACCAATATACTGCCAGCCGTTTACCGCCTGATAATTCTTCGTACTAAAGTAATAAAGCTTATTCTTGGGACTTCGGTACCAGCCCGACAGCAGCGTATGATTCCATTTAAAGCAGTAATATTTCCCGTCTACCAGTCTGACCCCGGTTTTATCATAACGCTGTCCGTTTCTCTCTTTAAAATAATAGTACTTATTCTTTATTCTGACTACTCCGGTTCTCAGGGTATGCGCCTTAGAGAAAAAATAAACCTTACCTTTCACTCTCCGCATGCCGGTCTTCGTATACAGCCTGCCGTTCGGTTTAAAATAATACTTTTTCCCGTCAATGGTTTTAAACCCGGTTACTTTTTTCCCTCCCTTAAGATAACTCATATGATCCTCGGACCAGCCCTCCGTTACCGGGACGGTTACATCTGATGTCGTATCCTCCGTCGTTACCTCTGTTGTTATTTCTGTCGTCTTATCCTGCTCTTTCTTGGTTTCCTGCGTAGTACTCTTCTCCGGTTTGGCGGGAATCACCTTATCTGCCGATGCGGAATTCCCTACAACCAGCATTCCACAAACTACGGATAAAATAAGAAACCTTCCGCACGCTTTAAAAACTCTCATCTCGCATTCTCCATTCTTGCTTCACTTCGTTATATTATTTTCCTATGTAACAACGCATTTCATTATAAGCCGATTTGCCTGTCTTTTCAAGAGTATTTGGCAAAACTTAATATATTCTTTTGTTTTATTTCTTAATCTTTATCTTTGCGGGCTGGCTATAGCTGCCGTAACGCTTTTCTCCCTTTACCTTTTTGTATGCCCTAACCTTGACATAATAGGTTTTTCCCTTTTTCAGCTTTTTGATTACCCGTCCCGGTTTTGACGCATATACTTCTTTTGCCTTTTTAAATTGTTTATTCGTTCCGTATAAAATCTGGTAACCGTCTGCACCGCTTACCGTTTTAAAGGTAACCTTTACTTTTCTGCCCTTTACATTTTTTAACGACAGCTTTGTTACCTTCCCCGGTTTCGTTACCGCTGCCGCCGCACCGCTTCGCTGCTTATACTGTCCAAGCACCCATTTCCCCGCAGGCGACAAATCCGCATTCTTCCATCCACTGAGCTTAGCTGAACCGGCGCTCAGTAAGGATGCCGATTCATCCTTATTGCTTAAGCTCCAGGCAAAATAGCTAATCTTATTTTCGTCCAGCAAATCCAGCCATTTCTTTGCTTCGTCCTGATTGATTGCCCCTGCGCCGCTTGCCTCCGAAATTCCAAATTCCGTCACCATAACCGGAAGCCCGTTTGCCAAAGCCGTGCGCAGCTTATCCCGGTAACTCTCCATATGCGTTGCGGAATAAAAATGCAGAGTATACATAACATTCTCATAGGGAAGCGGTGAATTTGACGCCACATCCACATCCTGGGACCAGTTCGGCGTTCCCACAATAATCACCGCATCACTGTCATTTTTCCGGATTGCCGGAATGACGGATTTTGCATAGGTTTTAATTTCATCCCAGCTTGTCCCGCCGTTTGGCTCATTGCAGATTTCATAAATCACATTGTCATAACCCGCATATTTTTTCGACATCTCCGTAAAGAATGCCTTTGCCTGCTGCTTATAGGTTAACGGATTTTTATCATTTAACACATGCCAGTCAATAATCACATACATCCCTAAGGACGAAGCCGCTTTTACTCCGTCGTCTATCCGCTGCTTCAAGGTTTCCTGCACAGCCTCCTGGGACTCCGCCGCAGAACCTTTATCACAATAGCCGTAATATTCCGTCGTATACATGGCAAGGCGAACCGCATTTACCCCATAACTGTCCCTCAGGGTCTTAAATGCCGCCTTGGAAATATAGGGATATCCCACATCCCAGTTAATCCCATGGGTACTTACTCCTCTGAGGGTAACCTCCCTGCCGCTCTTTTTACTTACCAGCTTGGTACCGGATACCGCTAACGCACCGTTTTCCGCTACCGCTGTCGCTGCCCATGTTTCCTGTCCCATTGCCAGAATACCTGCCATAATCAGTACTGCCAACAGAATAATCTTTTTCCCTGTTTTCTTCATTTTTTTCCTCCTCTCCTGCCACCCGTACCTAGCTCTTTACCATGACACCGTTTTTTCTGAAGTAATAGCGTTTTCCCTTAATGATCTTCCAGCCCTTTGCCATCACTCCTTTTCGGTTAAAATAATACTGCTTCCGGTTAATTTTTTTCCAGCCAACCGCCATCTTTCCGTTCTTTTGCAGATAGTAACGCTTTCCCTTAACGGTCTGCCAGCCGGTTTTCATCACGCCGTTCTGCTTAAAATAATACCTGCTTTTCCCTATCGTCTTCCAGCCGGTTACCATTTTTCCGTTCTTTTGCAGATAGTAACGTTTCCCGTTAACGGTCTGCCAGCCGGTCTGCATTATCCCATTCCCGTCAAAATAATATCTGCTGCCGCTTATCTTTTTCCAGCCAACCGCTATTTTTCCATTCTCGCTATAATACCGCTTTCCGGCAATGGTCTGCCAGCCGTTTACTGCGGCACCGTCTTTGTCAAAATAATACCTTTCCCCGCCGATGGTCTGCCAGCCGGTTGCCATATGTCCGTCCCTGCCAAAATAATAGCGTTTTCCGCCGATGGTCTGCCACTCTTTAGCGGCGGCGCCGTCCTTGCCGAGATAGTAAGTATTTCCGCCTATTTCGTAAAATCTGTCCTTTACCAGATTACCGTCCAGATAATAAACCGTATCTCCCTTTTCATTGGTCATCAGCCCGTTACCGATAACCTTTATCGGATATTTCCCCTCTACTCCTTCATAAGAGACTGCCGTAATTACCGCATTGCCCGGTGCAACCCCTTTGACCCGTCCGTTAATGTCCACCACCGCAACTTTCGTATCGCTGCTTGTCCATTTCCGGATACGCTTATCCGTCGCATCCTCCGGCAGTACCTCCGCCTTCAAATCCAGATTTTCACCGGAAATCCGGTTATCCTGCATGGTCAGCAAAATGGTATTCTCTCCGCTGATGATTACCTGTTCTACCGGAACGATAAAAATATTTTCCGGTAAAATATACTGCCGTTTCTCCTGTTCACTGTTATTGTAGCTTACCTCGCCCTCCGATACGCTCTGACGCCTTACCGAATACCGGAATATCCCGTCCTGCCAGCCAAGACCATATATCAGTTCATTTTCCTCCAAATCCGGTGCATAGAGAAGCTTCACTTCCCCACTGGCAATGTGATAGGCATAAAGCCGCTTTGCATCATGGTACAGAATATTTCCTCCCATCACAGCAATTTTTGCCGCATTAAGGGAATCCCAGCTCTTTGTCCAAGCCAGCTCCAAATGCCGGAGAATACCCTCCGTGGATATCCGGTCGCTTATGTATGAGGCCTTACACAAATCCCCCTCTTCACTCATATAATAATATGCCCCGCGGTAGTAGAAAATACCGGAAGCCACATTATCCCAAAACATCCGGTCATAGGCTGTTCCGTTACAAATGCGGTCGGCATGAAAGCTGCCATGATTGTCAAAATCTGCTTCTCCCTTTAAGAAATAGGTATGGCGTACATTTCCCAAAGTATCCCATGTGGGGTCGTCCCACGTGCAATCCACATAATATCCTTCGCCGCTCAGCGTAACGGTATTCCAAACATGATTTTCATTTGATGCGAAGCCAATATTCCTGATTCCCGCCGCCTCCGACAAATATTTATAACAAAGCGCATAACCCTGGCATACTGCTTTCCCATTCACCAGCACACCATAAATATCAAAATCCGAATCCGGAATAGCGTCCTGCGTCCCGACTGCCTCCGAATCATATTCGGTATGAAGAATGATGTACTCATGGAGCATCAGCAGCTTTTCCGTCTCGCTCATGCTTCCTGCCAGCGTCTCCTTAAGCACACGTTTTTTAACCTCCTCTACCTGCGCAGTCATTGCCGAAATCATGGTTCTATCCGGATTATAATTCTGGTCCTGATATTCGTAAAACCCGATACAATAATCCACAATCTGGGTGCTTTCCCCGTCAGACAGCGAAAAAGTCTTTACCTTATAACCGTTCCGGATATAAAACAGCTCCGGATTGCTGTTCACCACATCGGATATCACCGTTTTAAATTCCTCTCTGGACAGTGCAAACTGCGCCACGTCAATCTGCCGTTCCAGTGCCGTCATTCCGGCATATAGATAACGTGCACATTCTGCCTGGCGCTGCTTCAATGTCTCATTATCATTTGCCCTTGCCTCTGCTGCCGCCAGCTTCTTTGCCTCTTCGTCCTCCGCCGGCGTCCCATCTGCCAGATAGCCGGAAATCCTTGTCTTAGTTATCCCATCAAAGGAATAGTCCGTTCCGGGAAGCACAAAGGAACCTTCCTGCAAAAGCTCCATGCTTTCCTCTGTTTCTTCATTTGCCAAAATTTCTGCTGCTGCCGCCGGACATGCCGTTCCCCCCGCCAGTAAGACTGCCACTGCTCCGGCAAGCAAACCGTATTTCCATTTTCCTCTCATCCAGCATCCTCCTTTTTGCAAAATCCCTTATCTGCGCTAATATCGCAATGAAAGGCTGTCGCAGGAAGAAAAATATTCGTCTTTGCCTGTAAATTTAACAAAGAAACCCGCCCTTCCTGCGACAGCCCTGCTTTAAAGCTCCTTTTCCGCCATATCCAATGCCGCTTCAATCACCTTATCCATATCATAATATTTGTAATTTCCAAGTCTCCCACCGAAAATTACTTTATCCTCTTTATCCGCCAATGCCCTGTACTTCTCATACAGCGCATTGTTTTCCTCATTATTCACCGGATAATACGGCTCTGCTCCCGGCTTCCATTCAGAAGAATACTCCCTGGAGATAATGGTTTTCGGCTGTGTGCCAAACTCAAAATGCTTATGCTCAATGATTCTTGTATAAGGAACCTCCCGCTCGGTATAATTTACCACTGCATTTCCCTGATAATTATCCGTATCCAGCACCTCTGTCTCAAACCGCACAGAACGATACTGAAGGGGACCAAACTGATACTGATAATACTGGTCAATCTGCCCGGTAAATACCACCTTGTCTGCAATGTCCGGATTATCCTTTATCCACTCGAAATAATCCGTATTGGTTTTCACTTCAACCCCCTCTAGCAGCTTCTCCACGATTTTGGTATAGCCGCCAATGGGGATTCCCTGATAACGGTCATTAAAGTAATTGTTATCATAAATGAACCGGCAGGGCAGACGCTTAATGATAAATGCAGGCAGCTCCGTACATGGTCTTCCCCACTGCTTCTCCGTATAGCCCTTTACCAGCTTCTCATATACATCCCGTCCCACCAGCGTTAATGCCTGTTCCTCCAAATTTTTCGGCTCGCTGATGTTATACTCCGCCTTCTGCTCCTCAATCTTCCTCTTTGCCTCCGCCGGAGTACGCACGCCCCACATTTTATTAAAGGTATTCATATTAAAGGGCAGATTATAAGTCTCATCCTTATAGACGGCAACCGGCGAATTAATATAGTGGTTAAACTCGGCAAACTGGTTTACATAATCCCATATTTTTTTGTTACTGGTATGAAAAATATGCGCCCCGTACTTGTGTACGTTGATTCCCTCAATCTCCTCACAGTAAATATTCCCTGCAATATGGTCTCTCTTATCAATCACCAGACAGGTTTTCCCCGCCTTTTTTGCCTCGTATGCAAATACTGCTCCGTATAAGCCTGCGCCAACAACTAAATAGTCATACATCTTTCTTTCCTCCTGTTTTACTGTCCGGAATTTGTCTGGGTTGGTTCCTCTGTTGTTTTATCATCGGTAAATTCATCTCCATACCCCGTCTCGGCGGTAATCGCCGCACTGATTCGCCGTACCTCGGCTGAAGGTGAATATTCCTCATCCTCCGGATACAAAAACTCATGCAGATGCTCTACATTACTCAACAAATCTGTCGGCACAACCACGCTTCCCTTCGTCCCCAATGTCGGCGTCTGATGGGCAAGCGGAAATCCTGTATTTTCTCCCAGCTCATAATCAAATATGCTGGATGCCAGGGAAATAATCTCCCTATTGGACATATTCGTTGCAATAAGCGGAAAAATCTCATCAATCACACCGGTTATGGCTTTCAAATCAGACTGTTTGGCCTTATCAATCATTGCCGCAATCACTGCACGCTGTCTCTGCGTTCTCTCAAAGTCGTCATTACCGACCTTACGAATCCTCGCATATGCGGTTGCCTGGGAACCGTTTAATGTCTGTGGACCCGAGGACCAGACTCCGTCTGAGGATATACCGGTCACCATAATCTGTTCCTGCAGATTATTATTCAGATTATTGATTTCATTATCCTTTACGTCAATGGTAATACCGCCTAATGCATCAATAGCATTTGTCAGTGCCTGAAAATCAACCGAAACATAATCTGTAATGTTCAAATCCAGATTCTTATTCAGCGTCTCCACCGCACAGGTCGGTCCTCCCAGAAAATAGGCATGCGTATATTTCTCCGTCGTTGCCGTGGAGTGGGAAATCTCCAAAAAGCAATCCCGGTATACGGATACCAGTTTTACTTCCTTTGTTTTTTTATTGATGCTGGCAAGGATGACCGCATCACTGTGCGCCACTCCTTCTTTGGTCATATCTGACGAAGCCGATTCCCTGGTATCCAGTCCGAACAGGGCAATGGTCATATAATTCTCATCCATTGTCTCCGTAACGGCGTCGCTGACATCAATCTTCTGGTCCTTAACTCCCGGCTTATTCATTTTGTTCAGCGTATGATTGATATAATACCACGCATATCCTGCCACCAGACCAATAAATATAACTATTTCAAGTAATAGAATCAGACCAAGCCTCTTATTCCTTGCCCTATTCCTTCTACTCCTTTGCGAATTACTCATGAAACCTAATCCTCCTAAATGTTTGTCGTCCACTCTACTCTACCGTAACTGACTTTGCCAGATTCCTCGGTTTATCTACATCCAATCCCTTTGCCACGGAAACGTAATAGCCAAACAGCTGTAACGGAATTACCGCAAGGGACGGCGCAAAACAGGGATGTGTTTTTGGAATATAAACCGTAAAGTCTGAATTGTCTTCCATTACACAATTTCCTTTGCTGGTCAACGTGAAAATATAACCGCCACGGGTTCTCACTTCAACAATATTGCTAATCATCTTTTCATATAAATCCGGCTGTGTCACAACTGCAACGGTCAGTATGCCATCCTCGATTAAGGAAATGGTTCCATGCTTTAATTCTCCTGCCGCATATGCCTCAGAGTGAATATAGGATATCTCCTTTAATTTGAGCGAGCCCTCTAAAGATGTTGCATAATCCACACCCCGCCCAAGGAAGAACACATCCTGCGCATTGGCATATTTACTTGCAAACCATTGAATCCTCTCTTTATCCCCTAAAATCTCCTGTATTTTATCCGGGAGACTTCTTAACTCGGTTAATAATTCCTGATACTCCGTATCTGAAATTGTCCCCCGCAATTCCCCCAGCATCACTGCCAGAAGATACAATGCGGATAACTGGGTACTGTACGCTTTCGTCGTCGCCACGGAGATTTCCGGTCCTGCCCAGGTATATAATACATTATCCGCTTCCCGGGCAATGGTGGAGCCCACCACGTTGACCACACCCAGCACTTTAACTCCCAGCTCCTGCGCCTTGCGAAGCGCTGCCAGCGAATCTGCGGTTTCTCCGGACTGGCTGATAATGATTACCATGGAATCTTTCTCCAAAATCGGATTCCGGTAACGGAATTCCGACGCCAAATCTACTTCCACGGGAATCCTTGTCAGCTTCTCAAGAACATATTTTCCGGTAACCCCGACATGATAAGCCGAACCGCATCCGATAATATAAATCCGCTTTAACGCTTTCATTTCCTCCTCGGACATGTTCAATTCATCCAAAACAATCCGGTCATCCTTGATTCGCGGACTGATGGTATCCAGGACTGCCTTAGGCTGCTCATAAATCTCCTTCAGCATAAAATGCTCATAGCCGCCCTTTTCCGCCGCCTCGATATCCCACTCAATCGTTTTGGTCTCCTTGGTAATCGGCTCCATATCCTCGTTATAGAACCGGATTCCCTCCCGGGATAATTCACATATTTCCCTGTTTTCAATAAAATAAACATCTCTTGTATATTTCAGAATTGCCGGCACATCCGATGCGATAAAATTCCCTTTCTCCGACGTACCTACAATAAGGGGTGAATCCTTACGAACTGCATACATTTTATCCGGAAAGTCTTTAAATAAAACGCCTAATGCATAAGACCCCTGCACACGATGCATAACCTTTTCCACTGCCTGTAACGGGTTGCCGTTATAATAGTAATCCAATAAATGCGCGACCACCTCTGTATCGGTATCCGATACAAACTGATACCCTTTGCCAATCATTTTTTCTTTAAGCGGCTGATAATTCTCGATAATACCATTATGCACTACGGCGATGCTTTTATCCCTGTTAAAATGTGGATGCGCATTTGACACGGAGGGCTCTCCGTGGGTTGCCCATCTGGTATGTCCTATTCCAAGCGTTCCCTTCACTCCGCTTCCGTCTCCGGTAAGGTCGCGCAATGCCTGAAGCCTTCCTTTTGCTTTAACCACTTCAATATCATTGCCGTCATATACCGCAAGGCCTGCGGAATCATATCCTCTGTATTCCAATTTTGCCAGTCCGTCCAGCAAAATCGGCGCGGCTTGTTCATTTCCGATATAGCCAACAATACCACACATGTGTTGTCCTCCTTATTTTCTGCTACTACTATATGAATTTACTAAAGGCCAAATTACAAAAACTACCAATATTATACCACTTTACCGATACCTTTACAAGAACGAATCACGAAAACAAGGGACTGAGCTGCCTCTGTCTTTTATCCCAGTCCCCTTACCTCTTTTTCTCTTTTTTTCTCAATCCCTTTTTATATATGCGGTCACGGAAAGCATTCGGCAAAACCGCCACCAAAATATTGGCGATACTCCGCACCAGCAAATCGGAAGGGCTGTACCAGCGGCATTGGTAAAAACTCCAATTCAGTGCAAGCATACTTTTCAAATACGGAATCCCGCCCCTGCGTTTGTAGGCATCTGCATTCACCCGCATCCGCACCAGCGGTTCCTGTACGTTATATCCCCTGCATCCGTTTTGCAGCATCCTCACCCATAAATCATAGTCCTCCGCCCCGTCACATTTCCGGTAATTCCCTGCCTTCAGCGCCTCAGTCTTTTTTAACAGCACTCCCGGATGGTTGAATGGATTCCTTCTTTTCGCATAACGGTAAATTTCCTCATGTGTTTCCGGAACCTCCCTATAGCTTATAATCTGTTCAACATTGTCCTGAAATTCACCGACATTGCAGCTCACAATATCCGCACGGTGCTTTTCCGCTGCCGCCAGCTGCTTTTCTACCCGGTCCGGGCAGGCGTAATCATCCGTATCCATCCTGGCAATCCAGTCATACCGGCATGCCTTCACACCCTTTTGCAGGGCTAAGCCCAATCCCCTGTTTTCCGGAAGCTCCACCATATGAAACAGCGATTTCTCCTGTCTTTGGTAATCCGCAAGCACCGCCTCCAGCTCCTTCGTCAAAGGACCGTCCTTTACCATGATGATTTCAGCGGGAGGAACGCTTTGCCGAAGCATACTTTCTATACTCTCTCTTAACCATTCCGGATTTTCTTTTTCATATACCGATATCAGTACACTATAATCCTTATTCATCCCGCTTTTCCTTTCCGGTATACCAGAATTTATTTAAAAATAAAAAGCTTGCTGAATACATAATTCAAAATTACCACCAGCACACTTACCAAAATCTTTGCAACAATTCCCTCTATCCCAAAAATCGTCTGGCTTAAGCCCAGGCTGACCAGCAGCGGAACCAGCACAATTTCCATAACTCCGGTAATTATCCTTGCCGACAAAAATTTTCCCAGCTCCGGAAGAAACACATTCTTTTTCCAGCTCCTGCTCTGAAAAACCCACAGTTTATTGGTGACGAAAGCAAATGCCACGGCACAGACCCATGAAAGCAGATTGGAGACCGCCACCGTCATAGACATACCGATTCCAAACAACAGAATCTCCGAGGTCAGATTCTTTAACAGCAGCGCAAAGATACTGTAGCTTCCCCAGCTGACAATGGTGGACATCACGCCCCAGAAAAGATAGGCAATCATCTCATGATATTTTTTTAACAGCTCCATACATTTTTCCATCTGCTTTGTCCTCAACTATTTTTCATAAAATGCTTTAATGCAGCCGCATACATATTCCACCTGCTCAAGCGTCAGGTTATAGTGCAGCGGCAGCCGGAGCAGCCGTTCGCTTTCCCTTGTCGTATAGACGTCCTCGCCAAAAAACTGTCCGTATTTTTTCCCAGCCGGAGCAGTATGCAGAGGAATATAGTGAAATACTGCCGATACCCCTTTTTCTTTCAGATGCTGAATCAGCCTGCTTCTCTCTTCCAGATTCTTTGCCTTGATATAAAACATATGGGCGTTGTGCTCAACGTATGCCGGCACAAACGGCAGTTCAAGCCTTCCCTGCTCTTTAAGCCCAGTCAGCGATTGATAATAGCAATTCCATTTCTCCAGCCTGGCGTCGTTGATTGCCTTCGCCTCCTCTAACTGCGCCCAGAGGTATGCGGCGTTCATATCGCTTGGAAGGTAGGATGAGCCTGCCTCCACCCATGTATATTTATCAATCTGCCCACGGAAAAACTTACTCCGGTTCGTACCCTTTTCCCGAATAATCTCCGCCATTTCCGTATTTTTTTCGTCATGAATCAACAGTGCGCCGCCTTCGCCCATGCTGTAATTTTTTGTTTCATGAAAGCTGTAGCAGCCGTAGTCGCCAAAAGTACCCAGCGCCTTTCCTTTATATGTGCTCATCACGCCCTGTGCGGCGTCCTCCACAACCTTGAGGTGATGCTTTTTTGCCACAGCCATAATTTTATCCATTTCGCAGCCCACTCCGGCATAATGAACCGGTACAACTGCTTTCGTCCTGTCCGTGACCGCCTCCTCAATCAGATTTTCATCTATATTCATGGTATCCGGGCGGATATCCACAAAAACGACCTTCGCTCCCCGCAGGACAAATGCATCCGCAGTGGAAACAAAGGTATATGCCGGCATAATCACTTCATCCCCGGGCTGAATATCGCATAATATCGCAGCCATCTCCAGCGCATGGGTGCAGGAGGTGGTCAACATCGCCTTACAGGTTCCGGTCTTTTCCTCAATCCATGCATTACACAATTTTGTATATTCACCGTCCCCACAAATTTTATGATTTTGGGTGACCGCTTTTTTGATATACTGTAATTCTTTTCCGACAAACGGTGGCTCGTTAAAATTAATCATCCTTTTTTCCCTGCATGATGCTCCCGACAAGTACACATCATGTTTTCCTCTCTTTTTTGCTCTATACAGATAACGTCTTTCCGCCATGCGGATAAACATATTCATTCTATCACTTATCCCACGGATTATCTACTTTTTTCTGAACACCAGAACCGATTTCCGCTCATTTCCGTCCTTCAGCTTTCTGACAAATTGATATTCCTCCTCCAGAATATCCCGGAAATCCTCATCCACCTCGTTGTGCAGCCACACCACATAAACCGTTTTGTACCGGCTGCAGTCCTCCGGTATCTCTTCATTTCCGGCAAGATTCGGAGCATCAAACTTCCCTTTATGGGTAAAATAGTATTCCCAGCCCTTTGTTGCATATTTATCCTCTGCAATATATACCAGCGTCGATTTGTTATAAATGTTTTTCTGCCCGCTGAGTACCTCGGCAGTTCCTCTGTAATCCTCCTGGTCAAGAAACGGCTCGTTTACATAGCCTGCCCTGCCCTGCAATGCGATAATCAGTAAAAGCCAGATACCACATATCGTCCCCACTGTCTGCTTTTCCTTTGCAATCCAGCGCACAATCCCGTCAAGCGCCACTGCCATAATCAGAAAAATATAAGCAACAACCGAGATAAAATAACGGTTTACATACAGGGAATTCATCGGATTGACATAGTCCGAATACACAATGCTTGCGCTGAACACTCCGACAATAAGCAAAAACGGCACATATTCGTATTTCATCTTCATCGCTAACAGCTTGCGCTGATAATAATTCTGGATTAACCCTGCCGCCAGCAGAATTATTCCCAGAACGAAAAGCCATACCTGCCATTCATTTCCACTGCACAGCTCCAGGAGGGTCTGGTAAACATCGTCAAATTTTGGATTTTTCGTCCAGGAATAGTTATTCCACAGACCGCCCACCGCATTCATTTTCAGCCAGAACAGCCCGTATGCCACCGGAAAAATATCCGACACAAGATGTTTTTTCTTCATCTGTTTCGCCCAAACGAGAATAAGGTCAATGAGCACAAATAAACCGGCAACCACCTTTCCATATTCGTGGCTGTCCATCAGCATAAACAGCGCAAGCCCATAGCCTGTAATCTTCCACCAGTTATCCCGCTTCCCCTGAAACCGGATAATGAACATATACAGCGCCACAACCGAACAGAGCAGCATAATAGCATACATCCGGTATTCCAAAGCCGCCTGCTTATACAGATAGGGGGAAAACGCCAGAAATGCTGCCGCATACAGTCCCACCTTCCCGCTGCGCATGCGTTTTCCGGTTAACCCCAGCATATAGACGGCCAGACCAAATTCCAGTATCGGAACCAGCAGCAGATAAGCCTGTCCATATGGTGTCACCTGATATATCCAGCGTAAAAGTCCAAAAGAAATAAAGGAACTGTTGGGTGCCTCGGAGGTCATCGCATAGCCCACGGAATAGAGTTCATCATACCAGAAGGATTCCAAATCCGCCTGAAACAGCAGATAAATAACTGCGTATACCGCCAGCGCCAGATATAAGATATAATCCTTCTTTGCCTCCCATTGTCCCACACACCAGCTCCGGTCAGTTCTCCATTTGCGGTAACACAGGCTCAGTATTGCCAGCAGCGCTGCCATCAGCAGGACATATCCCGCCAGCAGCTCTATTTTATGCAGATAAATTTCCCTGCTTCCGGAATCGGCAATGGAAACCGATACCTCCTCATCCTCATCGGCAGACAGATTTTTACAATATACCTCGTCCCCATAACGGACAGTCACCTCTCCCGCTCTCTCTCCTCCACGGAAAACCAGCTCTCTTGAGCGGCCTGTCGGGATTTCCATCACCACGGTTTTGGTCAGCCCTTTTATCACCAGTTTTTTCTCATTCCGCCAGCCAAAAGCCTTCCCCTGCTTCATCCACTTACCCTGTACCGGCGCCTCGGGGTCATAGTACCGGTCGTCAACAACATAATTTTCCAGAAAAACCTCTTTTCCGGAAGCCTCCCCGGCGGTAATCTCGATTTGCTCCGTCGGAAGCTTTATCACGGCATAGGCTATCTTCCAGCTATTAAACCCAATCACCAGACCGCAAAGAACAAATACCAGCGCACTTATGCTTTTTAATCTGATTTTATTTACCCACAGCCCGATAACTATGCAAAGCATCATCAATGCCAGTGCAACCACAAGAATTTTTGACATGACTCTTCTCCTTAACCACTACTTTATATTAAATACAATAATCCCCAGCAGGATAACAAATAACCCCAGCACCTTGCGCCTGCTAAACCGCTCCTTCAAAAAAATATATCCCAAAGCCGCCACGAAAAAGTATCCGCTTGCCTCAATAACCGGACCAAGGGAAAGAGGAACATATTTGTATGCCAATGTCGTCATCACCGTAGAGCCGAAAAAGAAAGCATACGCCGTAATGACAATCGGATTCAGATACTCCTTTACAGGATTGTCATATTTCCTGTCCGCACTGCTCTTTAACATCGTCTGCGATACCGAAGAAACAAAAACCGAAAAAATAAATAACGCAATATAATTCATCCATTCTCCTCCCCGGATACCACTAAATATACGCCGAATATAATTATTCCGGCGCCTGCCAGATTCCATAGCGTAACGCTCTCCTTAAAAAACAGATAGCCCCAGACAAGCCCCCAGATTACGGTTACCGCCTTATTTGCGTATGCCATCACCAGCGGCAGCCGTTTTAATACCTTCTGCCATAAAAATGCATACAGCAGGGAAATCACCAGCACCATTCCATAAAAGAAGCAAAATCCCACAGACAGGAAATCATATCCCGCTGCCTTTTTGGACATAATACTGCCAAAGGTGTAAAAAACCAGCACAATATGCAAAAAAAGCATATCCTTTATCTTTATCCGCCTTTCATCCGGCTTCCCGGCATCCGACGCCTTACGATTCACTTCCCTGTTCTTTTCTTTCGCTGTCTTTATCATCATAATCCCCTTTATACTGCTTCACTTCCCGGATTACATACTGCGGCGCATTGTTAATACTGATATAGATTCTCCCGATATATTCTCCGATAATCCCCAGCATAATCATAATCATTCCAAAGAAAAATACCATACAGGCAACCATAGAAGTATATCCGGATTCCACATTTACTCCCGCCAGCTTCCGGATAATCAGAAATGCGCCCCACAAAAAACCAATGAACGAACATCCCATTCCCATACAGGTCGCCAGACGCAGAGGCTTTACCGAAAATGCAGTAAACCCGTTTATCCATAATAAAATCAGCTTCTTCAGCGTATATCCGGACTGTCCCTCCAGACGCTCCTTGCGCTTAATCTGCACTTTCCCCCAGTTTCTGGTTGCCTGCAGCAAAAGCCCCGCAATATAGGGATACGCATTGTTATACTGGATTACCTGGTCGATAATAAACCGCCGCACCACATAATAGCTGGTCAGCGTAATATCCTTCGGCTTACCCAGCATGGTTTCCGCCATGGCATTATTTAACAGGGTTCCCAGGCTCCGGAAACGGGAACGGTGCTCCTCATATTCGGCAACCACACAATCATATCCTTCCAGAAGCTTGTCAATCAACTGAAACATCAGATGCGGGTCATTTTCTCCGTCGTCATCCATCCCCAGTATATAATCTCCGGTGGTCTGGCGGTATCCCGCCATCATCGCATTATGCTGTCCGAAATTCTTTGAGAAATTTACCGCCTTTATATTCGGGTTTTCCTCCGCCAGTCTCCCGATAACCTCCCATGTGTTATCTCTGGAGCCGTCGTTTACCAGAATAATCTCATAATCATACTCTTTCCTGCCTGCCACGGTTTCCCTGATTCCGTCCACCACGGTGGTAATCATCTTCGCCGAATTATAACAGGGGATTACTATTGAAATCTTCTCCTTCATCCTTAATCTCCATTCCGCCGCCTGCAGGCAGCATGCATTTTCTTTCTGCCGGAAGCTTCTTTCACATTAAATCCGTACTTTTTTTGTGCTCCAGCGTCACACTCCTTGCCGGCACTACCACATCATAAGGGTTCGTTTTCCCCTTGGCGTATGCCGCCGCACCAATCAGGGTATAGTCGGCAATCTCCATAAAATCGTTCAAAATACAATGCTTCCCAAAATATCCGTTATTGCCGATTTTCACATAGCCGCACAAATCCGCATAGCTGGAAAAGGTGTTGAAATCCCCCACCACACAGTCATGGGAAATCAGCACATGGTCCCACAAAAGATTACCGTTTCCCAATTTAGAATATGGATAAAGCAGACAATTCTCCAGTAAAATATTTCCCTCTCCAATATCCTTTGTGTGGATGCTACAACTGGAGTGAATATAACTTGCCACGGTATATCCTTTTTCCTTACACTCTCCATACATTTTCTTTCTAATCTCATTCATTTTGCTGTTGCCGATTGCCAGAAGAATTTCCACCTGCTCCGGCGGATAGAGCTCTTCAATCTGCTCAAAGGGAACTACCGGTAAACCGCAAAACTCTTTTTCCTTGATATATTCCCGGCTCACCGTAAATGCCAGAACCTTGCGTTCATCATCCGTTTCCAGATAATACTTTAACAGCCGCCCAAAATCATTATTTCCCAGAATTACAATATCCTTCATTCCTCTTCTCCTAACTGTTTTTTATCTACCTTAACCACCGAGCTTCCCTCAATCACACACTCTCCGTCCTGGTTATACACCTTATTGGCAAGGCGCAAAATCCCTTTCTCCGGTTTGAGAACCTCCTCGATAACGCTCTCTGCCGTCAGCGTATCCCCAATCTTCACCGGCTTTAAAAATTTGCAGTTCTGCTCCAGATAAACCGTACCCGGTCCCGGAACATACATCCCGATTACCGTGGAAATCAGCCCCGCCGACAGCATTCCGTGGGCAATCCGCTCTCCAAACACCGATTCCCTCGCCGCCTCGTCGCTGACATGAACCGGATTAAAATCTCCCGTTATCCCCGCAAACAATGCCACATCCGTCTCGGTTATTGTCTTTTGAAATGTTCCTTTATCTCCAACCTTTAACATGTAAAACTCTCCCTGGTAATATAATAACCATATCTGGTAGAACTGTCTACCACCTTATGCTCCGCCGAAAACTCCTCGATATCGCTAATCCGATAGATTATCTCCGGTCTTTCCTTTTTCAGCTGCCGAAGCCGTAATAAATCCTCCTGCTCCATAATGAAATGAACCTTCGCTATCCCCGGCTCTTCCACCTGCCGGAACACCGGCTCCTTTCCGCAGGCAATGTCAATGACCATTTCCACAAAATCATAGCCTGTAGATATTCTGACCAAATCCGAACCGATGCAGTCACCGCCCATTCTTCCGCCAATCTCGATAATGCGGATATTTCCCATTTCATCAATTTTCACCTCGGAATGCGACGCCCCGTACTTAATTCCCAGCGTATTTAATGCATGCTCCACAACCGCCTTCACCTGTTCAAGCTGCTCTCCCTCTACCCCGGAGGGCTGCATATGCCCAGTCTCAATAAAATGCGGCGCTCCGGTGGTATATTTTTTTGTCATGGCAAGGAAATAGTGTTTTCCCTTATACGATACATACTCTACGCTGTATTCCTCCCCCTCCACAAATTCTTCAACCACCGCCTTCTTATCAAAGGACTGTTCCTTTGCAATTCTGATTGCCTCCCGAAGCTTTGCTTTATCGGTAATTTTGGTAATCCCTCTGCTTCCGGAACGGTCAACCGGTTTTACAATCAACGGCAGCTTAAGCTTTGCCACCATTTCCTCCGTCAATTCGTCGGAGCAGTAGTATTTCGGCGAGGGGTCTCCTCCCCGTTCAAACGCCTGACGCATCAGATATTTATTGGTGGAAATTGTTGAGCTCTCTATTCCGTTGCCGACCAGTCCCAGCTTTTCCGCCACATAATTCACCGTAATCGACGCAAGATCCGATGCAATGGAAATCACCCCGTCCGGCTTGATTCTCTCGCATTCCTTTAAAATTTTCTCCTTTTCCACGATGCTGATGGGGTAAAAACAGTCCGCTGTTTTTTCGCCGACAGCTCCGTCCTGCCAGGCAAACACATGGGTTTCATACCCCTTATCCTTCGCCTTTAAAATTAACTGATTCTGAAAATCATTTGCACCGATAATGACCAGCTTTTTCATTTCTTTCCCCCGCTATTTTCCTGAAAATTGATATATGGTATATGCACCGTGCTCCTTTACCGGAGTACAGGTTATCTTTTTCCCGTAGTTATCCCGCAGATACTGCAGCTCTGCATCAATTCCCCAATCTGTATACTTTACATAGTAATAATTGTCCTTATCCGCCAAGTCCGCCATAGGATTTTCCAACCCAAGCCGCCTGCTCCACTCCTTCTGAAACGGCGAATGGCTTGTCCACCCTCCAGTGTAATAGGTGTTGTAAAAATATTTCTCCGGCAGCCGCAGATACGGTTTGTAACAAAGGGTTACGTCACCGAAGCAGAGAGCATTCAGCAAATAGATATTTTCTCCGTCCTCCGACAGCTCCTGCAATAGACCTGCCGGTTCCCGGGCATATGCCTTATGGGGAAGCGCTATCTCATCGATATAATAAATTCCGGAAACCAGCACAAAAAATACCGCTGCCCCTGCCAGTATTCTTACGCTTTTGGCAGCATTTTCTTCTTTTTCCGGATAAAAATGCAGCAGACACATTACCATGCTGAACACTGCCGCCAGCCAGATAACATATTCTACCCGGGGAACCACCCTGCCGATATAATACAGGATAAAATACAGCACTCCCAGCCCGCAGGCATTACCTGCGGCAAAAAGCTTTATCGTTTTACCGGTTTTCGCAGACAGGATGAATACCATCATGGCAATCCAGAGATAAAATAACCGGTTATCAAAATTACGCTTCAAAAAATCTCCGGCAAAATGCTTTACCGTGACAAGGGTCAACCCGTCGGATTCCTTCCATGATGCCACTTCCTCCAACCGGTCAAAAGTAAATTTATCCGAATCCTCTAAAATCCAGTTTGCCAGCACTATAGTGTCATTCTGGTTAAATCCGATTTCCTCATAGTTTTCCCGATAGGTAGAAAAATCCGGAACTCCGTAATCCATCAGCTCGGAGCGGATACTGTTATAGCGGGTATAGGCTTTCCACTCCTCGGAAGACTGGTAGTATGCCATATCCAGTCCTTTAAACAAACCCACCAGGCATACCAGTATAAGCGTATCCTTTAGCAGGCGGAAAAACAGCTCTTTATTCCATTTCCCTTTTTCCATGCAAAGGCATAACTCAAATAAAAGGAAAAATGCAAAACAGACCGGAAAACATTCCAGTCGAATCATACTTCCGGTCACGCATAGGATAATCCCCAATATTTTCATTTTCCGGCTTCCTTTTCGGTAAGAATGCCAGAGCAAAAAGCAGCCCGCAACAACACAAATCCCCGCCGTTCTGGTAAACTGCACCGCCCTTAACTGGGCAAAAAAACAGAGGTACCAGCTAAACAGATTCAGCGCAGCCGCAAACCACACCGGAACATAATGGCTTACCACATAGAATATCGACGTCACCGAAACCATAATCAGAATATACTCTGCCATTACATACCAGTTTATCTGACCAATCAGCATACCAAACAGCTTCAGCAGATACCCATAGACAACATTGGAAAAAATCAGGCACTGGCTGTATTTCTTTCCCATCAACCCGGCAGAAATCGCACCCATAAAAAAATCATCATTATTTTCATAGGTGGGAAAAAAGAAAAGGATAACCATTATTGCAATCAAACCGTTAAGCAATAAAAAAAACTTTCCCTTTTCCTTTTGTATCCATGCATACATAACCCTTCGCTCCTCATGCCTATCTCATCTTCCATATCATTAACGAAAAGCTTCCGTTTTCCATATGGAATAGTATTCCAATAAAACAGTCTCATCATACAACATCTGTAATATTATTGTCAAGTTGGCGGGCAGTCTCTTTCAGATGCAGCACGGCAAAAAAGCATTCCGGTCTGCACATAGCCGAAATGCTTTTTTCCATTCGCTTATTCTATTCTGCTGAATCCTCCCTTTTTAATGTCGCAAGAATATAAGCCATCAGAATCGCCTTCTTCTTTTCATCCTGCAATCCGCCGATTATATCCAATAATAAAGAGGCCTGCTGCGTATACTGCCCATAATCAGAAGCCATAATCAAACGAATTTTCTTCAATTCCGTTTTTACGGTATTCCGGTTTTCCATAAAACTTTCTTCCGTCATTGTCAGACCTTCCCCCAGCTTATAGTAAGGAATTCTGACATCTCTGCATATGCTGTTTAACGCAAAAGCCTTTGCCTTTTTCGTTTCAAAAAGAAAATCTGAATTGAGGGCATTCCACAATTCCTGATAAAATACCGGCTCATCAAGCTTCTTTCCCCACAGTTTATTTAAAATGCCTTCCGTTAATGCTTTATACTCCATGGATAAATTAACAATTTCTTCCTCCGAAAAAATAACCGCTATTTCTGTTTCTTCACTGGATTCTATATCTTCACAGCTTTCCAGAAAAAACTGTAATGCCTTTGGCGGACACTCACTGTCCGCTATAATCGCATATACAGCAAAACAAACGTCAAAATAATTACCCTTAAAAACCGACAACAGATTTTCTATCTCTTTCAAACTTTTTTGCATCATTTGTTATTTTCCTCTTTTCTGATTTCACATTCCAATTTTTTCCTTGGTTATTATTCTTTTTTAAAAAAGGCGGTAAAGAAACTCCCTTAGCTTTTATTCTATCTCCCTCCTGGGTATCACACAAAACATATTCCCCATTATTGCATTTCTCCGCATTTTTCTTAATTGCATTGGTTAATGCATTTATCGGAACATAGTCTTCGTCCGTCAGCAGCATTTCTCTCAGCACATTTTCCCGTTCCTCATATGCCGGTTTTATTCTCTGATAAACCTTGGTACCCAACGGGGTAAGATAATAGTGTTTTTGTTTTCCGCTCTTTACTGACCTTATCAAACCATCTGCCTCCGGTTCCTTTACAAACTGGGAAAGCGCCGATTTCCCACCCTCCACATGCCTGGTTAATTCGTCATGGATAATCCCGGGATATTGATAAATATTTTTCAGGACATCGTATAACTTGGAACCCTTTGTATCATATTTTACAAGCAGCTCTTCTTTTTCCAGCGCATCACATTTTCGTTTTATCAAATCCAGCATGCCATACAATCTTCCCACAAAAAATGCATGCTCCGGTTTATCCTGATTATCTTGGTTCCGCCAATATGAATCTGTATAATCATACAAATCCCAAAATTCCCTTGATGGCTTCCTGGAACAAATCCCCTCAAAATCGTTAGTCAGCTCAGTGGATAAATCATACAATAATTCTTCACTCCACTCATTCTGCTCCATTGTGATAAATATCATTTCTATCAGCTTATTGATTGTTTCCGCCATGCCGCTCACCTCCCGAACAGTTTAGGAATAGTTTAACATAGGTTGCTCCATTATTCAAGCAAATTCTGTTTTTCAATCTGAACATTTCTCTGCTCCCGCAATGCTTCCATCGAAAAATCATAGGATATAATAAAAAAACATCCCCGCTCACAAGTTTTTCTACAAGCATCCCTCCTGCAACAATATATTTTCCCCTCTGCTGTCGTTTCCGGCTTCACCACAGCAGAAACCAATCCTACCGGTGCATTTTCTTTTGAGTTTGATACGGCATCACAGGCATTGCACAAAACTGCGCTTGTATAGTATTTCTGTGCAAATTCCATGAAATGTTTCTTAAAGGATTGTACGGATTCACTCCATGCAGATACCACTAAAAACAGAGGCATAAAAATCTCAACTAATGCCGACGTATATTTATCATCAATTACATCCCGGCAAACTGCCGGCAAAAAAACGCCCACCCCTTGAACAAACAAAATTGAACACTTTTTTCCAGGGTTCTTTAAATATTCGCACTGCTCATAACCGTTACCATCCTTCCGTTTTTTCACATAAGGCGAATATTTATAATACTGTCCTATAACATGCCCCCATGAATCCAGTATATTCATTACATTATCCCCACACGGATTATCTGTGGTGCTTCCTGCGAATACAGCAATCAATTCCGATATATTTCCCATACGTTCTCTTCTCCAGAGACAAAGCTGCTTCCCGATTAGCGCAAGCGTATCGGCACTGACGATAAATTCCGGTAATATAATTATATTCACTCCAACCTCTAATGCCTTTTTCATCTGTAAAATAATATTATCTGCAATTTCCTTTTGCTTCTCTTCCTTATAATCGACTCTAAAAGTGGAATCCTCTAACGGAACAAACTGAATCGTTGTTTGTTTTCCCGGCAAAACAGAGGCAACCTTAATTTTCAACGTCTTGCTCTTCTCAAATTTCAGCGCAGTCACTTCCGGCACTTCCCCCTTTACCAGCCACCCCTTGCGCTTGATAAATCTGAAATTTTCAATAAAATCCAGAAATCCGCTTTCATGTGTTTGTTCCCGGTCAATATATTGCTTTATCTGCTCCATATATGTCTGCCCGCCCCAAAAATAAACGGCATAACTTCCGTCACCCTTATTCAATGGTTCCCCATGGCTTTTAATTCCATATTTATCCCAATTAGAAGCAGCACAGTCAATGGCAAGCAAAAGCCCAAAAATAGCGCCTAAATCCTTCTTCTTTGACCTGCCGTTAATGCAGAATTGAATATCCCGCAGAACATTCTTCACCTGCTGCCTGCGTTCCGGATATTTTACCGAAGAATACTCTGCAAATAATTCAACTATGCTTTGATGTAATCTGCCTAAATAAGCCATATCGGGATTATCGGAAGAAAGCGTACTATAATACTCCGCTATAAAAACGGTCTGATTCTTGACTTCCTTTGTCAAGACACGATAAGCTAATTCAATCAAGCCAAAAACTGATTTTGTTGAATCTATTTTTTCGATAAATGTTTCCATCACTTTGCTCATCCTTTGCACCAAACCTTCCAAATGCAGGCATCCTATATCCGGCAGGATAAGCATAAACCTGCGGCAGACGCACTCATTTTATTACATTTTTAGATAACAAATCTCATTATACCAGCTAAAATTAGATATTTCAACATATTTACTCTTACATTTACCATTTCTCTGAATGCTCCGCAATGCTTGACAATACTCTTTTTCATCCGTTACAATGAAAACATACAACAAATCATCTGTTTTCAGAAAGGAGAACCGCCATGCATACCTATGATTATCCGCCGGAACATTCTACCTCTTTCGATACGCAAAAGAACAATCCATCCATGCAGCTGAAACCCAAAACCAATCCCGCCATGCCATTAATAGCTTCCCCCCGGCTCTCCCCGGCTATGGACGACCATTTAACGGGGATGTCCCGTCCTGTTTCATCCGGTACTGCCGGATATCTGCAGGTAAAATTAAAAAACACGGTTATACAAAAACAGGGTGGTTCCAGTGACGAGGAAGACATGGATATGGAAGAAGCAGAACGGGAAGATGCAACATATGAGGAAGTGTTAGCCTTATATCAAGAGAAAACAGGTGACGAGCCGGACACTTTTGAAGATTATATCGGCAACTGGCGGGAGCCGGACTTTTATCGCTGCATCCGTTATATCCTGGAGCAGAATCCGCAACTGCTATTGGATAAACAGCTATACCGCACTGTCGGATATATAGACAACGGTAACATTGATTCCGTAACCCTTAAACATTATACATGCGCCCTCTTCCAATACCGAAACACTATCGTAAAAAAATTGTCCGACAGTGGCGATTCCTATCTGGATTATGTTGATTTTTTTACACAGGACTGGTTCAACGATACTGTTGAAGAAAGATTTTTCAGCGCAAATAAAGCCGATTTGGACGCACTCAACCGGGGAATCCTGCCGCCTCTCCTTATATCGCCGGACGCCGTAAGCTTTATTAACCACCAAGCGAAGCTTTCCCCCTGGTTCGCCTCTTGTGCCATTGAGGATACCGTCAAGCTGGGATTTCCCAACTGTCTGTTTTTGAGTACTCTGTTTACGCCCGGAGATAATAATGCCATGCTTCCACATTACGCTAACCGTATCAGCCCGAACCATTTACAAAGCTTTTTTACAAAATGCCATGCTCTTGGCTTGGGAGTCTTTGCCATTGATGAAATTACAAAAAATCCCGACTACATGGCTTTAGTAAACAACCACCCCTGCATTCTCGGTATTATCAACAAAAACAACCGTTTTAGCGACTGGATTAACGCTTTGGTAAGTTTACTCAACGCCCAGTCGGTAACGCTCGAAGTATCCAAAGAAATGCTGCTTTCTTCCGACTCTGGTTTAACTACCTATGAAAAAACCAGCACCGTAATCGATGCCGGCACGGGAAAGCCTGTTGATACCTTCGTTTATCACCGTCATCCCAACGGACTAAGCGTCAGCGTGGAACATGCCCACGTGACCAACAAACACCTTAAACCTTCCCGAGGCTCCACCACATACAAGCTGGATTACGGACAAATCCCCCAAATCATCAAGGACGCTTTAGGCATTTAAACCGGCATGCTGTTTTCCTTTTCCTCTTTTCCGCTAAGGCTCTGTATGCATTTTGCATATAGTGCAGGATAGCCAATCCGCTTTTTCACCGCCTCACAGCATACGGAAATAAGCAGGGAAACAGCGAGCAGGGCAAGGGTAATCAAAAGCCAGTACCGGAAGCCATAAATAAAATCCGGAAAATAATACTCAAAAATCAACGTATGCACAAGAAAAATATTCATGGAATGCTTTCCCAAAAAACCGAGCAGCAAATCCGCCTTTTCCCATGCAGACTTCAATTCAAGGCAAAGACCGCCTGCCGCCATGGTAAAAAATGCATCAATCCAGTAGCTGTAGGTTGTAATGCCCCGCAGGTACAAAAGAACCGCAATGCCAAGCAGATAGAGCAGACATTTCAGCCCGGTATTCATGACCGGATTTTTGCATAGCTGCTTCTTTCCCAGCCGCTCAAACACCTGCTCCTGGGCACAATGTATTCCCATACAGACACAGAACAGATAAATCGTAAAACCGGTATCCCCCACTCCGATATAGGTAAACAGCGCAGCCACCGCTACGATAAGGACACCGTTTTCTTTGTACAGCCGAATCAAAATGGGCACGGCAAAAATCAAAAATGCTGCCAGCGCCATATACCACCATGTCTCATTTAATGTAGGGGTTCCAAAAAAATCCGCCAGTCCAAAAGCATCAAACAGGATATACAAAACACCCAGCTTCTTTCCCTCACGGAAATAAACGGAAAAATATCCCCCCTCCCGCAAAAAAGAGGTTAACGCTGCCAGAAGGTAAATAAACCAGAAATTAAATAACAGCTTAATATACCGGTTTACTGCAAAGCTTCCTGCCTCTTTTCCGGTTAAGCAGCCGTCCTTTGCCGCTTCCAGCCTCCGGTCATACTGCCTGGTCATCCCAAAAGCAGAAAGGAAAACAAACATACTGACACAAAGCTTCGCCTGTATGCCAATCTGATAAAGCGTCTGCCGGGAAAAGGGAGCGGTTATCACGTTATATTTAACATACATTTCCGGCAGGCAGCCAAACAAATGGTGCACCAGCATAATAAGAATCGCTATTCCCTTTACCATATTGGAAACATTTTTATCAAACTTCACCTGTTTTTCCTCCGTTATCAAGCACTTGTCTATCTTTTTCCTATGCGCATAATTGCACTGGGAATCCACATAATCAACCGCCCTGCTTTAAAGGTTGTTGTTGATTTTACTTTTTGAATCTCTTCTTCAACTTTCTTTGCCTGAATTTCCTGATACATCACATATAAATCAAACTCTCTTTGAATATACACCTTTAACCTTGCCTGTTCCTCTAAAGGAAGCATGGCAAAGAAAAGCTTCCGCTCCTCCTCTTCCATATTGTTATAGTGATGCATCACATCAGAAAACAGTCTCTTCAAAACCTGAATCATACCACTTGAAGGCTCTTCCATTTTTAACTGTGCCAAAAAGTTTGATGCCTCTCTGAAACAGACGTAAAACCCATACAATCTATGGTGGTCGACTTTTTTGGTAATGATGGAAGCTTCCCTCACCCGCCTTTGATAAAACGTCCTTGACAAATGGCGGACTCTGCCCGCACAAATCATATTTTGAAACGTGAATAAATTATCCTCATGGAGAATCCCTTCATAAAACTGCAAATGATGTTCCAATAAAAATTCCCTTCTTGGCATTTGCAGACACGCTGAGGGACGATACTCATCATTTTCACTCATCCGGTCCATCAGCTCTATCCCGGTTACCACTTCTGAATAATCATGAACCCGGTCATAATAAGTTTTGTAATTCCAGTGCTGCTTTTCCAGCTTATCACTCTCAAAGAAAGAAGCGGCATCAAAAAAAATGTTATCCAGCCGTTCTTCCTTCGCCGTCTTGTATAATGTCTCTAATGTCTCATCCGCAATATAATCATCGCTGTCCAGGAAATAAACATATTCTCCTTTTGCACGCTGCAAACCATAATTTCTGGCGGAGGATAACCCACCGTTTTCTTTGTTAAGTATAACGATTCTCTCATCATCAGCATATTTCTGTACAATTTCCATAGAATTATCCTTTGTCCCGTCATTTACACAAAGGATTTCTATCTCCGTAAGCGTCTGTTTTAATACCGAGCACAGGCACTCCTCAATATAGTCCTCAACATTATAAATCGGAATGATAACCGAAACCTTTATTGCGCCCATATCCTCTCTTCTATATATTTTAACCCTATTTTTATATTCATCCGCCAGCCTTGCCATTGTTCTGTAACGATGATAAACGCCAGTCTGATAAAACATTTCCGGGTTACATTCCGGTATTCCATAGTCCGCAAAACCTTTTTCCAGCAGATAATCCTTAATCCGCTGATATAATTCCCAGTCCCCCCGATAGCTGTCTAAATTGATAAAACTGTCATTTAATGCCAGATTGAGGTAGCTTTGCTCCACCTCTTTGTAAATATTATGCTTCTCCAAAGACTGCTTAAGCCCCACATATGCTTTATAAAATTCCAACGGATAGTTATGTTTCCCCGACTGAATGCTTGTTCCCTGATTATATCGGTATAATACCAATGAAGCGTCTACATAAGTAATCCGTTTTGCCAATGCCAATGCCGTCCGGACAAACAATACATCATTTGCATTTTTCAGATTCTGAAACTGTAATCCATTTTCCAAAACAAATTCCCGCCGGAATAACTTAGACCACGGACAACCCGATGTAATCTGGAAAATTTTTCCTTTTTCAACATCCTTATAGGAAAACGGCACCCGTTCCGGCAGCAGGGCATGACACAATACCCATTCCATCGGCTCAGTCTTTTCCGTCTGCATATCCAACCGTTTTGCGCCAAACAAAACGATATCCGCCTGTTCGGATTTTCCCTTTATATAACTTTTTTCACACAAAGCTTCTTCAAAAATATCATCTGCATCCAAAAACAGCAGATATTCACCGGAAGCCTTCTGCATACCATAATTTCTTGCCGCTGCTGCTCCCTGCTGCTGTTGTTTTAATACCGTTATCCGTAAATCCTTTTTCCGATATTCCTCCAGTATACCCGCCGTTTGGTCTGTCGAACCGTCATCAACACAGATAATCTCAATCCCCTGCATTGTCTGCCGCAAAAGAGAATCCAGACATGGGCGAAGATATTTTTCCGCATTGTAAATCGGAATGATAATGCTGACATACGGAACATCTCTTTCTTTTGACACCGTATGCGCTATCCACCTATATCGAGCGGCACGAATACAGTCAGCTATGCCCTGTTGTCGGTATTTAGTTATTACTCTGCTTAAAATCGCCATTATTTTTCTCCCATTTTATGTCCTGTCTTTAAAGCGGTGAGACTTTCCCAAGCTATAATGTCACCATAATTTCCAATATTCTCCTTACCCGATGAACAAAGGTGTGCTGCGCCAATACTATCTGTTGTCCCAGCTTAGCTTTCTCATCCCTCTCTTCCTCATGCTGCAAATAATATCCAATCTTTTCCTTTAAATCTTCTGCATCTCGATAAGTTACCACAGTGTCCTGAAGAACTTCACGAAGCCCTTCCAGATCATCACTAATCACAAAAGCTTTCGCTGCCAACGCATCAAAAATACGGTTTGAAATAATTCCGTATTCCTTCATATCCTCCCAGTGGTCATTCAGCAGAATCTCCGCATCATGATAGGCTTGTCCAACCTTGTCATTATCCAGATATTCAGAAACAACGTAATCCTTTACCGGATATTCCTCCCATCCCTTCCCATATACGGATAATTTATATTCTGTCGGCAGCAGGTCCTTTAAAATCGGGCGAAACACCTTTCTGCTGTTACCGACAAACAACAATTCATATTGTTTCTTCCCCCTCTCCTGATAGGACATTACTTTTTCATCCGTACATTGCAACAGGACGAAAGCCGGAGGCTTAATTACTGCTGCAAGCCTTTTCTCCATCTTCTCCGAAGCAAAAAAAACCGCATCAAACAGATTATATTCTGTAATCGTTACCTCCTGCGGATGGGATATGTTCCACATCATACACACTCTGTTCTCTTCCACGCTGGGATAATATGGTTTAAGCCCCCTTAATACCAGTGTGTATTTTGCAGTACTTCTATCGTACCAGCGTTCCCTCGCCAACACATTTGCCCGGAAACCTTTTTTTTCAAATTCTCTCTGTAACGCTGTCGCAAAATGATAATCTCCCCAAAAAACCATCCCGTGGTAATCCGTCATGGCACCACATATATCGATTTCATGGTCGTTAACCATATTTTCGGTATAACCGTACAGTATTTCCTCCAGCTTCTTCATTCCCTGCGCTACAGTTTGTTCATCCCCGTTATCGACTACTGCAATTTCATCATCATAACAATCAAAATACGGCTTATTTTCCCATATTTCACGTTTTCCCGATATACAGGCAATTTTAATTAAATCGTGTTTTGCATTTACAATTTGACTGATATCATAATCCGAATCGAAAGATAGCAATATATCTGCTTCGATGCTGATTTTATATTTAGCCGGTTCCTTACGCGCAGTTATATATTTTACAATAAACTGTTTATGTTTTAAATATTCTTCATAGTAAGAAATAGCCGGAAACCCGGATAACGGAGCCGCAATCACTACTTTTAAAACTGCCTCGGTAAAGATATGCCGCTGCCCCAATTTTTCCTTTAATATGGTACGGAAGAGGAATCTTTGCCACTTTCCTTTAAACACCTCCATGTTATGGTGTCTTCTCTCTTCAACTGCCCTTGCATCATCCTGATTCTGCGTTCCAAATTCATAATGAAAGACCAGGCAATCCGCACAATAATAATTGTGATAGCCTGCTTTTACCAGCTTTAAACAAAAATCAACATCCTCGTACCCATAAATGTATTTCTCATCAAACCCGCCTATCTCATTGAAAACCGTCTTTTTCACCAGCAGAACTGCCGCCGTTACACAAGCGCATTCCGTTGTCCCGCTTTCCCCTCTGTAATTTTCCTGTCCATTGCCCAGATTATAGGGCTGAATAAAATACTGGCTATCCCGTCTTACCTCCTTAAATCCAATGCCTGCATGCTGAATCCGGTATGATTTACCTGCATTTTTCGCGTCATCGGGAATCTTTGGATAAACCAGCTTTGCTCCAACGGCTCCCGGCTTTTCTTCGGTATACATCACCCTTAACAGGGTATCCAGCCAACCGTCCGTTACCTCCGTATCATTATTGAGAAACAAAAGATATTCTCCCTTTGCCTGTTTTACCCCAAGATTATTTCCCTCTGAAAATGTCATGTTCCTTTCATTTTGTATAACCACAATCCGGAATTCCGATTCCCATGATTTCATATAGTCTACGGAACCGTCCGTCGAAGCATTGTCCACAAAAACAATTTCCAGATTATCATAAAACCGACACCGGTGAAATGACCGCAGCAGAATCTTTAGTTTATCCATACCGTTACGGTTCAGCAAAATAACGGAAACTAACGGCTTCGCTTCCCCCTCCGAAAAAATAAACCGATTTTTGGAATAGCTTTGCCGTTTTCTTTTTTTTTCCCTATATGCTTTTATTGCCGGCATAAATTTTCCCCGCAGGGACAAACCGGATAATTCACGATTACTGCCCATTCATTATACCTCGATACTACCATCTTATTTTTCTGCTTTGTCCCTGTATCATGATTTAATAATAGTTGCCTGCCTTGCTGTAAAAGAGCGTCAAAAATTTAGCGATTGGCTTTGGCCAAAGCCTGCAAAAAATAGCATACTCATCATCATATCTCGCATTCGTCGTCTTTAACAATTTTGCCGTTTGATTGTCATCATTCATTCTATGATATAGCAGAATATCTTTTACATAAACAAAGTCCCCCTTTTGTCTCGACAACCGTTCCCAAAGCTCCCAATCCATAGCCGCTTTATATTGTTCCTTGAAACATACTTCCGGCATCTCTTTCATTACACAAATGACAGAGGGATGCGTTATAGGGTTTCCAACACGCATACAAAGCCTCTTTCCAAATATCGTCCCCCTCAGCCATGTATTCCTAATTGGCAGGATAAGAATTCGTTTTATCCTTACCATGGTAGATGGTTTAGAATCTATTACATCATTATGCATTTCCAAATAATTTGTACACGCCATAATCGGCTTTCTTGCCTTGTTTAATTCTTCTAAACATCTTTCAATATAGCGTTTATCTAATAAATCATCCTGATGCGCCAACATACCAAGTGCTGTCTTACACAGCCCCATTGCAAAGTTGTAATCCTTTATCTGTCCGCCATCAAGATTGACTTTCATTTCTATTCCATACTTTTCAGCAAAATTTTGAATATAGTTATTTGGAGTGGATGTTGATATCAAAATATTCGGCTTTACCGTCTGAGAGATAATTGCCTTTATACTTTCTTCTAAATATGGACATTCTTTATATGCACAGATAACGACGGTAACATCCTTTCCCGTAAAATGATGATATTTTCTCATTTACTTTCCCTCATGATTTTCTCTATAATTCTATTATCTCCCCATATTTCCGGAGAATCATATGGTCTGTCTGGAAATGCGCCATATTTGAGTTCAATGTCATAATGATGTTCATTAATATACCACATCACCTGCTCAGCTAACGACACTTTTGTCCCACTACATACATTAATAATACCTGTATACTTTTCCTGAACACTTGCCATTGCAATCTGTCTTGCCAAGTCAGCTATATGAATAAAATCATATTTGTTTTTTCCTGTAGTAAATGGAAATTCTTTCTTGCCATCCTCCACAGCCTGTACTATTTTAGAAAAAATCGAACTGCCATATGCATCATCCCCATATATATAAAATGCCCGAAGCCAGTGAAATTTAACATTTTTATCCTTTGTATATAAAAGCAATGCCTGTCTTAACGCATTTTTTGCCACACCATACATTGATAGCGGATTACACGGCGTATTCTCATCAATCGCCCCTTCCCAATATCCGATTTCATGCATGCTTCCCATAACTGTCAGCATTGGAAGCCCACCGTCAATCATGTTTTGCAGAAAAGTCATATGACTGGATAAATCTGCCATATGGGCTGATGAATGATGAATAAACCCATCCCGCCATGCCAGATGAACCAGTATATCAGGTCTGCCTAAACGGTCATATATGTTATTATCACCACTCAGAATAGAAACATTGGAAAATTCAGCCCGCTCATCCACGCCCTTATACGCCAAATCATTGGCAATAACCTCATAGCCCATGTTCAGAAACTCTTTTACAACATGTCTGCCAATATATCCTGCCGCACCTGTTACCAGTACCTTATTATGTTCCATTCTAAATATCTCCCTTCAATTACTTTTTTGTCGCTGCCGGATAAATCTGTGTACTTTTTTTTCCACAAACTCATAAAGAAGCCACCCTCCTATCATAGCTAGCGGAATGGCAAGCAACATATTTACATACGCATTCATCTCTCCCCCAAACAACCACACAATGCACTGTTGAATAGGAAATCCACACAAATACATTCCATAAGATATTTTCCCTGGCTTCCCCAGTTTTTCAGAAACTCTTTTACATCCAAAACCGGCAAATGCAAGAATATACGGAAAAGCAAAATACAATCCCAGCATAAGAGTCCTGGTCAGGCCCGATATAATAATGACCACAACCGCTAATATGAAATACCGCCAATCCATTTTTATCGTATCGCGAAAAACATAATAAACCAGCCCCGCAAAAAACAGCAAAACCGGTAAAAATGTTGAATAGACAATCCCAAACTGCACATATCCGGACAGAATATTCATGGCAATAACAGAGAAAACTGAAAGTACTATCAGTATTTTCATTGGCAATTTTTTATTCATTTTCCAACGAAACAGAAAATAACACGCAACATAACAAAGAACTTCTACAGGCAAAGTCCAAAGCGAACCGTTTACAGTAGGAAGATAAATATTATTTGTAAAGACCCCGGGTAAATCGTGAGTGAGGACAAAAATTCCATTTAATAAATAACGGTATGTCCCGCTGTCTGTGAAATATTCACGAAGAGGCAATGTTGTAACCAGTGGACCTAAAACAAAGGCAGATAGCACAACTGTAACCATTAACGGAGGTATAATCCGACTGCCTCGATTTAGAAAAAACCGTTTTGCGGTGAGACTTCTTTCCATACTCCTTGCAATCAGTAAGCCACTATAAAAAAAGAAAATGTCCACTGCAATTCCCCCCATTGTACATTGTCCGCGGCTAATCACAGAAAACCAATCTCCGGCCAATGTACCATTACTCAATGGAAATGCATGTGACATAATCACCATTACCGCCGCAATAAATTTTATAAAATTTACATTCGTACTGTACTCTTCATAAGAATTTGTCTTCACCCTATCTGTTATCCTTTCCCCTGCTGTCTGCAATTTATTCTACAATTATAACAATCCTAAACCCAACATGCATTTAAATAGCAACGTATCAATTTTTCCTTGTCTGAAAATTCTCTTTTCAAAAAGAACCTTAACTCTGCATTTCCATGAATGTCTTGTTCCTACCATTAGTTCGGCCAGATATTTATTCTCCCCGCTTAAAGAAAAAGTATGGATAAATTCTTCCATTTGTGCAGTATACTTTCCTTTAAATTTTGGAAACGAACGTATCTGTCGTTTTATAAGCGATAACCGGCTATTATCTAGCCCGATGGTATTGTTTGCATGCTGCCGGTAAAATATATGCGGTTCATCATCATAGATAACTCTTCCAAACCCCAATGCCACTTGGCAAAACCACCAGTCATGAATCAGACTTTCTGCCGGCCATCTGCCATCTATGAAGTCATACAACGCTCTATTGATTACCATAGTACAGCCCGTACACGTACTTTCAATCAGAGCATTACCAAAAGTAACCTTTGGTGATTTCTTCCTTAGTTTATCCTCCAGAGGGTTTAAATTCTCGTCTGTCAGCTGTGTCCTGCCGCAGTATAAGGCTGGTTCCTTCACCATTTCCAATGCTTTCAATGCTGTTTCCAGCTTATCCGCATACCATACATCATCCTGGTCACACGCTGCAATAAAATCAGCCCGTTTATCTACATGGGCAAACAAATCAAAAAAACTCTTTTGTGCACCAATATTATGACCCTCATAGTAGTTAATATTACTATATTTCCGGCTATATTCCGCTAATATTTCAACCGTTCCATCACTGGAAGCATCATCCCTTATTAAAATCTGTATATCCTGATATGTCTGTTTTAACAAAGAATCAAGCTGTTCCCTCAAGTACTTCTCTCCATTATAAGTTGCCATCAATATCTGAACCATTAAAGCCTCCTACTTTAAAATAATCTGCTTGATTATTTGTCCCTTTCTTCTTCACCACTCAATATCTCTTCGTTCATCCGCTGTTCATGTGCCTGTGAACGCAGTGCTAATTCTGTGGAAAGAATAGAAACTTTATCTTCTAACTGAGAAGTAGTAAGAGACAAGGTAAATACCTTTTCCAGCAATAAACATATAATCATAAGAAACACAAAATTCGCCGGTGAGGCTATTCCCATCCACTCACTTAAGATATAAGATATTTGAGGAAAAACCGCCATAACAATTAAAAGAAAACTAAAAACAATCCAAAAAATAGAATCCTCCATCTTCACCTTTGCTTTCCTGATTTTTCTTAATATCCAAATCGTGGTAACAATCGCAGCCACAATCAGTAATACACGCAAAGCAACAGACATTATTTTTCCTCCTTCTCACGCACCCACTGGAAAATCAAAATAGAAAAAAGCATTTTCACCATATACCAAATCGAATTTTTCAAGTTCAAATAGCTTACTCCCGCAATCCGCTCATGCATCTCTACCTGAACCTCTTCTATTTTTACACCACAATTTAAAAGATATGCCAAAGTATCCGGCTCCGGTCCATAATGGATATTGTATCCAAACTTTTTAATCATGCTTTTGTTAAACAGCCTCATTCCCGATGTCACATCTTCAATACGTTTTCCCTTTGTAGTAATAAAAATCGCTGCAGAAATCAACCGGCTTCCCAACATACGCAATGATAAAGATTTTTTCTTATCCTTGAACCTTGAGCCGATGACTATATCTGCATCCGTCTCCAGCATTTTATCAAATAAAGTCTGTATATATACCGGGTCATGCTGTCCGTCACCATCTAATTGTACTACATAATCATAACCATGGTAATTTGCATACCGAATACCGCTTCTTATTGCTCCCGTCAATCCAACATTTACCGGCAATTCCAAAAAATTGTAATTTTTATTTGCGCATATTTTCCTGGTGTCATCAGCCGAACCGTCATTGACAATAATATAATCAAACTGTGGATAATTTTCGATTATATTATCCACAACACGTTCAATATTCTCAGCTTCATTATATGCGGGTATAACTATCAGTAATCTCATCTGTAATCTCCTTGAAACTGTATGATAAAATGTTTCATTTACTCAACACACCTTCATCGCATCTTATAAAAATTTTTCCTTAGAATGCATTTTATTATATTAGAAATAATTTAAAATGTAAAGTTAATGACCTCTTTTGTTATATATTTCTATCCACAAGCAAGATTTTACTCAGTCCTCCTTATGCCGTTGCCCCATTGCTGCCCAACAACTGTCACATGAGAAAAATTCTCTGATATGCTCCAAGATGTCTCTTCTATAATTCACCCGCAACATTTTCTTAAATTCCCTGCAATAAACGCAGCCTGTTCTTCATCCATATACGGATGCATCGGAAGACTTAACACCGTTTTACACAACTGCTCAGTAACCGGACATTCCGACCGTGCACTGTCCGTTCCCGCAAAAGCGCCCTGCCTGTGCATCGGCTTCGCATAATAAACCATTGTCGGAATCTTCAATGCCCGAAGTCTTTCCTGTAACTGTCCCCGATTCACTTTCTTCGGTAATTGCACCGTATATTGCGCCCAGCTGCTGACAAAACCGTCTTTGACCTCAGGCAAAAGCAGACCACTGTTCTTCAACTCCCGGTTATACCATGCCGCCACCCGATTAACCGCATCCATTTCGTTCTCCCGAAAGGCTTTCAATTTCACTAACAGAACCGCCGCCTGTATAGTATCCAAACGGCTGTTTCTCCCTATATAAATATTATTATACTTATCCTCTCCGCTTTTTCCATGTACGGCAAGGCTGCGAATGATTGCCGCCCATTCATCATTGTCGGTGAACACCGCCCCTCCGTCGCCATAACAGCCTAATGGCTTTGCAGGGAAAAAGCTTGTTGTGGAAATATCGCCAAAGCTGCATGCCATTCTGCCGTCAACAGACCCACCGAATCCCTGGGCTCCATCCTCAAGTAAAAGCAAATTATACTGCTTACAAATCTTTTGAATCTTATCATATTCTGCCGGCTGCCCGAACAAATCAACAGCGATTACCGCTTTGGGCGTATATTTTCCTTCCTCCAAAACATTTTTGACCGCCGCTTCCAGCTTTTCCGGACTGAGGTTATATGTCCGGGCATCTACATCCACAAATATCGGAACGGCACCTTCCGCAGCCGGACATTCCCCGGTGGAGAAAAACGTAAAATCCGGCACAAATACCGCATCGCCTTTTCCGATATTCCATGCCATCAATGCCAGCGACAATGCGTCCGTTCCGTTCGCACAGGAAATGCAATGCTTAACCCCAACATAATCTGCCAGCTCTTTTTCTAATTGCTTTACTTTATCCCCGGAAATAAAGGAAGTGTGCTCAATTACCTCTGCAATCTCTCTATCAATTTCTATTTTTAAATTTTTATACTGTTTTTTCAAATCACGAAATTCCATTCTTATTTCTCCTTCTTTACAAAGACCCTTGCCGGATTACCCACTACTGTCATTCTTGGTTCAACAGACTTTGTAACTGTTGAGCCCATCCCAATCACACAAGACCTCTGTAAACATATGCGATTTCTAACCGTGGCGTTAAGACCAACATATACCCCTTCCTGCAATTCAGAAAATCCACCGATAACAGCCCCTGCTGTTATCTCCACATTACGGTATAGATGTGCATCATGTCCAATGTGAACAAAAGCATCAATTTTCACATAATCATCAATAAGTGTATCTCCACCAGAACCACAAGAAATATTATCCTGTACACCAATCTCTACATAATCACCTATCATAACCCTTCCCAACGTTGGTATCCGAACTTTATTACCTGTCCCATCTTCTGTCATTGTAAAACCAAAAGCCCCTACAACAGCTTTTTCATTTATCAAAACATTATTACCAATTCTTGCATTTTTAACAATCGCACCTGACAAAATTCTTGCATTTTTTCCTATTACAACATCATGACCAATTAAACAGCCAGGCTCAATATAGCAATTCTCACCAAGCATGACATTTTCCCCAATATAGTATCCCTCATTTGTTAATGTATACTTACGTTTTTTTTCTTCCTGCAAACGCAGTTCTGCAAACTGTGATACAAATTGAGTATAATCCCATTGAGGTGAATCAGTATAAATTATACAATTCTTTTTTTCAATTTCTTCTGGTACATCTATTCCATTCTCTACATAAACAAGGCACTGTGATACAGCAAACAAATTATGAATAAGTTCTGCCACTTTACATGTTATAAACATTACACTATTGGATTTAGGCGCACCTATATAGGATGCACCTGCAATTTCAAAATCATAATCATTAGCTGCTGTATTCACATTAATATTCATAAACTATACTCCTTTAAAAGATATTACATCATTCACATCTCATTTTCGGTAGAAATCAATACTTCAATCAGTATTTATTTGCAGATTTAAAACAATTTGCCATATCCGTAGTGGCAAAATCCGTTAATGGCAGTCTGACCGGCTGTCCCGTCTTAGCGCTCTTATAAATCGCCAAAACAACTTCTAATGCATTTCTTCCCGCCACAGCGTCCACATACGGCTTTCTATGATTTACAACAGCATCAATTACATCCGCATATAAGCTTGTATGACCATTACCATATACGTTGCTGGTCTGCTCTTCCAAGCCTTTATTTTTTTTATCTTCCTCTGTTTCGTCAAGAAAATCCCAGACATCCAGGTTGTTCGTCGACTTGCCGCCAACTTTTACTGTTCCGGTTTCCCCGAAAAGATATAAGGTTTCCTCCAGATTCTGAGGATATACGTTAGTCGTACCCTCAATCGTGGCAACTGCACCGTTCTTAAAGGTAAGCACCGCCATTCCGATATCCTCCGCTTCCAGATAAGGATGCTGGCGCTGCCTGGTTACCCCATAAACTGTCTCCACTTCATCCCCCATCATCCAACGCAGTAAATCAATTCCATGAATACACTGGTTCATCAGGCAGCCGCCATCCTGTGCCCATGTGCCCCGCCAGGGCGCCTGCTCATAATAATTCGGATTACGATTCCACCGGACATGAATACTTCCATGGGACAGCTTACCGAAGCGTCCTGCCTCCAATGCTCTTCTGGTTTTTTGCACTGCCACATTAAAACGGTTCTGATGGCAGGCACAGACAATGACTCCCTTTTGCTCGCTGCGTCTGATAATTTCGTCCGCATCATTGATGCTCATGGCCATCGGTTTTTCAATAATCACATGAATGCCATGGTCAATGCAGTATAATGCAATCTCTGCATGCACCCCGCTGGGTGTCGCAATGGCAGCCAGTTCAATTTCCGGATGCTCCTCTATCATTTTTTTGTAATCGGTATATCTGGCAATGGAAGAATCCTTGTCCAAATCCTGCTTTGACAACAGCAGCTCAATATTCTCTAATTCCGTATCACATGCCGCAATAAACTCAAGCTTATTATTTAACACCGCTTTTACATGATTTATCGCTATCCGTCCACAGCCTATCAACGCATATTTCATGGGTAATATCTCCTATCTCAACCAATTTTCTCTACATCCAGCTTATTTATAATACCTCGATATTTTCTCTGTTCTCAACATTTTTCATTGCGTTTTTCGTATCAAACACCACCTTCGCAGATTTCTGTACCATATCATAATCTATGTTGCTATGCGCACAGGTTACCATAACCAGGTCGTATCCTGCAATTATTTCCGGTGTAATTTCAGCAATACTCGTTCCACTTTCCCCATACATATTTTTAAATTTCGGTACCCACGGGTCATAATACTCCACAACCGCACCTACCCTTTTGAGTTCTTTATATACCCGGATAGCCGGGCTTTCACGGTAATCATCAATATCCTGTTTATAGGATACCCCCAACATCAGCACCCTTGCTCCGTTTATCGCCTTCTGAAAACGGTTTAAAATGTGCATTGCCCGTTCAATACAATATTCCGGCTGGCTGTCATTAATCACCATACTATTCTCAATCAGCGTAGTGTGAAAACCATACTCTCTCGCTTTCCAGGTCAAATAATACGGGTCTAACGGTATGCAGTGCCCGCCCAGTCCCGGACCGGGATAAAATGCCTGAAATCCATAGGGCTTTGTCTTTGCCGCATCAATAACCTCCCATACTGAAATATTCATCTCATGGCACAGGCGTCCAATTTCATTGATTAAACCGATATTCACATTGCGGTAGGTATTCTCTAAAATCTTCTCCATCTCCGCTACCGCCGGTGAAGATACCGTATGAATATCTCCCTCCAGTACTGCGGAATACATCGCAGATATCACCTCTGCCGCATCGTCCCCTACTGCGCCGACCACCTTCGGCGTATTTTTAGTCTTATAAATCAAATTCCCCGGGTCTACTCTTTCCGGAGAAAATCCCAGATAAAAATCCTCACCACATTTAAGTCCGGAGCCCTCTTCCAAAATCGGTTTAATCAGCTCTTCCGTTGTCCCCGGATATGTTGTGGACTCCAGCACGACCATGGTTGCCGGGGTCAGATATTTTGCCACGGCAATCGCAGAATCACGGACATAGCTGATATTGGGCTCCTGGTGCTCGTCCAACGGTGTCGGCACACAAATCGCCACAAAATCTACATCCTTAATAAAACTGAAATCCGTGGTTGCGCTTAGCTTTCCCTTATTAACCAACTCCGACAATTCGGAATCAACCACATCACCAATGTAATTGTGCCCCTCATTAACCATTTTTACCTTTTGCTCCTGTATATCGAAACCGATGGTTTTAAAACCCGCTTTCGCTTTTTCCACTGCAAGCGGTAATCCCACATAACCTAATCCTACCACACCGGCAGTTATGGAATGGTTTTTAATTTTTTCTAATAATTCCTGTTTCATATTTTGTTTCCTTTCTCTTTATTACCTTCTTCATATTTTTATCCATACAAAGTATCTTTTATCCCCTGTATATTCCTGTATTTTTCGGCTTCATTATATAGTATTGATATGGGAAAGTCAATTTACCCTGTATACTATTTTTCAATGGTCCGTCCTGCTTTTTTCAAGTCATCAGCCAGCATGTACGCCTGCCTGATACAATCCTCAATGGAACAATATGACCAGTTTCCATAACGCCCAATCGTATAAATGCCCATTGCTGCTATCTTTTCTTTTATTTTATCCTTTTCTTTTTGCGACTTTTCCGAAATATGGACATATGCAGGATTCATCATAACAAAATTATCACTTACCAGTTTATGCGTAGTGATAATTCCAACCTTCTTCAAATCATCAAGAACTCTTGCCCTGCATTCATCAATATCCACTGCTTCGTCACCTTTCAATCCGATTTCAACATACAGACTCATTTTATCCTGATGTAAAATATTATTATAAAATCCTACCCGATAAAAAATCAAACTTTTATCCGGATAATAGACCCAATGAATATCTTTATCTATGGGAGCAAAATCAAACCCTAAATTGAAAACCAACACCTTGTTTGCAGTATACTTTTCCTCATGGAAAATATTGGCTGTCTCTAATAATTGATTAAAGGGCATGGTATTGATTAATGTCGAATATTTTATCTCCCAATCAGCAGTATAAGCTGTCTTTTTTTCGCAATCAATATTGATTATTTTTTCCGAGGTAAAAATCTTATTTGAATCAAGCTTCCCGGCAAGCGTATTCACGAAGGCTTCCGCACCGCCGCCGGAATAAAAAAACTCATCATTGTAAGTCTTTAACCGTTCTCCCTGAAATCCCCGCACAATCTCCACCGGATCCGCCTTAGGGAAAAACCTTCCCATTGCATCCTCATCCAGGGTGTTCAAATCACAGGCATACAATTTCTCATTATACGGAATCAGAAACCGGTCCGCAATTCCTTTTCCTAGTTTGGAATACAGCATTTCTTTAAAGCCCGTGCTTCCTTCCGTCACAGACTGGTTAAACAGGCCGCATAAGCAGTCAATAAATTCTTCCTTATCCAGCTGATGAATATTAAACTGAAACGGATAATCGACATAAGCATTGTTATAGTATATCTTTGTGTTTTTATTGTTATATACCGTGTCCGATGCCTGTAATAATTCATCAAACTGTTTCCGAATTTCCGGGTTATTAAAATGAAAAAAATGTCCGGCATAGTCCCATGTAAAACCATCCTGCTTAAAGGTTTTACAATATCCCCCGATTTTGTCTTCCTGCTCCACAATAAGAAAAGCTTCATCCTCTAATTTTGCTGCAAATGCCAGCCCCGAAATTCCCGCCCCTATAATCAAATACTCTGTCTCTATCGTCTTTCTCATCATACCCTCCTGCTGTTTCTATCCATTCAACACTTTGCATCTCTAATCAAAAATCCGATACATTTCATACCATTTCATCATCTGTTCTTCCGTATACTGTTCAAGAATATAATCATGCCCCTGTTTATTCTGCTTTGGTCGTTCAGATACTATCTCTTTAAATTTTGTATCAATATCATCCATTTCCATGGAATCCGGTGTATATACATATGGATGTTCATAGCGGTAAAGTACCTGCTTTCCCTTTGCCAACGCCTCAATTACCATCATAGAAAGACCGTCATGCTCCGGCAGGCGGACAAGCACAGAAATCTGGCGGTAAAGCGCATTCATTTTCTCGGAATCCAGCTTCCCATGAAAAACCACGTTAGGCAAATCAAGAGGATTATATTGGTCATTTGCTACGATATGAAAATCTATATCCGGATTGCGAACCGCCAGCTCCCTGACAATATCACCACGATAAAAATCCTCTCTTCCTTTGGGCAGATACACCAGCGCCGCATGTTTATCCGGCATTTCCATTAACTCCAATTTCATTCCAAAAGGAATAATCGGTATAATATCCGATTGAATTCCTGCTGCCTCCAATTCGTCGTGCAGTAATTGACTTCCTGTTACATGGGAAACCTTTCCGGTATATGGCTTCGGGGAATCTGCACTATGAATATAATTGTAAACATCTGTGCCAATCCAGTGTAAAATCACCTTTTTCCCAAAAACTCTGGCTAAGGTCAGCATAATACTGTGATTCGGCATTGCGTAAACAATATATACCTGCGGTGTTTTCCGCAATTCCCTGATATACCTCCAATAATATTTTAATAACGACGAGATTTTACCATTATCACATACCAGCGTCCTGGTTTCATATCCATGCTTAGAAAGCAGTTCCGCAATATGGTTAATCTGCGAAGAGCCGGTAAGAAATACCTTTTTCATGTCTCTTCCTCCTTATTTATCATATAGACATCATAATCAATTATGTGCTTTTTCCGTTTTCGCACTCTCTCTGTTAAGATAGTGGACAAAATAATACATCAGGACAACAGAGGATACTATACAAATAATCAATGTAGTAATTGCCGCCCCGACAGCACCAAACAAATGAATCAGTATCCAGTTGCTGATAACATTCAACAGGGCTTCCATAATTCCTATCCAGAAGTTTACTTTTAATTTCCGCTGTGTCACTAACAAATTCCCGATAACCTTTCGGAATGTTGCAGAGAAAAAATAGCTGAATGTCAAAATCCGAAAGGCCGGAACTGCATCCAGATATTGGCTTCCAAACACAATCCGGATAATCAGCGGTGCGCATACAATCAAACCGGCGCTAATCACCGCATTAAGCAGCCCGAAATATTTTAATATCATAAAAAATTTTTGTTTTACCCATTTCTTATCCTCCTGCTTTCTGGCAAAATATGGATATATGTAAATCACTAATGCCGACGGGATAAATAATAATGCATTGGGTATAATTGTCGCCGTTTTATATGAGGCAACTACCATCTCATCGGATATTATCTCTCCGATTAAAAAGACATCTATGAGATACAGCAGCTGACCCGTTGCGACATTCAGCATGGAAATCGCCGCCAGCTTTAACATATCGTTTTTTTCTTTAACGGATATTTTTAATGCATGGAAAATCCGTTTTGCCGGAAACCCATAAATACCGATTCCAATAATAACAGAAACCACCATCGCCAATTCCCTAAATAAAATCAGTCCTGCCGACTTAAACAGATATGCACCTGCTACGGAACCGATAAATATCAAAAGTGTGTTAATTACTGAACATTTCGAATATTCTATATTCAACAGATTATACCGGAAATATGTCTGCATACAATTAAATATCGTCGTAACCAAAGGCATCAAGGCAAACAAAAGCAGAATTTCATCCACACCCTTCAGCGGAAATGAAAGAAACAGCGAGCTTATTCCCATCACACACCCTAAAAGAAAATTAACGCCGCTTCCAAACAGAATAGCAAATTTCATGTAGGAATCCGTCTTTTCATCATCCCTTGCTATCTCACTGCACTTTTGAAGACATGCCGATTCCATCCCGAATCCGTTTACTAATGCGAAAAAGGAGTAGATGTTAAATGCATAGGAATAGATGCCAAACTCAGCCTTTGATAATATCCGGATTAAGATAAAGCTGCTGGCAAAAGCAATTATCTGATTAATCGTATTGGCGCCAAATATATGTCCCAGTCCTGTGCGGCGCGCCTTATCTATCATCTCGTGCAGCTTATCCGCCGCTTTCATGAAATCATCTCCTCGCAAATTCCCTAAGTTTATTCTTCTTCAATCATATCTAACGTATTTCCAAGATATATCATCCTGCTTTCCCCGGAAGATTTTTCAACCTGATATAAATCCCCATCCTTTAACTTTTTCAAACCGTATTTATATTGAATGTTTTTGATTTGCTCGCTCTCCATCAAATCATCATAATGATAAATCCACATATAATCATATTGCTGCTGTTCTATCAGCTGCGGATATCTTACCATATCGCAAAAGGTCTCCACATCCTCAAGCTGTCGATGATACATCTGGTAACAGTCTGTATTCCATGAATATCGCCTTTCCAGTTCATAAGCGAACATCTTGGATTCATCATAACTGATTACGCCCAGAATACATACTTTTCCGTCACCGCCAGTTAAAGTATTCATCATATCCACTTGTTCCTGAATTTCTTCTCTCATTTGATAAGCCGAATTATCCTCAATACCAACAACCGAAATTTTGGAAATAAAACTGCTTCCGGTTCCCAAAACCAGTAAAATAATCATTGCAACTCTTACTGTTTTCAGATATCTGCCCCTTTCCAGATAATCATCCGAAAAAAGCAGCGACAGCCACGGTATACAGCCTAACAGCATATAATAAGCTAAATACCGTTCCAAGCCGGCAACAATCGCACTTTCAGCAGCCCCAAAAATGCGGGCATATGCATAGAGCATCACCAAAAGATATGCGACAAATCCGATTAAATATAAAGAAAATATTATCGTACACTTTTGCTTTTCTTCCAAATTCGAAAATTTTTTCCGCAGAATGAGCATTCCGACTGCCTCAAAAATAAATACCATAAAATAACTATAATATGGAAAGCTTCCTGTAGTGCCGGAATAAACGGTAAATATCCCATTGATAATCCCTTTGGCTATACCACTCAGACTCTTATATCTTGAATCAAATACCGAAAATCTGTTATAGACATTTTGATTAATCAATGCAGACCATACTATACTAAATATTACCACACTTAAAAGCACCGCTCCGGATAAAAGAATGACTTTCCTGTTCAACAAATCTTTCACTTTTCCCGGTCGATAGATTAACACCTGTCTTATCATCAAAACAATGATAATCATAACTGCAAACAACGGACTGACCATACTTTTCATGGAGCCTATACACATTAACATCCCCAGCAAAAGCCCCCAGTTTAATTCCTTTTTCTTTTGCCAGAGCAGCCATGCAATTATTCCGCCTGCCCACATAGGCAGAACAAAATCCTGTAATAAATTATAATATTTTACATAGGTCAACACATTAAGCGAAAGAAACACCACTAACGTATATGCTCCGATTTTTTTCCAGTCTTTCCATGTTGCGCCGCTAAAGGGCAGATAAACCGGAATCATTGCCAGCAAAAAATTACCGATAAAGCAATTACTTTCATTAAATGTTTTAAATCCCGCCCATAGATATTGAAACATTGTTGCGGTAGATAACGTGACAGAAGCTCCCGAAAAATCAGTACCATATGGCAGTTGTCCTTTCTCCACCATGTATCTTACTGCCGGTCCCCACTGAAATATCTCATCCGGATATGTAAAAATTGTTCCATGAAATGCAATTACAGAATAGATAAAGATAAAAGTCAACGCAATAATACTCGGATTAACAAAAGAGACTAAACGTTTTTTCAGCGAAGCTTTTTCACCTTTAACAACAGAAAAATCAGCTATAAATGCCAGTAGTCCTGCCGCCGCCAGGAAAATAAGCAAAAAATATATATATTGGGCATGTCCTGTTAAGCCTAAAAGAAAGACGCCAATTATTACAGAAACTGCTGACATACACATACTTTCTTCTGGTGTCAGTTTAAATAATTGATTCCAAAAGAAAGCAGCCAAAATAAAAATTAAAAATATCACTAAAAGACTGATTATATTACTCATTTTTCCTCCGCTGCACTATTGTCCCTGACAATTTTTTTAACCTCCACTACAGGAAACCCTTCATACCGTCCGTCCGATAGACCAACAACGGATACGAGTTTCAGCTTTCCCTGTATCACAAGCTCACCTTCCTGCGAAAAAAATCTCTTTAAATCTTTTTTGCTATTTTTTACTTTGCAGAGATATGTTCCCCTCTTCATCGCATTTCCGGTTACTTCAAAATAGAAAAATACCCAATCATCCTCTACCTTATATACTTCCTTTGGCGTTCCCGCCAGTCTGATTACCCGATTATAATATACATAGGGATAGTCCAATAAATTGGAATATAAATACTCCGGTTTATTCATATTCAACTCTTTTTTATCTGTTTTTTCTGCAATAACCGCTTCAATATAAGGATACTCCACCCCACGCTGATAAGCAGAAAAACCAGCATAGTATCCATATACCGTTATCCTGTCCCCCCGCTTCAAAAAGGGCATATAATTCGTTGCGAGCCCTTTATATTTCAAATCGTAATTCAACATATAACTGTTTCCGCTTTTGTCTTCTACCCTCACGGTATTTCCCTTATCCTCATTGTCATAATGGATTTCCTTCACGGTGCATTCAAGCTTTATTTTCCTATATTCCCTGTTATTCGCATAATATACCAGTTCAGCATATTCATACTCTTTTGCTTCTTCACATATTTGCTTCACGCTGATTCCATTGAAATAATAATCATAGCCAACGATTATGTCTTTATCATATTTCCAGCACGCACCATATGGAACACCCTGATTATATCTTTTCAACAGATAATGCTGCGCATCTTCCTCATCCAATGAATATTCCTTAATCCGGCCTCTTAAATGATTTTCACAGAACTTCCCCTCATATACTTTTTCTTCGGTATAATCAATCAGCGTTCCCTCCCCGTCCATTTTTCCGTTTACCCATTCTCCGTTATATTCAATCCTTCCCTTTTCCTCATTATCAATAATAATGCTACCGGTAAACTCTCCTTTTCCTTCCGGTTTTCCACCTCGAACCTCGCCGGAATAAAGCCCATAACAGGTTAGTCCCTGCCATTTAACGGAATATTGTAATTTTATTGTATTATCATTTTCTGACTCGTCTTCAGCTTTTTGCGCATAAGAAACAACACTATTCATACCCAGACATAAAATAATGAGCAAAACGGCTATTCCTTTCTTTATTAACTCTCTTCTGACTGTTTTCATCTATCACTCCTGCCTTTCCTAAATGGAAAAGTCAATTCAGCGTGCCACCTATGCCGGCACGGATTCCATCGCCTCTACTATTTTTTCGGCGGCATTTCCGTCTCCGAAAGGCATATATGCTTTATCAATATGCTGAATTAGATTTAATTTGGTTAAAATATCTTCCTTATTCGGTTTTGCCAGATTATTTCTATTCTCAGTCATCGTTTCCGCCCAACACACAAAATCAAGAATCGTTACGCATTTCTTTTCCGCAAAAAAAGCCTCCCGCTGAAGCCCTCCCGAATCCGTAACTATTTTCTTCGCATGATTTACCAGACAAATACTTTCCAAGTAACCGACAGGCTCTGTTAAAATAATATTTTGAAAATTATTTTCCTTTACCAATCTGGCAGCACGTTCTTTGTTTCTCGGATGCACCGGATAGACGGTCTTTTCGTCTAATTGCTCCATTGCCCCGAAAATCTCGGAAAGCGCCTCATCCCCTTTGGTATTTTCTTCCCTGTGACAGGTCAGATAATAAAATTCTTCCGGTACTTTTATTTCTTCCCCGGTTAATCCCTTTAACCGGATTTCGTCCGGATTCATTTTTTCCTTATAAGCCAGAAACGCATCATACATCGGGTCTCCCACAAGACAACTCTTTTCTGTCAACCCCTCTGCTTTCATACTCTCCATTCCGCTTTGCGTTGTTGCCAGTAAAAGTGTAGAAACATGGTCCGTACAAATCCGGTTAATCTCCTCCGGATTAGTACGGCTATGGGTACGTGCTCCCGCCTCCACATGACAAATTGCAATATGCAGCTTAGCCGCCGCTAATGCCGCCGCTAACGTAGAATTGGTATCCCCATAGACCAGCAGCCAATCCGGTTTTTCCTTTATCAGTACCCCTTCAATCGCTTCCAACATTTTCCCTGTCATCTGCGCATGGGTTCCCCCTGATATACCCAGATTATAATCCGGCTTAGGAATGGAAAGCTCTTCAAAAAATTTTTCCGACATATTATAGTCGTAATGCTGTCCGGTATGAACCAAAACTTCATGGTGTCGTTTTCTGATTACCCTAGAAACCATTGCCGCCTTAATAAATTGCGGTCTTGCGCCTACTACTGTTACAATCTTCAACTGACTTACCTCCAAATTTTTGACTAATAACAACCATATTTCATCCTTTTATATAATCAATAACCGGTTTCATCGTTACTGCCATATCCACATTATCTAAAGCAAACTGCCTGACTATTTTTCTCAACCCTTTTTTCTGCTGCAGGGAATCATAAAAGGCTATAACCCTATCCATATTTAATAAACTGTCATCATTTTCAAACTCACATACAAAATCCAAATCTCTATGCTGGAATACATCTATTTTACATCCGGCAATCATTGGCAATCCTTTTGCCATATACTCCCTTGATTTCAATACACTGACCACATCGCCCAAACCTTTTATTTTATACATACCTAAGCTGCAGACGCCTATATCCATTATATTATATAAATCTGCCAATTCTTTTCCCGACTTTCTGCCGTAAAACACTACCCGTTCTTTAAGATATTTACTCTCTGCTATTGCCTTGTATTTATTCAATTCTTTTCCCTCACCTATCATGTGGCATTTGATTTCCCTCATTCCACCATTTTTATAATAATTTTCCATTCCCAATAGTAATCTTTCGTATCCATGCCAAGGTTGAAACATCGCTATACAGCATAAATCAATACACTCGTTATCCTTTGGTTCTTCAGCAATCTCTACCTCCCTAATATCGTATCCATTTTGAAACGATATGACCGGAAGCCCCCATATCTCTTTTTCCAAGTTCTCTCCACCAATCACTGCCAATGCATCAACCAAACCAACCAGTTTTTTTCTGTTAAATCTGTCTTTACACAAAAACGGAAATAACGAAACAGTCTGCAACTCTCCATCATAGGGGTAAGTAGGAATCTCCATAACCACTTTTATATTAGGATTTAACGCTTTGATTTTTTTCAAAAACTTTTGCATTGCAGCGGTCACAGCAAGCGGACGGCGAAAATAAATATAGTCCAGTTTGGCAAACTCTTCTTCATCCTGCCATACGGGAAATATATTAGTACCAGGAAAAAGCCCTAACAGTGCCCCTATAAAAATACCACATTTTTCATCCCCTCTGGGTAAAAATTTTCTCTCACATTTCAGTCCCTGCTCATTAAAGACTCTAATCTGAGACATGATTTTCCGCTGAATTCCCGTCAAATTTCCCTCAATAAAATCCTCATATACAATAAACTTCCCTTTCATGCCCATATCCTTCCCTCTAAATACATCTAAACAAATACAAGTTACTTCCAAGACATTCATTTTGAAACACAAATTCTTTCCAAAACAACTTAGCGCAGAGTATTTAATACGTCAATACCAAAATATATTTTCCCTTTATGTCCTACCCCAAAATTCCTTTGACTTACTTTTTCTCTAATAGATTGTCTCCGGCATCACAAACAGAGATATTATATCATCTATTATAGAAAGTAGCAACAGCAAAGAATCCATCTTTATTCTTAAGATAAAATAACGAAGTGACCAAATTTTTTGTTCTTACTATGCCCCCAGCAAGCTCATCACAATATAATAGAACATGATAATATGGTTTACATAATATATAACAAAACATTTGTTTACGTCTACAGACATGCGGTTCCGCTTTCCAATTCCCAGCAAAACACAGGGCAAGAGCAGTAACGGAATAAAATATCTTCCCTGGACTCCCTCAATAAAATGATATTCCATGGTGGTAAAGGACACCAGCATGGACAGGCAGACCAGCAGTACGCTGAACAATGCCATAAGCCCAATCCAGATTCGGCTTAACTTTTTTTTCAACACTATGTTGTTCCGTTTATCCCTGCACAGGAAAAACAGGATAAAAGCTACCACAAACAAACTCATCCATGGTAAATATAACTGGTGCATGCCCAGTTCCCCGCCTAAAACCCCCTGCACGTAATCGTCACCCTCCACAAACAGCGTATTGACATACATGCTGATTAACTTCAAGGGATGATGAAATAAGTAGTTAAAGGTATACAGCTCTTTTCCGGTAAATCCATTAACCATGGCACCCTGGGCAGTCTGTAATCTGTTCAATACGGCAGCCATATTGTTTTTGGCAAAGCAAAGAAGAATAAATCCTGCCATGCCCACATAATAACGGAAATTCCCTTTTACCCTCCAATTTCTCTCATAGGGTATCAGAAAAACAAGGAAGCACAGAGGAAGATACACTCCTCCTTTAACGGACGCCATCTGCATAAGCAGAAACAACAGCACTAAAACATCCCGTCTGCGGATGACCTTCGTCTCATCAATAAGGGCAAAACAATATGCCAGATAGACAAAAGCAATGCCGTTAATCATCCCGTCATAAGAAAATGATGCCGCCTCCTGTAACGTAATCGACAGCGTCATAATCACACAAAGTATATTCTTTCCCCATGGTATTTTTCTCAATGCGATGTATCCTAATAAAGCAAATACCAACAGATTGCAGAATCTTCCAAGCATCAGCATAGGGAATGTTCCCCAGTGCAGCAGACGGGCAATGGTAATCCCTGCTGCTGACGGTAAATAATACAGTATCCCTGCATTGGCAATGGCACTTTTTCCGCAGCACTCGGTCAGCGCCGTATCCTCTGCCCGCTCAAACAGCGAAGTGTAAATTCTTCGGTAAGAAGCAATACCCGCTTTGGAAGCCGAAGCCATATTGGTTTCAATATCGCAGGCTCTCTTATACATATACCCCGGGTTCTCTGAAGCCTCTATCCCCAGAATCCGGTTTGCTATTTCATAAGCCGTATCAATATGCGTATATTCGTCCGGCACGGTATATACCGGTATGATAAACATATACAGACTGCCTATCAGTATCACCAACGGCACAAATACCTGTTCCACCCTCCAGCCGGCAAAAACAAACGCATAGTAGACGAAGCAAAAAACAGCCAGCAGACAGACGGCAAAAACCGGATACAGCAGCTTCAGAAAGTCCCTGTCCCGATAGATGGCTTTCACCGCAGGCGTTACCCTTTGAGTTGTCCCATCCACCAGACATTCTGCTATCCCTGTTTTTCGGGAGGTCAAAAATTCCACTTGGGTATCGCCAAAATCCAAAGGCTCCATCACAATTTTCATTTTCTTTCTTTTCGAGCCTGCAAATTCATTATCGAGAACTATCTCCAGGCTTTCCGTATCCCCTGTGGCAAAATCCTTTAAATAAACGGTCTGCCTTTCCAGCAGGACATCCTGCTTCCCATAGTATATCGAAATCCGTAATCCCGCCCGGGCAGAGCATTCCTTTACGTTTATCTGATAACTAATCGTTGACAAACCCGGTTCTTTCACCCGAAAAGTCTGCGTCATGTTTCCGACATCCGCATCCAGACGCAGTGTCTCCGCATTCTTCTGCGGCTTCAGAATATCCGCCTCCAGCTTTTCATTTAACGTCTCATCCACATAACATGCGTAAACAAAAATTCCTAAGGATACATTGAGAAACACCAACAGCATAAACACCAGTATTTTCGCATGCTGCCGGCAATAAGTAAAAACTCTTTCACCAATTTTTGCTTTGTGTGCCAGTTCTCCTTCTTTCCCTATACAGATGTTAGAAATATCCCATGTATAGACAAAAATGAGCAGAATAATAATCAGTATTCCCTCTAAAATAGCCTTCACATTATATTGATTATATTGGGAAAAATAATCTGAAAATACCAGAACCGATTCCTGTAATTTACCATTCACATATAATTTTGATTCTTCTCCCCAATGGTTACTGGTATAAAAAAGAATGTTCTTTGTCAGATTTTCTCCCGAGAAAACAACGGATACTCTCCGATTCCCGGCATTTTGACAAAACAGAGGCAAAAATGTATTCGAATTATATATCTCCCGCCTCATCTCCGTCTCATATTCCGCCAGCAACTCCCCCGTTTCTTCATCATACATGGCGCATTTTAATATCTCGTCATGGTATTCTCCCTGGTTGGCAAAGCGGATAGCAATTCCCTGAAAATTATCTTTCCGGATGGTAAATTCAATCTTCACCTCCGTGTCCGCATCTAATTTTACCGTATCATCGCTGGTTGTTCCATACTGGCTGGCCACCCACTGCCTTTGTGGTTTCCCGGCAAAAAACGCCGTAGCAATTCCCACAATAAGAATGCATACTGTTAAAATAATAAATTTTATGTTTTTATTTTCCAAGCCAGTTTTTCCCATTTTCCACACCGATATCTTCTCTTATCTGTTATGTCAGTCCCTAAAATACAAATCCCTTGTATACACCTTGTCCAAAACATCCTGGAGCTCTTCACTGTAGCGGTTTGCCACAATAACATCGCTCATTTTCTTAAATTCATCCATTGCAGTAATCACCCTGCTGTTATAAAAGGTCTCCTCCTTAAGCGTGGGCTCATAAATTACCACCTGAACCCCTTTCGCCTTAATCCGCTTCATTACGCCCTGAATCGAAGACTGCCTGAAATTATCGGAATTGGCTTTCATCGTCAGCCGGTAAATCCCTACCACCGGATTCCGCTTTTGGGGAAATCCCGCCTGATGCAGAATCTGCTCCGCAATAAAATCCTTTCTCGTGCTGTTTGCCTCCACGATTGCCCCGATAATACTGTTAGGCACATGTTCATAATTGGCAAGCAGCTGTTTTGTATCCTTAGGCAGACAGTACCCGCCATAGCCAAAGGACGGGTTATTGTAATAATTTCCGATTCTCGGGTCCAGACCGATTCCCTCAATAATCTGTCTGGTATCCAGTCCCCTTACTTCTGCATAGGTATCCAGCTCGTTAAAAAAGGATATCCTGAGGGCAAGATAAGTATTGGCAAAAAGCTTTACCGCCTCCGCCTCCGTCAAATCCGTAAACAATGTGGGAATATCTTTTTTTATCGCCCCCTGCGCCAGCAATGCGGCAAAGGTTTCCGCCGCTTTCACCAGCCCTTCATCGTCTCCCGGCGCACCCACGATAATCCGGCTGGGATACAGGTTGTCATACAATGCCCTTCCCTCCCGCAAAAATTCCGGGGAGAAAAGAATACCTGGATTCCCATATTTCTCACGGATTTTTTTCGTATAGCCCACCGGGATTGTAGATTTAATCACCATAACGGCATCCGGATTAAGCTTCATCACCTGCTCAATAACCGCTTCCACCGAGGAGGTGTCAAAATAATTCATCTGCGAGTCATAATTTGTCGGGGTAGAAATAATTACATAATCTGCACCGGTAAATGCTTCCTCAGCATCTGTTGTTGCAGTAAGCGTTAAGCTTCCCTTTCCGAGATATTCTTCAATCTCCTTATCTACAATCGGTGATTTTCCCCTGTTAATCATCTCCACCTTTTCCGGAATAATATCCAACGCATAAACCTCATTATTTTGCGCCAGCAGTACGGCATTGGACAGTCCCACGTATCCGGTTCCGGCAACTGCAATTTTGTATTCCTTACCCTCTAACAAAGCATTTCCTCCTGTATCCTAGTGCTCTACTATTTTCTTTATTCCGTCGTTAACCTTCTGGCTGATATGGGGTTTGATATGCTCCTTCCAGAAAATAGACCGTCTCTCATGGCTTTTTTCCTCATCGGATGCACGGTAATTCCTGTTAATCGTCACATTTTCTTCCCAGTTTTCTGGCGGTTTTTCCTTAAGCCTGGTATCCGCATAGGCATAAAACCAGTTCGAGTCCTCAATACGCTCAGAAAACAAAGCTTTCTTTAACCATTCCGAAGCCGCTTCCCGCTCCTCCTTAAGAATCTCCTTTACCGGTGCATAGTCCACCGGCTCCAGTAAATCAGGACGCTCCGGAATTTCTTTTGCATCCAGCACCAGGCGGTCCTCCAGCTTCACCAGCCGGAAAAGGGATTCAAACCGGGTAAGTCCTCTTGCCTCATTTCCGATGCAGACAAAGGGCTTTTCATAAATCATGGCAAAGCTTGCCCCATGACAGGAATCCGTAATCAGATATTCACAATGCCCGATATAATACAGCCAGTCCTGTACCTCTACGTTTTCATCCACATCAAGCTGCAGCTTTTCTTTATTCGCTTCCTGCTTCTGCCGGAACCCGTCCAGCATATTAATTAATTTCATTCCCTTTTTCTCGGCAAGGTACAGCATTGCCTCCCGTTTTTCCGGCGTCGGGTCTAAAATATAAGTGGCAATAAACGGCTCATCCACCTTACGGTCCGACTCCTTCATTACCTCATCATAAACCTCTCTGTCTACCATAAATACCGGGTCCAGCACTCTTTGCGCCCGGACACCGTAAACATCCCGTAAAATATCCACACCGCTCTGCTCTCTGACGGATATCGCATCAAACCGGCGCAGCAGCTTCTGATGAACCGGTATCTCCTTCGGCGGGTCCGTACTGAAATCATGTCCAAAGGATGCCGCATAGGATATCTTCTTTTTGTGCTCCTCCACATATTTCAGGAAAAAGGTCTTTCTCCAATGTCCGGAAATCCCATAATTCCAGACCTGGTCCGAGCCCACAATAAATCCGTCGCAGAGACTGTTCAGCATATAGACATACTCATACGGATATATCGGACTGATTGCCTCAAAATGGCTTTCAGCAAATTTTCTGGCATGGGTAAACAAAAACGGCTCATCCGGCCTGCTTCCCTGCTTATCAATCATAATCGTACTAAGTCCAAAGGAATTTAACAGCTTCATCAAGGAGTAATAGGTCATCATGCTTCCGTAATTACTTCCCCACCACACGCCTACAATACCAATGTCATATTTGCCGCTTAACGCATACTCATATGCCGCCTTCAACGTATGGGTCGGCAAAAGCTTCATAAAACGCTCTCTTTTTGCATTCGGCTGCTTCGGCGCCTGAAAAGGCTGCTTTCTCTCCATCAAAAATTCAAACGGAACCTCTTTAAGCTTGATTAATTCGTCCTTTATCTCTTCAAAAAGCCTCCGCCCTCTTTCATTGTTAATCGTCACAATGGAGGTCCCTTTTCCGTCATCGAGCTCCGCATCCAGCTTTCGCACTCCCCAGAAATCGCCTAAGGTGATATCGCCCTGCCTTGAAGTATTGGCAAAGGGACACTCCCCGCAGGATTCCCGAAACGCCAGCTTATCCATAAACACCTTGTAAAACAAATCAATATTCTTATCTCCGTAATAATGGCTTCCGTCCCGAAAGAAAATATGCATGCCGTGAGACCAGCCTATTTTTTCTTTATCCCGGAATTTCACCTCAAACACCGGCTTTCCTCTGTGAAATTCCTTCAGATACTTTTCCCATACAAGCTGGGAGATTCCGCCGGTACATAATACGTCAATGAGATACAGGTTATCGTAATCCTTGCGCAGATACTGTCTGAGCCCTGCCACATTACAGGGACATCCGCCAAAAATAACCGTTTTTCCCTCTTTTAACTTTTCTTCAATCTGCCGGTAGGCATTTCCTACCTTACTTTGGATATATTTCGAGCCCTTTATCCGATTCAATCCCTCCTCGGAATCCGTCAGAATAAATTCTGCATTCAGGTTATCTTTACTCATGGCAGCACCGCACACATAACCGCCCTCGGCAAGCACCTTATTGGCAAAAACCGTAAACAGACCGCCGGAAGAACATTTCATCCGGATATCGTCACTGGCACACGCCGCATACACCTCCGGCTCCTTCGCATTGGGATAAGACGGGTTTAATGCCGGACAGGCAAGCTTACACGCACCGCAGCTGGTACATTTTTCTTCATCAACAACCGGAAACATAAACCCGTCCCCATCATATTGCATGGTAATTGCATCAAAGGGGCATTTGTTATAGCAAGCTCCGCAGCCGGTACACCTGTTTTGCTCTAAACACTTAATATTGTTACACTGATTCTCCATTATACCCTCTCTATATTCCTAAATATTTCTCCCAGAACTCAATGGAAGTAAACCGTTTCATCTCCGCCGCATATTCTCTTTCCAGTCCCTCTCGGTTTGCATAATATGCCTTATAGGTTTTCTTTGCCCGTTTCTTTAACTTCTTTGCCCGCTTGCGGTCAAGGATTCGCATATTCCCCTGCTTTGTATGGGGATTTACTGCAAGAAGATGGGTTTTTAACGCCTGTCTGCCCCTTGCATAAAACCAGTCGTAGGGGATTGCCACCGGCTTGTCGTCCAGCATGGAATCCGGCAGATACAGACCGTTATAGCTCAACCGGTACATCCACAACTTCTTCCCGCTGCAGGGCTCATCCCAGTAGATATGCTTCAAATCCACCTCTACATCCGGAAATTCCGATAAGTCCACCAGCTTTTCATTCTTCTTTCCTTTTTCTTTAATGATGTCCTCACCCTTGGGCTCATCCAGAAAATGCGGTCCTTTCATATAATCATCCATGGCGTCTAAAATCAGCTCCGCACTGTCATAATTAAACCGCAAAAGCTCTGTCCGGGTAAATCCTTTCATTCTCTCGGCAAAATCAATTCCGCCGCATACCCCGCTGATTGCCTGCAGCATCAGACTGTTTCTGTGCACCTGGTATAATTCCATCATGGCATTAAATTTCTGCGTAAAGCCCATATGCCATACGCATATTCCATTCATCGTAATAAACTCCGCACGGTTGCGCAGGCTGTATTCCACATCATCTCCACGTACAAAAAACGGCAGAGGCAGGTTATCCTCTCTGACATACTGCATCGGAATACAGCAATACCACCATCCGCAATACTGATACTTTCTCTCCTCCCACGGAAGCTCATTTCGGCAGCAGTCTTCCATTTTGTACAAGTTCCATCTCCATTTAACCGGACCGTAGCTCCCGTCGTCTACACTGACATATCCCACATCCTCATGCTGAAGATGCATTTTTTCATAATAAAGCATTGCCCCGCTGATAAAACGATTTTTGTATTCCTCCTTCAGCACCTTAAGCAGACGGTAGGTCCGTCTCAGGCTCTCCGGCTGAATTAATACGTCATCATCCATCAGCAGCACATGAGTGGCTTTCTTTTCCTGCCGCATGGTTTCAATCATTCCCCTGGCGAAACCGCCGCTGCCTCCCACATTGGGATTGGGATGAAGAAAGACGTGCTCTCCCTCAATCTGCTCCGGGCTTAAGGTTCTTCCGTTGTCTACAACATGGACATAAAAATTTTCCGCCATCTCATCATCGGATTCCAGTATACTCTTTTTCAGCTGTGCAATATTGGGAATAATAAAGTCCTCTTTTTTGAACGTCGTCGTAGCAAGGGAAAGGCAGACATCGCGGACATCCTCTTTCTCTGCCTCACCGACGTAATACCCCTTAAGCAGATGCGTGGTATCATGGGCGATAATCATAAAGGATACAAGTAAAAAATCATTTTCCGGATAGTAAAATTCGATATCCTCAGCCTCAGACAGCGAAAATTCCTTCGTGTCCAAAACAGCTTCCTGAAGCTCCAGGGGGTCGGCATTATACTCATCCTGTCCCTCCAGATTACGCTTGCCATAACCCATCAGCTGAACGGTAAATTCTCCTTTAATACGGAGTTTAAGACCATAGCGTTTAACATTGGAATATTCCTTCCATTTACAGATAGATAAAGCGTTAAAATACGTGCTGCAATTCAGTATTTCTCCTCTTTGCACCATCACGGAGCCATCCGGTTTAATTTCCCTTTCCGCCCCCGTATAATACAAATTAAATTGTGGTGCATACTTCTCCTCAACAGGAAACAATACGTCCTGCAGTTTCATTTGTTGTCTCATTTGCACGTGTATCCTTTCTTATATTTTTTCTTCACTCATTTTTAAATATTTCTTCCAGAATTTAATATCGGTCAGCTCCTGATACCGGTTCCGGTAACCGTCCTTTGCCTCGTCAAACAAACAATCAATCCTTTTCAGCATACGGTTTAACCGACGGAAGCATTCCCCGGCTTTCTTCCTGTCTCTTTTTAACAAAACGGCATTCCCTGCCGCATCCACATACAGTACTTCACCAATCCGGAATAAATCATACAGATTATTATGTGGTCTTGCCACTAGTATACCCTTAGCAGGAAACAAATACCCGTTCATCGAGAGAATTTTACCGATACGCTCCGCTTTTCCTATCGCTCTGTCATGCACCTGCTCCAGCCGCTCCCAGCGGATATCCTCTGCGGTTATTCCCCGGTATCCAATATATTCCTCTGCTTTTTTTCCCCTGTAATTCATTTTTAAAATCTGCCGGTGCAGCGCCTGCCCGTCCTGCTCCTTCAGCCAGTCAATTCCTTTTAAGAAATCCTCAATTCCCTTAAGGTTCATCGCAACATATTCATATCGGTAACGCACAATATTCGCCGTCACCCATTTTGTCAGAAACCGTTTCAATTCCCGTCCGGTATAATCCGGATAATGGATGCAGTTTACGATTGCCAGATTCCGCAAATCGTAATATTCCGTTGCTCCCGGCATTTTATTTTCAAAAGCCTCATGCCAGACTGCAATTCCGTTAAGCAGAATAAAATTTCCCGCTCCCACTCTCAATCCATACTCTATATCATCTCTGTGTATAAACAATGGAATCGGAAGACCCCTTTTGCGGATTTCCTCCATCGGAACTGCCGTATACCACCAGCCCGTATATTCGACCTTTTCCTCCGTCTCGTTTGCCACCACTTCCGCAAAGCTCACCAGATTCCGGTGGTGATGATTGGCAATAATCTTTCCTCTGTTCCAGCTTGCCCCGGACTCAAACTGTACATCTGGTGTATTCTCCCTGAGCAGACCACCACCTATAGTAGCATTATAATAGTTCTCCTTCAAATTCGCAAGCAGACTATACGTCTTTTCCAAAGCCGAGGGTTCAATGACCACATCGTCATCCATAATCAGAACATGGGTAAAGGCTTCTCTCCCCTTAAATTCCATTGCTTCCAGCATTCCCCTGGTAAAGCCGCCGACACCGCCGACATTCTCGTTTGGCGTTATATGGACATGCGCATATCCGTCCATTTCCTTTCCCAGCGTTCCCGCATTATCCGAAACAAAAATTTCCATCCGGTCAAACAATAACGAATCCTGATTTTGTATAATTTCACTTTGCAGCATATCCAGATTCCGTTTCAGATACGGTTCACGTTTAAACGTACAGATATCCATTGCCAGATAAATATCCCTCGCTCCCTCGGGATTTTCTCCATGATATTCCACGCAGCTTAACATACCGTCGTCCTGAAGACCGGCAAATACCGGATAGCAGAGGCGGCATTCGGTATCCGGTATATCCAGAATCACAGATTTTCCCTCTTCCAGCAGGATTTCCCGCTCATCCATGCACCGGCATTCCATTCCGTTTTCCCCCATTACCGCCCCATATAGCTGATAACGGAAGCTTCCCTGTCCCTGTACCGCAACAAAATACCGGGTACACTTTGTGTATTTGCGCCATTTCCCGATGGAAAATGCGTTAAAATAGGTGTCAAAGCTGACACACTCTCCCTTTCCCAGCCGCATTTTTGTTATCTGCTGTTCTTTCTTATGCAATAGCTTTCCCTGGCTATCCCTTTTCCGATAGCACAGCTTCACATCCACCGCCTGGGGAACTGTCCATACCATCCGCTGCAATCTCATTTTTTTACTCCATCTTATTGTTTTCGTCCATCCGCTTTCTGACCGGTTCTCTGTTTCCCGTCCTTTACGCCAAAACGCTGTCAGTCCTCATCGTGTTCAAGCCCCAGGCTCGCCTGATAAGCGTCGCAGACCTCTTTTACGTCTCCTGCCATCCGCAAAACACCGTGGTCAATCCATGCTGCATGGTCGCAGAGACGGCGCACTGTCCGGATATTATGGGACACAAACATTAACGTTGTTCCGTCCCCCAGCATCTCCTGCATCCTTGCTTTACATTTCTTTTTAAATTTGGCATCTCCTACTGCCAGAACCTCGTCACAGATTAGGATATCCGGCTCTACCACCGTGGCTACGGAAAATCCCAGCCTGGATTTCATTCCCGAAGAAAAATTCTTAATCGGGGAATCCAGAAATTTTTCAATCTGGGCAAACTCCACAATCTCATCGAACCGCTCCTCCATGTACTTGTGCGAGTGTCCGAGAATCATTCCGTTTAAATAAATATTCTCCCTTGCCGTAAGATTGGGGTCAAAACCGGCGCCCAATTCAATCATTGGCGCTATGGAGCCGTGGGTTACAATAGAACCCTTATAGGGCTTCATAATGCCGCTGACTGCCTTCAGCAGCGTGGATTTACCGGAGCCGTTCTCCCCTACCAGCGCCCATGCCTCCCCTTTCTTAATAGTGAGGGAAAAGTCCTTAACCGCAAGAAATTCCTGAAACATTAACTGCCGTTTAACCAGCTTGATGAAATATTCCTTTAAATCATCCACCTTTTCACTGGCAAGGTTAAACCGGATAGTCACGTTATTGATTTCAATCATATTCTCTTCCAATTTACTTATCTCCTATATATATAATATAAATTTATCCTGTGACCGCTTAAAGGTAAACAACCCGAACAGGAATACCAGAATTGCCCATGCCCATCCCGCTGCTACCAGCCACGGCTCCGAAAAGGCTGCATTATACACACAATCCCTGAACTGTGTTACATAACTGTAGCAGGGATTGAAATGAACCACCAGCCAGGCTACCGTTTCCGGCAGTCTGTCCAGCGGATAAAACAACGGTGTCAGATACATCCACGCTGTAGTCACTGCCGAATAGATATACTGGATGTCCCGGAAAAATACTACCGCCTGCGCAAGGAAAAAGCCCAGTCCACAGGCAAATATATATACCTGCACAATCACAAACGGAATCATGAAAAAATAAGGGGTAAACGGCGCACGGGTAAACACCATAACGATAATCAGCGCACCCATCGAAAATACACAGTCTACAATACTGCTGGTAATTTTGGCTAACGGAAATACATATTTCGGAATATAGACTTTTTTTATCAGGGCAGCATTTCCACGGATAGACATCATCGCCTGTGTCGTGGAATGGGTTACAAACTCAAAAATCGTGCGTCCCGAAATCAGATATACCGCAAAATTATCAATACTCCGGCTGAACATTGTCGAAAAGACAATCGTCATGATAATCATAATCATCAGCGGATTTAATATGCTCCACAAATAGCCTAAAAAGCTTCTCCTGTATTTCAATTTCAAATCCTTTTTCACTAACTCCTTAATCAAATCCGTGTAATGAAAAAAGGTTTCAAACCTTACCTTCCAAATATTCATTCACTTAATTCCTTCCTTTTTCTTATACGTATACTGCGCCAGCCAATACAGCCGGAAATCACTATACTGCAAAAGCTTCACTGCACGGTTCCGGATTACCCGGTAAATTTCGGGATAATCTTCCCGAATCCGTCGGTTAAAAGCCCTCATCTTTTTTTGTATCTCCCAGTCAAAGGGATAACTCAAAAATATTTTAAACCGGCTTGCCACCAATCTTCCGAGAAACTGCTCCATATAGGACAGCCTGTTTTTGGATAATCCCTGTTTTATCCATTCCTGATAATAGTCAAGGAGCCGTTTCAGCACCCGGTCAAAATTCTCTTCATTCTTCTGCATTTTAGAAATATCCATACTCTGTCCCGGAAGCCCAATCCGGTACATATAGACAAAGTCCTCTATACAGGTTACCGTCCGGATATAGGGTACCGGAAACAGCACATATTCCGCATCCACGTAAAAACAGTGTTCATCAATCGCCGGAATCTTTTTTAAAATCTCCGTTTTGATTGTCAGGGCATGCATTTTAATATACATTTCCCGGCAGATTTTGTCAAACGCATATTCTTTTCCGTATTCCACTCCCGCAAAGGGCTCCTTGATTTCCACCGAGGTCTTTCCCGTTCCATGGTGATACCAGTAAAAATTCGACACCACGATATCGGAATCCGTCTGTCCCAGACATTCCATTAAACGAAGCAGACCGTCACGCAATACCCAGTCGTCTGCATCCACCACCTTCAGATATTTCCCTTTTGCTTCCCGGATTCCCCGGTTTATCGCCGAACCGTGTCCGCCGTTTTCCTTTTCCACAATCCGGTAAGCAGAAGGATATTGTTTCACAAAATCCCCGGCAATAGACACGGAATTATCCGTTGAGCCGTCGCTCACCACAATCACTTCCAGCTGCTCCAGAACTTCCGGAACCGCAAAGGAATTTAAATTCTGTGCAATATATTGTTCCACATTATAGGTCGGTACGATTACCGTCAGTAATTTCTCCATAATCATCCTCTTGCTGCCCGTTTTCCTGTGAACGGTTAAATGGTTTCCGGACTACTCTTCCCACCGCACGCACCGGTACGGTTACCTTATAGCCGAAGCGATAGGAAAACGAATCCCGGATATCTTCATACATCCCCCGATAGCGGTTCACTTCCTCCGTCAATTCCCGGTTAACCCTTTCCAGCTCTCCCGCCAGATAATCCCGTTCTCCGGTTATCCGGTCACGTTCCTCTGTTACCCGGTCGCGCTCTCCGGTAAGCTCTGCCACCTGCCGCTCAAATCCGAGAATCCTCTGCCAGTCATGATAACCGAGATATAACCGTTCATGAAACAAATCATTTAATTCGTTGGCACGGTATAACAAAAATCCCTCGTAATCCCTTTCCATAATATAATGGAAGCGCTCTAAGTTCTTACTCTCTATATTCATTGGATAAAAATATTCGTCATCATGCCCGAGAATATCCAGTTTTTCAAAAATCTCTTCTTTCAGCCGGATAAATATCTGCTTGTGCACATCCGAAAAATCAGAGGTGTTCAGATTTGCGATACATCCGTCCAGCGCATGATTGACGAAGCTTTGCCGGACCTCCTCATAAATCCCCTCTTCCGTTAAAAATTCCTTTAACGCAAAAAATGCCTGATAAAAGTCAAAGGGGGCAGCTCCGTTACTCGCCTGACAGCTTTCCGTCAGTCTCACTCTGTATTTCGTCAGATATTCCTGCACGGTAGTAATCCTCTCTGCAAAAATCAGCGCTTTTGTCGTAAACAATAAATCGTTCGTCCTCTTTATCTCCTGAAAGCGAAGCTTATGCTCTTTCACAAAAGAATGCTTAAACATCTTATTCCACGGCCAGTTATGAAAAGAATTAAAAATATACTTCGGCATATCCCGATAGGAAAATACCTCTTCAGGCGGCAGATTCTCTACCCGGAGCCCGCATACCTCATCCGTAACGGCTCCCGTTGCCTCATGCCAGAACCGCACCGAAAATACGCCAACATCCGCATCTGTTTTTTTGCACTGGTAGTATGTTTTTTCCAAAAGCTCCGGCTCCATTACATCATCCGAATCAAAAAAGGAAAGATATTCTCCCGAAGCCGCCTCAATTCCAATATTCCGCGCAGCTCCGCCGCCTCCATGGCTGCCGTTTACCACCCGTATACGTCCATCCTTTTCCGCATACTCCTTTAATATTGCCAAAGACCCATCAACAGAGCCGTCGTCCACAAAAATAATCTCAATATTCTGCAAAGTCTGCCCGATAATGCTTTCCACACATTCTCTTAAATATTTTTCTGCATTGTAAACTGGTACAATTACCGATACATCTTTCATGATTACCTCTTTTCGCCGGTTATCCGCCTGCGGTTCCCGGCATTCTTTATTCTGCCTTATTTTCCGTCAGTTTACTCCTTAACCTCCGGATATTCCTTATCCAGCCTGCTCTGTTCTGTCCGTTCCGTCTTTGCCGCTGTAATCTGGTTCGCATCAATTCCCTCCGTATTCTCTTTCTGGAATAAAATCTTAAAGGTCAGAAATAACAGCTTAATATCCAGCCAGAACGAATAATTTTCAATATAAGTCAAATCCAGCTTCAGCTTATCATACGGCGTTGTATTATACTTCCCGTAAACCTGTGCATAGCCGGTCAGCCCCGCCTTTACCTTCAACCGAAAATCAAATTCCGGAATAATCTCCTTATACTGTGCCGCAATCTCCGGACGCTCAGGTCTTGGACCTACCAGGGACATATCTCCTTTAATAATGTTAATCAGCTGAGGAAATTCATCGAAGTGAATTGCCCTTAACACCTTGCCCACCGGCGTAATCCGGTCATCATTCTTTCTGGCAAGCTGAACTCCGCCCTTCTCCGAATCCATCCGCATGCTCCGGAATTTGTAGATATCAAACACTTCCCCATCCAGCGTCAGCCTGGGCTGCTTATAAAGCACCGGACCTCCGTCATAGGCCTTAATCAGTATAGCGATAAGCGCAAACATCGGAAGCAAAATAACCGATACTGGAATACAAAGCCCCAAATCCAGCATACGCTTAAAAATAATCTGTTCCCCGGAAAGCCCTTTGTTCCTGGATAAATATAACGGGGTGTCAAACAGATGGATGTTATCCGAACCCCTTAGCAGAATATCGGATATTTTTGGTGTAACATAGGTTCTGACCGATTCGATAAAACATCGTTTCAAAATAATATTCCGCTCATAGGCGGGAATGTCATAAATGAGTACCGCCTCATAATCCGCCACCATATCGCATACGCTGTCCAGGCTTTCCACATTCAAATCCGCAAGGTCACAGATTTCATATTTATCCCGCCGGGAATTCATTTTCATAATCATTTCATCCGGACTCCGGTCATAACATACCAGAAGCATCTGTCTCGGCGGATAGAGCAGGGCATAAATCACCTTACAGATAAATACCCATGCCAGAATCGCTACAATCTGTACCACCGTCATTTTTACCAGCGGAGCTGCCGACAAATAGTGCCTGCTAATCAATACAATCTGCACATATGCCACCACATTTGCACAAACCAGCGACAAAATCTGGGAATACAGCACATCCATCAGACGGAGGTATCCGATTTGGAAGCCTCCGTACAAATGAGTAAGCAGGAATAGAATCAACCCATACACGCCGATAACCGCCCAGTCACCTCTTCGGAAAAAGGGAATTTCCAACTGCTCCACATAAGCGGAATACCATACAAAGGCAAAGATAAAAACGTGTATTGCCAACAGAATAAATCCTTCAAAAAAATTGATTACTCTTTTAAATTGGTCTCTTTTTCTCACTTTACGCTGCATTCTTCATCACCATCTACTTCTTCAACCGGCCCCACTTGTCAAAGGTATATTTTTTGCCGTCAATTTTTATTGTCTTCCGTTTCACCATCTGCCCGTCTTTATCCAGGTAATACTGTCTTCCCTTATAGGCCAGCCAGCCGGTCTTCATTACCCCGTTTTTCTTAAAGTAGTACTTTTCTCCTTTATAGGTCAGCCATCCGGTCTGCATTACTCCGGTCTTCTTAAAGTAATACCGCTTGCCCTTATAGGTCAGCCAGCCGGTCTTCATTACCCCGTTCTTATTAAAGTAGTACTGTTTACCGTCAATCGTCTTAAATCCGGTTACCCGATAGCCGTTTCCGTCGCAGAAGTAGGTCTTCTTTCCGGTTTTTATCCATGTATTCTTCGCCAGTCTGCCGGAGGTATACTGATAATAATCTCTTCCCCACGCATCCTTGTACCATCCCTTTTTAAATGTACAGGTTCCGTCGGCATGAATCGTCATTCCCGGGAACTGCGATTCCTTTTGCAGCACACCGTTTGCGTCAAACACAAAATATCTGCCCTTGATTAACACGGTACCCGCCTGCATTACTCCGTATTGGTCAAAATAATATATATTTCCCTTTATCTTCTTCCAGCCATAAGTCGCCGCACCGTTTTTCAGATAATACACATTTCCCGCCTGCGTAAGCCAGCCTGTCCCACGCCTGCTTCCCTGTTCATAATAATAGGTCTTGCTTCCCTCTTTGTGCCAGCCATGCTTTAACGGCTGCACCCTCGGGGTAATCGTTGAAAAATAGTCCTTATACAGGAAATTCAAATCCACCGTATTCTGCGTAATCCCAATCAGCTGCTGGGTAGAGGTTGCCTGCCACATACTGCAGTTATATACGGTTCTGTCCGGCTCTTCATAGGTATATCGGGCATACCAGAAGTCGTAACCCTTTAAGTCCCATGAATTTAAATAATTATCATACCAGTTTTTATTGCAATATACCATCGGGGTATACCCTGCCGATTCCACCGTATCCAGAAATGTCTTTACCATACTGGTTCTTGTCGCATTATCCGTAGCGGCGAGAATTGCCGGGTCTTCAATATCATAGGCAACCGGAAACGAAATATTTGTCCCGTTAAGCTGCTGGATAGTAAACTCCGCTTCCGCCCATGCCTCCGCCGGTGTCTTTGCATAAGAATAAAAATATACCCCAATCGGAAGTCCCACTGACTGCGCCCCCTTAACATAGGACCAGAACCGGGCGTCCACAGAACAGCTGGTATTCCCGTACCTTCCTTTCCCATAGCCTAAACGCAGCATAACAAATTTAATTCCGGACTGCTTAATCAGCTTCCAATTCACATTTCCCTGCCACTCCGACATATCAATCCCCATGGAAAGAACGTCGCCGCTCAATTCGGACAGACAAATCCCAATCTCCGCCCGGCTGTTATATAGCTTACCCGGTTCATTAAAATAATAGTATTTTTTACCGATTTTTTTCCATCCCGTCATCATATTTCCGTTCTGGTCATAATAACGATGATTATCCCATCCGGCATTACTGGTGGTCCTGCTGCACAGACTGGCTGCCAGCACAATTACCAGCATGAGGACAATTTTCACATATAACCGATTGTTCTTTTTCATGTCATCCTCCTTACGGTAAATCCCAATCTCCCCTGTCATCTGTCTTTTTCAGACAATACTCTGATTTTTCCGGACATTACTCCTCATGCCCTTTCTCCCTAATCACCTGTACAACTTCTTCTACATATTTTTTACAAAGCTCATCTGTGGAAGCCTCCACCATCACCCGGATAACCGGCTCCGTTCCGCTTTCCCGAAGCAGAATCCTTCCCTCGTCACCTAATTCTTCCTCTACCCGCTTCACCGCAGCAAGAACGTCTTCATCCGCTTTTGCTTCCGCTTTGCTCTTCACCTTCACATTAACCAAAAGCTGTGGATAAATCTTTAACTCCCGGAAAAGCTCGGAAGCCGCCGTCTTCTTTTCCAGAATCACTTCCATCAGCTTGATTGAGGTCAGTACACCGTCCCCAGTGGTTGCATATTTGCTGAAAATAATATGTCCGCTCTGCTCTCCTCCCAGGGAATGTCCGTTTTCCATCATATTCTCAAACACATATTTATCTCCCACCGCCGTCTTTTCATAAGCGATTCCTTTCTTATCCAATGCCTTATAAAGACCCAGGTTCGACATCACGGTAGTCACTACCGTGTTATTGTTCAGTTCCCCTTTTTCCGACAAATAGCAGCCGCAGGCATAGAGGATTTTATCTCCGTCAATAATTTCTCCCTTCTCGTCTACCGCCATGCAGCGGTCGGCATCTCCGTCATAGGCAAAACCAATATCCAGCTGCTTATCCTTTACCAGCTGCCTTAACTTCTCTATATGGGTGGAACCGCATTCGGCATTGATATTGGTTCCGTCCGGCTCATTGCTGATAACATAGGTTTTCGCCCCTAATGCGTCAAACACTGCCTTGGCAACCGTTGAGGATGCCCCATTGGCACAGTCAAGCCCCACCCTTTTATTTTTGTAGGAACGGGTAGCCAGCGTCATCAGATATCCGATATACCGGTTTCTGCCCATTGCATAATCTACCGTTTTTCCGATATTTTCCCGTTTTGCATAGGGAATCTCCGGACTTTCTCCGTCAATATATGCTTCAATTAACGCTTCTACCTCTGCCTCCAGCTTATATCCCTGACCGTTAATAATTTTTATTCCGTTGTCATAATAAGGATTATGGCTGGCAGATATCATGATTCCGCAGTCAAACTCATCCAGTCTTACAATATAGGAGACGCTCGGCGTCGGGGTTACATGCATCAGGTACACGTCCGCACCGCTGGCTGTAAGCCCCGCTACCAAAGAATATTCAAACATATAGGAAGAACGTCTGGTATCCTTTCCAATCACAATACTCGCCTTACCGTTGTCATGATTTCTGCCGTAATAATACCCCAGATATCTTCCTACTTTATATGCGTGTTCCACTGTCAAATCTACGTTTGCCTCTCCTCTGAAGCCATCGGTTCCAAAATATTTACCCATTATGATTTTCCTTTCCTATACTGTCTATTTTCTTATAATGCTGACTGCATGCTGCAAATTCACAATCTCCGCATAGGTGACACTTCCTCCAAATTCTCCGTCCAGAGTCCAGGTAATTGCTTCCGGGCTCTCTATCGTTATGCGCTTCGCCTTGAACTGATACATATATTCCGCATTAAATTCTCCCATCATATAAGCGGTAACCGTTGCCTGCAAATCTATGGGATTGGTGGGATATTTAACCAGCAAAGCCTCATACATGCCGTCGTCAAACTCTGCAATCCTTGCATTGGGATTGGGAAACCCCCCCACCGTAAGCGAATTGGTTATCATCCCGATAAAGAAATCATCCTCAATCACATTGCCGTCATATTCGATTTTCAAATGATAGGAGGTCAGATTGGTAACGCTTTTTATTCCCTCCAGCACATAAGCCGCATGTCCAAGATAGTTTTTATATTCCTGCGGCGTCGTATAGGTGACATCCGTAAACGCACCAAAAGCAGCTACATAAATAAAATAATCACCGTTAAATGTGCCCACATCAACCGGTCTCGGCGAATATTTGACAATCCGCTTTGCAGCGCGAACCGGGTCCTTCGGAATCCCCAGACTCCTGGCAAAATCATTGGTGGTTCCCGAAGGGATATACCCCACCGGCGTGTCACAGCCGCATTTCATACAGCCTGCAACCACCTCATCCAATGTACCGTCTCCGCCGGCACAGACAATCAAATCATAAAGCCATCCTTCCTCAGACACAATCCGCATTGCGTCTTCCTTCGCCTGTGTAGGATAAACCCTTACATTATAATCCGCCTTAACAAATAAATCCACAATCTCAAACAATTTTCCTTTAATATGCTTTCTGCCCGCAGACGGATTTACAATAAATAACAGGTTCTTCATAAACCAAATGCCTCCTTATGGCATGTTATGCTTTTATTATATGCTATGCCAGAATCCAGCGCATCTTGAACCAGCAGCCTAACTATCGTATCCGTTCGGATTCATCGACTGCCATCTCCATGCGTCCTCACACATCTTATCAATACCGTACTGTGCTTTCCAGCCAAGCTCTTTTTCCGCCTTAGACGGGTCGGAGTAACAGGTTGGAATATCCCCTGCACGGCGCGGTGCGATAACATAAGGTATCGTCTTCCCGCACGCTTTCTCAAAATTCTTAATAATATCCAGTACAGAATAACCTATGCCGGTTCCCAGATTATAAATGACGAGCCCCGGATTCTCCATCAGTTTCTTTACCGCCGAAACATGCCCTTTCGCCAAATCCACTACATGAATGTAATCCCTGACTCCCGTTCCGTCCGGCGTCGGATAATCATCTCCGAAAACATTTACCTTTTCCAAAACTCCCGCTGCCACCTTAGCCACATAGGGCAGTAAATTATTCGGAATACCGTTCGGCGCTTCTCCAATCAGCCCGCTTTCATGGGCGCCAATGGGATTGAAATAACGAAGCAGCGCCACATCAAAGGAATTATCCGCTTTCTGAATATCCCGCAGAATCTCCTCCAGCATAAATTTGGTTCTTCCATAGGGATTAGTCACCCCGCCAACCGGTGAATCCTCCGTAATCGGAACAACCTCCGGCTCGCCGTATACGGTAGCCGAAGAAGAAAATACAATCTTCTTCACGTCATATTTCTTCATCATCCGGATAATATTCAAGGTTCCGGTAATGTTATTGTCATAATACTCATAGGGCTTTTCACAGGACTCCCCAACCGCCTTAAGCCCGGCAAAATGGATAATGACATCAATACTGTTCTCTGCAAAAACAGTCTCAAGCCCTTCAATATCACGCATATCCGTCTCATAAAATTTTATCTTCTTTCCGGTAATCTGCTCTACTCTTGCCAGGGATTCCTTACTGGAATTGCAAAGATTATCCATGACAATTACATCATATCCTTCCTGTAATAATTCAACATTTGTGTGGCTGGCAATAAACCCAGCGCCGCCTGTCACCAATATAGTCATCACACATCCTCCTGTTTATAAAAATTACTACCAAGCGATACGCTATATCACAGCAGACTATAGTTGCTGCACATATACTGATATATTATACTCCAATATACCTATATCTGGCAAGAAAAACAAAAATAAAAAGCCGTGTTTTTCTGCCGTTACGCAGAACATCACAGCTTTTCCTGTCCTTTTATCTTATTGATACCGTTTTAAAAACTCTTCATATCCTTCTCTCCTAAGCTTACAGCTTGGACAGTTCCCGCATCCGTCACCCTTAATTCCGTTATAGCAGGTCAGCGTATGCTCCCGGACAAAAGAAAGCTTTCCCAGCTCATCCGCCATTTTCCATGTATCCGCTTTATCCACCCACATTAGCGGAGTTTCGATGCAGAATGTATAATCCATGGCAAGGTTTAACGTGGTATTCAGCGATTTGACAAAAACATCCCGGCAGTCCGGATAGCCCGAAAAATCACTTTGGGATACCCCGGTAATCAAATCCGTTATCCCTCTCTGCTTCGCGAAAACGGCGGCAAAGGTTAAAAACAGCATGTTTCTGCCGTCCACAACACTATTCGGCGCCCCCTCCTCCGGCGCATCCTCATCCACCGTAATCTCTTTGCGGGTCAGTGAATTCGGCGCAAGCTGGTTTAGAAGCTCCATATCCAGAACCTGCCATTCCACGTCCAGCTCTTCCGTAATTTCTTTGGCGCATTCAAGCTCCGCCCTATGCCGTTGTCCGTAATCAAAGGATACCGCAACCACTTCCCTATACCGTTCAAGCGCCCAGAACAGACAGGTGGTACTGTCCTGTCCCCCGCTGAATACGACCAGCGCCGTATCTTTATTTCTCGTATTCATCTTCATCTGTTTTCCCTCCCGAAATCACTTAATCATCAGTAAAAATTTATTTTGCAGCTCCGCTTCCCGCTCAAACCTGCCGCAAAAGGTTGTCGTTACCGTCTTTGCCGAGGGCTTTTTTATCCCTCTTGCCGTCATACAGCTATGGCTTCCCTCAATATAAACCGCCACATCCTCCGAACAGGTTGCTTTACTGATAATTTCCGCAATATCCGTGCCAATCCGTTCCTGAAGCTGTAACCGTTTAGCTACCATATCTGCTATTCTCGCAATTTTACTGAGACCGATTACCCTGCCTTTCGGAATATACGCCACAGTCACCTTCATATCATACATCAGGGCAAGATGATGCTCGCAATAACTGAACACCTCTATGTCCTTCACAATTACCATATCCTCTTCGCTGCCCTGCGGTACCTCAAAGCTTTTTGAATACATTGCGGCAATTTCATCATTGGTATAATTCATCCCCTCAAACACTTCCGCATACATCTTTGCCACCCTGTCCGGCGTATCCTTAAGTCCCTCCCGGTCAGGGTCATCACCAAGAGCAGCTAAAATTCCTCTGATATGTTCCTTTATTGCATTTTGATTTATTGCCATTTCTTCCTCCAATCTGCTGTCGCCCTGCTATCTTCATTAACCTCCCAGTTTAAACCCCTCTTTTATCGGGATTCCAGATATATTTGTGAAGCTGCAGCTGTATATTTACCGCATTCCATTTTTGTTCAATCAGAAATTCCACCATATCGGCAGGCTCTATCTTTCCAAAACAGGGGCTTAGGTAAATTCCACATCCCCGTTCCGTCAGATGATAACGCTCTACAATCTCCCTGCTCCGCAAAAGGTCTTCCCGGCTTCCCACCACGAATTTTACCGTATCCACATCCCGCAGCCTCTGATAGTTGGCAAGACACATCCTGTCCTCCATCCCACTGACTGATGTCTTATAATCCAGGGTAAACGTTATGTTATCGTAAAGCATAAAAGCCCCGATATCCACACTTCCGTTTGTCTCTATCTCAATCCGCAGCTTTTCATCCCGCTTAAGCACCGTTAAAAGCTCAAGCATATTCTCCTGTAGCAGCGGCTCGCCTCCGGTCAATGTCACGTTATGCACTCCGGATTCCTTAATCATCCGGTAAAGCGCTTCCGCACTGTATAATTCACAGGCTGTATCCTCCTGATTTGCCCATGCCGTATCACAATACGCACAGGCAAGATTACATCCTGCAAACCGGATAAAAAATGCCAGCTGCCCGGCACGTCTGCCCTCACCATTGATACTGATAAAATGCTCAACCACCCGCATTTCCCTATTATTCACCTGTTCTCTCCTATCTGCTGTATCCTGCACAATTATTCGGCGTCTCGTATACCTTGACTAAAATCACCTGATATTCCCGTTCCTCCAGCTCATCATAAAAATATTTTGCCAGATTCTCCGCCGTGGGACGAAAGGGAACCTCAACAATCCGAAAGCCTTCCTCCAGTAACGCTTCCTTCGTCTTTTCCCGAATACTCTCCTCTTCAATCACCAGACTGTGGTCCAGCTCCTCCGCCAGCCGGTTCAAATCCTCCCGCAGCGTCTTAAAATCTACAACCATTCCCCGGTTCTGCCCATCCTTTTCCAACTGCTCCGCTGCCACTGTCGCCTCAATGAGCCACCGATGACCATGGATGTTCCTGCATTTTCCTTCATACCCCTTTAAAAAATGTGCACTGTCAAAATTTGCACTGGTCTGTAATGTGTACATGCTTTTCCCTCTTCTTTCCCTGTACATAAGAAAACACTCAGCTTCAAACTAATCTGAATCTAAGTGTTTCCCCTATCGTGCAGCAGCCCTCCAGCTGTACCGCAATCTGTTTTTCTTATCTTCAGCCCTGGTTTTGTTTAAAGACAGGATGGTACCAACGAACTGTCTATCTTATTTTTCTTCCCTTTACCGTTTCGGCAGCATATCTTTTATAAGCCGAGAATTTTTCTTACCACCGTCTCCATCTCGGATTTATCGCATACCGTATTATGTAAAACCGCCGCGCTCCGGATATCCTCAATCGCCTGCGGAATCTTCACTCCCGATATCTGATTAAGCTCATCCACCAGTTCAAAATCCGAACGGGCAGCATATTCCGAATCAATGGCTTCCATAACGCTTCTGGTAAATTTATACGGACTCGCCGTGGAAGCAATCACCGTCGGCGTATGGTCGCCTGTCTTCGCCACATACTTATCGTATACCGCAGAAGCCACCGCCGTATGGGTATCCATAATATAGTGTTCTGCCTCATAGACTTTTTTAATAGCTGCCGCAGTCTCTTCCTCATCAGCATAATTGCCGTAAAACTCGGAAAGCCTCTCTCTCATCTCCGGCGCAATTTCATATTTTCCCTCTGCCGCCAGCGCTTTCATCAATTCACTGTTTTTCTCCGAATCATCTCCTGCAATACGGTAAATCAATCTCTCCAAATTGCTGGAAATCAAAATATCCATTGACGGAGATGTAGTTAAAATAAACTCTCTGTTTTTATCATACACCCCGGTACGGAAGAAATCATACAGCACCTTGTTGTCGTTAGACGCACAGATAAATTTTCCAATCGGCAGTCCCATTTCCTTTGCATAGTAAGCCGCCAGAATATTTCCGAAATTCCCGGTAGGAACTACCACATTTATCTTGTCCCCTGCCATGATTTCCCCATTGGCAACCAGACGGGTATATGCATATACATAGTATACCATCTGCGGAACCAGACGACCGATGTTAATGGAATTTGCAGAGGAAAACTGAAATCCCTTCGCATCCATTGCTTTGGCAAGCTCTTTATCGTTAAACATATTTTTCACCCCGGTCTGGGCATCGTCAAAATTGCCGATAATGCCGACAACATCGGTATTATTCCCTTTCTGGGTTATCATCTGTTTCTCCTGAATCGGGCTGACGCCGTTTTTCGGATAAAAAACAATAATTTTGGTTCCCGGAACATCTGCAAAGCCTGCCAGCGCCGCTTTGCCGGTATCGCCGGATGTTGCCGTTAAAATCACAATGTCATTCTTAATATGGTTTTTCTTTGCCGAGGTTACCAACAGATAGGGCAGAATCGAAAGCGCCATATCCTTAAAGGCAATCGTAGAACCGTGAAACAGCTCCAGATAATGCGCCCCCGCCTTCTTAACCAGCGGTGCGATAACCTCCGTATCAAATTTTTTATCATACGCACTGCTAATACAGTATTTTAACTCTTCCTCCGTAAAATCAGTCAGCATGCGGCTCATGACCTCATAAGCAACCTCCTGATAATTCATCTTCGCCAGTTCACTCAACTCCACATCCAGCAAGGGAATCTTATCCGGAACAAATAATCCCCCATTTTCTGCCAGTCCCTTTAAAATTGCCTGGGATGCCGTTGCTGTTTCATTGCTATTGCGTGTACTTTTGTAGGTTATTGCCATTGTCTTATCCTCTTTTCTTTCTCATTAAAAATCTTTCTATCTTCAGGCATTTTCCGACCCGGTTTATCGTCCTGGCAATCCTTGCCGGTCTATTCTGCCAGAAATACCTCCATCGCCCTTCTGCCCCAGCGCAGCGCTTCCTGGTGGGTGTAGAAAAACACATCGATTCGCTTTCCCTGAATGTCTCCGCCCCTGTCCTCGGCAACATAAACCTGTCCGTTAATAATCAACCGGGTACCGAACGGAATGACATTCGTATCTACGGCAATCGTCCGGTTAGTCGTCGGCACAGTCCCGCTGGCAGTACGATTACCACCGGAATAAACACCACAGCATACCCTGCAGGTACAATAAGCGGTAATTACGAATGTACCCAGGCTCTGTCCGTATGCCGCCGCATACACTGGTTCACCTATCTGGCCGCCTCTTGATGCCGTATCTCCAAAGCCGAGATTCCCGCTGCCGCCGGTGTCGATATTCTGAATCAGATTTACTCCGTTTTCCTCGTTTCTAATCTGTTCCGCAATCTGTCTCGCCTTGGCTTCCTTTGCCGCCTCCGCTATGCGGACTGCCTCTTTCGCCTTTTTCTCCTCTTCCTCCCGTTTTGCTTTCGCCTCTTCATAGGCAAGCCGGTCTGAGGTTTTATCCTGCATCGCCGTCAGATTATTCACTGCACGGATTTCTTCCAGACGCTCCTTCTCATAATAGCTGTCCAAATTATTCATCTGTGCCAGCATCAAATCATCCATATAACCGTAGCGCATAGTATCAAAGCTGACCTTCTGCACCCGCTTTAAGGAGTAATTTACCACATTGACGTTCGCTGCCGCAGTGGGTACGCTGCTGAGCTTCCCCGGCAGCTCTCCCGCAGTAACAATTACCCGGTAACCAAAAACAAAAACCAGTGCGGTAAACAGTACCAATCCAATAATCCCTATTACCGTTTTTATCTCTATTCGTTTTTTCATCCTGTAACCGCCTTCTCCCATATATTACAACCTTGTTAAAAGACATAGACATATGTATTGTAATTATATGTTCTCCATATCAAAAGGTCAAGTATTTTGTTCCTGTTTCCAATATGTTACTATATCCTTATCGACAGGTAATTGCGAAACTCCTTATTTGCAAAAAACCAGTTGTACAGCCAACATTTACAAAAACCTATGTCTCGCAGTTACCTAAATCATTTTCAAGTACAGGAGGTTGAATGAAGCATGACAGATATCCCCGGCGTGACTGCCGCCAGAAAAAAAGACGGAACAATATATTACCGGTCCTCCATTACCATCCGCTCCAAGCATATCAGCCTTGGCAGCTTTTCTTCGGCAGAACCCGCAGGGATGGCTTATCGGGAGGCCTGCCTGATTTTTCGGGAAAACCGTTATGCCCTGGAGGATTACCATGACGGCTTTGCCCTTGATTTTTCCAAGTTTGTCATGCTAATCAACTACCGGAACAGCGGCATTTACTTTAAAACACCGATTTATCTGCAAACAGATTTTTTTTATTATTATCTTTCCCCCGAACAATTCCTTATTTTCGACCGGGAGGATTTGTTCTTCTATGCCAACCACAAAATTCAAATCCGCGGCGGATATCTCTTTATCTGTGATTACGGCAGCCAGTATAACATCCTCTCCCGCTACGGCATTAAAAACTATGCACAAAAAGGGAAGGACTATCTGTTTGTCAATCAAAACGAGTACGATTTCCGCTATGAAAACATTAAAGTCATCAATGAATATATGGGGGTCACCCAAATCACAAAGGATAACCAGACCGGCTATGAATGTACCATTCATGTCAACGGCAATCTGTTAGTGGGGCGATATCCCGAAAAGGAACAGGCTGCCGTCGCTTATAATAAGGCGGTGGATACGCTGCTCTCCCTGGGAATCCGAAAAAAATATGTCAAAAACTACATCAGCTGCTATTCACCGGAGCAATACCATGCGTTATATGCGGATATTCCTATTTCAGAAAGGATTTCCCATTATTCCATATAATATTTGAAATAATCCCTGCTATATGTTACAATCAATCCCGACTCAGACAAATGATCGCGGCTGCAGACAAAGGCTTCCGCATCTTGCGGAGGCTTCAGATAATCTCCTGTAATGCAGGCGGTTATCGCTTACCGAAAGGTTGCAGGTGAGGAAAGTCCGGGCTTCACAGGGCAGGGTGCCGGATAACGTCCGGTGGAGGCGACTCCCAGGCTAGTGCAACAGAAATATACCGCCGATACCCGCCACAAAATTTGTGGCAGGGTATCGGTAAGGGTGGAAAGGCGAGGTAAGAGCTCACCGCTGCTCTGGTAACAGGGCAGGCTCTGTAAACCCCACTCGAAGCAAGACCGAACAGAGGATAATGTGGCGGCCCGTCACGTCCTCGGGTAGGTCGCTTGAGCCTGCTGGTAACAGCAGGTCTAGATAGATGATCATTCACGACATAACCCGGCTTATCGTCTGAGTCTCTTTTTTAAACACAAACTTTTCCGCAAAAAGGGCTGGCGCAAAACCCGTTGTCTTGCGCCAGCCCTTTTTGGCTTTCTTCTCTATCTTGCCTGATTTAATAATGCTTTTCCTTCCTGCCAGTAAAAGCAGTAATCAATTAAACTCACCGATATACGGGGGTATTTCAACAGCATCTGCTCCCGGTTACAGCTTCCGGAACAAATCTCCGCCATAATGGTACGGATTTCCCATATCATCTCCTGCCTGGAGCCATTGTCCAGTAAAGAAAATATGTAGCGGCTCTTGTAGGGCAGATGTGCATAAATATCCGCTACCATGGTATCCACCGACACATTCTGGTTGCGGTAATCGTCAATCAGTTCAAACACCTGATACTTCTCGTCATTGGGAATCCCCGCATGCCTCGCAATCAGAATAGAGCAAAGCTCTTCCACACTGTCACTCTGATAGCCGAAATCATCAATATTATAATCGGCAAAAATATCCAGGAGCAGTTGGAAATGATGCCTTAACTGATACTGCGGCAGCTTCGCACAGAAATCGGTCAGCTCATCATGAATCCCGGTTTCTTCATTCCAATAAATCAAAGCGTATACCCAATATACCAGATAACACAGCATAATATCTTCCATGCCATCCTTCTGATTTGTAAAAGAGAAGGCTGATTTCAGCTTAGCGCCCAGACTTTTAAAATCAGTCTCGCTTAGTGTCATATCGCTAATTACTCTGATATTCGGTATCTGATTTTCAAAATAATCTTTCATCTGTGGCAGATCGAATTTTTGTCCTGATACACCCATAGACAGCCCTCCTTATCAAATGTATAACGAATATCTAACGCTATCCTTATTCTACCACAAATCCTCTCATTTGTCACTATATTGCACAATTTTTCCTTTACTTTTTAGAATTTTTATACAATATTATACAGGGAAACAGCTTCCTCCCACAAACTCCCGCAAAATACTGTTATTGGGGATATTTTCCGAGCTGACGCCAAGAAAATAATCCAGAAACTTTAACAGGCGTTTTGCCTCCTGGTACTCCTTTGCCTCTCTCGGAATGGCAAACAGAAGCGGCTCCACATACGGTTTAATTACGCTCAATTCATATATCAATGCCGAATTAAACATTACATCCGCTTCCTCCTGATACGGGAAAATATTCTGCTCCTCTCCCCGCCTTACCGATTCCCACATGCCTATGGTATCTCTCGCACTGTTGCCTCTGGTTCTGGCATCCCGTACTATCCTCCTGATTAGTCTGCCATCCGTGGTGGCAATCCGGTTATGCTCATCCACATTTAACTGGGTCAGCGCGCTGATATAAATTTTAAATTTGCTCTCCTCCGGAAGCTGCTCCGACATTTTCGGATTTAGTCCGTGTATGCCTTCAATCACCAATACATCATTCCGGGCAAGCTTCATCGTATTTCCCTTATACTCCCGTTTTCCGATAAGGAAATTAAACGTCGGCATCGCAACCTCTTCGCCGTTTAACAATTTCATGACATCCTCGTTAAACCGGTCAACATCCACCGCTTCAATGCATTCAAAATCATAATTGCCGTCTGCATCCTTTGGTGTAAATTCCCGGTCAACAAAATAGTTATCCAACGCAATAGGGTGCGGCGACATCCCCAATGCCCTCAGCTGGATACATAAACGGTGGGAAAATGACGTTTTTCCGGAGGAACTGGGCCCGGCAATCAGGATAACCTTTTTTTTCTGCTCTCTGATTTTTCCGGCAATCTCCGCAATATTTTTTTCCTGTAACGCCTCCTGTACCAGCATCAAATCATTGATTTCCCCGTTGGCAATGGCATCATTTAATCCCCCCACAGTATCAATGTGAAGCATGACACCCCAGTCGTCCGACTGCTTTAATACCTGAAACAGCTTATTCTGCGGCTTAAATTCGGGCACGGCAACGGGATTTTTCCGCTCCGGCATCTGCAGCACAAATCCCTGCTCATAGGCATGCAGGGCAAAATGGGTCAGATACCCGGTAGACGGAACCATAAATCCGTAGTAATAATCCTCAAAATCCTCCAGCACATACACATTTGCATTTGAAGCCCTCCGGTAACGGAACAGCCTTTCCTTGTCCGTTCTCCCCTGTGCCTTAAACCGTTTCATCAAATCATAGGACTGATAGGTATACTTTTCAATGGGAATATCCGCCTCAACCAGTGTTTTCATCCTCATCTCTACTTCAGCCAGCAGCTCCCCGGATACCTCTGCCTTTTTACTGTCGAGTTCACAGTAAAAACCTCTGCTGAGGGAAAACAGCACCCGTATCCGTCCCGTGGTTCCTTTCTCCTTTAACACATCCCGGAATGCCTTCATCATCATTAAAATCATGCTTCTCTTATAGGCCGCCATTCCCACTTTATCTACAGTGGACACAAATTCTATCTTCGCATCCTCGGTCACTTGCTTATACAACTCGCAAAGGTGTCCGTTCCGGTAAGCAAGAACAAGCCTTCCCTGCTGGCAGCGTCCGTATGTATCCGCCAGCGATTTCAGAGTGACCCCCTCTTCCACTTCATATTTCTGATTGTCAATTTCAACCGTAATCAAAATAACCATCCTCCTTACATCAATTTATTTTTTAGGCGTTTGCGAAACTCCCAATTTCCGAAATCTAGTTGTGCAATATAGACAATAGCATAAGCAGGCGCTTTGGAGCCGTTGGTACTTCGCATTGAACACTTAGCGAGGTATTTCCGAGCTTAGTGTGAAAGTGTGCCTTGGCTGGTGCCGTTTTTTGGCACCTTATGTACCATTACGTGCGACAAGCAGCGAAAGCGTGCCTGCGTTGCTTTGTCTATATTGTACAACAGACGTTAGCAAAAACAGAGTTTCGCAATTACCTGATTTATTTTTTCAAATCAACTGCCCCGGGCAGCCCATGTCCGCTTCCACAATTTCCGGCCGCAAATCCTTAAAGGTCTTTCGCAGATATTCACTGATATAAGAGATAAATATATGCTCCAGACCATAATGTGTTGCATCAATCACTGCAAGCCCCATATCCATTGCGTCCAATGCCTCATGATGTCCGTAATCTCCGGTCAGGTACAGCGAATATCCCTGCCGCACAACCTCTTTCATCTCACTTTTCCCGGAACCCGGCATTACCGCAATCCGGTCATACACCTTATCCCTCTGTTCCTTTGCCTGATAAAGAAGAACAAAGGGAAGCTTGAATTTTTCTTTCACATACTCCGCCGCCTGTTTTGCGGTCATCGGATAGGGCAAAAGCCCATACCGCCCCATCCCCTCTTCATCGTTCTCTCTGCTTTCAATGGGACGTACTCCGGATAAATTCAGATATTTCTCTCCTGCCGCAAGCTGCGCCATCCCTCCGACGGTATCAAAGTTTGTGTGCATGGCATAGCAGGCTATCCCCTGTTCCGCCAGCGTAAGTACCTTTTCCGATGTAAACTCTTCCTCATTAACTTTCTTTATTGCCGAAAAAATCATCGGGTGATGGGTAATCAGCATGTCTGCCTGCTCCCTCACCGCATAATCCACAACCTCCTTTGAGGCATCCAGCGCTACCATAATTTTATGTACTTCCCTTTGCTTTCTTCCCACCAGCAGACCGACATTGTCCCAATCGCAGGCGTAAGCTTTTGGCGAAAGCTTTTCCAATTCCCTGATAATGTCCTCACACGTCATTTTTCCCGCCTCCTTCATAATAACAAAATGCTTCTGCATTCCTCTCCAGGCAAACGTCTATCTCCTGCAGACGTCTTTGTTTTTTTTGAGGTATCTTTCCACGGATTTCCTCCAACGCTTTTTTTTCCTTTTTCAGATAGGTATACAGCACTTTATCCTGATGCTTTAAATTATATCTCCCATACCGATACTCCGTGTCAGAATATTTTCCTTTCTCCATTCCCGGACTTGCCTTAATTACCGTATAATACTTGCCGTCATCCACCAGCATAATTTCCTGGACAATATGATATGCGTGATTTTGCAGAAATATCCGCACCTCCCAGATATCCGACTGGGGCTGTAAAATCAGAGTTGGCGGTCTTTCTCCGAGCAGAACAGCCATTCCCTCTTCGAGAATACGTTTGATTAACAAGCCGCCCATTCCCGCAAGAATAACGGTATCCGCCTCATCCGGGGAAAGCTTTTCCAAGCCGTCGCTTAACCTTAATTCAATGGAATCCCCCAGCTTTGCCTCTGCGATATTTCCTGCGGCAATTTCCAACGGACCCTTTCGCACATCCATCGCAATCACCTTTCTTTCCGGTGCCTGTTCAAGCAGCGCAATGGATACATATGCATGGTCACAGCCCACGTCCGCAACAGTAAAGGACTGCGGTGAAACCATACTCACCACAGCCTCCATTCTCTTTGATAACCTCATGTTTTTCATCCTGCTTTTACTCCCAATAGCGTTTTTCTATCGAGCCCGCAGATTATTCCAGATAATCCCTTAATTTTCTGCTGCGGCTTGGATGTCTCAGTTTGCGAAGCGCTTTTGCCTCAATCTGACGAATACGCTCCCTTGTCACATGAAAGACCGTTCCCACTTCTTCCAGTGTCCTTGCCCGCCCATCGTCTAGACCAAAGCGCAGCCGCAATACCTTTTGCTCCCGTTCCGTAAGTGTTGACAGCACCTCCACCAGTTGTTCCTTTAACAGCGTAAATGCCGCCGCATCTGCCGGCACCGGTACATTTTCATCCTGGATAAAATCACCTAAATGGCTGTCCTCCTCCTCGCCGATAGGCGTTTCCAGGGATACCGGCTCCTGGGAAATCTTTAAAATTTCTCTGACACGTTCTACCGGAATGTCCATTTCCTTTGCAATCTCCTCCGGAGACGGTTCCCTGCCAAGCTCCTGTAAAAGCTGTCTGGAAACCCGGATTAACTTGTTAATTGTCTCTACCATATGGACAGGAATGCGAATCGTTCTCGCCTGGTCCGCAATCGCTCTTGTAATTGCCTGGCGAATCCACCATGTAGCATAAGTAGAAAACTTATATCCCTTGCGGTAATCAAATTTTTCAACCGCTTTAATCAGACCAAGATTTCCCTCCTGTATCAAATCCAAAAACAGCATTCCTCTGCCTACATACCGTTTCGCAATACTGACCACAAGACGGAGATTTGCTTCTGCCAGCTTCTTTTTGGCATAATCCCCTTCCTCCGCCAGTTCCTCCAATTCCTTCCTTGCATCGGCATCTAAAGCTTCCCCTGCTTCTTCCAACTGGCTCTTTGCAAAGTCTCCCGCCTCCATTTTCTGCGCCAAAGTGATTTCCTCTTCAGCGCTTAGCAATGGCACTTTACCGATTTCTTTCAGATACATACGCACAGGGTCTTCAATATTAGTGCCCTCCGGAACGGTTAAATCCAGCTTCTCCACCGCCAGTTCTTCGTCATTTTCCACCTCTAACAAAGCGTCCTCGTCCGGCTCCTCTTCCCCCTCGGAAATGGTCAGCACATCCACTTTATTTTTTTCCAGGAAATCAAAAATCTGTTCCATTAGTTCCGTCGTCAATTCGATTTCCCTGCTGGACGCAAAACAGGCGATAATCTCTGTATCCTCGATTACATTTTTCTTCTTTCTTGCCAGCGTAAGCAACTCTTTTAATTTCTCCTGAAACTTTTCATCATCTGCTGTTGTTACTTTTTGTTCTTCCATCGTTCCATCCTTCCTTTATATGGCTGTCTCGCCCTACCTGTGTTTTTTCTATAAATTATCCTTATCGGTAAAACTTGTATTCCAAATCCCCCGCTCCTGCATTGATGTTGAATACACGTGCTATATCCGGATTTTTAATTTGTCAACCTTTGCCTTTTCCAGCATAAGCTGACTTGTCCTTGCCAAATCCCCCTTTGCCTTTTCCAGCTGGTGGCTGATACTCCGAATCCGTATTCCTTTCACCAAATCGGTAATCACTTTGGATTTTTCACTGTTTGCAATCTCCATATCAAAGCCCTGCTGCATAATTTCCGACACCTTTTCGTGCTCTTCCCTGCTCTGGTAATGGTTCATGATTGCTGCCGGCGTAACCTTTCCCTCACGTTCATATTGCGCAAATAATTCTGCCGCAACATCATGATAGACTGGCTCAAAAAAATCCTCCGGTGTAATTTCCCCAGCCAGCACATCAAACAGGGTATTCTCATTTATCATCCAACTGATTAACAGCCGCTCCGCTTTCAACTGCTTCTGCTCTTTTTCCTTTTCCGGCGATTTTCTTTCTCCTCTTTCCCTGAATACCGAGGCATCTATCCTATTTGCACCCGCAATTCCATATCGGGTAACCGCTTCCTTCAGGCTGTCGGTTTCGATATCATACTGCTTCGCCACACTGTCAATATAATTCTTTCGCTCCAGCGGGTCCGAAATAGCGGACAACCTCTTCGCCGCCTCTTTCTGAAACTTTGTCCGCTCCAACGGGTCCTCTTCATTATAATTATGAGCCAAAATCCCAATTTCAAACATTATACCGCTCTTTGCCTGTTCAATCCGCCGTTCAAATTCCTCCGTCCCCTCCGCCTGTATCAATTCATCCGGGTCTTTATAGGGGGTCAGGGAAATCACCCTTGCCGGCATTTCAAATTCCCGCATGATTTCCAATGCCCGAAGCGCCGCCTTTGTTCCCGCCTCATCACTGTCATAAGCGAGATACACCTGGTCGGTAAACCGTTTGATTAGATTAACCTGCCCTACTGTCAATGCCGTTCCGAGGGATGCCACCGCATTATCAAATCCTGCCTGATGCATGGAGATGACATCCATATAGCCTTCGCAAAATATTATTCCCCGCCGTCTGCTCTTTTTTGCCAGATTAAGTCCATAAAGATTCCGGCTCTTATCAAATACCGGCGTATCCTGTGTATTGATGTATTTCGGCTTTGCGTCTCCCATAACCCGTCCGCCGAATCCGATTACCCGGTTATTCGTATCTATGATAGGATACATCACCCGATTCCAGAACCTGTCTGACGCACCCTGTTTTTCATCAAATTTAACCAATCCCGAATTTTTCAGTTCCTCATCACGGTATCCCTTATTTCTTAAGTATTTGTATAAATCATCACGATATACATCAGAAAAGCCTAAACCGAATGCTGTAATGGTTTCATCAGTAAGCCCCCGCTTTTTCAGATATTCCATTGCATGGCTGCCACGCTCGGTTTTCAGTAAATAATGAAAATATCCTGCTGCCAGCTTATTCATGTCCTTTAGCTTTGTTCTTTCATCCGCCTGCTTCTTTGCTTCCGGTGTCATGCTCTGCTCCGGAAGCTTTACCCCCGCTCTTTCCGCCAGCGCTTCTACCGCCTCCGGAAAAGAAAAATTTTCGTGCTCCATTAAAAAGGTATACACATTGCCGCCTACTCCGCATCCGAAACAGTGATACATCTGCTTCTCACGGCTTACATGAAAGGATGGTGTCTTCTCATGATGAAACGGGCAGCATGCGGAATAAGAGTTTCCTTTCTTTTTTAAGTTTACATAACTTCCTATCACATCTACGATATCATTCCGTGAACGTACCTCTTCTATCACTTCATCCGCATAGTACAATCTGCCTCACCACCTGTTCATTCTCCCCCCGCATTGCTTTTTCATCTCTTAAATATTATGTAAGCCAAATTCACCGTTTCCATCCCAACGGCTCAAATGCCTCCTGAAATTTCAGCACTGCATAATTATCCGTCATTCCGGCAATATAATCGCATACCACCTGTTCCCGTTCTTCTCCGTTATCAATCATAACGGCGTATTCCTCCGGCATTATTTCCGGATGTGCGTTATAAAAGCCAAAAAGCTCCTGCAGCATGCGCTTTGCCTTTCCTTCCTCACCCTTTGCGACAGGATTGGTATACACCGTATCAAACAAAAAGCTTCTAAGATTCGTCATCGCCTGACGGATATCCGGCGAACAGACAATATCTCCTTTTCCCTCGCTGTTCGCAATCACGTTATGAATAATTGTATTTAACCGGTTTCTTGTACTGTTCCCGAGTAAATCCGTACAAGCTGCCGGCAAATCCTCTTCCTTTAATATTCCGCCGCGGATAGCATCGTCAATATCATGATTGATATAAGCAATTTTGTCCGCCAGCTGCACAATCTTTCCCTCCAGTGTCGCAGGACTGCCCGTAGTCTTATGATTTAAAATCCCATCCCGCACCTCTGCCGTAAGATTCAGTCCTTTTCCTTTTTTTTCCAATCGTTCTACGACACGGATACTTTGCTCATTATGTTTAAACCCTCTTGAGCAGACCTCATTTAATGCCCTCTCCCCGGCATGTCCAAAGGGAGTATGGCCAAGGTCATGGCCTAAAGCAATCGCCTCCGTCAGCTCTTCATTTAAGCGGAGTGCCCTGGCGATGGTGCGGGCAGTCTGGGAAACCTCCAGCGTATGGGTCAGCCTCGTTCTGTAATGGTCACCCTCCGGCGAGAGAAACACCTGGGTTTTCTGCTTTAACCTGCGAAACGATTTTGAATGCAGTATTCTGTCCCTGTCCCGCTGGTAAATTGTCCGAACGTCGCACATCGGCTCTGCTATATCCCGTCCCTTTGACTGGTCGCTAAATGCAGCATATTCACACAGATATTCATGTTCCCATGCCTCCAGCTTCTCTCGAATATTCATCTGCAAAACCCCTTCTCTATCGTACCAAATTATTTTCCATATCCTTATTCCTGCCGGATATTTCACATTTTTGTTTTTAACCGTCCATTTGTAAATATACGACACAAATTCAAAAATTCCTTTATTTATTTTTTATTTTTAAAAAAATAAATACTTCGCCCGCCGTTTACCGAAAATGCGCCAATTTTGCGCAGGCGGAATCAGCCGCCCGAATCCACATTTCACGTTCTCATTTGAGCAGAATAGAAAACTGTAACCATTTCCAATCTTTCTCATTTGAAGTTTTATTTAACATAAGCAGAGAATTAGATGTTCCACCAAGATATTTCTTTGAACCATTTCCGACACCGGATTCCGGCGAAGAACAATTTTCTTTATCGGGGTGTTCTAAGCGTCTGTCTTTTCACATTATTATCTTAGAACACCCCTGTTTCAAACCCATGTCTAATCCGTTTTCCTGACGACGCAGTGCAGGCGGAACCCTTTCCTCACCTCATATAATTCCAGCTTCAAACCGCTTGCATCACACAACTTCTGTATATCAGTCCTTGAATAAACATGGACATCCCCTTTGTGCAGAACCTTATTGACAACCGGTATTTCAATACGGTTGAAAAAACACATCAGCAGGTTGCTGCTAGATGCCATATCCCGCAAAATAAGCCGTCCGCCCGGGCGCAGAACCTTACGCAGGCTCATAAAAAATTTTTCGGGATTTGGATAATGATGAAAGCTCATGGAACAGGTAACCACATCAAAGCTGTTGTCGTCAAACGGCAGTTTTTCGCAGTCGCCTGCAACAAAACGGACCCCCTCAAGATGTTTTCGCTTTGCGGTTTCTATCATCTTTGTCGACAAATCCACTCCCGTATAATTGACATCCGGATAATCCTTTTTAAACATGCCTAACATTGCCCCGGTGCCACAGCCTGCATCCAGCAAATCGGCAAACTGTTCCTTCACCGCTTCCGCTAACACATCGGGATAATCCTTGCGGCACATATTGTAAACGCTCGGGTCATTGTCATCAAATTTTTCTGCCGCCTGGTCAAATTCCTTTAACGATAATTTTTTATACTCTTCGCTTGTCATATAAATTCCTCCTTGGCAAAAGCGCCATAATTGCTGGAATCAATGCAGACAAAAGGGAAGTCTCCTTTCCTGTCCGTACAGCATAAGTTAGCGCAAACTAACTTCTTGTTTCAAAAATGCGGCTACTATGCGTTAGTAGCCGCTAACTTATTTACAAGTATACATTTTTCTTGTGTTTTTGTCAAACAGAATGTCTTTTTCTGTCACCTATTCCCGGTTTTTCAGCACTTCTGCCGGCATAATCTTATTGACGCGGCGCATCAAGATACGGTTGATAATAAAATACAAAATTATGATTACGCCAAAAAGCCCTATATACATCTGCCAGGAATACGTCAGATTGATTCCACTGGCAACATTGGATACCAGATACGGATACATACTGTCCATAATCACCTTGGACAGCGGGATTCCCAGCAGGGCACTGACCACCACAATCAGCAGATTACCGTTGAGGTACAGCTTTCTGACCTCCCCCTTCCGGTATCCAAACACCTTCATCAGCGAAATTGACATTGCTGAACGGTCAATCATTACTTTCATCATCAGGTACATGACTACCGCAAAAATGAATGCAGACGCTGCCGCCATCGTAACCACCATTGGCATCATCATTTCCACAAAAATGGACGCGCTCTTCTCAATTTCTTCCTTGGAAGCAGCAGAGTAAATCCTGCCGCTGTCAATATCAAGCGCATGGTCCGCAAACACGATATTATAATAATCCCCGTCCTCTCCCATCAGCTCCCGCATACTGTCAATATCCATAAAGGCAAAGAAGCTGGTGGAATATGGAACAACCGCCTCTATCGTAAAAGCATAATTCCTGTCATTTTCTTCATCCTTCAAAACCAAATCATCTCCTGTATCCAGATGATATTTCTGCGCCATTGCCGAAGAAATCTGTACTTTATTTTTTCCGCTAAATGATTCTTCTCCCTCTGTTTTTTGTATTTCAAAATAAGGATTATCCGAATCAATTCCCAAAAGCGTCACATCCAGATTATACCCCAGCACTTCCTTTTTCAGCGTCACACCATAGGCGGCTTCTCCTCCCTCCGGCACCTGTTTCTCCGGATATTTATAGGTATACATATAGGCAAACCTTGTATCCGCACGGTTTTCTGTTTTGATATGCCCGCAAAGCGCATAGCAGTTCAGCGATAGCATGACAATCAGCAGCGAGATAAACATTCCAAAGAACACGGTAAAGGCAGTCCGTCTCTCCCTGAGCATCTGCCGGATTTGAAAAATATGTACAAAACTACCACGCCGAATCTGAATATTCTGCGTCTTTCCATTCTTCTGTTCATTTCGAATCAGTGACAAAGCCGGACGCTCCAGTTTTTTACGGATTACCAGAAAGTTCGTCAGCGCAGCTGCCACCGGGGGCATGACAATACCATACACCAACAGATACGGCTCGTAGATTACATCCAGAGCAGGAACAGAATAATATCCATAGCAGTCCCGCATCTGCACCTGTACTCCCAAATCACTGTATCCCAGCGCCGTCCCAATCACTCCGGCAAGGAAAGTAATCCCTACCGGCAAAGCCAGGTAATGGCGCAAAAGCTCATTTTTTCTGACTCCCATGGCATAAAGCGTGCCGATAATTCCCGCCTCCTGCTCAATGCTGTGTACCACAAAAACCGAGATGACATAGGCAAATAGAATCAATACAATAACACCCGCTGCAAGCCCCGCCGCCTTATTGATAAACTGGTCATCAGCAGCGCCTCCGATTCTGGTATTATCCTCCGCTTTAACAAACTGCGTCAGCTTGGAAAGCTCCACATGATAATGCTCGTCAAGAAATTCTTCTGTTTCTTCGGAAAATTCAGACACCCCGTCCGAAAGTTTTTCCGAGCCCTCTGCCGCCTCGGATACCCCTCCTGCGTATTCTGTCATGCCCTTAGCAAAAGCATCTAATTCCTCTAACTGTTCCAATGCGGATTTAAGGCTCATCTGTACCAAGGCATTGTTGCTGTTCGCAATCATTTTCTCCATGACTGTTTGATAATTATCTCCGTTTAATTCTGAAACACCAAAATTTGCAAGACTTTCCGATGCCTCCGCCAGATAAGCATCAAAGATTTCCGATGCCCCGTCTGTCAGCTTTCCGCTATTATCATTTAATTCGTCCAGTCCCTTCTGCAGCTCCACCGCACCATCTGAAAGCTCATCTAATGCCTCTTTGAAAGCATCCAGCTTTCCTCCTGTCCGTTCCCAATATTCCTGAAAATAAGCGTCATCAATATCCTCCGCTTCAATATCCATTTTCTGAAGCTTCTCCTTCAGTTCCTCCTGTGTCAATTTTCCATTCAGTAAATAAGCATACACATATTCCTCGGAGCGTATACTTTTCTTCTCCTCTTTCAAACGGCGGTAATCTTCATCAAGCAAAAATCCTACACCAAACAGCTCGCTGTCCACGGCACTGTCGGATAAATTACGGTAGGGTGTATCGTAATCCGGCGAAGTTCCGATACCGCATACCCGAAAGGAGCGCCCGCCTGCCATAATCTCATCATCCACAGATATCCCCTGCTCTTCACAGTACCTTTTTTCCAGAAAAATTTCGCCGGACTTCTGTGGCAGCCTTCCGAAGTCTGCCTGTGGCAAATCAATTTCATTTCTCTCGGAAAATATCCGCAGCACAGAATCATCTTCCATGGAATAATCCAGATAAAAATGGGATTCCAGCGTAATTCCATCCTTCTCTAACGCAGATTTTTCTTCCTTAGTCAGCGGTACAAACAGGCTGAACTGTCCATCCTCCAGCTTATTTGCTTTCGCCGCATCCGCCGTACCGGTTATAATGGTATCTGCCGCCCCCACCAGACTGATAATCATATACATTCCCAGAATAACCAGCAGTCCCAGCGCCAGATAGCGGAATGCATTTTCCTTTAAATCCCGAAAAATCCTTTTTCTCAGTACTTTCTGCATTATAAATCCTCCAATTCTGCCGCCGGCACTTTGTTTTCATTCCGATAATCCTTCTTAATCTGTCCATCCTTTAAGACAATCACCTGATCCACCATATTTTTAATGGAATTATTGTGGGTAACAATCAACATGGTCGTTCCATATTTACGGTTCACTTCCTCAAGCAGCACTAAAATATCTCTGGACGTTTTGGAATCCAGCGCACCGGTGGGCTCGTCACAAAGCAGCAGCTTCGGATTTTTAATCAATGCCCTGGCAATAGCGCAGCGCTGCTGCTGCCCACCGGAAAGCTGCGACGGAAACTTATTCTGATGCTCCGTCAATCCCAATGTTTCCAGCAGCTCCTCTAAATCCAAGGGCTGGTCTGTCAGGTATTCACATACCTGGATATTCTCTCTGACCGTAAGGTTTGGCACCAGATTATAAAACTGAAAAATAAAACCAAGGTTTTCTCTCCGGTAATCAGACAACTGGTCCTGGGACAGTCCGAAAATCTCCTGACCATCCACCTGAATCGAGCCGGAATCCATCAAATCCAGTCCGCCAATCCCATTTAGCAGAGTAGATTTTCCGGAGCCGCTGGTTCCCTGAATCACACACATGGTTCCCCGGTCGACAGAAACAGAAATCCCTTTCAATACCTGGGCAAAACTCCCGCCCTCACCATAACTCTTCTTTAGGTTCTTTACTTCAAGATACATCATCTTACCTCCCTACTATTTACTGTATAAGTCCGCTGTAAAACGCAGATGTACATAGCATTCGTGGACTCATCAAAAATTTACTTTATTTTGTGACATAACACCGTTATGTTTTAGGGCTGATAACAGGCTATACAGCCAATCTTTCTTCCGCCATATAGCCTTATTTTTTTGTCTCAAACAGTCCGTTCCAGCCTGAGACCAGATAAACAACGATTTCTTCCATATGCCTGACTGCCTTCTCCTCGTCCGGTTCATGGGTAAACAAATGAATAAAAGCATCCACCTGCATATGCGCCATCCAGTGAATCATATAATGGTCCGGCTTGGAAACCTCCAGCTTTGCCGCCGTCATTTCCGCCAGAGCATTGTAATGCTGTTCTCCCCAGTCCGCAAACCGGCTCACCACATCCTCATAGGCGCTCCCCTGGCTTTTCGTCAAAAGTATCTCAAAGACATCATAATTCTGATACATAAAATGTACAATCTCACTCGCCGCCCTGATATCCTCGGAATCCTCATCTGTGGAAGCAAATGAAGAATCCATACTCAGTTCCTCTGAAAGGTGAAGCTGGATAATCGAGATTATGCCCTGTAACGGTTCCTCCACCAGCTGCTTCAGCAAATCTTCCTTATCCCGAAAGAAAAAGTACAGGGCGCCGGTCGTTACGCCGGCATTTTTGCAGATAGTGCGCAGTGAGGCTTTCATATAACCTTTTTCCAGAAACTCCTGTTTTGCACTGTCCAGAAGTTTGTTTCTCGTTTCCTTGTCCTCAGCCAAGCAGGCTGCCTCCTCTCAACATAACACCGTTATCTTATTTTTCAGTGTACTTCTTTTTTCCGGGCTTGTCAAGAATTTCTTTTTTCTCTGCGGCATTTTATATGCGTCTCCCCTCTTCATGTTGCGGTTAGTTTTTGCTCCAAACCGACGCTTTTATTTCTTCTGCCGGTTGCAAATCAGGCGTCTGTCAGCTATAATACAGTATATTTAATTGCATTTTTCATATCATGATTTCAGGGGGGGGACTTCTATGGAGTATATTTGGTATATCCTTGCCGCTCTGGGTGCAGGAATCGGTACCGGTCTTGCTGGACTTTCCGCCGCCACCGTTATGGTGCCTATTTTAATTGTACTTTGCCCATCCTTCGCTGGAGAAACGGGAGCGTACCACGCTACGGCGATTGCTTTAGCATCAGATATCCTCGGCTCTGCTGTTACAGCCGGCATATATATTCACCATAAAAACATCGATTTAAAGCGGGGCTGGATTATGCTTACCTGCATTATCAGCATGTGCATTGCAGGCAGCTTTGCGGCATGGTCGGTTGGAAATGTTGTGCTTGGCAGCTTTTCATTATTCCTAACCCTTTTTATTGGTATTCGCTTTTTGATAAAGCCTGATACAGAACGCAAAGAAACTATTGCAAGGGATACAGGGCTTGACTGGAAAGGTGTGGCTGTTTCATTGTTTTTCGGACTGACAATCGGCTTTGGCACAGGCTTTGTCGGCTCAGGAGGAGGAATGATGATGCTTGTGGTTTTTACCGCATTTTTAGGTATGGACAGGAAATCGGCTGTCGGCACCAGCACATTTATTATGACCTTTACGGCGCTTATCGCATCAGCCAGCCACATTATGATAGATTCCTCGATTGCTTTTGAACGCTGGGATGTTCTGCTGATTTGTATCACAACAGCGACTGCGGCTTCTGTTATTTCAGCCCAATTCGCCAATAAAGTTAATAACCGCACTGTCGGTTTAGTAACCGGCGCAATTTTAACAATTCTTGGTACAGTCATGCTGATTCTGAATTATGGGAAATAGCTATTTATATCTTTCTCCCAATATATCTGCATACCTTCTTTTTGTATGCTAAATACTCATCGCCAAAAGCTGTACTCAAAAAATCTTCCTCCACATTGACGATTTGTAAATGTAACATAATAACTGCCAGCAGGGTAATCACCAATAAATACCAGTTAAAGAACATTAAGAGTTCGCCAATATAGATTAAATCAAATCCCAGAAATGCCGGGTTACGGCTATATGCATAAATACCTGATGTGACCAGCTCTGTTTTTTCATCTTTTGGTACGCCTGCACGCCAACTATCGCGCATTGTCATCACGGATACAATAAACACTCCTGTTCCCAGTACCCCTAAAACTACACCGATAACCCGCAGCCATGTTAAATCGGCATATGCGTTGACAAAAATACTAATCATTTCAACAGCAGGAACAATATATGTCACGATTTTCAATGTAAGCTCAATACATTTTATAAAGCCTATCTTTCCCCTTCCAAGCAAATCCGTTTGTATCCCCTGTTTGCGCTGATGAAAAAGTTTTATAAAATACGCTCCGTAAAAGACAATCATAAGCAAAACGGCAATAACCTGATATATCATCGTTAACCTCCTCAATTAAAGTTAGTTATCGCTAACCATTTTTCAGTCTAGCACACGCTGCAAGGTATGTCAAGAAAACCTACAAAATCTCCACCAGACCACTGGAGCCTAAGTCTGATTTATTCTGTTTTCCGAATTAGGATAAATCTTGAATATACAGAAAATGGGACTTTGTTGAAATGAAATTGGACTAATCATGATTTTCGTTTGGTATTGATTTCCAAATATGCCCAACACAATTTTTATTCATTAATCTTATCATGCAACATATCCAGTAATGCTCCACTAATACGCAATTTAGAATTTCGTACAACTTCTATACATTCCTCAATACTTCCTTTATCAAGTAAACCATCTTCGTATGCAACTAGTAAAATACCAATAGTTCCCATGATATTCAAGCCCATATTTTTCGCAATTTTTCTTCCTTTAGCCTCATCAATTAGCAAGATAGAATTATTTAGAGAATCCGCTAATACAATAGCTTCACTCTCGCCTGCATCAAGATTGGTAGAACGTCTCAATAAATCAACTGATTTCATATTTTCAACCGACATTTTCTTAATATAATCACATTCCACAACCACTTTTGCTTCTTCTTTAAACAATACATTACTTGTCAATTCATTAAAAACCGCTTCCGGAATTTTGACTTCACTAAACAACCCTTTCAGTATATCCAATTTTTCAACCTTAATTAACGAAATGATTGGTGTTGTATCAGAAACAACAATCATCCAATCACCTCTTTCAATCTATGATACGTCTCTAATTCTTCCTCTATTTCATCTTCTGTCAAATCAAAATATGGAAGTCCAATGCTGCTATATAATGCAATCAAATCTAGCTTATTAATACCTAGTATTTCAGCCGCTTTACCATGTGAGATGGTATAATCCCTTATTGCCGGATACAACAACAATGCATTACGCAATAACTCTTTTTCTGTATCCTTTACCTGAATATATTGTTTCATTTGTTCCGGAATTCTCAATTCAACATTTGTTAACTTCATACTTCCACTTCCCTTCTGAGATAAGCATGTTGCCAATTACTCATATTATATCCATTTTTCATAGAAATGTCTATATGACCCAACAAATTTCATAGCTGAAATACCGCAAGGTCTAATTGCAAGTATCGTACACTAATCGCCCTCGATTGCTTTTTCAATTATTCTTTTTGATTTACTAATCAATAGGTCACTTTTCTTTCTTAAAGCTAAGCTTTCTTTGATTAACTGCGCTATTTTAAGCTGTTCTGCCTTATCAATAATCGGCAATGGTATATTTTTTAATTCCTCTATTCCATATGCAGTTAATATTGTTCCCGAACAGGCTCTTTTAAGTAAGCTCTGGACTGGCCATGATTTTAATAATACCAATAAAGTTTCCGAATTAATGTATGATGATTCTAAAACAAAAAAACCATTAGAACATAAAGCCTTATCATATTCTTCCGTAATCAGGGCACAATTTTGTAAAGAACCCTCTATCGAAGAAATGATTACATTTCCCGAGTTTACAATTCTTCTCGCTCTTGTTGGTAAATCACTTCCATATAACGTTGTACAACCGATAATTTCTCCTAAAACCCCTATGTTTGAAAGTTCAAGATACCGATATTCAACATTTTTATCCGGATTATAGTTTTTATCATAAATCTTGCATGCATCGCTTAATACCATATAATTACATTTCTTTATGTACTCTGTAATCTCATCATATTTATGTTGATAATACTCAGCATCAATCCTCTCCGATGCCATTATATCTTTAAACATTCTACAGGAATAAGCTATTCTTTTATGGGCGGGATGCCAGGTGTCAAATCCCAAATTATTTAACAGAATTTTTTCTGCATCCTGATACTTATTTTCAGCGAGTTTCCTCTTTGCTAACGCATCAATTATATTGCTTTCCACCTCATCCTGAATATTCTTTGCAAACTCCGGAACCACTATTTCCCGAATTTTATATAAAAAAAGATTCGGTTGTACATTTCCCGTCGTTTCCCTTTTTGTCTGCATGCGCCCATACTTAGACAATAAATAAGTTGACACTACATATGGAGAATAGTCTTTATTTACCCGTATTATTCCCACATGCCTGTCTGAATTTGCCGGCAGCATCTCCGTACTTACTACGGCACAATTCCCAATCGTTCCAACTGTAGATAAAATAACATCCCTGTCTTTTAGCGCAGTTCTTGGATTATTATTATGTTCCCTTTCCGATATTCTTGCGTTTCTTGATAAATCAAAATAATTTTCACGCGGCGAAGTAGCAGATATCAGATTTACAGGACTATTTTCATCATAATCTATCGATTTATGTATTCCGTCTGTAACATCTGAAAAATCTCCTATTAACTGATGCTTTTTTGACATTAACAGCTTCATCATTTCAAGGTTGCTTTTTGAAAAATACTCGGCGTCTATTCTATGCTCTGCATTTAATTCGCTAAACCCAATCGTGCTTATTTCCAGCCTCTCCAACAAATCTGAATACACTCGGTCTATGGAGAGGCTTACATAAAAGGGGGTTCGTTATCCGGATGCATTATCTGCTCCAATTCCACAGAATTTGGCGCAAAACTAAGTCCATTGTCATAGGCAAATTTTGCAAATGCTTCAGCTATCCCATTCTGGCTATATATGTTGTTTGGGTTCTTATTTACTAATAACGGGTCATGATTGAATAAGTCATGTTTTACAAATATATGTCCATGTGAATCCTTTATGCGCTCTATTTCTTCCTTCACTTCTTCTGCAACAAGATAAAACTTCTGCGTTTCCACCGGTAACATTAAATACTCATCATTTGTAATCTCGTGATTTAAATTTATTCCTAACAAACTTTTCTTTTTATATAAAGACTGTTTATCTGTGTCTAACGCAAGCCATTCATCTATTGACAGGCTGCCGCTAAGTTCTTCATTCTTTACCGTGTTTTTTAGGATAAAGATACTATTCTCCTGTATCCATTTCCTGTGGCTTTCCAACGAACCATTATCCCTTATAAATATATCCTTTATCATTCTTGAGGAACCATCTTCGTTTTTATGTTCCTCCGGAATGGTCAATGTCTCAATTTTAATTGAATAATTGGATTTTTTAGTCAATTCCTTAAATTCCGATTCATTTACAATCACACCATCGCTTATCCGCCGATAATCATATACCACTTTTTTCTTATAATTGGATTTTTTTGAATTGTACTCCGCCTCTGTTGCAAATGCACCATCTGTCTTGCTAAAATACACGGTTTCCTTCTCTACCTTTTCATAATTTGACTTATCCGAAATGGCAGTATATTCTTCTTCACTTAATCTCCTTCCATCTGCCTTACGGATAATCGTTTTTACCGTATCATACTTATAGGACGTCCAAACCACATATGTTTCAGATACATAAATCTTATCGCCCGAATTATCTTTACTTGGTTCCTGCATTGTTGCAAAGAAAATCGGATAATCAATTTCACCATTTTCATCCGCATCTGGTTTAGGACAAATATTGGGATATCCGCAATTTTCATCTGTCCACTTCTGAACTAAGAGAACACTGGTTTTCGTCCCCGTATGCGGTTTAAAGACATTACCGTGAAGTCCGACTACCGCCAAAATTCTGCATCTTGCCATTATATAATCACGGATATATTTATCTGTTGAATTATTAAAACGTCCCTGTGGTAAAACAACTGCCATTCTGCCACCCGGCTTGAGGAAATTTAAATTACGCTCTATAAATAAAATATCTCTGCCTATCTTATTTTGTAATTTTTCTGATATAACTCCATTTTTATGCCCAAGATTATATTGCTCTATCTGTTCCTTATTATCCAAATCTCCTGCAAAGGGCGGATTAGCCATCAAAATATCAAAATTAAACTTTTTATATTTTGAGAATGCATTTGAAGAAGTATTATCTGCACTTAATGCCGCTAATTTACGAAATCCCTCCCCATATTTAGCCTGCCATTCCAGTCGGGCTGTATAATCGGAATCCCAATTCTTGAAATCAAGAGAATTCAATTCAATTACATTTGTATGACCATCGCCGGCAATAATATTTAACATTCTTCCCACACGAACACTTTTCTCACTAAAATCAATTCCAAAAACATTATTCTGAACATACTCTGTTTCTTCCGGCTTGCGTCCTCTTGCTGCAAATAAATTATACGCCTTCGGATTAATTTGCTTCCATATATGAAAGATAGTATGCATGGGAAATCCACAACTGCCTGCTGCTGTATCAATCATTTTTTCATGGGGCTTAGGATTCAGCATTTTAACACACATGTCAATTACATATCTTGGCGTAAAATATTGTCCCATTCCCTCTTTTTGATTTTGATTAACAAGATGTTCAAACGCATCATCAACTATTTCCAAATTGGAATTAAACAGCTTTACATTTTGCAGTTCCCTGACACACGACTTCACTGTTGCCTTTTGCATATTTAATGTGGAATTTACCGGGAAAACACCCTGCCACTGCTCTTGCGCACGCAAAAACAAGCCGTTTATCCGAGTATATACATCATCCAGGGAATCATTTTCCGTTGCCCTAAATTCCATAACCCGAAATGTGGAATCATCAATATCTTTTAACGGAACCTGATGTCTGCTAATATCACTTGCGATAACATCGGCATCACCGCTTGACATTTTCTCATCATATAATTTAGTAAATATCAATTTAAAAATCTCTTCAAACGCCTTATCACTGGAATCATTAGCACCAAAACGCTGTTCTACATCTAAGATAATATTCTTCAACGTTTCTGTCCGAAGCCTGTCAGACTGCATTAACTGCTTTAACGTAAATCTTCTTTTATCTTTCCACTCCTGAATGCTTTCTTTTGCCTGCGGAAATCTGTTTAACATAAGCTGATTTTCATATTCTGGCGCATCATAAAATTTCGGTGGATTTGCACCATTGACTAATACTCCTACCTTAGGATGCTTTTGATTACAGTATGACTGCATTTGTTGAAACGGTGTGGTTGATTCACTATCCCATATTTTATGATAATCATTAATTTCAGGTCTTTTCACTTCAATAATCATAATGATATTTTTATGCTCTTCATCAAAAACCGCAATATCAATACGCTTATCATTTATTGTCTGCCGGCAAACAGAACCGGTTCTTCAAAAGAAATTTGTTCTTTCCGATATCCATATTCAGACAAAAGCTTATAAGCATAATATTGTCTAACTATTTCCTCCGGCGTTAATTTAAAATAATCTCCCTCACTATTTATTCCTCTAACTACACATTCTACGCCAGGTGCGCCATCTCTTCTTATTCGGATTCTTCCATTAATCCAATCCTTATCCTCCTGATTAAATTGATTCAATCCACTGTATTCATCCGGTTTAAGAATATCCTTTATCTCCATTACTTTTTTGTACTCCTTAGTATTCCATGTTATCCATTCAGTTCAACGCCCTCATCCCGTACATTTCGGTAAAATGATAAAACGTCTACCCAATATACAAACTGTTTCTTACTCTTAATTAAATATCTGCTCACTACTTCTTTTCCTTTTCTCAATGCCTCCTTCCAAAGTAATCAATCAAAATCTCCTTAATATAGTTATACCGTCTTGCATAAGAATTCTCCACCCGAATCAGTTGCAAATCATGCTCCCGGCAAATCGCATTTTTCTTTTTATCCCTCTGCATCACAATCTCATTTTCATAGTGTTCTTTGCCATCCAGCTCAATTGCCAGAACCGGCAGCTTTGATGAGCTCCCTTGCCTTTCATACACCACAAAATCAAACCTTCCTGTATAGAACAAATCATTATAGCTGATATTGCCCTGAAATACGTGAGAAATGGCAACCTCCTTTTCAACGGTGTATTTACTCTGGGACATCCATATATTCTCCAATGCGTGGTTCAAGTTTTTCAAGAATGCCTCCTCTGTAACCGTACTATAAGGCTTGATTCCCAATGCTCTGGAATGGGACATCTTTGGTGTTATTTTGGATTCCCCATTCGCCCTGACATACTGCACCAGTTCATATAAATCGTCCTCGGCATCCTCTTTATGCAAACGTTCCAGATTCTCCATGTCCGACAGTAGAATCAGCTTGTCCTTTGCCCTGGAGGTTGCTACATTAATCAGTTCCTTATTGTTCTTAAGCCATTCGTAGGTTCCCTGTCCCGTCTGCCCAGTAATAGCGGTGGAAAAAAGAACAACATCCTTTTCATCTCCCTGGAATGCATGAATGGTTCCACAGGACACCTCATTTAGCCCAGCTTCCTCTAATGCTGTCTCTATCAGCTTTTTCTGGTTCACAAACGGCGTAATTACACCAATGGATTTATCTTTATTCAATGCCGCATACTTTACAATTTCGTCAACCTCTGCCGGTGCGGTGTTTTTCACATCCGTTCTGGCAGCCGGAACATCCACATATACAAGCGGCTTTTCCTCCGTACTTGTAGATGCAATGCTCAGCTTAGAGTTATAGTATTTCTTATTATTAAAATCTATGATTTTCTCATTGCACCGGTAGTGATGGTGCAGAAGAATTTCATCACTGACGGAATCACAGGCAAGAAAAGTCTTATAAATAGAATTTCTGCAGTAATCATACTCCTCTGTCACATTGTACTTTCTGCGCAGCTTCTGATTCATCATTTCGTCCAGCAGGATTACCGGATTTAACTGCTGCGGGTCTCCCACCAGCATGAGATTCTCTCCCCGTATGATTGGCACAAGGGAAACTGCTGTATTACACTGGCTCGCCTCGTCCATGATTACCATATCAAACATTGGCGTCGGTTCTCCTAATTTATGTGCAGAAATACAGGTTGTGATAATAACAGGAAATATTTTCTGCAGCTTTTTTATATTGTCCTTATTCTTCAGATATTTCTTAAATGCCTGAAGCTGTGCATCCTCATCCTCTTCATAAATAATATGAAGCAGTTCTTCATTTTGCGGCAGACCTATTTTCTTTATATGCTTTTCGGAAGTATAGTACAGATATTTCTTGAAATCCTCTATATCATCATCCAGCAGGGACAATGCCTCTTCCTCTGTAATCATCCCTGTGTGCTGGATTTTCTGTTGTATCACTGAAAGCTGCCTATCCTGCAAATCTACCTGAAACGGAATCATCACTGCATTCCTCATATTCTTTTTTTCGTACTCCAGCAGCCGGGTCAATGCCGCATTTCTTTCGTACAAATCCAGTACATCCTCATACTTCTTTAAAAGGTTGGATAATTCCTTTGCCCGCTCTGCCCGGTAATCCCTGTTTTTATCCAATGTTCCTTCAAAAATAGTGGCATTTTTATGTGCCTCATATAACTGCTTCATATATTGCAACGCTTCCTTTTCCTTATCCCGGTTTCCTAACCGCAACACAGGAAATGGAATTGTTTTCTTCCGGTACGAAATGCCTGACACTTTGTCAAATACGCCGTTAATCGGATGATTGTTATAAGAACAGAACAACACTGTTTTTCCATTAAAAAATGCCGTCAGTATCGTATTGATAATGGTATTTGTTTTCCCAGTCCCCGGCGGTCCCTGAATATAAGTCACCGGATACTTCATTCCATTGTTAATTGCCAGCAACTGGTCAAGATTCACTTTCTTATCAAGGAGGGTAATTGGATATGCCTTAGTCCTCCGTGGTCTGTCCAACAAATCCCCGAAAAATGCTTTTATCGGAACCGTCACGTTGTCCCCTTCATACATATCCAAAATTGCCTGATATTCTGAATGCAAATCCAGCACCACATCCATTCCCAGACCGATTATGTATGGCATATCATCCACCTTGACATTATAATTAGCTTTCGTAATACAGTCCTTAATTCTTTCCTGGTTCTTTTCAAAATCCCCTAGCAGTTCAAAATCATCTGCATCCAGGAATTTACGAGCACTTTCCTTTACTCCATCTATCGTATACTCAATACAGACTGTAATCTCATCGTCCGGGCGGAGCACCCTGTTTTTTACATCCAACTGCAATTTTCGGTATGCCAATACATAAAGCCCCTTTTTCGTGTGGATGCTTAACACATTCATGCCCAATTGCTGCATTACCAGTTTTCCATTCAATCGGTTATCCTTTTCCGCCTTATATTGAAAATTTTTAACAATTTCCTTAAACTGTTCATCACTCAGCGGATAGTTTTTGCCATTAAAGCTGTCACGGTCTAAATAATGAATCAGTTCGAAATCAGAATAGTAGGGAACATTATCCATCCGGTTACACATTTCCAGATAATTCAAAATCTTTAAGTTCGCTATATTATCAAAGAACATTTTATATTTATGGGGATTTATATAAATATCGTCTACCAATGCTTTGTTCACAGGACAATAAGAACCCTCAATTATTTTGGAAGATTGAATGGATTCAACAAAAATACAATCCAGCGACCGGGTTGAATATTTGCCTAAATGCAGTCCCTCCACCGATAATGTTTTCTTGGCAACATTCAGATTCTTGATAGCAATCCAATATTTTGTTACCTTGTCTAATTGATTACGGTATTCAATTGCAAGCCATTTTCCCTCATGAATGGCACGAAAGATATCACGGTAAATTGTACTCATTTATACCTTCTCCTGCATTTTACTTTTATGTATTTTCAAATTCCTTTAACCAATTTGATTTGACATCGAAACAATTCCCTTTTTCACTCTAGATTACAATAATCATATTTTAATATATCATAATTTGATATATTTTGTAAAATATAATTGAATCAGGTGATTTATTTGTATTAGATACAAAAAGGGGCTGCCGCACAATAAAGAGTAGTAAATTGCATCTGGTAAAAATCAGTCCTTGTCAACCACACAGGCACATATTATAATGTAGATAAAGAAAAGGGGAAATGCTATGACAGAGAAAGCCTTTGAGGAATTGCAAATTAAGGATGATTTCATGTTTAGTGTAATTATGAGAAATCCGAAGTTTTGCAAACCTTTTTTAGAGCGGATACTTGGAATCAAGATATTTCGCATTGAATATCCGAAGTCGCAGGAAACAATAGATATCTCTGCGGATGCCAAAAGTGTACGCTTGGATATCTATGTGGAGGATGGAAAAGAAACCGTTTATAATATAGAAATGCAGACGGCAGAGAATAGAAACCTGCCAAAGCGAACAAGATATTATCAGGGAATGATAGACTTGAATATTTTGGAAAAAGGAGATAATTACAAGGATCTGAAACGGAGTTTTGTTATTTTTGTATGTACCTTTGATTTGTTTGGCGAGGGGAGACACATCTATACTTTTGAAAACCGTTGTATTCAAAATCTGAAGCTGGGTTTGGGCGACGATACAACAAAGATTATTTTAAATACTAAGGGCACAATGGATGATGTTACACTGGAAATGAAAAAGCTGCTTGATTTTATTGATGGAAAAGAGCCGGAGGATGACTTTACCAGAGAATTAGACGAGGCAGTACAGTCTGTCAGAAAGAATGAGAAATGGAGGTTGGATTATATGACTTTGCAGATGAATTATCAGGAAAAATATGAGCAGGGGGTAGAGCATGAGAAAATTGAAACAGCAAGGCGCTTGATTGAAATAGGTAAATTATCATTAGAAGATATTGCCGCTGGAACTGAATTGTCAATTGAAAAAGTAAAGGAGATTGCTGAATTACAGCCGGTATAATGTTTGCTGCCTAAACTCCATCAAATTTCCAGTGCTTCTATTTTGCGTCTAAAATTTTAGAAGTCTCAAGATAATAGAAATAATATGTAAAATAGATGGGTTGAAAGGCATGAAATGGACACAAAATCATATAGATGAGACGAGTTCGGATATATATTTAATCCAGATGGTTTAAGTAATAATGTTGCAGAATTTGATTGGATATGCAATAATAATTTCAACATAATAAATACAGCTAAAGGTGAGTTTGTTTCTTTAAACAATAACGATATGCAGTTTAATATTTCGTTTGATAGTGACGAAGTACTTGAAGTTGGTAATGAGCTAGAAGTTCATTTTAGAATCCATACTACAGATTGGCAGACTTATAATTTGAAAAATGATTATTCAATAAACACAGTAGAATACTCTGCTAATGACAGAATATTGATGTTGTATAAAAATAAATTAATTTATGGTAAGGAATGTGATGATAAATGAGACTAAATCAAGCAAGAGAGAAAAGATAAGGAAGGTTTTGATAGTAATAATGGTAATATGGCTATTGAAGATAGCAATATGCGTTATTATACGTGAATATCAAAACAGCAATTTTCTGTGGATGTATCAAAACAGTCAATATAATAGTGAATATGATCTTCACATTGAAAGAAAATTTCACTTCTTTAATTTAAAGTATGGAATTTTAGGCATCTCTTATCATTACACAATTGATGTTTATGATACTTTCAACTTATCTAGGATGGTTGGAATAGATGATATGGGAACTTTTCGAATTAGCTTTTTGCATTATGGTTATATTCAAGATTATTGGCCTTTAGGGGTTCGCAAGGATTCTGATATTACTGCAAGAGTGCAAGATGCAATAGAATGAATGGAGTAAGGTCAATATGAAGAAATGATATTGTCAAAATGACAAACATTAGGAAAAAGGGAGAAACGACACTGTTGCAGTGGAGTGGGTAAATGTAATTTGGAGGGGCTGTCGCTCTAACGAATAAAAATTCGAGAAGCGGCAGCCTCGTTTTGCTGTTTTCGGGATGAAATCTTGGAAAATTTTATGATTTATTCTACCGTTTCACAAAAAAAGGCGTACTTTAATAAGCCATTTCTGATGGCTTGAAATTCCTAACGTATTCATATGTACCTGGTCACTTATGCTGTTCGGACAGCTACGTATTTCATATCTATTTTGCACTTCCTGCGTTACCATCTGACCTTTTGTTTTACATAATATATTAAGCATAATACAATACCGAAAACCGTAGCCACAGAACCTGCAAGACCAATCCCTGTAAGCGATGCATCCGATTGTATACTCATCACATACAACATAGGCAGACGGACTAAAAATGAACGTGCCAGCCCACAAATCTTGATATAAAGCGCAGTCAACTGTACCGCTTCCACCGGAGCCTGCATGAGAATCGTAATCGGTCTTGCAAAAACAATCAATACAATAACTTCCCGTAGCAACATCGGAAATGGCTTATAATTTCCAACCTACTGCAAGCTCGCGGGCATCAACAAAGCGTTTGTAAATGCCACCCCTTTGCATCAGCTCCTCATGTCTGCCCTGTTCCACGATTTTTCCCCGGTCAACCACCAGAATCTGGTCAGCATTCCGCACCGTTTTCAAGCGGTGGGCAATCATCAGAATCGTTTTCTCCTTAGTCAGCGCATCAATCGCCGCCATCAGTTCCCTTTCGTTTTCCGGATCAACATTTGCCGTTGCCTCGTCCAGAATAATAATCGGTGCATCCTTCATAATAGCACGGGCAATGGATATCCTCTGTTTTTCCCCGCCGGAAAGGGAGGCGCCGCCCTCTCCAATCTTCGTTTCATACCCGTCCGGAAGCTGCATAATAAAATCATGGCAGCATGCCGCCTTTGCCGCTTCGATTACCCTCTCCATGTCTGCTTCCGGCTGCCCGAAACGGATATTATTCGCAATCGTATCCTGAAACAGATAGACATTCTGAAACACAAAGCTGAAGTTCTTCATCAGGCTGTCATAGCTGTAATCCTTCACATCCAGCCCATCCAGCTTCACACTGCCCTCCTGCACGTCCCAGAACCGGGAAATCAGATGGCATAAGGTCGTTTTTCCGCCGCCGCTTGGACCAACAATCGCTGTGGTTGTTTTCTCCGGAATATGTATGGAAATCCCATCAATAATTTTCCGTTTATCATAAGAAAAACTAATGCCTTCCACATCAATGTCAAAATGCTGCGGCGCGATTTCCTGCCCGTCCGTATCCATTGGCTCTAAATCAAGAATTGCCTGCGCCTGGTCCACACTGAGGTCAACGGCGCGCAGCAGGGCAGAATAGTTTCCTGCGCTGTCCAGACTGGAATAAATCAGGAACGAACTAATCAGCATAACAATACAGTTTAGAAGCTCCATGCTCCCATCAAAATAAAATTGCAGGGACAATACGCACATGACAATTCCTGTCATTTTCGTGACAAAGTTCTGCAGCGCTATATAGGGAACGAAACGAAATTCCATCTTCGTATTGACAGCAACACTCTCATCAATGGCATTTTTCAGTTTCTCGCTCTTATCTCCTGTCAGATTATATGCCTTCACCTCTGAAATACCCTGAATATATTCCAGTACCTTTTCCACCAGCCCCGCATCTGTGGCTATCTTTTTCGGTGCCAGCTCGCCGGATGCTTTCTGTAATCCGCTGTTTACAAGGAAAAACAAAATAAGTCCTGCAAAAACCACCAGCCCGATACGCCAGTCATAGGCAAGCAGCATCGCTGCAATCAAGGCAGTGGTCAGAATTCCGGAAGTCGTCATCATCACCACGCGGGTAGCTACGTTGGCAAGGTTCTCCATCGTATTCGTCGTCACGGAAGTAATATAGCCCAGGCTGTTTCTATTAAAATAACCCATCGGCAGGTAACGGAGATGCTCTGCAATCTCGATTCGCTTATTTGCACAGGTGTCATAGCCTGCTTCAGTCTGCAGCATAGTGGAACGGTACTTTACCCCAGAGCCGCCCGCAATGCTAAGAAGCATAATACCAAGGCTTGCCAAAATGGTTCCGTTCGTCACATGATTCTCTATGACAGCACCCAGCATGACAGCGATTGCCGGAATCCTTAAGGCTTCAAAGAATGCCAGCAGTACACCGAACACTACCGACAGATAGAATTTCTTTTTATTCCCACCACCGCAAAAATCAAAAAATTTCCCTAATATCTCAAGCATTTGCCATTCCTCCCATCTCTGTCGGCATGTCTGCCCTGTCTTTTACTGATATATGCGCCTCCCACATATCCTTATACAGACCATTCCCCGCCAAAAGCTCCCTATGGGTTCCCCTGGCATCCAGTCTTCCATCTTTGATTACAAAAATCTGGTCGGAATCCGCTATGGTGGAGAGACGGTGCGCAATGACGACCAGCGTTTTCCCCTTTATCAGTTTCGCCACTGCGGATTGTATGACCGCCTCGTTCTCCGGGTCAGTATAGGCAGTCGCCTCGTCCAAAATCACAATCGGTGCATCCTTTAACATCGCACGGGCAATCGCAATGCGCTGGCGTTCCCCTCCGGACAGATGCCCGCCGGCGCCTCCTGCGACTGTATCATAGCCCTTGTCCAGCCCCATGATAAATTCATGGCATCCGCTGCGTTTTGCCGCCTCCTCTACCTCTGCATCCGTTGCGCCTTTTCTTCCCATACGGATATTCTCCCGGATTGTGTCGTCGAACAGGTAATTATCCTGGGAAACATAAGCCACCATCCGGTTATACGCTTCCAGCGGAATTTCCCGGATATCCACACCGCCCACAGAAATGCTCCCGTCACCCACATCCCATAAAGAGGCGATGAGCTTAGCCAGCGTGGACTTACCGGAACCAGAGGGCCCTACAATCGCATTTACCGTACCCTCCTCTATTTCCAGGCTGATACCATGGAGCACTTCTTTTTCGTGGTAGCCAAAGCGGATATTTTCCACCTTAATGCCGTAATGCTCCGGCAGGCTGCCAGACTTTTCCGGTCTTTGCAGCTCCTCCTGTGTCAGAACCGCAGCCATCTCGCCGATAATCGATTGCAGTGCACGTAAATCATCACTATAAGACATGCAGGTAATCAGCGGTGAAATCAGTCCTACCGAAATGATAATAACTAAAATGAAATCAGCGGAAGACAGGCTTCCGTTTTTCACGAGCAGCCCGCCAATCGGCAGCACGGATACCATCGTACTTGGCATGACCAGCATGGCAACCGTAAATGCCACATTGCAGCTGCGCATCCAGTCCACAAAGCATGACGAACCTTCTTTTGCCGCCACGACAAAACGCTCATAGGAGCTTTTCGCCTTGCCAAATGCCTTGATGACCTCAATGCCGTTTATGTACTCCACTGCCACATCATTTAACGCTTTTGTCTTCACAATGGTATTCTGATAGTATTTTTCATAGCCAACCATCATTCCCATATAGCAGAGCAGCCCCAGCGGTATCGTGACAAGCGATGCCAGCGCCATACGCCAGTCAATCGTAAACAGATAGACCAAAAGCACAGCCGGGGCAAGCAGATTAGAAGTAAATTCCGGCAGTATATGGGCAAGTGTCACCTCTATGCTGTCCACCCGCTCCACAATGGTATTTTTCAGTCCGCCGGACGGTGTATCCAAAACGGTTCCAAGCGGCAGACACACCAGCTTATCTAAAAGGCGCTTACGGATATTTCCCAGCACATAAAATGTCGCCTTGTGGGACAGGGAAGTGGAAACTGCATGAAATGCCACTTTCCCCGTCCACAGGGCAGCCATGATAAGGCAGTCCGTCATGTAAGCGGAAATCTCCCGGTTCCCTTCTACGAGCCTTTGAATCATATGCCCCATAATAATGAATGGCACTGTAGCGCAAAGCACCCCCATTGCCGCTGTCACCACGCTGGCAACATACAGCGCTTTCCGTTCTGCGGCAAATTCAAATATCCAGCTCCAGGCAGAACGTGTTTTTTCTTTTTCCATCTAATCACAACCTTTCCGTTTTTCACTTTTTATAGTCTAATTCTCCTACCTTACTTGATTCTCTGTATTCCATAGGCGTTTTTCCCATGGCCTCTTTAAAAGCTGCGGAAAATTTCCCAGGACTTGTATACCCCACTGCCAGGGCAATCTCAAAAACGCTCATATCCCATTTCATTTTCAAAAGGAGCGCCGCCTGATGAATACGGTACTCCTTCAGATAAGCATGGATGGAATTGCCATATATGCTCTTAAAACACCGCTTCATGGATGTAAGCGGAATTTCAAAGCGTTCAGAAAGCTCATCCAACGTATAATTTTCTGCCATGTTTGTCGTAATCAGCTCATGGATTGCCTTAACCTTTCTTATTTGGCTGGAATAAAAATACGGCTTTTCCAGCCGCATATCCGCCTCCTCCAAACCGTTCAGATACAGCAGCAGTTCGATGACTTTTACCTTGAAATATTCCAGGCGGGCATTTCCCGGAAAATGGTAGAGCTGATAAAACAATGCTTCGATTGCCGGATTTCCCTGAATGATTGCAGCCTTCTCCTGTGGGCAGTATCTCTCTGCCAACGCTTCCAGGTCTATCGCAATCCCTTCTATTGCATTTTTCAGGGAAACCTGGGCTGCCCCCAGCTCAAACCCTATCGTAATGCCGTGGTAATGGCACAACGGAAAGGACACATGGCCTGCATGATGTACCCGCCTGTCAATACGCAGATTTCCCGGTTCCATATAGTAAACCTGTCCCAATTCATTCACCTGCTCAATCCGTCCTTCACGGCAGTGGTCGATGGCCAGGATAGTCTCAGCACCCTGAAATCCTGATGCGCATTCCCGAAGATGGAAATCATTATACATAAGGAATACCCCATCAAACACTTGATAAATCGTCATGATTCCATCACCGGTAGAGTCTTCCAGCCGCAGAACCTTATTTTCCTCTGTATTTACTGCCAGCGAAACATTGGAACCCATATCAATCTGCTCAAATAATTTCCAAATACCGTCTTTTTTCTGATGATATCCGTCCAACCATGCACCTCCTTTTTACAAGTTAGTTATCACTAACCAGCTTTTATTATAGTGGTTTTCTCTTTTCTCGTCTACTCCATTTAGACTATTCTTGTCCATTCAGACGATTATTTTACGAAAAATCATCTATTGACAAGTCGACTCTCATGATGTACTATATCAATGACCACTTTTATCAAAAACGGTCATTGAAAAGGGGAACACTATGCCGGCTTCATTTAGCAAAAAGCAACAGGAGGAAATACGGGAACGTCTCTTCCATGAAGGAATAAAGCTCTTTCAGACATTGGGTGTGCAGCGCACAACGATTTCAAAACTGACTTCCGCCTGTGGAATCGCCAAGGGCAGCTTTTACAGTTTTTATGAATCCAAAGAGGAATTTATTCTGGCTCTCTGTAAGTGGGCAGAGCAGAATACAACGGAAATGCTGAACCGAAAGCTGGCAGGACGCAGCCGGATGTCTGCACATGAATTTCTCGAATTTTTTGAGGAATACCTGTACTCAGAATATGACCTGATGAATGGACTGACGGTTGATGATTTCCTCTGGCTGAAAAAACACATGGCAGATGCCGATTTATTTAATCCTGTCGATCAGCTGGAACAGGCAAAGATATGGCTTTCGCTGATTTCTGATGCAAGGGAATACATTGACTGCGGCACAGTCGTGAATTTAATAAAATCCATCTATGCCATGCGTGAACACCGGGATACTTTAGTAGAAGCATCCCTTGATGGCAGCATTAAAATCATGCTGCGGGTGTTAGAAATTTATATCACAGGAAAAGGAGAACTCTTATGAACTGGTTAAGAACTATATTGGACAGCGTTATCATATGTATCGCTTTTAATGGAGTTGTCGCTTTCGTCTGGCTGCTGGAGCCCATCGGCTTTTCTGTCATGCTGCCAGAGGGAATCAATACACCACTCGAAAAACTTACGAAGGCACAGAAAAAACCTCTCAGGCTCATGGAATTGATTTTATATCCGATTTTACTGGCATATATGATTATCAGTGCCTATGAAGCCGATGTAAACGGATTCTGGAATCTGTTCTTTACCGCATACATAGAAAATCTCGCTTGGAATTTCGGGGATTTCTTCCTGTTAGACTGGCTGCTGCGCGCCAAATACACAGACCGTCTCATGGTTCCGGGCACAGAGGGGCATGAAATGTGGAAAACCGGTCCCTGGATGAAAAAGTTCGGGATTTTTGACCATTGGGTAAAAGGACCGATTTTATGTGCATTACTGAGCTTGATCTGTGCCGGAATCGGAATGCTGATTCGGTAATCACTGGTACAATGACCTTTGTTCCCTGCTTGACGGAACCCGCACTTTGAACGACTGCAGCAGCCTCCTTGTCATCAAAACAGAAAATCCCACACGTTTTCTTTCCTGTTTCCAATGTTTTTAAATTTGAAGGCTCCACTCTGTAATCACTTTTCTTACTTTTCTGTCAATATCCATGCGGGTTTCTTTACATTCTTCAGGGTATTTTTTTGCAGCCTGAAAAGCCATTTTGACAAATGTTCCCGAAAAAACAGGCAGCATTGTCCTTAGCATACTCTCCGGAAATATAAAATGCGTCCCATGTTCATAAACTGCAATTTCCACTTTGCACTCATGAGGCCTGCTTTTCAGCCTTTCTTCCATTCTGCTAATATACTTAACAGTATCCCACAAAACATCATCTGAAGCCCCGACCAACAGAAGATGCCCCTTAATATTTTCAACCTTGATCATCTCATCTTCTGTATGGGGATGGGCTTTTTCTGAGTCATCAAACAGTTTCCATGAATTGATCATATCTCCCGTTCTTTTGCTCTCAGCGGCTATGAGCCGCCAGTAATCCGGGTGCCGATACACAAACGGCATATAAGGAAGAGGCCTGCCTTTATAGGAAAACAGAGATTCACCCTCTATGGGCCATTCCTTGCAGCCATCCCTTCTGCCCTGCATAAATCCCTGCCAGATAAAATCACTTGGCGTTATGCCTATTGTCAGCGTGATATCCTCAAAATAAGATGCGGCCGTCAGGGCAAGCGTTCCGGTAGTGGAAGCGCCGACTATGCCAATCCTGCCCATACCCTGATTTTTTAACCATTTAATTGCCGTTTCTATCCGTTCCAGCGGATAATTATGATGACCATAGTCCTTTTTGGCGGGTGACATGGACATAACATGGATGCCAAATTTATGTAACCACTTCACACCGCTTCGGACCATGTAATCTTCCGAATCGTCCCCAAGCATCAAAATAATTGCTGCATCACGGCCTTCCCTGCATTTCCAATATGCCCCATAAAACCCATCAGGTTCAGTACTAAAATGTATTTTTTTCATCACCAATCGCCCTTTCTATCATGTTTTACACATATCACCGCAAAGCCTAGCGGTTTATACTTTTTAGAGTCAGCCGCCATCTGCTCTTTTGTTGTAATGCCAAGCTCTATTGCTCTCTCCTGAATTTTGGGTGGATTTTTCCAAACGGCGGCATACCTCTTCCTTTTCCCATGAACATTGCATGTCCCTCAAATCAGCAGCTTAGACCTTTCCCTGATTCCGCTTGGAAATCAGAATGCCGCCGGTCATGAATACCGCCGTCAGACCTATTACCATCAGCATTTGCGGATAAGCAGACAGAATGCTGCCTGTTCGCTGCATTTGTTCGATACCAGCCGCAATCCAGCGCTGCGGGCAGAAATTAGCCGCCATTTTCATGGCATCGGGCATTGTGTCATAAGGAAACAAAACGCCGGACAACAATCCCATTGGCATAAGAACCGCACTTCCCACAATCCACAGGCTTTCTTCTTTTTTCAGCATAGAAGATGCAAACACCATAATGCTGACACTGAGCAGGTTTGTGAGAAACAGCATAAGCAGAAATCCGAAGTCATGTTTTAGCCCGAAATCAAAACGTGCAATTTGTGCAATGACAAAGAAGATTGCTGAGCCAAGACAGGAGAAAAACAGGTATGCCCCGGAAACGCCGAGTATATATTTTCCGGTTCCGACACCGCTTAACAGTATCCGGTCACGGATACGGTTCTTCTTTTCGTTAATGAGCAGCGCACCGATTAACGAAGATGCGGTCAGTGTCTTAAACAGCAAAAAGGGAAGCATATTTTTTACTGAAAGTGATTTCTTTGGAGCTTCGTTTATGTTGACCTCCGAGGCAGTACTACCTTCACCTGCATTTTTTAAAAGCAGCTCGACCGAGCTGTATATTTCACTTTCCGAAAGCGTTGTAATCAGAATTGCCTCGTCCAAAATAACCGCCATTTCCACATTGCCGCCTACAAGCTTCGTCTGGATTTCATCTTCCTCATATTCAAAAACCTTATAACCCTCTACCTCACGGAGAGCGGAAATATACTTGTCCCCGTCACTGCCAAGATTGTTTACGACACCGATATTGTGCTCATCCGAGTATGGCAGGAGTACGGTCATTAAAAGAAACAGTATGGTCGGCATGATGGTGATAAACTTTACAAATTCCTTGTCACGCAGCAGATAGATGGATGTATTCCTGAAAATATTAAGCATGGCGCACCTCCTTATTCTTTTTCAACGTAAGTACAATGCAGATCATGGACAGCACCGCAAGCACGATTGCACTGTAAGCCGTGTTTTTGTCAACAATGTCATTATACAGGCTGATCAGCGCTTTATTTGTCCAGTAAAGCGGACTCAGCTTTATAACATAGCACATAATCGGCATATTTTCCATCAGATATGCAGGCGTAATGGAACCGCCCAGATAACCGCACATCATTCCAGTTACCAGCGAGGTTTCCTGTGCAACCGTTTTGCTTTTGCAAAATGTTCCAATCATTATTCCCAGAGAGGTTGAAAATACAATCAAAAGCAGCAAAAGCATGAAGATAAGTGGAAGATTTCCATCCCACCGGACGCCAAGCACAAGGCTTGAGTAGAGATAGATAATGATAATTTCCGCTATTCCTCCACAGACTGAGGTTAATGCTTTTGCAAACAAAACACCACCATTGCCCACACTCGAAATACGGATACGGATATCGGTTCCAAGCTCCTTTTCTTCAATGATGCTCATTGAGGTGAGAAACGCCATAAACAGTATAAGAAACGCTGCCGCTGCAAAGGTATAGTAAATCTTGGAAGTGGTTTTTTTGATGTTCATATTGTTTTCCATTATCATAACCTCGCCTGACGGATTCCCATAGCGGTCAGATAACTGCAAAAACATGCTGCGGGTAATTTCACCGCCAACCGGCTCATTAAACTCAGAACGAAAATAATCAAAGCCGTCTGCGGTTATGTTGATTACGGCAAATGCCTTACTTTGTTCAACGTCCGTCTTAGCGGCTTCAAAATCACTTACCTCCTCAAAGGCAACGCCTGTGGAAGAAGCTATTTTTTTCGATATCTCTGTAAATTTTTCCAAATGTCCGGCATCCGCATTTTCCGTACAATAAAATATCTTTCCGTCTTCAAAGGTGTCATAATCGCTGTCTATGTAATTCTCCAAAGCAAAAGAGAAAAAGGTGACAAAAATAACCGGCAGCAGAAAAAGAAAAAGGATATTTACTTTACTGCTAAAATATTTTTTCATTTCTTTACCTATAATTACGCCCATGTCATCCTCCTTAATCCCTGAGGTCTGTGCCTGTAAGCTGTAAGAAAATCTGCTCCATAGAAGCATCGCTCATGCCTGTCTTTTGCATAATTTCTTCCTTCGTTCCAGCAGCAATAATATTTCCGTGGTCGATTACCGTAATTTTGGAGCAGATATCTTCCACCTCGGGCATATAATGCGTGGTGTAAATAATCGCTGCACCCTGGCGGTTCAGCTCCTTCACGTTTTCCATAATGCGGTTGCGGGACTGCGGGTCAATACCAACCGTCGGCTCGTCCATAATGATGAGCTTCGGAGAATGTGCAATTCCACATGCCATATTCAGCCTGCGTTTCATTCCACCCGAAAACTCACCCGATTTTTTGTCCTTTACATCGGTAAGCCCTACAAAGTCCAAAGCCTTTGCAACCCTCTCTTTCAGCTCCGCACCCTTGAAGCCATAAAGTGCGCAAAAGAACCGGATATTTTCGGTAGGCGTAAGCTCAGGGTAAATTGCCAAATCCTGTGGGACATAACCTACATTTTTATTCCATTCCCGAATACTTTTGCCGCCATCAAAGGAAATGCTGCCTTCATATGGGAGAAGTCCCAGTATGCAGTTCATTGTGGTCGATTTTCCCGCACCGTTCGGCCCTAAAATTCCGTGAATTTCTCCAGCCTCAACAGCAAGGCTTATGCCGTTCACTGCGGTAAAATCATGATAGCTTTTCTTCAGGTTGCTGATTTCTAAAATCTTCATGTAAATCCTCCTTCAAAATATCGTTAGTTTTAACTAACCATCAGATATGCCAAGACTGCCCCTTAGAATTTATTTTCAACCTTTCACATTTGCCAGCCTCTCTGCCGTATTTCAATTCTTTCGCAACACAACCAGTTTATTGGAAATATTCTTTACCATCGGTATCCACCCAAACAAACGGTATATGGGCATAATGATTTTCATTCCCTCTGCCAGGCTCACATCACGCACCCATCTGTATTCAGGCGCAAGATTGGCAAGCTCCCTGCCCGATTTAATCCCCCATGTGAATTTTGCCTTTGTCTTCTCGATGGACTTTTCCTTCACATTTTTTACTACCCACGGACTCATGACTTCCATAATCACCTCTGCCGAATCAAACCTCCCGCTGATAATCGAAAGTATCTTTTTTACATCCTGTTCTGACAGATACATCACCAGCCCTTCTATGATAACCAGTACCCTGCCGCCCGTCTCTTCTATCTCATCTGCCCAGCCCTCGTCCATTGCCGACCTGGCAATCATAGAAATATGTCCGTCCTCTTCCAGAAACATCCGGCGGACTTCTATCGTTTCCGGAAGGTCAAGATTATACCAGCGAACCGCCGAACCGGCATGCAGCCGGTAGACTCTCGTATCCAGCCCACAGGCAATATTGACAACCGTTCCCTGGGGATTTTTCCTAAGAAAATTTTCTGCCATCTTATCCAATAACAGGGTTCGGGCAATCACTCCCTTAGACATCATGCTGTCCTTTCCCGCAGATGAAAAATCATAATCCATGCGGGACACAATCTCCACTGCCTTGTCATCGTGAAATTTTGCGCCTCTCTGCTTAGAATAGGCGGCACGGGCATATAATGTCTGCAACATTGTCTCCGGCACACCCTGCATTTTTATTTTTTTCATATTCCCCATCATTCACTCTCCTGTTTTTATAACTCATTCACTGTGGCACGGTTCCTTTTTTACAAAAGTTAGTCATCGCTAACCATTTCGAGTTTACCACACCACTAAAAACATGTCAAGAACCCCCTCGGCTTTTCTATGCTTTCTCACCTCTCCCGCTCTCTCACCATATCGTACATGAAGCTCTTTTCATCCATCTGCCGTACATTTACCTGCTTGAAGCCTAAATGCTCGTACTTATCTCTTTTCATTTTTGCATCCGTAGATAAAATTACCGGCAGATGCTCCCTGTCCGCTATCTCAAATGCAGTTTCGACAAGCGGTCTCATAAATCCCTGTCCCTGATATTCTTTTTTGACGGCAAGTAACTCAATCTGTACAAATGCCCTCTTTTCCTTTTTATGATTATATCCTAACTTAATTCCCAAATCATTGTACGCATCTCTTCAACTGGGTAATGTTTTATATTTCCTGTAACCAACCTTGACTTTGTTGCCCTTGCAGTAACATAGAACGGAATATCTTTTTCATCCACCATATTCCCTTCGAGATAGTCTTTTTCATTTACTTCAACCATCAAAGCATTTGTAAAAAACCAATCCATCAGATAATTTATATCTTCGTCATCAAATCCAAATTGTGGTCTTCTAAGCACATCATCATATTCTGACATAATTGCCTCAGAAACAACTACATCATATACGCCAGCCAACACACGATCCAAAAACAGATAACATACACCATTCGGATTCAACAAAGCGGAAACAATTATATTCGTATCTATCACAACCTGCATAATATTATCCCTCATGTATAACTTTATCTATTTCTTCCATAGTCATTGGATTGCTTTTTACATATTTTTCTCGCATTTTTGCCAGCCTTGTCTGTTCTTCATTCTTTCTGCCTTTTGAATTTATGAAACTTTTAACAAGACTCAACACCAGCACTTGTTCATCTGGCTCTAATGCCTGAATATCATTTATGTCCCTTGCTGTTACCATACCATCACACTTCCTTTCTGAAGTAAACCCCTTCTATATTACTCATAGTATATCCATTTTTCATAAAAATGTCTATATGGCACCGCTTTCGCCACATTCCTCTAATCCATTCCCCACTTCTTCCGCATTTTCAAGAATTTTTATATGTTCTGACTTATCTTTAAATTCTACCAAATCTTTTTCTTTCAAGATAAATTATTTTCCGTTTAAATGCCTAAAATAATGCCAACCATATAATGCAGCTTGCACTCTTTAACGTTACTTCTTTATTTTATATATCTCTTTAATTCAGATTTACAACTTAAATATAGACCCACAGGTAATCGTGTTTGTAGCCAATAAATTTCTGCATCTTCATAGAACTCTTTATCTGTATCATTATTAAAAATATCTTTGTTTGTATCAACAATTTTGCTAATAGTATAGCAAATTTACAAAATTCTTCTTTATTGTATTCCTCTACCATACTTGGTCTATTTTCATAATATGTCATTCTAATCCTATTCAAATAATTAACTGATTGTTTTGAACCATATGTCGAAATATAACCGCCTAATCTGTATAATCTTTCAGATACCTCTTTTGTTAATTTTAATTCTCCCTCGCGATACTTTTGAATTTTATATTCTAATTTATTATATTCCTTATTACCTAAATATACTTTAATCGCCAGTTGCAAAATCTCCGAAATATCATATTCTATATTTTTATAATTTTCCATATAATTTGTCATATGAATTTTACTTATTTCTCTTTTAATATTTAACTTTTGAAAATAATTATTAACAAAAAATCCTACTATAGTTATAATTGATGGTACAAAAATATCTAAATAATCTACAAAACTATCTGCCATAATAATTTCTCCCTATAACAGCCAAATAATATTTCTAGTGTAAACGCTCCATAGTCAGTACCTTGACAAAAGCAAGCCACTCATTAGAGTGGCACCAGCACTTACTTTGAGCTTGTTTGTTTTCTGCAGTAATCAGGCAGCTACTCTGACCATGGCAAAAGATTTTCTAAAAAACTGAAATCCGTATCATCCATGTGTTTTGGAATCTCTGATAATAAATATTCGAAATAATCATATGGCTTTATGTTGTTTGCCCGCTTCAAAGTCTCAACTTCTCTGCTAAAACTTCTTTTCTGATAATCTTCCATATCATCATTACCAATATGCTTATCAAATAATTTAATTGCATATTCGTTATCAAAGTCATCTTTACATCTATAAACAGTAGCCATATTACCTTCTTGCGAAATTTTCTCAATTATGCGATATTGGTCACCAATATATACTGCTCTTGCCATTCCACATCCACCCTTTCCCTACTATAATAAAAAAGCATTCCTTTACACATAATATGTCTTTAGATACCTACCATCACCAACAGTTATTCCGTAATAAATAAAATCAAATTATAAATTTTCATAAGCTACAAATATCAAAAATTTATTAAACTAAATATAATTATATCACAACTACAAGTCAAATTGTGAATAAAATAACTCCTTTTACAAATTTTTTAATAGAGATGAGCAAAATGCATTGATCTTGAAATAGGATTTGGCAGTTAGTATTGAAATGTTAAAAATAGCTGTTTTTTAGGCATGGCAAAGCTAACGTAAGTCCAAAACATACGAAAATCAGATTTTATGCAGTTAGAAAAACATCAGGCAATCCGTTTGATGGATTTCAGTTTCCGGTAAAACTGGCTGTCAGGCATAGTGATGGCGACCATAACAACAGCCAGAAGGCTGATATGTGCTATGGTATTGAGATTTGCAACAGAGTGCTTATTGCGTACCCACATACGTTCCTGACCGGATCTATTGCCTTCGTCTTTCTATTAAGAAATGCTATGTCCAAATAGTCGTAATCACGTTTAATAGTATACAAAAAAAGGCTTCCTTTGACCTAACAATTGTTGTCCTATTAAATTATTTGATGGAATTTTATATATTGGCGTAGAAACGTATACACTTTTTTAGAGTCTGTACCCTATTTTTTACGGTTTTATAAACATCTTTTTATTTTAGTAATAATGTTTTTATACTTATTTTCTATTGTATACTTTTATCAAGAAATAATAAAGAATTATTAAAATGTTCAAATTATTGAATACTTTAATAATTCTTTATTTACATCAAATGAACCACCATTTTGTCAGATGTTTGTCAGATGCTTAATGCATTTACACTTTGGATTACAACTGCTAAACACGCAAACCCCTGTATTTCCAAAGCAAAATGCGGATGACAGGAATTGAACCTGCACGGTCTCCCACTAGATCCTAAGTCTAGCGCGTCTGCCAGTTCCGCCACATCCGCATATCAATAACAGAATTTATCTCTTCTGTTCTTTTTCCATATATTATAGGTAAATAAACAATGAAGAAGCATTACTGCTTCTTCAAGTGAAGCACGGGGGATTCGAACCCCCGACAACCTGATTAAAAGTCAGGTGCTCTACCGACTGAGCTAGTGCTCCATAAAACTATTTTCATTACTTTTCCCAATCAAGCTGGGGTAGCTGGATTCGAACCAGCGAATGCAGGAGTCAAAGTCCTGTGCCTTACCGCTTGGCGATACCCCAGTACTCACTGCATCCTCGGCAATGAAGGTGGATAAAGGGATTCGAACCCTTGGCCTCCAGAGCCACAATCTGGCGCGCTAACCAACTGCGCTATACCCACCATATCCTGTAGAATAAATCTACAAGGCGTTGCGACTTTCCAGATATAAATATCTGAACCTTCCTTCGCGTAAACGTGCTCGAAGGGATTCGAACCCCCGACCCACGGCTTAGAAGGCCGTTGCTCTATCCAGCTGAGCTACGAACACATCTGTTACGTTTTCTATTTGCGTAACAAAAGCGGGTGATGGGAATCGAACCCACGTATCTAGCTTGGAAGGCTAGTGTTCTACCATTGAACTACACCCGCATAGTAATTAGTTGAAATCGGGGTGACAGGATTTGAACCTGCGACCTCTTGATCCCAAATCAAGCGCTCTAGCCAAGCTGAGCCACACCCCGTTTTCACGGTTCCTCAACGCTGACGCAACACCTACTATAACAAAATGCGTTTGACTTGTCAACCATTATTTTCAACTTTTTAATCTTATATGAATACCGCATTGTTCTTAACCAGCACGCTGTTTATATTACCAAATAAAGCAGTATTTGTAAAGCCTTTTTTTCATCTATATTATTTTTTATATTTTTTATTGTTGCAGGCAGCTCCCCTTATTTTTCCATCATTCGTCCTTATCCGGCCCTTTAGCGGACTTCACCACTTCATCTACAATGCTCCGCGGTCTTCCCTTAATCTCTTCATAAATTCTTGCCAGGTAATAGCCAATTATCCCGAGGCTAATCATAATCAGGCTTCCCGCAATCAGTAACAATAAAATAACTGTCGTAAAACCCTCCAGTGCCCGTCCTGTTGCCCACTTTACCAGAGACTGGATTCCCAAAAATATGGCAAAGAAAAAAAACACCATTCCGGAAAACGTAATCAGCTGCATCGGCGCTGTCGTAAAGGAACAAATGCTGCCGATTGCGTACTTTACGAGAGAGTTTACGGACCATTTTGTTTTTCCCACCTCTCGTTCCTTTACATCAAATTCTACCATTGCGCTTTTATAGCCAAGCCAGGAGGACAATGCCCGGAAAAAAATATTCCGCTCCGGCAGCTTGACATACTCATTCACCACTTTTCTGTCCAGCATTTTAAAATCTGAGGACCTGTACATCTCAATTCCGGTAGAATGACTAATCAGCTTATAAAACAGCTTGGCGAACCCTTTATAAACCACGTTTTCTTTTCCTCTGGAACGCTTCACCCCTTCAATAATTTCAAACCCCTGTTCCCACAGCTTATACATTTCCAGCAGTGTCTCCGGCGGATGCTGTAAATCACAATCCATCACTGCACACACTTCGCCGGCAGCATGGGAAAGCCCGGTAAATATGGCAGCCTCTTTACCAAAATTTCTGGAAAAGGAAATACCCAGTATCTGTGCGTCCTGTACGGTTTCCGCCAGTTCGCTTATCACCTCAAAGCTTTTATCCTTTGAGCCGTCATTAACGTAGACCAACTCAAAGGCAATCCCTTTCGGCTGCAGCACATCTCTGATTGCACGATATGCGTTTTCTATATTTCCCTCTTCATTATATACCGGTAAAATAATGGATAGCATCTTCCTATCTCCTTCACGTTTTACATTTTAAAGGAGCTGCCGCACTCGGTACGACAGCCCCTCTCATTCATCGCAAGAAGAAACGCAGTGACCGAAAACATCGGCAAGCGCTTACTTTTCTTTCGCCCAACTTCTTTTGAAATTACTCCTCTACTGCCTTAGGCGCTGCTGGTTTAATTTCTTCCTCGTCGTCAAAAAAATCATCGTCAAAATCATCGTCAAAATCATCGTCAAAATCATCCAGATAATCCGGTGTAAAATAACGATATACCGCATAAGCAATACCTGCAACCGCCGTAATTACTCCGATAACAGCAAATACCCAGAGAATTCTTCTTGTTGCCTTTTCCTGTGGATCTTCTCTTTTGATTAATTCCTGAATCTTAGCAGCATTGATTAAATCATCTAAATTCTTCATATCATACCGTCCTTTCCATCAATATATTTTTAAACAGTAATTAGTATAACATAATTTTCTTCTATTTACTATATGAAATCAAGAAAAATATATTTTTTTATTCTTACTCTAACTTTTTCAATTTGGCAAAAGAGGCAAACATCCTTTTCACCCCGACCTTTTCAAAATCCACGGTAACCTCATAATCCTTCCCTCCGGATTTAAGTTCAAGCACCACGCCGGTTCCGAACCGGACATGCCGCACGGTATCCCCCACCGTATAATCCACCTCCATGCGCTCTACTTTAAATTCCTTTCCAAAGGACGGAACCCTTGACGAAGCTTCCGCCGAATAGGAATAAGGCTTACTGCTGACACTCCTTCCCTGTCTGGCAAGCTCTTCAAATGCCTGCCGGCTGGTTTCTTTCTGCCGGTTAAGAGTATAAGCCCCCTCACCGTTCATGCTGATTACCTCCTCCGGTATTTCCTTGATAAACCGCGATATCGGATTATAATTTGTTGAGCCGTGCATCATTCTCTGCCTTGCCGCACTCAAAAATAGCCGTTCCTTCGCTCTCGTTATCCCCACATAACAAAGCCTCCTCTCCTCTTCTTCGGCATCTTCATCTTCCGAATTAAGCGCCATACTGCTGGGGAACAGCCGGTCTTCCATTCCGCCCAAAAATATACAGGGAAACTCCAGACCTTTCGCACTGTGCAGCGTCATTAACAGGACTTTCTCTTCTGATTCTACTACATTATCCACATCCGCAACTAACGCAATTTCCTCCAACAGCTCCGAAAGAGACGGCTGCTCCGCTTCCTCTTCATATTTTACAATTTTGTTTTTAAGCTCTGTCAGATTCTCCATTCTTGCCTCAGCCTCTTCGGTGCCTTCGGCTGCCAATTCATTCCAATATCCGGTTTTCTCTAAAACCGCATCATACACCTCGCTTAAAAATGCTCCTTCCTCCACCATATCCCGAAAATCCATTATCAGATTGGAAAACGCTTCTATCTTTGCCACTGCACGGTTTAACCCCGGAATATTGGCTGCCTCAAACATGGCGTCAAACAGTCCCATTTCATAGGTATCCGCATAAGCCTGTACCTTTTCCACACTGCTCATTCCAATTCCCCGTTTCGGGACATTGACAATACGGCGTACTGCCATATCGTCTCTTCCATTATCAATCACCTTCAGGTAGCAGATTAAGTCCTTGACCTCCCTTCGCCCGTAAAAATTCTGTCCGCCGATAATTTTATAGGGGATATTCCTCATCAGTAATTTTTCCTCATAAATTCTGGACTGGGCATTGGTGCGGTACAAAATCGCAAACTGGTTATACGGTCTCCCCTCCCGCCTGTGCTGATTGATAATTTCCGAAACCGTATATTCCGCCTCCTGATATTCTGTATCATAAAGACAGAACGACACCTTCTCCCCTTCTTCCGCTTCCGTCCACAATGCTTTCTCTTTCCTTCCCACATTGTGGGAAATGACACCGTTTGCCGCCCCTAAAATATTTCCGGTAGAACGGTAATTCTGCTCCAGCTTAATCACCTTTGCTTCGGAATACTCCTCCTCAAAATTTAAAATGTTGTAAATATTGGCTCCCCGGAATTTATAGATAGACTGGTCATCATCTCCTACCACGCAGAGATTCCGGTATTTTGCAGCCAGCTGTTTAATGAGCAGAAACTGAATATGATTTGTATCCTGGTACTCGTCTACCATAATATAGCGAAAACGTTCCTGATAACTGTCCAATATTTCCGGATGGAACTGAAATAATTCCACGGTTTTGTACAGCAAATCATCAAAATCCAATGCATTATTCGCCTTCAACTGCGCCTGATATTCCGCATAAACTCTGGCTGTCTGCATTTTGCGATAATCTCCGCTTGCCTCCCGGTCATATTCAGACGTAGAAATGAATCTTTCCTTTGCCCGGGAAATCTCAGCCATGATTCCCCTCTCCGGATACTGCTTTGAGTCCATGTTCAGCTTTTTTAAGCAGTTTTTTACCACTGCTTTCTGGTCATCACTGTCATAGATTGTAAAATTACTCTGATAGTCCAGCTGGTCAATATAACGTCTTAATATACGCACGCACAATGCATGAAAAGTAGATACCCATACACTGTCCGCTCCATAAGACACAATACGGTCCACCCTTTCCCGCATTTCTCCCGCTGCTTTATTGGTAAAAGTAATCGCCAGTATATTGTATGGCGCCACGCCCTTTTCCTCAATCAGATATGCGATGCGGTGTGTCAGCACCCTGGTCTTACCGGAACCCGCCCCTGCCAATAAAAGCAGCGGTCCCTCCGTATATCTGACTGCCTCCGCCTGTTCTGTATTTAACTCTCTCATCCTGTACCTCTTTCTCATCCTCTTCTGTCTGTTACAGCAGCAAATCATTTATTTGTTAGTATACATGAATTCCGTAAAGTGTGCAAATTCTTTCCGGCAGAAGCCATGACTTGTAGTGCCCCTGAAATTATGTTACACTAATTATATATAATAAAGAAAAGAAGGGATATACAAATGATTAATGATGTTTACAAGCCAGGTAAGACTGTTTTTTCTTTTGAAGTATTTCCTCCGAAAAAAAATGAAGAAATCTATGATATCTATAAAACATTAGACAGATTAAAAACACTGCAGCCCGATTTTATCAGTGTCACCTATGGCGCCGGCGGCAGCAATTCAAAAAAAACCGCTGCGATTGCCTCCTATATTAAAAATATCTGTGAAATTGAGCCCATTGCCCATTTAACGGCGGTGGCAATGGACGAACCGTTTTTAATCCGCTTCCTGCAGGATTTGGCGCAGAAAGGAGTATCTAATGTTCTGGCTCTGCGGGGCGACCGCCCAAAGGATATGTGCGATGAAGACTATAACAACCGCGTATTTTTGCATGCGGAGGATATCATCCGCATTATCCATCAACAGTCCGAAATCTGCATTGCCGCTGCCTGCTATCCGGAAATTCATCCGGAATCCGAAAGCCGTGAAAGCGACTTACAGTACTTAAAGCAAAAAGTGGATGCCGGGGTAAATTTTCTTATTACCCAGATGTTTTTTGACAATTCAAAATTTTATGAATTTCTGGATTTAGCGCGAAAAGCCGGTATTAACGTCCCCATTTCCGCCGGTATTATGCCGATTACCACCGCAAAGCAGCTTGGTACCAGCGTCACTCTTTCCGGCACCTCGGTTCCAAAGACGCTCAGCAATCTGGTGGCCAGATATGCCGATACACCGGATGATTTACGCAAGGCAGGAATCGACTATGCGATAAACCAGATAAACGACCTGATAGCCAACGGTGTGGACGGAATCCATCTGTACACAATGAACCGGGCTGCCGTTTCAATGGAGATTATGAATCAGCTCCGGAAAACAGACACAGGCAAAAAATAATTTTCCCTTGAAATATAGTTTCAAAAACTATATACTGTGATACAGATATCAAGAACCGGCAGCATTTACCCGATAACCTGCTGCTGACTATTACGGAGGTAAAACAATGAGTGATATATCTTTTCAGGATATCAAACAACAATTAGAAAAATGGTACGCCCCGGAATATATTTATCCCGAAGATATTCCGTCTATTGAATTATATATGGACCAGATTACTACTTTTATGGACAAACAGTTAGGCGGCAACAAACGTAGAGATGAAGACAAAATACTCACGAAAACCATGATTAACAACTATTCAAAAAATAATCTTCTGCCGCCATCCGACCGGAAGAAATATTCCAAGGACCATATTATCCTGTTAATTTACATTTATTACCTGAAAAATTTCCTATCCATCAATGATATCCAGAATTTGCTGACCCCGATGACTGACAACTACTTTCAAAAGGCAGATGGGATTACCATGTCGGACATTTATAAAAGCCTGTTTAAATTGGGACAGAAATATGGTGTTCATGTCAGGGAAAGTATTCAGGAAATATATGACATTGCCTCTGGACAGTTTGAACCCTCTGACGATTATCTCAAGACTTATGCCATGATTACCCTGCTGAGTTACGATATCTATGCCAAAAAGCAGCTGGTAGAGCGGCTTATTGATTCTTTGCAGGAATCGCCTGTCTCCAAGGCAGAATTAAAGGAAGCCAGAGAACTTGTTAAACAGAAAGAAAAAGAAGAAAAGCAGCGACTGAAAAACAACGGTAAAAATAGCAGTAAGCCGCAATAATTGCGGCTTACTCCCTGCTCTATGCTGTTATTCCCTGTTTTTTATTCTGGCAAATACCATTTCATAACCATCCTTGCCATAATTAAGCGACCGATTTACTCTGGAAATTGTTGCCGTCGATGCTCCTGTCTTCTCGGCTACCTCCATATAAGTACATCCGTCCTTCAACATTTTAGCAACCTCAAATCTCTGGGCAAGTGACAACAATTCATTGACTGTGCACACGTCCTCAAAAAAATTGAAACATTCCTCTTCATTTTCCAAAGTAAGAATTGCTTCAAACAACTCACTTACCGCCTGCGTTCTTACACTCTTTCCCATATGCATCCACCCCGTTATCTGGTTCTCCATGACATCTGCATCCTGCTGTCATCCGCCGCCCACATTATCACTGTAAAATTTTACCGTGTTAAAGTGTCTTTATTATAATACAGATATTCTTTTTATGCAAGTAAAAAGACTGCCCTTTTATGCCCTTTCATTCAAGCATAAACCACCGGACAGTCCTGTCTTTTTTATAATTTTGCATTTTCATTAATCCAGATTGACACCGTTTCTCGGTTTACATAAAAATCTCCGCAGCCATCCTCATCAATCCGTATATTGTATTTTGCATTTCCCAATGCATCCTTAAAGAATTGCCCTGCAAACTGTTTGCCGATGTACATCCTCTTGCTGCCGCCGGTATTATCCGACATGACAACTGCAATTCCCGAATTTTTGTGCTCGCTGTCGCCTTCCCTTGTCCAGCCCACCACGTTATAATCATCAAAATAATCGTGTTCTTCACCGTAGGCAAAGCGCTTGCGAATTTTCATCAATTTATTCAGCAGAGTCTTTTTCGGTGCAATTCCATCATGGGCAATTCCATAATAATCTCCATAAAACACACACGGATATCCGTCCCGGCGAAGCAGGGTAATCGCATAGGCATGAGGCTTAAACCAATCCTCAACCCATGACTGTAATGCCTGTCCCGGCTGGGTATCATGATTATCCACAAAGGTAACTGCCTGAATCGGATGTCTGGAAACCAGCGTATCCTTTAAAATCTCCGCCATATTATAATTGCCGTGCGCTTTTGATGCATCATGAAAATGTAAATGCAGCGGAACATCAAACAGCGACATCTCATAATTCACATTACTCAGATAACGCTCCAGGTGATTCACATCCCAATGCCAGTATTCCCCTACACAAAAGAAATCCTTTCCGCAGGCTTCACGCATTACCGGCAGCCAGTCCCGGTAAAAATAATATCCGATATGCTTGACCGCATCCAGACGCATTCCGTGAACACCAGTCATCTTCAAATACCACTCTCCCCATTTGTAAAGCTCGTCTTTGACCTCCTGGTTGTCGAAATCAATATCCGCCCCCATCAGATAATCATAGTTACCATTTTCTTCATCAACCGCCTCTTCCCATGTCTTACCGGCAAAACGGTAAATTGCATTCCGGGTAGCCTGCTGGTCCCAGTCAATACCGTCAAAATGCGTCCAGTTCCACACGAAATCCGAATATTTTCCCTTTCTGCCCGGAAAAGTAAACTTTGTCCAGCCGCAAATGGTCTTTTCATCCCCTACCATCTGGTTCCGGCTATTCGCATTAAACTCCTCCGCCTGTACATATTCCGTTTCATCTGCTCCAATCTTGTGATTCAGGACGATATCGGCATAGATATCAATACCTTTTTTCTGCACCTCGCCAATCATATCAATGTATTCCTTCTTCGTCCCATACTTGGTCGGAATACTGCCCTTTTGATTAAACTCTCCTAAATCATATAAATCATATACGCCATAGCCGACATCTTTATCCCCGCCTGCCCCTTTATAAGCCGGCGGTACCCAGAGCGCCGTGACGCCAAGCGTCTTCAATTTGGATACCTCTTCCACTATATGCCGCCATAAACTGTGGTCTTCCGGCAAATACCATTCAAAATACTGCATCATTAGTCCGTTATTATCCATAAAGGTGTCCTCCCCAATCCAAAAAGTACATCTGCATCACCCCGACAGACGCTCTCACCTAGTTATCAGTATACCAAATTCGACAAAAAACTTCAAGGCAAAGCCATCGAACATTTAAATCCAGCCAACCTGTCATTCAAAGCTCCGCACTCGCCTGCATTTTCTCATGCCTTACCTGTCTCCCTAATCTCCCGGTTTCGATACCGGCACATACTGGTTATCAATTCAGTATCCGCCAATGTCACCGATTCATCAGACAGCTTTGCAGGCAGATATTTCTTAATTGGGGCAGCAGATTCGGCAGATAGATTATTCTTCTGTCAAGTAGGGATTAAAAAAATTCTACTTTTTCGCTTCTGTTATATACGCACTCCTTATAATTAGGAAATTGCCAAAATAATTTATGCAGTATGAACTCAAAAGTTACCACAAATCCTTATTTATTTTACATTCACTATCGCTATGTCTAATACTTATCTTTTACTCTTAAAAATACATTCTATTAGTATAAAAATTATTTTGGGAATCCAATATATTGCTGTAAAAATGCCCATTATTATCAATGTTATTTTTCCAGAAAACCTGATTGTAAATCCTATTTCCTTACTATGCAAAACATCTATAATTACAGCTATTACAAACAGGATAATGTAAATTATAATAATAATTGGTGTACATGCTGTACATATATTTCCAAATTTTGCATATTCCCTTCTAAAACTTGATTTTAAGTTTCCAAAAAAACGATTTTCGTCAATATTCTCTGCATTTAAAATTTTCTCTTGCTTTTTATTCATAATTTATCCCTAACCTCTCTCCACCGTCCACTGCATCATCCCCCGGAAATACAATCCCCTGCTGCCTTCTCGCCTCCTGCATAATCCTTGCCACAGTAATGCTGACGGTTAGCATTTCCTCAGCTTTTGCAAAGTCCTTTTCCTCAATAATCCGGATAAACTCTCTAAATTCATAACTCAGACGGTGTTCTTCCCCGCTAAACCGATAGTCTTCACCCTCGCCTGCACCATTTACCATTTTGTATTCCCGCAGTCCGTTTACCGGTCCATCTATCCTTATATACCCGGTATCTCCCTGAATTGTAGAACTTACCGGCGCCTGGCAGTCCTTCGCTCCAATGGCAACCGCTTTAAAATCACCATAATCCAGCATCAGTATTCCGCTTGTGTCAATGTTCCTTTCCACATTTGCAAAATACTGAACCTGCCTGGGAGCGCCCCAGATACCCACAATGGCATGCACATTATAGACATTGATATCCATTAGCGCCCCGCCTGCTTTTTTGTAATCAAACACCGGCAGAACTTCTCCCCTTTTAAATGCATCGTATCTTGAAGAATACTGGCTGAAGTCAAAACTGACTATTTTCAGCCTGTCTAACTGGCAGACCTTTTCTTTCAGTGACTGGTACGCTGGCAGATAATGAATGTTCATCGCCTCTAAAATTATACACTGCTTTTCCTCTGCCAGTTTAATCAGCCTGTCCAGCTCCTCCGCATTTGCCGCAGCCGGTTTTTCAATAATGACATGCTTCCCCGACTGTAACGCCTGCCTGGCAAACCGATAGTGCAGAAAATTCGGCAATGCCACATAAACCGTGTCAATATCCGTATTCAACATTTCCTCATAATCAAAATAATACCCGTCTAAATGATACTGCCGGCATAGCTCCTTGGTCTTATCCATGGAATGCAGAGTACCCAAAAGATAAATCTTCTCCATACCCAGACTGTCCGCCGTCTGCAGTAAGTCTTTTACAATCATGCCCGTTCCTAAAATCCCCAGCTTCATCATCCACCTCCGGCTCTTTTTCCCTGTTATTTTACCATTATTATTTTTTTTCGTAAATATTAAACAAACATTCGTCAAAAGTGAAAATATGTGTTATACTGTTAATATCTTATGGGATAACTACAAAATAATTATACGAGGTGAGGGTATGGCAAAAGAGAATGAATCATTGGTATTCACTAATGACAAATGTATCGGGTGCAATAAATGTATCAGTGTCTGTAGTTGTACCGGTGCGTGTGTATCCCACGAAGTAGACGGTAAAAACCGTATCGACGTGGATGGAAGTAAATGTATCGCCTGCGGCGCCTGCTTTGATGTCTGCGAGCATGGCGCAAGAGAATATCGGGATGATACCGAACGCTTTTTTGAAGACTTAAAGCGGGGAGAGCGCATTTCCATTTTAATCGCCCCTGCATTTAAGGCAAACTATCCAAGGGAATATGAAAGCGTACTTGGCGGATTAAAACAGCTGGGGGTAAACCGCATGATTAGCGTTTCCTTCGGCGCAGACATTACCACCTGGGGATATCTTAATTATGTAAACCAGAATAATTTCCTCGGCGGCATTTCACAACCTTGTCCGGCGGTTGTGGGTTACATAGAGCGTAACCTGCCGGAGCTGCTGCCAAAGCTCTTTCCGGTACAAAGCCCCATGATGTGCGCCGCTATTTATGCGAAGAAGGAAATGGGCATCCGGGATAAGCTGGCATTTATCAGTCCCTGTATTGCAAAGAAGATGGAGATTGACGACCCCAATAACAAGGGATACATCTCCTACAATGTAACCTTCAATCATCTGATGGACTATGTCAGAAATCATCAGATTTCCGGAGCTCTTCAATCTGATGAAATTGAATATGGGCTTGGCTCCATTTATCCGATGCCCGGCGGACTGAAAGAAAATGTGTACTGGTTCCTTGGGGAAAGTGTATTTATCCGCCAAATTGAAGGGGAAAAGCACATGTACCACTATCTGGAGCAAAATAAAGAACGGATTGCAAAGGAAAAAACACCTTATCTGTTCATTGATGCGTTAAACTGTTCCTCCGGCTGCATTTACGGAACCGGCTGCGAACCGGAAAAAGGGAAATCCGACGACCCTCTTTGTAACCTGCTCTCCATTCGAGAGGCGTCAAAAAACACAAGCCATAAAAGTGCATGGTCAAAAAAGCTGTCACCAAAGCAGCGTCTCAATCAATTAAACAAACAGTTTTCCAATCTTCGTCTGGAGGACTATCTCCGGCATTACACTGACCGTTCGGCAGATTGCTCTTATCGACATCCTTCTGAAATCGAGCGGAATGCCATTTTTGAGGAAATGAACAAGCACACACAGGCGGAACGCTCCATCAACTGTTCCTGCTGCGGCTACGATTCCTGCCGTCAAATGGCTGATGCAATTTTTAACGGATTTAATCAGAAAAGCAACTGTATCTACTATATCAAAAAAGAAGTGGAAACCCAAAAGGAAAATGCCGAACAGTTTGCCAGTCAGCTTGCGGCAGAGAAGCAGACTATTGAAAATCAGCATCAGCTGATTATCCAAACTTTGCAGGATATCAACCAGCAGTTTACCAATTTTTATCAGTCGGTGGAAGATATGACAGCCAGAAACGAGAGCAATGCAGCAGAAAGCGTTGAGATTTCCCAGCACATTATCACTGTTTCCAGATTCTGCGAAGAATTGGCAAACTCCATGTCGGAAATCAATGCCTTTTTGGATGAATTATCCCAAAATAATGCTGAGGTGGTAAGTATTGCTGCCCAGACCAATATGCTTGCCTTAAATGCCAGCATTGAAGCGGCTCGGGCAGGAGAAAGTGGCCGCGGCTTTGCCGTAGTAGCAGGAGAAATCAATAATCTTGCGGGAGAATCAAGGGCAACCGCCACGCGCAGTAATCAAAGCCAGGAAAATATTATGAACTCTGTCGGTGCTATTCTGGATAACACCAAAAAGCTTAATGAAATTATTGAAGCGGTAAACAGCAGGACAAAGAACCTCGCCTCCTCTACCGAGGAAATTGCCGCCTCTGTTACAACGATACTCCAGACCGCAAACGAAATCAGAGAAAAATTAAATATTCTCGGCAATGCCTGAAAAACCGGGGCTGCCACGCAAAAAATTTTGCTGTGGCAGCCCCGGTAATCATATTCTAATAAATAGTGAATCCCAGCTCCTCTAAAAAAGCGCTCAGCTTCCCATAACCATAATCTTTATAACGAAAATCCGAAAACCGGCTGTGAAGCTTTCTGCCAAGGGAGCCTATTTCATGCTGTCCAATCACCTTTTTCGGATATGTGTCAAGAATAAACCGGCATACATTTTCCAATTCCGCACTGTTCTCCCTCTTGTCCGAAACAACAATAGCGTGTGTTCCCTCCTGATGCACCTTAAATTTTGTTTCTTTATCAATAAATTCCCGTATGGACTTGTACCCGTAATCCCTTTCATCAAATCCAGGATACTTAAGCTGCAGCCTGCTCTTGATTCCTCCCAAATCCGCCTGCTTACCTGCATTTTCATCCTGCTGTACCAGCTCATTTAATGCCATCTTAATATTTTTCAAGGACTCCACCTGCTTTGCCGGCTTGGGCTCTGCCTGTCCCACTTCTTTTTTATCCTTTGTGTTTCTTCTCTTTGCGGCTGGATGATTATCCGGTTCCGCCTTCCCCTGAACGGGCTTTGACCGCTCCTCCAGTTGTTCAAACTCCTGATAAACACTACATGCTTTTCTTAACCTTGGCGACGCATCCTTTTTCCCAATCCCGATTACTTCAATCGCCTCTTTCCGAATCCGGTCCACCAGACTGGTAAAATCACCATCCGAGGTTACAATACAAAAAACATCCGCCGGATTTTCTTTATGTAAAAAATCCATGGCATCAATGACCAGCGCAATATCTGCCGCATTTTTCCCCGCCTTTGTCGTATCCGCCTGATACCGCTGCAAATTATGCTCTACCGCCTTGTTATTCCACTGCTTTGTATTATGGTTATCCAGAAAATCTCCATATATCTGGGCGCTGATAATATCACCCTGTCCGCTCAGATACTGAATGATACAATCTGCATATTTGGCACTGGTGTTCTCTGCATCTATTAACAATATAATTTTCTTTTCATCCATTTTGATTCCGCCTTATCTATGATACAAACTTAAACTATTTACTATCATACAATATTTTTCCAAGAAAAACAACGGTGAGAAACACACTTTACGAGTTTCCCACCGTTTAAAAGGCAGCATTAAATGAAAATCCGCTTATTTCCTAAATCAAATCCTTAATCTTTAACGCTTTGTCAATATTCCCTTCCACCTTTAATTTCCCAAAGGTAAACGCCTTAACCGGGTCCAGTTCTCCGGCAATAATCTTAAATAAATTCTCGGCAGAACAGATAAACATGGCATCTCTGTCATAATACTCATAGGGTTCAATTTCCAGCTTACCATCCTTTACTTCTGCATAAAAGGAACCTGCACCTTCACCGGTAATGTTAAACTGATATGCCAGATGCTCATTCACCTTACTTACATCGGTATCTTTAAACTGCTCCTTAAATTTGTTAAAAACCTCTTCATAAGTCATGGTTCTATACCTCCTTTTTCCTGATTATGCATCGTTCCACCAACACTTAATCAACATTTTTTACATTTTCGTCCATTATTTTATCACGATACGGAAAAGGATTCAAGACCGCAAATTCATCTTTATCGAATTTGTACGGTTTTTACTTTAGTAAAGCTGCCGTAAAGCTTGGTTTTTCCCTGCTTCTTGTATGCCCGCATCTTGATAGAATAAGTGCCTGAGGAAAGCTTCCTTGTATAGGATGTCTTTCTTCCTTTGGAAATATCCGCCAGTTTTTTGTATTTTGCGGTTTTGCCGGCAGCATAATAAATTTCATAACCGTCCGCCGCCGTATTCCGGTTCCATTTTACCGTTAATTTTTTCCCTCCTGCCACACTGAATTTCTTCATTTTTGCCGGACCTACGGTTACCTTGCAGCGCAGAGTTTTTTTCTTGGTGCTGCCTACAAATGTCGCCGAAATAGTTGCCGTGCCATAAGCGGTTCCCTTAATTTTTCCTTTACTGTTTACGCTGACCACCTGTGGATTGGAGGATTTCCATACCACGCTCCGGTAAACATTTTTTGCATCCGTCTTTACTGCTAATTTTTCCGTGCTTCCCTTCGATATCCCCAAGCTGCTGCTCAGCTTAAAGTTGGATTTCTTTTTTGTCTTATCGGTATAGGCTTTAATCCGCAGATTCGCTCCTCTTTTTGCACCAAAATCATACCATTTACCATCTGCCTTAACAAATGACTGGTTCTTACCCACCTTTGCTTTAAAGTTAATCCAGCTCATATTCGCAGTGGTATCTACTCCTATCGTTGCATTTCCCCCCGACGGCGTTGTCAGCTTTACCATAACGGCAAAGCGTTCCCCGGCAGTCAGGGAAACCGCCTTCGGAAGCGTAATTGTCTGGTATCCGGCATCCGTAAGCGTACCCTTCACCGTCTGCGAAAATACCTTTGTCCCGCTGACCGGTTTGCTGGCACTCTCCAATCCGGTATATACCTGCACCTCATAATTAGTTTTGGTATTCAAGGTATATACGCCTATTGCTTTTAATTCTTCATTATATTTGCCGGCTTCCTTTGCCGTAAACACATTTGCGTACCATTCGCCGTGGCTATATCCGTAAACCGGATTTGCCGTTCCGTCATGCTGATAATTATTATCATACTGCTGGCTTTTCGGTACTGCTTCAAATGCCACAAACTCGGTTAATGATGCGTCTTCATAGGATACATAGTTATATCCCGCATCTACATAATGCTTTCCCAAAGCAGCGGCATTTTCCATTACTCCGTAGCTGTTTTTCACAATCCAGGCCCCATCACGGGTTGGTTTTACCGATTGGCTGCTAAAATTATTTCTGGAATAGGAATCATCCCAGCCTACAATGGCTACGGCATGGTTTCCACCCGATTTCGGGCAGTAGTACGCCGCATTCTCCGAATTAACATATTCCAAATCAAAATAAATCCCGCAGGCAACTGCACCGTGGTCCATTATTGCCTGCTTAATTGTATTCACGGAATTGGTCAGTGTCTTTTGATTATAAGTATACAAATAAACATTTTTTACCGAATAATCCGCCTCATAGCAAAGGGAATTGGCTGGTGTTGTTAAGTATGGCGACTTCTGCTCCGTCGTTGTCCCCGCCCAGGTAGCCAGTGCAATGGACGCTCCGGTTAAATTTCCTCCCAGAGAAAGATAATTTTTCCCTATTCCTACAATCTGGTTATAATCCCCGGCAGTATACCCTAAATTATCTGTCTGCCGATGATAAAAAAAGTAGGCAAACTGATTTTCGGAAAGGTCAATGCTCTTATCTGCATACCCGTTCTTAATTAAATTTCCCTCCAGCGCAGCCATAGTCGAAAATGCCCAGCAGGTATTATAGTCTCCCTGGTCCTTTACCGGCGTTACCCAGCCCTTTTCTCTGCCGTCAAAACGGGACGGCAATGCGGCGCCTGCTCTGGTGGTCTTACCGTCTTCCGTCTCAATAACCGGAGCAGGCGTTAACCAGTTATCACTGACAACAGGAAATACCGGCTCTGCGTCTTTCGCCTTTACCGTCACATTGGAAAACAGTCCCAGCCCTAACACACCCAACATCCCGAATATCCACAACCTTCTCATGAGCTGTGGACGCTTTTTCGATTTGTATTCAAACAATCTCTGTTCCTTTTTCTGCACCTTAATTCCTCCTTAACTTCCCTTTGCACTGTCTTTAGTGCCGTCGATATCTTTTGCCTGTTCCGCTTTATTATAGCCTCTTCCCCGCATAATCGCAATGAAGATTTTACCATCTGCGGTTATAGTCTTTTTTCAATTTCCTTAATCACAATCTTTAATGCCTGAATCCGCGCATATTTTTTATCATTGGATTCCAGAACATACCATGGCGCAAAAGCGGTATTGGTCTTTTTTAACATCTCATCAACCGCCTCCTCATATAAGTCCCATTTCTCTCTGTTCCGCCAGTCCTCATCGGTAATCTTCCACTGCTTTTCCGGTGTATTCTGACGGAGTGTGAACCGTTCAAGCTGGGTATCCTTGTCAATCTGAACCCAGAATTTCACCACCACGGCTCCCCAGTCTGCAAGCTCCTTTTCAAATTCATTTATCTCATGGTATGCCCGCTGCCAGTCATTTTCGCTGCAAAATCCCTCCAGGCGTTCAACCATGACACGCCCATACCATGTCCGGTCAAAAATAGCAATATGCCCATCCTTCGGCAGACGGTTCCAAAACCGCCATAAATAATGTCTTGCTTTCTCATGGGGCTCCGGACTGGCAATCGGATGCACTTCATATCCCCGGGGGTCCAGCGCCGCAGCAATCCTCTTAATATTTCCACCCTTTCCCGCTGCATCCCAGCCTTCATATGCAAGAATCACCGGTATCTTTTTGCGGTACAGTTCATTATGTAATTCCCTTAACCGTTTCTGACAGCTCTTTAACTGCTTCTTGTATTCCTCGTCGGTCAGCGCCTTGTCTAACGGTATTTCCGAAAGCTTCGGCATCGTTTTCATCGGAAACGGATTTTGAAGGAGCGGCACAGCAGCAGCATTATTCATCAGTGCCGTATCAATTCCCCGTATCAGAATTTCCAGCATCTGGAGCTCCGCCCATTTTTTATTTTTAGCGTCAATCAGATACCACGGCGCCGTTGGCTGGCTGGTAGCTTCCAGATATTCGTCATATACCTTCATACACCGCTCATAGTTTTTATTCTGCCAGATATCCTCCTCACCTACACGCCATCTGGTGTTTTTATCCTCTGCCAATCCCTCTAACCGCTTCTTTTGTTCCTTTTCATCAATATGAAAAAAGCATTTTATGACCAGATACCCATTATCCGTCAACTGCCGTTCAAATCGCCGGATGCTTATGATTCTTTCCTTATACCGCTCCTCTTTCAGCTTCCCATGAAGATATTCTCCGGTGACCTCATCCATCCAGCCCCCGTCAAAGAATACGAATTTTCCCGCTTCGGGAATATGAATAAAATGACGGTATAAAAACGGTTTTCTCTTTTCTTCCCCAGTTGGCTTCTCCATTACCGCAACCTTAAAAAAACGGGGGTCCATGTTGCGAATCAGCTTTCCCAGCACGCTGCCTTTTCCCGCAGCGCCCCAGCCCTCCAGCAGCACTAACACCGGAAGCTTTTTTTCCTTAATGGCAACCTGCTTTGCCATAAGCCCGGCTCTTGCCTTTTGCAGACGTTCTTCCAGCTCCATATCGGATGGTTTGTCCTGTTTATTCCAGTTCTTCAACATGAGCATCCTCTCCCTTCGTCACAATTTATCCTTAATTCATTATACTCCATGAACGGTTGTTTTTCTATATTTTTATCATACAAAAATGCTCAATTTTCATAGATTTGATTTAACCGTCTAATCTCTTCCCGCATCCGTTCAAGCACCCTTTCCGGCCCTGTAATCCTTGCTCCGCTGCCAAGGGCAATAACCCAGCCCAAAAACTGTCTGCTTACCGCAACATCCACACTAATCACAAAATGCTGTTCATCCGTTTTTCTTAATGCTAAATTCTTGCCAAAACGGTCAATAACCACCCCGGCAAGGCTGTTTTCCAGCTCCAGCTTTACCGTTTCCGTCTCTCCGTCAAACATGCCAAATACTCTTTTCATATAGGCGGCCATGTCGAAATTTTCAAAATATTTCTCCCCCTCTCTCTTATCCTCTGTCACCTCAAGCCTTAACATTTTATCCACCCGGTAATGCTTAATTTTATTCTCCTGTTCATCAAACCCCACCAGATAATAATTTTCTGCGCTCTGACACAATGCCCACGGACTGATGCAATAAAATTCTCCGCCATGCCGAAGCTCCATTTTCTTCTCCACATTCCACTGATAATATTGGAATCTGACCTTTACTTCCCGATTAATCGCTGCATGAATTAAATCTACATTGTAATATATGCTTTCATTCATTGTCTTAATCCGTTCCGCCACATACACCTGTCTGTGCAGCTGTTTTGCTTCATACCGGCTGGCAAGCCCCTCTATCTTACGAATCAGTTCATGGGACTTTCTGACGGTAATAAATTTGGAGGCCTGGACAGAATCCACCAGCAGCTTCAATTCTGCCAGTTCAAACCGGCGGTTTCCGACATGATAAGAATAAACCCGCTCCCGCTGTTCGCCGATAATATCTATACCATATGTGCGCAGTGCTTCGATATCATCATATATGCTCTTCCGCTCCGCCTCTATGCCATACGCTTTCAGACCGGCAATAATCTCCGGCATGGTAATTCCGTGCCCGTCGTCGGTTTTTTCCAAAAAAATTTTCATTAAGTATAATATTTTGAGCTTTTGATTTTTCCCTTTTGCCATAAACCCTCCCTGTTCTTCATGCAGACATTTTCACTGATTTATTCTTTTTTCTCCTGTGGTAAAGTATCCGGTACATTTAACGGATTCAGAATCGTGATAAAAGAAAATATTGTAGAAAAAAACTTTTTCACCGGTAAAATTATAATAATTCGCCGTTAGCCCGCTGTCAATGCCTCTTCCTTAAAAATTTTCCGAAAAAAATTAACTCATCCGCTAAAAATCCCTTGTGCTTTTCTTCATTTCCGATATAATACTTTATAGTATAAATAGGAGGAGACAGATTTATGTCAAAAAGAACAGATATACACAAGGTACTCATTATCGGTTCCGGTCCCATCGTCATCGGACAGGCATGTGAGTTTGACTATTCCGGCACACAGGCATGCAAAGCCTTAAGGAAGCTCGGCTATGAAATTGTGCTGGTTAATTCCAACCCTGCCACAATTATGACAGACCCGGAAACTGCTGATGTGACCTACATTGAACCGCTAAATGTTGACCGCTTGGAACAAATTATTGCGAAGGAACGGCCTGATGCACTTCTCCCCAATCTGGGAGGCCAGTCCGGGCTCAATCTCTGTTCCGAATTATATAAAGCCGGTATTCTCGATAAATACAAGGTTCAGGTAATCGGCGTTCAGGTAGACGCCATTGAACGCGGCGAGGATCGTATCGAATTTAAGAAAACCATGAATGAGCTGGGGATTGAAATGGCAAGAAGCGAGGTCGCTTACAGTGTGGATGAGGGGCTTGCCATCGCAGAAAAACTCGGTTATCCGGTGGTGCTTCGTCCCGCTTACACTATGGGCGGCGCCGGCGGCGGACTGGTCTACAATAAAGAGGAATTAAAAACCGTCTGCGCCAGAGGTCTACAGGCAAGTCTTGTCGGACAGGTACTGGTAGAGGAATCCATCCTTGGCTGGGAAGAGCTGGAGCTGGAAGTTGTCCGCGACAGCGAAGGCAATATGATTACCGTATGTTTCATTGAAAATATCGACCCGTTGGGCGTTCATACCGGCGATTCTTTTTGTTCCGCCCCCATGCTGACCATTTCCGAAGAATGTCAGAAACGCTTACAGGAGCAGGCATATAAAATTGTGGACTCAGTACAGGTTATCGGTGGAACAAACGTACAATTTGCCCATGACCCGGAAACTGACCGGGTTATCGTTATCGAAATCAATCCCCGTACCTCCCGTTCCTCTGCTCTGGCTTCAAAAGCAACAGGCTTCCCTATCGCTCTCGTTTCCGCCATGCTGGCAACAGGGCTTACGTTAAAAGATATTCCCTGTGGAAAATACGGCACTCTGGATAAATATGTTCCGGATGGCGATTACGTTGTCATTAAATTTGCCCGCTGGGCATTTGAAAAATTCAAAGGTGTAGAAGATAAGCTGGGAACCCAGATGCGTGCGGTAGGCGAGGTCATGAGTATCGGGAAAACCTACAAAGAAGCATTTCAAAAGGCAATCCGAAGTCTGGAGACCGGTCGTTACGGTTTAGGCCATGCAAAGAATTTTGACACGATGACCAAGGAAGAGCTTTTACAGCTTTTAATCACCCCATCCAGCGAACGCCATTTCATTATGTATGAAGCTCTGCGAAAGGGCGCAACGGCGGATGAAATCTTCGAGATAACCAGGGTTAAGCATTACTTTATCGAGCAGATGCGGGAACTGGTTGACGAGGAGGAGGAGCTGTTAAAATCAAAGGGTTCTCTTCCTGCCGACGAGCTTTTAATTTCTGCGAAAAAGGACGGTTTCTCCGACAAATACTTAAGCGAGCTTTTAGCAGTTCCGGAGGAGGATATCCGCAATAAACGAATCAGCCTCGGCATAGAGGAAGCCTGGGAAGGTGTCCACGTCAGCGGCACCCAGGACAGCGCTTACTACTATTCCACCTATAATGCAGCCGACAAAAACCCTGTCTCCGACAATAAGAAAATCATGATTCTCGGCGGCGGACCAAACCGTATCGGTCAGGGAATTGAATTTGATTACTGCTGCGTCCATGCCGCCCTTGCCCTGAAAAAGCTGGGCTTTGAGACGATTATCGTGAACTGTAATCCGGAAACGGTATCCACCGACTATGATACCTCCGATAAGCTGTACTTTGAACCGCTTACTCTGGAGGATGTATTGAGCATCTATAATAAAGAAAAACCCCTTGGCGTTATTGCCCAGTTCGGCGGTCAGACTCCGTTAAACCTTGCCGCCGAGCTTGAGAAAAACGGCGTGAACATTCTCGGCACTTCCCCCTCCGTCATCGATTTGGCAGAGGACCGCGACCAGTTCCGTGCCATGATGGAAAAACTGGAAATTCCCATGCCGGAATCTGGAATGGCTACCACTGTGGAAGAGGCAACCTCCATTGCCAACGAGATTGGGTATCCCGTTATGGTTCGCCCTTCCTATGTGTTAGGCGGCCGCGGCATGGAGGTGGTTTATGATGACGCAAGCATGACGGACTATATGCACGCAGCCGTCGGAGTAACGCCCGACCGTCCGATTCTTATTGACCGCTTCCTGAACCATGCATTGGAGTGCGAATCCGACGCAATCAGTGACGGAACCCATGCATTTGTTCCTGCCGTTATGGAGCATATCGAGCTTGCCGGCGTACATTCCGGAGACTCTGCCTGTATTATTCCTTCTGTCCACATTTCTCCGGAAAATGTGGCAACAATCAAGGAATACACCAGAAAGATTGCCGAGGAAATGCATGTAAAGGGACTGATGAATATGCAGTATGCCATTGAAAACGGTAAAGTCTATGTATTGGAGGCTAATCCAAGAGCTTCCCGTACCGTGCCTCTGGTATCTAAGGTCTGCAACATCCGCATGGTGCCTTTAGCTACCGATATTATCACCAGTGAACTTACCGGCAGACCTTCCCCTGTTCCTGCACTTAAGGAACAGGATATTCCGTATTACGGAGTAAAGGAAGCAGCATTTCCGTTTAATATGTTCCAGGAGGTTGACCCTGTACTCGGACCCGAAATGCGTTCCACCGGCGAGGTACTGGGATTATCCCCTTCTTATGGCGAGGCATTTTTCAAAGCTCAGGAGGGCGTTCAATCCAAGCTTCCCCTTGCCGGAACCGTATTGATTTCCGTAAACCGCAAGGATAAGGAGGAAGTGGTGGAGGTTGCCAGAAGCTTTTCGGAGGACGGATTTGACATCATTGCTACCGGCAACACCTACGAGCTGATAAATAATGCCGGCATCCCTGCCACAAAAGTGAAGAAGCTTTATGAGGGACGTCCCAACATTTTAGACATGATTACCAACGGGAATATTGATTTAATTATCAATTCTCCGGTGGGCAAGGACAGTGTAAATGACGACAGCTATTTAAGAAAAGCGGCAATCAAGGCAAAGGTTCCCTATATGACTACCATTGCTGCTGCAAAGGCTACGGCAGACGGGATTCACTATGTAAAGAACCACCAGACCGGTGAAATCAAATCCCTGCAGACGCTTCACAGTGAAATTAAGGATAAATAGGGGTTAGACAACCTCCAAAAACGGCAATAAAAAAGGCTTCCGCATAAAGCTTTTCTCTGTGCGGAGGCTCTTTTTTATCTCCTTTATTCCTTTTTCTCGTAGGTCTGTTCAAAGATATCCCGTTGAATAATATAACTGTCGCTAAAATCATCAATTCGCACTGCCATATAATCTCCGGGCTTTCCAAGAAAATACTCTTCACTTCCGTTCACCGGAAAAATTTTTGTCCACTTTTCCAGTTCCCTGCCATAAATGCCGGCTCCCGGCTTGGGATAGCAAAGATGTGCAACCTCGTCTAAACTGATATATTCTCCATCCGGCACTGTCTCGATTGCCGGAAGAAAATCTAACATCTGCTCAAAAACATCCAATGTCTCCTCTGTCTCTTCATAGGTATTTTCAAATTTTTTCCGGCTGATATCATAAATTTCCCCACGGCATCCTATCATAATATAGCTGTTTTCACTGGCAGTAATGATAAGACCGGATTCATTTTCCAGGGATTTCATACGAAACTGCCGTCCGTTTTCCACTACATCCGTACTTTTCACAACAGCCCAGGCAATACGCCGCTTAGTATACACAGGAAGTCCCATAATCTCCTGACCATGTATCCTTGCATACTCTCCCGCCTCAATCCAGTCACAATCCTCAAAATAGGACGCTGCCTTTTTCAGAAAATAATCCGTGGTATCCTTTAAATCCATTCCCGCCATTTTCACCGATAAAACGGCAGAGGATATCCTGCCGGTAGCACATTCACCGTTTCCTCTTACCAATCCAAACTCAAAAATAAGATAATCCAGAAATTCCAAAGCCCGCACCCGTTTCCTGTCGCTGAAAAACAGCAGCTGCTCCTCCTCCTTTTCTCTCCACATTATCAAGAGGAAATGGCAGTCTGTCTGCTTTAAGAGCTTCTGGCAGACCTCCTTTGTTGCGTCCTCCCAGACCAAATCCTCAAGATTCCCGGGCAGCCATTCCAGCAGCTTATCGGTCGCCTCCGCTACCACCAATGATTCTTTTCGATATTGATAACATTGCCCGTTTTCTAACAAACCTTCATTCACTTGTATTTTATCGAATCCATATTGTTCTGACTGCATATTCTACTCCTCCTGCAGTGTATCGGAAAATGCCTGAAAACTCCGACTGACATGGGTGAAATGCAAAGTAACCAGATTAAAATGGCGTTCCACCACCTTTGCATATACCCCGGTAAAAATTGCATGTCCTTCCTTACCTGCTGCAAAAATTTCAACATCTGAATAATTTTTTAGTTCTGCCTGAAAATCCTCCAATTCTACCACCGCACGTTTATGGGAACATTCAATCAAGCGTGCCGGAATAGGATTCTCCTTTATCAGCTTTCCCTCAATCGGATAAAGATTAAAGACCACCCATATATTCACCGGATTCATCACGTCAAATTCCACATTTTCAATGTGGCACTGGTATTCGCCGCCTATTCCAATCACTTCACTGACCGTAACCGGCTTTTGGACTCCCTTCGCTGTGATTTCCATTTGGTTATGTATCTCCACCGGACAGGAGACTGCATTCAGGCTTTCACTGGAAATTAACACCTGCCCGCCGACACTGTAGCTTTCAATCCGTGAGCATTCATTTACCACCTTTCCGATTACATTATAGCGCATCATTTTCTCGGAGCCGACATTCCCGATAAATGCTTCCCCCCGGTGCAGACCGATTCCCATTTCCAATGACGCATATCCGTTTTTTAAACAATATCGGTTTACCTCTCCCATCAGATTCTGCATGGTGATTGCCGCCGCAACCGCATCCTCCGTCTGCTGATTGGAAGGCAGGGGCGCTCCAAATACCGCCAAAATACCGTCCCCGAGAAATTCGATTACCGTGCCATGGTACTGGGTAATTGCCTCCATCATTTTTTCAAAATAAAAATTCAATATATTGGTCACCGACTCCGGCTCGATTTCCTCCGACAGGGAGGTAAACCCGCGCAGGTCAGACATCATCACTGTTAATTCCAGCTTCTCGCCGCCTATAACCGCCCCCTCCGGATGCTCCAGAATAACATCTACCACTCCATCGGAAAAATACCGTCCGAAAATCTGGTACAACAATTCATTTCTGGATTTGAGCTGCTGATTCAGTCTCACAATTTCTCTTGCCGCCTGCAAATCCACCGCCTGCTTTTGCAGCATTTTTTCATAATTTCTCGTCACCTCATGCTGCCATGCCGTTCTCTCTATCCTGAGGATTCCCGATTGGGAAAAAGGCTTTTGCAGCACGACTACCGCACCCTTTATATAACACTCATCGTCTATTTCCTGCGTGCGGTTTTCCACCATAAAAAACAGAGGCACTCCCGCCAGTGCCTGTTGCTTTTTCAGATAGGACAAGGACTGGAAATCCTCTTCCTTTGACATTTCATAGTCCAGTATAATCAGAGAAGGCGTGCTGATTCGGGAATGCTGTCCGATACTTTGTGCAGTACCTGCCTTTTGTACGGCTTCAAAGGAGAGCATGCAAAATGCCCGCATACTCCCGATAGCATTAATCTGCCGCTGCGTCTCTATCATATCCTTTCGATTACTTCCTATTACCCAGATAATTTTCTCCATCGTAATCTCCGCCTGTTGTCATTCCCGCAAATCCCATAAACGTTGCCCATCTTTTTCTGTCACCATATGGAATGCCATGAACCTCTTCTATCATTATCATTTTTATCCGTCTTTTTCTTTTTACACTCCTCGCACAAAACCCCGGTCCGGATTGGCGCACCGCATCGCTCACAGGGCACGCGCACCGGAGAATTTTTGGGTATTTCCAAATATTCCTCACGGAAAAAATAATCAATAACCCGTTTAGGTACACCGGTATCCCGCTCAATTACCACTGCCGAAGCATTTCCAACCTTATCCAGATAATTGCGAATTGTCTGAAAATCGTCAAAATTGTCCAGTCCGCACTGCCGGCAGCGATATATACCCATGGAAATATTATCCAGCGCACGGCTTCCACAGCATGCGCATTCCAGGGGAATCCGGTTAATCCGCAGCGCATTGGAATTACCCGGTCTCCTGGCAAAGCTCTTCCTTGCGTTTTTTCCCCAGGCTATCTCCTGCTGGTTTGCATTTGCTGTGTCAGCCTCCTCTGAAAATTCCTTAACCGAAGCATCCTGCGCATCTCCAAGCCCCAATAAACAGCTAATCTGATTTTTTAACTCCTTCTTCGCCTCTTTCGGATTTTGCAGATAGGAAATCATCTGCACATTATTCAGATAAAAGCGGAAGGTCTCGTTCAATGGAGTCTCATCCAGTTGAAAGGGAATAATATCTTTCCGGTTCGATATCGCATTGTCTATTTCCTTTTCTACCCAAATGGAATCCTGCGAGGTTTTAGACAGCATAAGCAAAAATACACTGCAATCTTTAATCGCCCTTGGGATTTCTCTTGCATAGCTGGAGCCTGCAGGTATCATCTCCGGTGCTTTCCAGCAGTAAATCCCACTTTCCTCTAACAGTTTTACTATCGGATTAACATACTTTCCATCCCGGGAGCTATAGCTGACAAAAACATATTTCTTTTCTGCCACGTTTAGTTCCTCCTATTCTGTCTCACCACACAACCTTATTCCGGCCGGTGGCTTTTGCCTCGTAAAGCTTGGCGTCTACATGTTCTATATTGACATCCGGCGTCGCAGAAGCGTCCAGCTCGCTGACACCGAAAGACATGGTAATCTGAATGTCCAGTTCTTCAAAACGGCAAACCGCTTTTTCCATATTACTTCGTATTCTTTCCGCTAAATCTGCCGCCTGTTCCAGTGCCATCTCCGTAAATAATAATACAAATTCTTCTCCGCCCCAGCGGATTACCTCTCCCTGCCCTGCCGCACCCTGCCGCAACATATCCGCAACATGGATGAGTACCGCATCGCCTGCATTATGTCCAAAGGTATCGTTTACTTTCTTGAAAAAATCAACATCACACATGATAACGGATGCCGGACCGTTTTGAAATTTCGGACGGACATAGTCGCTGTAATACTCGTAAAATCCCCTCCTGTTTTTCAGACCGGTAAGCTGGTCAACCTGCGCCTCATGATACAGCAGATGGGATTCCAGGGTTTTCCCGCAATATACGGCAGCCATCGTAAGCCGCCCCACATCCCGGTCATTAAAATCACTCTGTCCGTTTTCATCCAGCTTATTGATTGCCTGATAAGCGCCAATAACTTCCCCCTTGGCATTTTTCACCGGCATGCATAAAATAGATTTTGTAATAAATCCGGTTTCCCTGTCCACCTCGGCGTTAAATCTTTCATCCTCATAAGGGTTATTTATCACGATTGTCTTATTTTCCCGAATAGACGCCCCCACAATTCCGGCTCCCTCCGGCACAATAATCCGTTCGCTTCCCAGCGCTGCCAATGTCCAGTACTGCTTCTTTCCCCTATCCCAATACCAGAAGGATGCACGCTCGGAGTTTACCAGAGTTCTTCCCATATCCGTAAGCAACAATATCGTAGAGGAGAAGCCTTTCTCATCCACAAGCTGATTCATATAATAAAATATCTTTTCCAATAATTCTTCTGCCTGTAATGGCTTTTTATGCTCCAAATTTATCCCTCCCGCATCATTCTTTGATTATGTCTACAATATTTTCTTTTATAAATTGCAGCGACTGAATCTGCGCCTCCGGCAATACGGTTTCTATCAGCACGCTGCACCGGTCGAAATAGCCGTGATAATATTGTTTAAACCGGCTCCAGTCAATTTTCCCTGCGCCTACAGCCAGATGCAAATCCCTTTTCAAATCATTGTCATTGATATGTATATGCTTCAAGTACGGCGACAGGCTCTCCACCCAGTCATCCATGGACGTACCAAATATGCTGGCGTGTGCATAATCCAGACATACACCATAGTTGTCATATACCGACAACCGGTCAGAAATGCCTGCTAAAATTTCAGGGGCAGCATCAAACATATTTTCCAAATAAATCTGTATTCCGGGATACTCCTCCAGCAGCTGCCCCAGATAGGACACCGACTGCTCAATCACATTATCGTCATATTCCTTACTGGATAACATCGGATTACAGTTCGTATGAAATACGATTCCCTTTACTCCAAGAAGCCGTGCGATATCCATGCTCTGCCTCATCCGGAATCTTGAAGCCTCCCGAATCCTTTCATCCTGGCTGAACGGTACTATATCGAAAAATGCCCCATGCATGGTACTGTTCTCCGGAATCCCTGCCCGCTGATACTGCTCCACTATCCGTTTCTGTATTTGTACATCATCCAGTACTGTTGGATAATAAAAATCATTAATCTCAAAGCTGACCCCGTAATCCTTTGCAATCTTCTTGTAATCTGCCAGCCGGTCAGCCTTAGACACAATCATAAACCGTCCCATATTAACCCCTGCTTATTCCTTTGTTTTCTCCTCCCGATATATTACCAATTCTACCATGATTATCGTATTTTTCCAATATGGTATTATTACTAAAATAATTCTCTGTTCGTAGTACGTTTTGTCATGCCGGTAAGTTTTCCACCTGTGAAAGGCATCCTTTAAATAAAGTCCTCCGCCACAGAAATTTTCATTATTCTGTCTATATTTATTCCGTTGCTCACCGCAAGCCACAGCTTACAATATTGAGAAACCGGCGAGCTTTCGCATAGCGGCTGCACGCCCAGCTTCCTGTAGCCCTGTACGGTTTCATACTCATTTTCACTTTCCGAAAGCCCGGATAAAAAAATCGGGATTCCGCGTTCACGCGCCTCAGCTGCAAACCGTTTCAGCTCTTTACTGATTGCGATTGTTCCGGAGTGAAAGCTCTCGTGCAAAACCGCCTTTGTCTCCTCCGAAAGCGCAGGGTATGCCATTCCCACACAGGGAGAAATTCTTGTCACCCCGGAAAATTCATTCAGCTTTATCTCTTGCAGGTTGTCCGCTATGGCAGTCAATCCTTCCCGCACCCTATATGCCGGATTTTTCTTATAACGACCGTTTTCAAACCGTCCATACCATGTGTTCCGGACGCTGAATACATCCGCCGATAAGGGCTGATGCCGTAAAAGCCGGGTTCCCCGATGAATAACCGGCACATCTCCTTTATTCGTATAGCTGACAAATACGCCGTCTCCGTATTTTCCCCGTATAAATTCTACCGCATAGTTAAAATTATCCAATCCGTTGGAGCGCAAATCGGCAAGGGGATAATCGGCAGATACCAATACAATGGGAATGGACAACCCGCCAAACAGATAACTCAGCAGTGCAGCGCTGTACTGAAGCGTATCGGTTCCGTGGGTGATGATAATCCCGTCAATATCCTCTCTCCCTGCCGCCTGGTTCACACATTGAATCAGGCATTGTATATTCTCTGCCGCCAGATTCTCACTTAAAATAGAATAGGGTTCTTCCACCACAAATTCCACGCCAGCGTCATCCATATCCTGATACAGCTCCAGCAGCCGGTACGGCGGGCTTCCCTTTGTGGTAATCCGTCCATCCCCATCTACTCTGCTTCCTATTGTTCCACCGGTAAAAATGATACAGATTTTCATCAATAATAACTCCTCTGTTTTATCATCCACAATCAACATTTAACAAATGCAGTCGTTTTATTATACTCTTATTTTCATTTTTTATAAAGACCCGCCGACAGGTATTTCCTTATTTTTTCATGCTGTGCATACAGCACACCCCCACCAGGCTTACCGCCAGTTCAGTAACCGGAAACGCCAGCCAGAGCCCTGTCATCCCCCATATTCCGGACAGCAGATATGTCACCGGTACAATTAACGCAAATCCACGGAGTACGGAAATTATCCCTGCCGGTTTTGCCTTATTGGTTGACGCACAGTATATCGATAAAATAATGTTAAGCCCCGCAAAAATGCCGCCGGTGAAATATAATTTCATTCCCTCCACCGCAATTTTCTGCAGCGCTTTACTTCCCTCATGATTAAACGCCGAAACAATACCCTCCGCTCCGCCAAGCACCCCAAAATAAAGTATTCCGGATAAAATGATTACCGTGCCGGCAGCATATCCGAATATGGACTGCACTTTCTTTGTTTCCCCTCTTCCATAATATTTACTGAACAGCGGCTGTACCCCTTGGGCAATCCCGGTATACACGGCAATAACCACAAGGGAGAGGTTTGCAATCACTCCATACGCCGCGACGCCGATATTTCCCCGCAGCTTCAATATAATCGCATTAAAAACCATCATGACAATTCCGGAAGAGAGCTCTGCAACCAAAGAAGGAAAGCCTCCGGAAAAAATATATCCCCAAAGCCTTAACCGCAGCCTTCCGCTTATCCAATGGAATTGGTTCTTCCTTCTGGCAAAAAATGATGCCAACACGGCAAGACTGATTACCGGAGCCAGACCGGTAGCAAATACCGCCCCGAAAATCCCCATATGCAGACGGAAAATAAAAAAATAATCCAAAATAATGTTGGAAAAGCTTCCAGCCAGCATTGCCGCCATTACCAGTCCCGGTGCCCCGTCATTGCGCACAAAGCACAGCAGGACATCATTGGTTAAAAATGCCGGCGAAAATACCAGTAATATCTGTAAATAGGTTTTGCACATGGAAAAAACATGTTCATCAGCGCCCAGCAGCCGGGTAACCATCCCTGCTCCCAGAAATCCTGCCGCCATAAAGCAGATTGCAAAGCAGCCTGCCAAAAGCATCGTATGCGTAAAAATACGATTTCTTCCGGCTTCCTTTTCCGGCTCCTGATGCTTCAACATCGAATATCTTGCCGCACCTCCTATTCCCAGCATCAGGCCGCATCCGTGAATAAAACTGTAAATCGGAATGGCAAGATTCAACGCTGCCAATCCGTTACTTCCCAGTCCTTTCGCCACAAAATAGGTATCCGCCAGAATATAACAGGACAACCCTATCATTCCCAGTACATTTAATGCCACATATTTTGCATATTCTTTAGCACAATCCATCGCTTCCTCCTCTTATTCAAACAAAAATGCACCGAAATTCATGTCTTCTAAGGCCTAACGACATGAAATCCAGTGCATAACTTCTTTACCCGGCGGCAAAGAAAATCTCTTCTTTATTCTTTTTCCCTAAATCTATCATAACTGTGCAGAAAAATCAACCAATCTGCACAATGTCCCGTTATTCTCAATGGTTTTGTGCCATCACTCCCACAAGGGCATGGGGTACATAGGGTTCCTCCAAATAAGCAATTTCCCCGGGCGTTAATTTTACCTCCGTTGCGGCTACCGCCCCGTCAATATGGTGCGGCTTAGTTGCTCCCACCACCGGCGATGTAACCTTTGTCAGCAGCCATGCCAATGAGATTTCCGTCATGGAAACTCCCTTTTTCTCTGCCAACTCCACCACACGATTGATAATCTCCGCATCCTGGCTGGCAGTAGCATTATATTTTCCTTTGGCATAACTATCCTGTTCCAGCCGCTTTGAAGTTTCTCCCGGACGTTTTGCAAGCCTTCCCGCTGCCAATGCGCTATACGGTGTCATCGCAATATTTTCTTCCGCACAATATCCCGCCATTTCCCGTTCTTCTTCCCGGAAAATCAGATTATAATGTCCCTGAACGGAGATAAACTGTTCCCAGCCATTCGCTTTGGCAATCTCATTTGCCTTGGCAATCTGCCATGCATAACAATTCGATATGCCGATATACCGCACTTTTCCCGCCTGTACCACACGGTGAAGCCCCTCCATGATTTCCTCAATCGGCGTATGGTAATCCCACATATGACAGATATATAAATCAAGATAATCCAAATTCATCCGCTTAAGACTTGCATCCAGCAGCTTTTCAACGTGCTGCTGCCCGCTGACCTTTTGCTCTATCTCTTCCGCTGACCTCGGCACAAATTTTGTTGCCAGGACAACGTCCTCCCGCTTTGCGAAATCATGGATAGCGCGTCCGACAAATTCTTCACTGGTTCCGTTTTGATACCCCATTGCCGTATCAAAAAAATTAATTCCCGCTTCCAAGCCCTGCTTAATAATTTCTCTGGAAGCATCCTCCGGTAAGGTCCACGCATGCATTCCCTCGGCAGCAACGCCAAAGCCCATACATCCCATACAGATTCTGGAAACCTTCAGCTCTGAATTTCCCAATTTGGCATATTCCATCACTGTTCCTCCAATTCATTTTCTTATTATTTTATTCTAAGCTCTTTTTATCTGAATTATCCCTTTAACTTTTCGGTAAAGTCCGTCATCGCTTCGGATATTTTAATCTGCTGCGGGCATACCGCTTCACAGCTTCGGCACCCGACACAGGCTGCCGGACGCTTCTCCTCCGGGACAGCCATCAGCGCCATCGGCGCAAGGAAACCGCCTCCGGTAAAGGTATGTTCGTTATAAAGCTCCAGAAGCTCCGGAATATTCAGTCCTTTCGGACAATGGCTGACACAGTAACGGCAGGCTGTACAGGGGAGAATGCCGTTTAATAAACCTCCCGCTATTTCCAAAAGGGTATGCATCTCCGCTTCGGTTAACGGTTTATCCGTCTCATAGGTTTTGATATTTTCCTGTAGCTGCCGGAAATCGGACATTCCGGAAAGCACTATAACCACCCCCGGTATAGTCTGCAAAAAACGAAATGCCCATGCCGGTACTTCTTCCTGCTGCCGCAGCCCTTTCAGCTTTGCTTCCGCTTCCTCCGGCAGCTTTGCCAGCCTGCCGCCCCGTAACGGCTCCATTACCCAGATGGGAATGTTGTATTCATTTAACAAATCTACCTTCGCTTTCCCCCCCTGGAATGTCCAGTCCACATAATTTAACTGAATCTGGGCAAATTCCATATGTTCACCGTATGCTTCCAGAAAACGCCTCATCACTTTATCGCTTCCATGAGCAGAAAAGCCGAGATGGCGAATCCGCCCGTTTTCTTTTTGCTTCATTAAATACTGGAAAATGCCATATTTTTCGTCGAGATAGGCATCAATGTTCATCTCACAGACATTATGAAACAAATAAAAATCAAAATAATCAACGCCGCACTTTTCCAGCTGTTTTTCAAAGATTTCCTCTGCCTTGTCCATATTGGAAAGGTCATATCCCGGAAATTTTGACGCCAGATAATAACTGTCCCGGGGATATTTTTTTAGCAATTTTCCCATAACCAGCTCTGAATTTCCTCCATGGTATCCCCATGCCGTGTCATAGTAGTTGATGCCCTGTTCCATGGCATAGCCAATCATTTCCTCTGCCTTTGCCTCATCAATCCTCGTATCGTCACCGTCAAAAACCGGCAGACGCATCGCTCCCATACCAAGAGCCGATAATTTGAGATTTTGAAAATCCTTTGTTACCATAATACCCTCCATCCCTTCTTTACTCGTTTATTTTTCTTTTATATCATAATATAATTTTGCACAAACAGCAAATGCCTATATCAAATACTTCCGTATACCCAAAAGGTATCGGATAAGCCAAAACGGTTTCCTGTGGAGATTCCTGTTATATTTTGTTGGATTTTGTTACGTTTTGTTATATAATATAATTGTAACTTATTCTAACCCAGATTACCACGGAAAAGGAATACCCAAGATGAATCGTGACCTGAACATTATCCTAATCGAGGATGATAAAGATACCTGCAAAAGATTTACTGAATGTGCCGAAACAACCGACGGCGTTACCATATTGTCCGCCACCGACAGCTCTTCCAAGGCGCTGGAGCTGGTAATTGAATATCTTCCCGATGTGGTAATTCTTGATTTGGAGTTAAATCAAGGCAAAGGAAACGGCTTATTGTTTTTGCAGGGGCTTAATGATTTATCCCCCGACTTTAAACCGTTCATTCTAATTTCAACCAATAATTCCAGCAGCACCATATATGAATATGCCAGAAAGCTTGGTGCTGATTTTATTATGTTCAAGCATCAGCAGGACTACTCCGAGCAGAAGGTACTTGATTTTTTAATCATGATGAAGGAGATTATCCAGCAAAGCCATCAACACCGGCATCCCGGTTATGCGGCGCACGAATCCCCCCACAAACAGGAAAAAAGACTGAACCGCCTGATTACTATGGAGCTGGACAAAATCGGAATCAGTCCAAAGGTAATCGGTTATAAATATTTAACGGACGCCATTCTTCTGGTTATCCGCAATCGCAAATGTAATCTCTGCGCTTCCATCGGGCAAAAATACGGCAAGACCGATTCCAGCGTGGAGCGCGCAATGCAAAATGCAATTAACAAGGCATGGCGCACGAATGACATTGATGAACTGCTTAAACATTACACCGCAAAAATCAGTTCAGAAAAAGGAGTACCGACTCTGACTGAATTTATTTATTATTACGCCACAAAAATTGAAAATTTCAGCTGATTCAGGCTGCCGCACCTCCGGCTTTGCCAAAATTATTCCGGCAATCCCCCATCATGCAGCAGCCCTGATATTTATCGTCCTGCAATAATATCACACATCAGTCTCCAGATTTCTTTCCACATCGTTGCTTTCCTCCTTTATTTTTAGTAAGAAAAGCATACATGAAATACCGATATATTGACATTGGAAAAACGTATACATTTTTCATTATATTTTATTGGTCTAAAGGAGTAGCTATGCAGATTTTTATTAAAAATGTCATATTGGTTTTTTGTGCCGTTTACTATTATTTCAAACTGCTAATCCCTTTGCCCAGAAGAAAAAACCCCCTCTTTATTTCCACTTTCCCCATACTTCTTTCTTCTTTTTCCATTTTTATCGAGCTCCATTCCCCCTGTCTTTCCATTCCTCTGCTGGTTCTGTCCACCATTCCGCTTTTGTCCTGTTACACGGAAACTCCGTTATCTGTCTCTGTCCCTGCCGTCATCATTTCCTACGGTATCAGCTATACCCTGTTTACCTTATCCACAACGGTTATCTCAATCCTCCTTGTCATTCTTTTTCCCGCCAGTCACGATAACCATATACTTATTCAGCTGCTGGTCGCTCTGGTTATTCTCCTTGCAATGCCGCTGCCGTTTTTCAGCAAACGGTTAAAAAAAGGGATGCCTTTTCTAAAAAATCCCTTTTACCGGAGCATTGGCGTTTTCATTTGCAGCGCAGTTTTATTTCTTGGCAGCTTTTTAAATAATAACAATTATGATATTTACTACTTGTATCTCTTTGTCATCATCTATTTCTGTACCATCTTAATTTATCTCTACTGGCATAACCATATCACCAGAACTTACCTTGACCGGCTTCACGACCGCAGTATGGCAGACTTAAATACCCTGCTTGAAAAAAAATCACAATATATCACCGAATTGGAACAGGAAAACAGGCGGCTTTCCCAAATTATCCATAAAGACAATAAATTAATTCCTGCAATGGAATATGCCGTTAAAACATACCTTACTTCTCCGGCAAAGGATGCTGCGGATATCATCGGCACCGGAAATCAGCTGCTTATTGAATTGCAGAAAATCTCTTCCGAGCGGAAAAACATTTTACAGCTCCAGAATCATCACTGCCAGAAGCTGGCTTCTACCGGAATAACCAGTACCGACAATCTGCTCCAATATATGCAGCAAAAAGCATCCGAAAAGAAAATCGGCTTAAACACTATCGTATCCGGTAAATTAACCGGTTTTATCAACCACGTTATTGAAGAACAGGATGTAAATACATTGATTGCAGATTTGGTTGAAAATGCACTGACCGCCACGGAATGTAACGGCGGACACTCAGTTTTAATCCATTTCGGCAAAATTTCCAATGCCTGTTCCATTAGTATATTCGACAGCGGGATTCCCTTTGATAAAGAGATTATCCGCTTTTTCGGTCTGAAGCAAATCACCACCCATGCAGATGATTCTGGAAGCGGAATCGGTCTTATGACTACCAGCGAGCTCATCCAAAAATACAGCGCCAGCCTGATTATCAATGAGTTTCCCTCCGCTGCCGGACAATTTACAAAGGAAATCTCTGTCCTTTTTAACGGATTAAACCAGTTTATTCTTAAAACAGGCAGGGATGACACGGAAATCAGATTTATGGAAAAGCATGGAAGGCTCCGGGTGATTAAAAAATGACACATGTAAATTCCTTTTTTTCATTTTTACAATATTTTCTATTGACATTTTAAATTGCAAGTTTTATTATTTAAGTTAAGAAATTTTTTAAGAAAGAGGGTGGTAATACGTTTAGGAGTGCAACAGTAAAATTAGAATATTTCATTCTGGACATACTCTGGACGTATTCTCCTTCGTATGACCTCCCGGCATATCCTCCATCGTATTATGCAATGCATACCCCGGAGGAAATTGCCAAACAGGAAGCCGAACAATTTGAACGGCTGAAAAAAAAGATTGATTCTTTGTAAAGAGGCTGTCTCCCTAAATAAGCTTCCTCAATCACCACAGACGGCTTTACAATCCAGCCGGTTAAAATACAGAAACCTGAAAATGAATTTCTGCTTTTCTCTTTCTTCATTACACTTTACGGATATCTTCATCCGTCCCCCTCTTAATCCTAATATTTTCCCATCATAACAGATTGGTATTGCCTTGTCTATTATCAGGCATCGGATTTTATCCAAAAAAATATATCAGTTGACATCCGCCATAACAAATGGTTTAATGAAATAATCGAAAATTACAGGACGGAGAACCAAGATGAGCGCAAAAACAAAAGAGCAAAGATTTTTTCGCCGTTTCATCGGTGATAAACAATTTTATAAAATGGTGCTGGCAGTTGCCGTTCCCATTATGCTGCAAAACGGAATCACTAACTTTGTAGGGCTTCTGGACAATATTATGATTGGACAGATTGGCACGGAGCAGATGTCCGGCGCCGCCATCGTTAATCAGCTGATTTTTGTCTATAATCTTTGCATTTTCGGCGGAGTATCCGGTGCAGGGATTTTCACCGCACAGTATTATGGGCAGAAGGATACCGAGGGTGTGCGCAATACTTTCCGTTTTAAGCTCTGGATGGCGTTATTCCTTACCGCAGCCACAATTACGCTTTTTGCTGCAGCGGGGACCCCCTTGATTCATCTGTACTTAAAAGGCGACGGCGGTACTGCCGAGGCGGCGGCAACCCTTATCTACGGCAGGCAGTACCTGATGATTATGCTAATTGGGCTTCCTGCATTTATGCTGGGACAGGTTTACTCCAGCACGCTCCGGGAATGCGGCGAAACCGTCCTTCCCATGAAAGCCGGAATTGTCTCCGTCCTGGTTAATCTTTTGTTTAATTATATCCTGATTTACGGAAAATTCGGCTTTCCGGCGCTGGGTGTACAGGGCGCCGCCATAGCAACGGTGCTCTCCCGTTATATCGAGGTATTGATTATCGTAACCTGGACGCACCGCAATCCGGAAAAAAATGCTTTTGCCAAAGGGCTTTACCAGACCTTAAAGGTGCCCGTTTTTCTGGTAGCAAAAATTCTGGCAAAAGGTACTCCCCTGCTTTTGAACGAAACCCTGTGGGCGGCGGGAATGGCAATGCTTACCCAGTGCTATTCGGTTCGCGGACTTAATGTAGTGGCGGGGTTAAACATATCCAACACCATCAATAACGTATTTAATATTGTCTTTATCGCCCTGGGAGACTCCGTAGCCATTATTGTGGGACAGCTTCTTGGCTCCGGAGATATGGAAAAGGCACGGGATACCGATAATAAGATGATTGCCTTTTCCGTCGCCTGCTGTACCCTTGTAGCACTGGTGATGCTCGTTATGGCACCGGTTTTTCCAATGCTTTACCATACCAATACCGAGACAAAGCTGCTGGCAAAACAATTTATCATGGTTACCGCCATTTTTATGCCGCAAAATGCTTTTCTGCACGCCTCTTATTTTACCCTGCGCTCTGGCGGAAAGACCATCATCACCTTTTTGTTTGACAGCGTATTTATCTGGTGCGTCAGCGTGCTGATTGCATTTACCTTAAGCCATTTTACCTCTCTTCCGGTAATTGCCATTTATATTCTTGTACAGGTTGGTGATATTATCAAATGTATCGTAGGATTTATTCTGGTGAAAAAGGGAATCTGGCTGCAAAATATTGTATCCGAATAAAACAAAAATGGAGCAATCTGGTGATATGTCAAGCTGATTTTTGAAAAGATTTTGGTATGTTTT